>NZ_RJTM01000116.1 GCF_003725735.1 Sinomicrobium pectinilyticum | reverse complement strand
ATAGAGGTCCCCTATGGGGGCTAGCCAAAGCCACCTTCTTAGAAGGTGTGATTTTTACTATAAAAGGTGATTTATGCCATAACTACATTTTTAACATCTTTGCCATTTTCGGTCTGCATACAGGTTTTATCGTATTTTCATCAGGGAATTTTAGGGTTTGTCATCCGGTCATTTGACATCGTTCATAATAGAGGTGATATCAACGGTTTGAAAGGTCATATCCGCCTGGCTCCCTTCATACAGGATGCCAATCGTATTTTTATCCACGGAAGCAAGGGAGGAATATCCTCTTCCCGAACCTTCATCCAGTAATATCCAGTACTTTTCCGGCCATGTTTTACCATTGTCCAGGCTTGCTTTGATTGTCATATTATTTCGTTTCTCCCTGGAATTGGGATTGGAAAAGAACAGAATTGATTTTTTTTCTCCTTTGTCCATGTATTCATGTTTGTACAGGGAGCCCATACATACGGGTTCGATCAGTGCCCCATGTGAAGAAGAGTGCGTGGTCCAGGTAGTCCCCATATCTTGTGTTATGGCAACGGCCCTCCCGTTGGCTTTCCCCTTTTCTTTTCTGTTTCTGTTGTCCCTCATATTAAGCATTAATGTACCGTCGCTGAGTTGAACTACAGCACATTCCGTAGTATTATGGTTTGCAGGATTGCTGGTTTGCCAGTGCTTACCGCCATCTGTACTGTAGGTAATATTGGAGAACGGAAGCCCGTTGGCATCGCGCCCCTGGGTGGGAAATACCAGGGTGCCATCGTGCATAGTAATACCGTTCCCGGGAGCGGGTGCCCATAGCCACCAATCTTCTTTTTTACACATCTGGGTAAGGTTTACAGGGGCTTTCCAGGTGAGCCCGTCGTCCGTACTGGAGGAGAGGAGGAACTGTGAAGTTTCCTTTACCCCGAACCCGGGCTGAGATCCCTTATTCTTCCATTGATGATTCCAGGAATCGCTGGTTTCCGTAAGCCCGGTTATCCACGCCCCGTTCTTGTTAAGTACTCCGTGCATCCACAGCCCGGCCACAAAAATTTGCCCTGTATTTTTATCTACCAGCAGGGAGGCATCACTTACACCATTAAATTTTTCCGGGAGCCCTCCCCATGTATCACGATCAAGGACCACCCTGTGATCTCCCCAGGTATTTCCCCCGTCCGTACTTCGGCTGATCCCTATATCGATATTTCCCTGCAGATCCCTTGAATTTTCATATCTCATATCATACCCTGCAATTAAGGTGCCGGTATTAGTTGTTATGAGCGATGGAATACGGTATGTGTGTACCCCGTTATCTCCGTGCTTTCTTACTGCTACTCCCAGGTTTAATTTTTTTGTTTCCCCGGAAGGGACAGGCTGCGGTCTTATTTCTGCAGAGTCTGTTTTCACCATGTTGCATGTTATGGTCATTGTATGGGAAATATCCGCTTTATTTTTCAGTTTTACAGAAACCCAAAAGAAATTTTCGCCCTTTTTCAGCAACATATTACCTTTGAGGTTCACCACCGAGGCGATTTTCCCGGAGGTAGCGAAAACCGGGCTGTCCGGGGTAATGAATTTATCTCTTCCTTCTACGGCATATACGGTTATACTTTCGATATCGTCCGGGATTGTTTCTCCGGAAAGGTCTATGCTTATGCCGGACAGATGGGTCGGTGTCAGGGAATCCCGGTCTTGAATTTCCAGCAATAGCACGTGATTGTATGGTTTGGACTTCAGGATCGGGTACGTAAACCGGTGTTGCAGGACCTTTATATCCTCTTTTACTGCTTTACAGGAGGAGAAGGCCAGGTATAAAAGTAACAAATGTAAGAGTCTGTATTTCATTTTCTATGTTTTTGTTTGATGACTGAAAGTTACCTGCCGGGTTTATATTATGGTATAACAATATCCGGTACGGGCAATTTATTACGGGTTGGCAGATAGTGTGTGAGGCTGTCCTTAATCCTATCGTATGAAGAGATTTCCGCCAGGTTTTCCCACTCGTGCGGGTCCTCTTTAATGTTATATAATTCTTCGGTTCCGTCGTGATACCGGATGTATTTCCATTGTTGACTTCTTACAGCATGGTTTTTATAACCGTATGTGAGACGAACAGGGGGATGGTCCGTTTTTTCTCCGTTCATAAGTTTTACGAGACTGTTACCTTCCAGGTCATTCTTTTCAGGCAGTCCCGAAAGTTCATTAAGGGTAGGGTAGATATCAATTAGACTCACGGGAATGCTTACCCGGCCACCTTTTCTTATACCCGGCCCGGCGATAATCATCGGAATACGGGCGGCCTTATCCCATAGAACAAATTTTTCCCAATGTTGTTTTTCCCCGAGATGATACCCGTGATCGGACCAGATCACAACGATCGTGTTTTCTGCGTGTTTACTCTTATTCAGGGCATTGAGCAATCTGCCTATCTGGGCATCGGCAAAAGTACAGGATGCGTAGTAAGCCTGTAATGCTTCCTTGTATTTGTTTTTTCCGTCGGGACTTCCCCTTCTGATCGTGTTGTAGATAAAAGGTTTGCCTTTTTCCAGAATTTCCAGGGCCCCTTTCGGAAGGTCTTCGAGATCATCTTTACGAAGCTTGGGAAGGACCAGGCTATCTATGGGATACATATCAAAATATTCCTGCGGGACATAGGTGGGCATATGTGGCCTGAAAATACCCGCACCCATAAAAAAAGGAGGTTCAACGGAGTCCAGTTTTTTAATTAACCAGTCCACGGACCGTATATCCGGGTGTTGATGGTCCTTATCATAGACCCTAGCACCCCAGTCAAAGGGAATGCTCGTGGGGGTACCATCTCTGTCCCCGCCTATCCATACCGGCAGCCCATTTAGTTTTTCCGGTGGAGGCTCGTCCGGGTAGGGAGGAAGTTTTAAAAATTCATCAAAAGCGTCATCATCATGGAAGGCATGGTTCATTTGATGATGATAAATTTTTCCGGCCCCGATAACCCGGTACCCGTTTTGTTTAAAATATTCGGGAAGGGTAATAGCATGGGGAATGGCTGCCCTCCAGTCGGTCTGGTTACCGTATATTCCCGTAGAGGAAGGATAGAGCCCGCTTAATATGGAAGCTCTCGAAGGGTTGCATGCCGGGGAATTACAAAAAGCGTTCGTGAAAAGAATACCCCGTTCGGCTATCCTTTCCAGATTGGGTGTACGGATGTGATAGGTAGTATCCAGGAGATTGATATTGCCATTCATATCATCAATGGCAATAAACAAAACATTGGGTTTATCATCAATTTTGCCTCTTTTATCATTGCACGATAACAGGCATATACTCAGAAGTGTTAAAGCAAGAGATATTTTGTATACCATATGATTACGTATTAAATTTTCGGTTTTCCTTCCGGGGATTTCCCCAATACCAAACTGAATAAATATCCGGATATACAACAGGTAACTACTCCGATAAAGGAGAACATCAGAAAGTGGATATTGGTATGCAGGCTTATAAACCAGGTAGTGATGACGCTGAGTAATACTCCGGCAAGTGTACCGGTAGCATTGGCTTTTCTGGTCAAAATCCCCAGGAGGAACATACCACCCAGTCCGCCCGTAAGGAACCCGATGAATTTAAAGAACTGGTCCCAGAGTGATTTTATATTGGCATTAGCCATCCAGAGGGCCAGTAGAAGGCCTGAAGTTCCGATGATAACAGTCCCCGCACGGGCTATCTTTAAAAGCTTTCTATCGGCAGTGCCCGGGGCAAAACGTTTGTAAAAGTCATTGCACAACACGGTTGCAGTCGAATTTAAACTACTGCTGATACTGGACATGGCGGCCGAAAAAACGGCGGCTATCAGCAAACCTGAAACCCCTGCAGGGAGTTCATGGACGATATACCAGGGAAATATAGAATCGCCGTTAGACAGTTCCAGAGGTAATTTTTCGGGTTTCAGGGAGTAAAAAACATAGAGCAGTGTCCCGATACTGAAAAAGATAACAGTAGCGGGCAAGGTCATAACGGCATTGGTATACAAGGTGCGTTTGGCATCTTTTACGGTAGCACTGGTAAGGTAACGCTGAACCACAGTCTGGTCTGTTCCTTGTGTAATTAGTGCAGATCCCAAGCCTCCCAATACCACCACCCAGAACGTTGGCTTGCTCAAGCTCAAGTCCCAGGAAGTTAACCGGAGTTTTTCCCTGTTCTCCGCCAGGGAAAACATTTCCTGTGGGCCAAGGTCCGTATGTAGAAATATCCAGGCGATGGATAAAAATGCACCGCCCAGCAAAATAACTACCTGCAGTACATCCGTCCAGATTACGGCTTCTATTCCGCCATATGCAGTATAAAAAATGCATATGACCCCCATAATAATTACACTTGTTTCTACAGGAATTCCGGTAACAATGGAAATAGCGAGCGAGGGCAACAGCAAAATAATCCCGATACGCCCCAGCTGGAATAATAAAAAGGACAGGCTGCCGATAGCCCTGGCCGTATAATTGAAACGGTTCTCCAGGAATTCGTAGGCTGTGGTGATGTTGAGTTTATTGAAATAGGGGATAAACCATCTGGCGATGAAAGGAGCCATGCAGATCATCATGATATTGATCAGGAAATACGACCAGTCCGTCAGAAAGGTTTTTGCAGGGATAGCCATGAAAGTCAATGCACTGAGCAAGGTGCCGAATACACTGATCCCCGCTGCCCACCAGGGGATGCGTCCGCCTCCCTTGAAATAATCGGAGGTGGAATGTTGTTTTCGTGAAAAATAAATTCCTATACCGGCCATAACAAGAAGATAGAGCGCAATAATAATATAATTTGCCAGCCCGAATGACACCGGTTTGCGTGAGAGGCTCAATCGTATTACCTCCGGAGTCCGGATTCCCGGAGATGCTTCCCCGGAGACAATATAAAAATGGTCTTCCTTAGAAAACCCCAGCGTTGTTACGGGCAAAGGTTGTGGCAGGGTATCCCGTACAGACCATTTTCCCGTAATCGTATTCAGCGCTACTATCTGATCGCCGAAACCGGGGTGGTTTTCCAGAATACTGTCCCGGTGCCGGATGTTTTTTTGTCTTTTCGGAGAGGAGGGAGGAAGTTCCTGAATACTCTTATCCAGTTGTTCCAACAGAGCGAAATATTTTCCGTCCGAACCTCCGAGCATTAAGATGTGCATATTTCCTGCGGGCATGGCCGTTCCCCCCATAATAGTCCTTGATGTGCCATTGACACATATATTTTTTTCCGGGCTCCATACATTGTTGTCCGGATCATAACTCAGGTAAGTTTGTAACAATTGTGTCGGTTTTCCGCGAACAACATTCCGTCCGCCGATCACCAGTATCTGTTTGCCGTTTTGTGTTTCCTGTACGACGCTGCAATGCAGACTTCTGGGAGAACCCGGAAAATTGTCCATCTGTTCCCAGGCCTGGTTTGTGTTGTATTTCCATCGGTATACCGTATTATAAGCACGATCGTTGTCTTTGCCACCTATGGCATAAACATACTCTCCGGCGAGTACTGCGGACAAATAACATAAGGGTCGGGGAAGGGGAGGACAGGATTTTATTTTAATACCATTATCGTATTGTAATAAAAAGACCTGGTCGCTAATTCCGTTTTTGTGGTTTCCCCCGATACAAAGGATGCCGTTGGGTATGTTTACGGATGCCCCATAAGCTAAAGGAGAAGGTAAGCGTATCGGGGATAACCTCCAGGTACTATCTTTAAAAACATAAATATCCTTGCTCCAAACTTTTTCTCCGCCTTTCCACGGTGGTGCATCCGGAAAATTAGCTCCTCCCGCAGCAATAATAACATTGTTGTGTGTACCACCCATCATGCCCGCATACCCGGGTTGCGGTTTGGCTATACCTGGTAATTCCGGAAGGAAGTTCACCACAACCTGATCACTATTTTTTTGCTGGGCGCCGAGAGAAAGGGAAAAAGTCAGCATCAGTAAAAAAACGTATAAAAATAATCGCTTAATAAAAAACATAGATTATTGTTTATCGGGGTTGGTTTTCAATTCGTTGAAAAAGCCCAGTTGGTCAAGTTCGGAATATAATTGGTCATAATTTTTTGAAGAAAGGGGCAGAACGGGCGATTTCGTTTCTCCGAAATCATGCCCTATCATTTTCATGATGGCTTTTTGGGCGGCCAGGCCGTCATATTGCAGAAAGGTATCTATAATCTGTGTTATTCTAAAATAATTTTTATTAGCATCCTGTCGATTTCCATTCTGGTAGTCTCTGATGATTGTCTGGTAGATCGAAGGCATGAAATTGTACGTACTGCCGATAAAAGTATCTGCTCCCATGGCTAAAGCCGGCAGAAATAGCTCATCTACCCCGAAGAGCATCTGGTACCTGTCCCCGTACAACCGGCTACACAACATAAAGTCATTGAGGGCGGGTGAGGTGAATTTTATTCCGCCCAGCTGAGGCAGACGGTCACCCAGTTTGTCCAGTAAGAGATGCATTTTAAAGTGTAGCCCGGTCTTTCCGGGGATATGATAATACATAAAGGGGATGCTATCCTGACAACCGGCTATTTTTTCGATACCGCAGATCAGCTGGTCCAGGCTGGTAATAGGATAATAAGACTGCAGGGTGGCCGATACTCCGTCGGCCCCGGCCTCTACGGCGTGTTTTGTCAGTTCGTTGCTGATGGCATAGCTGTTATGGCTTACATTGACAATTACCGGGACCCTTCCGTCTATGGCCTCTATATAGGTCTCGGTAATCTTAATCCTGTCGGATACTTTCAACAATAATCCTTCCCCGGTACTTCCCATCAGGTAAAATCCCCTGATCCCGTTCTCGATCAGGTAATTGACGAAAGGGGATATAACCTTGGTGTTAACGGAACCGTTTTTGTGAAACGGGCTAAAACCGGCGGCTATTAACCCATTGAAATTTGTCTTTTTATATTTCATGAAATTGTATTGGCTTATGTCTGTTTTTTTAGTTGATATGTGCTGGAAAATCAGAACGGGGACCGCCCCGTTCCGAAAATCCGTTAACTAAACTTAATGCACTGTGAAAACAATTGATTTGTATTGACTTTCTTCATTTTTCAGAAAGGCTTCCGCGATCCGTTTTAAACAGGTCTTATTCTGGCGATCATTGGCTATTGATTTTGTGTTATAATTGAGATAAAAATGTTATTTCTTCATCGGTAAGGGCCTTGTTGTATATTATCAGTTCATCAAGCATTCCTTTGAAGAATGTTTTATATTCCCCTATACCTCCTTCTTGTGCACCTATTTTGAAGTTTTGTTCATTGGATACTTCCTTGACAACAGGGGCATTTCCTTGTACGGCAAGCATACCGTCCACATAAATGCTGGAAGAAAGTCCTTTTCGGACACAAACTACATGGTGCCACCCGCCATCTGCGAGCCCTCCGGGGATCTCGTTTAATCCTGCATTCTGAATGGAACCTCCCCCGGAATCTTCGACGGCAAAACGAGCGAGCCTGTCGGTCAGATTATCTCCTATGCGTAACCAGGTCTGATTGTCCCTGGAGCCGTTAGCCCCGCTTTCCTGCCATACCATCATTTTTGAATTATCTGTTGTTTTGATCCAGACGGCAACGGAAAAATCGGATGTCCCGAAGTTTAATGCCGGATGGTCCGGGATAATAAGTGCACCCGAACCACCGAACACAGCTGCATTCCCGGATTTTCTGTCGGCTCCGTCAAAAGTTACACCACCGGTATTTTCCACAACTAAATGATTTGGCCCGGCATCGGAGGGATTACCGTCATAAGGATAGTAGGCAGCGAGGTTTTCTCCTGGAATAACAATTATATATTCTTCCTTTTCCAGGGTTGACGTATTTTTTTCGTTGGATGCCGTCAGGGTAACTCTATATTTCCCAGGTACAGCGTAGGTAATTGTGGGGTTTTGTTCCGAAGATACGGATGGAGTACCTCCTTCAAAAGTCCATGACCATGAAGTGGCCAAACCTGCAGAGCGGTCCTCAAAGGCAACCTGGCCACCGGAATATGTACCATAACTGTCCGCCGTAAAATCTGCCTCAATACTATTGGGGTCCAGAACCGTAATATAGTCTTCTTTTATAAGGACTTCAGAGGTCTCCGGATTGGAAACAACCAGTTTTGCATTGTATATTCCCATTTCCATAAATGTTACTACCGGATGCTGCTCGGTTGCAGTCACTGTAGTGCCATTCTCATTCTTAAATTCCCATTTCCAGGTTTCGGCAATTCCCCCCGATTTATCGGTGAATTTCACTTGTTGCGATGCGAGTATGGTTGTTTTGTCCGCATCAAAATCGGGTACAAGGCTACCATAGGTTACGGTAATGAAATTCTCCTTTTCTGTTGTGTTGCTGTCCTTACTGTTAGCGATTTTTAGCGACACAGTATATGTGCCCGGCCGGTCATAGACTATTGTCGGACCTGACAATACGGATTCGGAAGGTATCCCTCCTTCAAAAGTCCAGTTCCACATTGCCGGTCCGCCGGAAGATTTGTCGGTGAAAACTATACTGTCTCCGGCCGCTATTGTTGTGCCAGTTGTTTCGAAAGCGGCCTGCAGGGGCATTTGATCATCATCATTACATGCCGTAAACATGCAGATGCCTGTGAGTAATAACCATAAGGCTGGTGGTGTTTTCATGTTCTTCTTTATTTGAGTTCGGTTAGGGGAACAGTTTCAAAGACGATACTTTCATAGGGCCTTCCTTCACCTCCTTCGTACAGGATCCCTATTTCGGATTCAGATATGATTACCAGATCGGAATAAGCAGAGGGACCGGGATGGATGATCTTTTGTTTTGGCCATGACGCTCCGTTATCTTCACTCATTTTCAGTGTCATGTTCACTCTTTCCGTGCTTGCCGCATTAGCAAAAAACAGCCTGTAGGGGGTAGTGTCCGATGTAACCATACTTCCCTGGCAATGCGGGTCGGTCAGGGCATATACGGTCTGCGGATCGGTCCATGTCTGTCCGCCATCGTCACTTGTGCTAATTCTTCTGGCATTTGCGGCACTTGTCCTGATATTCAGCATGAGTTCCCCGTTCTCCATTTCGGCGACAGTACATTCACCGGATTGTGCCTTCGGAGCGGGATTGCCGGATTTCCACGTGACACCGTGGTCATCGGAATAAATCACATGGGAATAACTCTCCGCTTTTCCGTTTCTGCGCACGGTAAAATAATTCGGAGAAATCAATCTGCCCTTGTATTCTCCTTTCTGAAGCTGAATACCATGAACTGGTCCTGTACCGTACCAGTCCCAGGTATCATCTTTAACCGATGATGTGATCTCTTCCGGTGAAGTCCAGTTTTGACCATCGTTGTCGGACCAGCTGTAGTATACTCTCCGGGTATCTTTTCCGGTAGCCGAAGTGAGTTCGCCCCAATCGTCATCACCGTGGTTCCATGTCATTAAGAGATGTATTCTGCCTGTTTCCGTATCAACGATAGGGACAGGATTACCACAGGTATTGAGCCCGTCGTCCCATATCATTTGCATGTCACTCCAGGTTTTTCCATTGTCGGATGAAGATTTCACGACGAGATCGATGTCGCCGGAATCCCCGTTACTTTTCAATTTTCTGGCCTCCGCAAAAGCAAGCAATGTGCCTGCTGTGGTTTTTACGATAGCCGGGATGCGGAATACCTGGTAACCATCGGTGCCTTCTTCGTAGACAAGGGTCTTTCCGTCTTCTTCTCCTCCGGGAGGAGTAACAGGGTCATCGTCCGTCTGGTCTATCGGATCATCTGTTTCCGGGTCCGCGCTGTCCTGCCCGCAGGCAGAGAGGGAACACAGGATTGCCAGATAACAGTAGAATAAAGATATGAGCTGTCTGGTTTTCATTGTTTTCGGTGTTTTTGGCTTATTCATAACCTTCGGTTTGTTTTAAATTGGGATTGCGGTCGATCTGAACGACCGGTATCGGGAAGTAGAGCGGGACACTGGTTCCCGACAAGTTGGGCACTTCATTATAAACATCAATGGTTCCGGCGTGGTGAAACCGAAGAAGATCGGGCCATCTTTTAAGTTCGAGATAGAGTTCCCTGAACCGTTCTTTGAGAATTTCGTGCTCTACGGCATTTTTACCCGTACTCCCGTTATAGTTTCCGATCTGTGCCCGGTTGCGTATTTTGTTCAGTTCGTCAATTGCTTCGCCCGTTCTGTTCAGTGCGGCCAATGCTTCGGCCCTGAACAAAATCATCTCCGCTAGTCTGTATACGATAATATCGGAATCGTACTGGCGGTTTTCGGCAACGATGGTTCCCCTCATCTTGTTGTCGAAGACCCCTATTACAGAGTTGTCTGCCGCTATGGCCTTGATTATAGAAGCATCGGCACGTATATCATCTGGATTTTCAGCAAAGGCGGATTCAATTTTCGGAGAGGGAGCATAACCGCTCCTCGCCCCGCTTCTTGCATAGGGGATATCATCGAAATTTACGGCATCGCGGACAAAAATATCCCTGGGTTTAAGGTTATCGCTGTAATGATCATCTTTTTCATCAAATTCGAAATGCAGTGTGAAGATGACTTCTTTACCATTCCGGTTTTCCGTATCGTAAATTTTAGAAAAGTCGGGTTCCAGGCTCAGGCCGGCACTTGCGGCATCGGCACTGGATATGGCCTCTTCCAGGTCGGTATTGTTCCCGCCCAGCACTTTAGCTTTCCAGAGCAGTGCATCTGCCCTCAGTGCATGCGTAGCGGCTTTGGAGGCCCTGGTTTTGCTGATAAGTCCATTACCGGGAAAGCGTTCCAGGGCCAGGTCGATATCCAGAAGTATCTGCGCCATTACCTCATTTTTAGATGCTCTGGGAAGTTGCGGTTTGGAGTCACTCTCGGTAGGTTCGAGTTCTAGGGGGACATCTCCCCAGGATTTTAGCAGGGTGAAATAAGTAAAAGCCCTGATAAAATGCGTTTCTGCCAAAATCTGGTTTTTATCATCCTGCTTTTGAAATTCTATATCAGCCGAATACTTGAGAAGTAGGTTGCAATGATGGATGAGATTGTAAAAATCCAGCCAGTTGGGGGCATTCTGGGGAGTGAGGTTCTGGTTCCATGCGGTAGATAAACCTGCCTCCAGCCCGGGTATAAAAGTGTCGCCCCGGTCTTCTGAGTAATAGGTAGTATTCTGTACGCTGCGAAACTTGTTGTAGATACCGAAGAGATAACTTTCTACATCTCCTTGTGAGTTCCAGTATTGATCGTTGGTAATATCGGATATGGTGTCAACCTCGGTCAACTGGCAACTTCCGAGGGTCAAAGCAGACATAGCCAATAATATATATTTTATTTTTTTCATGAATAGAAAGCTTTTAAGGTTAGAAAGAAATTTTAGCGCCTACATTCACCTGCCGGGGTCTGGGATATGTTCCGTAATCCCTTCCGGAGTATATTTCGGGCATTAATCCGTCATAGCTGGTAAGGTAGCCGAGGTTATAGAGACCTATAAAGAGTTCCAGTCCCGATAAACTGAGCTTATTCATGATGTCCTTTGGAAACTGGTAGCTCAATGAAATTTCCCGGAAAGCCAGAAAGTCACCTTTGCTGTAGTACAAACTGGTATTACTTCCCCCGCTGCTGTTCCCTATCTGGTAGTCCCACCTGTTGTGGTTTCTGAAGTTATAGTCATAATCGCTTTGAACGGAATATTTGGGGTATTTGGCGTCATGTCCTTCGTACTGCCAGCTTTCCGTAAGAGCTTCTTTGTATGCGTTGTTGTTGTTTCGGGCACTTCCCATAACCCTGGCCTTAAAGCCATTATCTATGACATGCCCGATAGCCCAGTCCATAACCAAGCGCAGATTGAACCCTTTGTAATTAAACTGGTTGACAATACCTCCTGTTTTGTCGGGCCGGATATACCCCATGAATACCATATCCCGGTTGTCCAGAATACCATCATCATTCCGATCCTCGAAAATAGCATCTCCCGCCATTTTTGTCCGGCCGGAAGCATTCAGGTCCCTCGGAGCCGAACTGGCTTCCTCGTCGGTCTGATAAACGCCTTGGTAGTGAAAGGCCCAGCGGCCCCCGAAACGTTCTCCCTCGGCCAGGCCTCCGACTTTAACCTCCTCTCCGGTGGACGGGTTATAGATAAAATTTCCGCCTATCCGGTTCAGGTCTTCGCTATTTTCAGGTAATTCTTCGACAGTCCCGCGGTTATAAGCAAAGGTCATGCTCAGGTTCCAGGAAAAATTGTCATTTTGAACAGGGGTAGTATTTACTTCCACCTCAAAGCCCCTGTTCCTGATGGTCCCGAAGTTGCTTTTAATTGAACCGAACCCGGTAGATGCCCATAGCGGCTGGTCAAACAATCTTTCCGAGGTGAGTTTGTCATAATAGTCCGTTACAATGTTTACCCGGTTATCGAACAGGCCGATATCCAGTCCTATATCAAAAGAAGCGGTTTCTTCCCAGATCAGGTTGTCATTGATGAGTGTAGTATTCAATATTCCTACGTTACCATTATACATATAACCCGTAGAATACTTTCCCCTGGAATCGAAAATACTCAGGTTATTGTTCCCGGTTTTCCCCCAGCTTCCCCGGAGCTTTAAATTGGATACGACAGGTTTGAGAGGGTTGAAGAATTTTTCATTATGGATATTCCATCCTGCGGAAACTCCCGGAAAAAATCCCCATTTATTGTTTTTCGCAAATCGGGATGACCCGTCGAACCGTGCGCTGAAAGATAGCATGTAACGATGGTTGTAATGATAATTGGCCCTTCCGAAAAAACTGAGGATGGCATCATATGACTTGGTCGTGGAGACCCTTTGGGTTTCTTTGGATGTAGCGTTCAGGGTAGGGATCAGATCGGTTAAGGCTTCCCTTCCGCTTCCGCTCATCCGGTAACTGTAATCATGGTTGTAACTGGTTCCCAGCACGGTATTGAGAAAATGCGATCCTTTGAATTCCTTGTCATAGGTAAGTAAAGCATCAAATTGTAAATGCCGGTCGAGGTTATGCCTGGCCGAAGCAGGCCTGTTGGTCACGGTTTCATTATAAGCTTCAAAATAGTTCTCAATACCCTCGGTACTGAAATAATATGCAGTAGGGGCAAATTGCAGCCCGGGACTGATTTGCCAGACGCCTCCGAACTGAAAAGTCGTCCTGTAAACATTGACGTCATTGTATTTTGTTTTGTAATAGATTTCATGCAGCCTGTTGCGGAATGAAGAAATCCCTTCACCGGGTGCCGGCAGCCCGTTTTCGTAATATTGCCTGTATGTAGGGGGCATCAGTATGCTTCTGCCCAGCACCCATTCGTAATTGTTCGGAGCATTGGCATCCCTCATTTGAAAACTGGCCTTGGCGTTCAGGCTCCAGGAATCGCTTAACCGGAAGGTACCATTGTAAAGAAAATTGTAATTTTTATATGATGTTCCCCGTACGATACCTTCCTGGTCCAGGTATCCTAACCCGAAATAATAAGTGATATCCTCGTTTCCTCCGCTGATATCGAAATCTATTTCTTTTCTGTATCCGGTCTGAAATGTGGCATCCTGGTAATCATTGTCCTGGAATATCAGTTTTTTCCCGGTCACCGGATCTTCCATGGTACTCCAACCTTGATTGTTAATAAGGTCGGCCACATATTCCTGCCCGTACTGTTCAAGATATACATCCAGGAATTCGAGGGTGTTCTTGGAATCTCTCGGATTACCGGTAGACATACCGTACCGTCCCCCGGTTAAGAAGAATTCCGGATTGGTAGTGTTAAACAAATCCGTATTCTTCCGGGACAGATATATATAGTCCCGGGCATTCAGCAGGGGAAGTTTTTTCTGCTGGGCATCCAAACCACTGGTAAGGCGCAGGTTGATTTTCGTTTTTCCTGCATTACCGGACTTTGTTTGGATGATAATAATACCGTTTGCCGCTCTTGCACCATAGATAGCGGTCGAAGCGGCATCCTTAAGTACCTGTACGGATTCGATATCGTCCGGGTTCAGGTCACTGATATTACGCATGCCCCCGATAATACCGTCTACGATAAACAAGGGAGAGTCACTTTCCGGAGAAGTTGAGGACCCGCCTCTTATAAGTATCTCCGGATTAGATCCGGGCTGCCCGTCCTGTATCTGGAGGGACAATCCGGCTACTTTGCCCTGTAACTGCATGAGAGGGTTTGCCCCTGGTGCTTTCCGGAATTCTTTCTCGTCTACCTGGGATAGCGAATTGGTTACGGTTGATCTGGATTGTTTCCCATACCCGATAAGG
Organism: Sinomicrobium pectinilyticum; assembly: GCF_003725735.1. Classification (GTDB taxonomy): domain Bacteria; phylum Bacteroidota; class Bacteroidia; order Flavobacteriales; family Flavobacteriaceae; genus Sinomicrobium; species Sinomicrobium pectinilyticum. Next base: position 69,774 of record NZ_RJTM01000116.1, on the reverse strand, counting down.
ACTACTTCATCCAGGATATCAACATCCGTTTGCAGGCTTACGGTGAAGTTGCGCTGATCGCCGACCACCAGTTCCCGGGAGACATATCCGAGGATTTGCAGGACCAATACGGACTCTTCCGAAGGGACGTCCAGAGAAAAATTACCGTCAAAATCAGTGGAGATCCCAATAGTTGTGCCTTTGACAAAAACGGAAACCCCGGGAAGGGGAGAACCGGTTTCCGCATCCGATACTTTACCGCTGACGGAGACCGGCTGGTTTTGGGCAACTGCCGCCGGTAATGAGAAAAGGGCAAACACCACGGTCGTCCAGATTTTCATGTGTAGTAGTGGTTTCATAATTTAAATTAAGTAGTTATGTAATTATGTAGGACAAATAAAAATAAAAAAAATGAGTAAAACAAAATATATCTATATAATCACGAAAAAATAGTTAATATAAGTGGTGAATTATTGCTGAATTCTTATTGCGAAAGAATAGGGTGTTGTAGAAGGTAGGATAATGTTTTGTGTGATAAGAGGAAATTACTTTCTTTTAAGACAAAACCGGATGAAAATCCGGTTTGCAGTGCTTATTGTTAAAGTCAGATTGTTTGGTGCAACAATGGGACTACGAAATGGTATCGAAATGGGGCTTCAGGTGTTCGTACATTGCAGATTCGAATTCCTGCGGTGTTCCTGTTTGCAGTATCCGGAGCAATCCCTGATGCGTCACTTTTCCCTGGCTCACCTTGTCCTTGAGTTTCAGCTCATAAGAAAGTTCATAATCAAATACGGGGAGTAATAATTTCTGAAAACGCCGAAGGATATCATTACCTGCTATTTTATATAAAGTGGCATGAAAATCTATATCGCACTGCACGCGTTCCTTGACAGATTTTGCATTTAACTCTCTTTGTACAATCTCTTCCAGTTCTGCAATGTGCTCTTTCCTTATCCGGGCAAACAAAAGATGGGACAGTCCCATTTCCAGGACCAGCCGCAGCTCAAAAATTTCTTTCCGGGCATGGCTGTCAAGAAGATAAGGGTCCAGCACACGTTCGAGTGAATTTAAAATGTCGGGCTGGGTCATAACCATGCCACGTCTCTTTTTCGTTTCGATCATCCCCAGCATCTTGAACCTGCTTAGGGCCTCCCGGACCACATTGCGACTCACTCCAAGTGCTTCCGCAATTTCAAGTTCTTTAGGTATAGGGTCTCCCGGAACCAGCCCCTGGCTTTTAAAGTATTCGCCCAGTCGGCTTTCCACCCTGTCGGTCATGGAGATTTTCTCTAATGGCTGTAAACTGGTATCGCCGGGTTCATTTTTTTTATCAATCATTTGTGGAAACTTAAACTTGTTAGTAAGTACTAATGTAGTACAAATATAACCAACTTTTATTAAAAGCCTCCCGACAGTTGTCCGGGCTTTGAGGATTTTTGGTATGAGCGTGCGCTCTGAAGGAACTCCCTGAAGTGAAAAAGTGCAAAAAAGATATGCTTTAGCACTTCTTGTGGTTCTCCCGGAAAGACAGGAAATTTCATAACCTGATCAGTCTGTTCAGTAAAAGCAATTCACAGTTCCGGAAACCGATGAAATTAAAATCTGTCTTCTATCCGGCGTCATATCGGGATGTGTGAAAAAAAATTCCGAACCTTCTATCAAGGCCCGGAATCATTTTTTGATCTGTTGAAAGTAAGGACTTACATGAACTCATTTTTGGATTTTTCGGAGTCCCTTTTCAAAAAGATTTACTTTTTAGATTCTTCCAAAGATACTTTACGGAAATCTTTCATAAGCTTGCTGATCTCCAGGGCGGCTTTACGGGCCCTTGTTCCGGCAGCTTTGTTTCCTTTTTCAACTTGCGCCTGAGCTTCAGTGTTAAATGTCTCAATCTCGGACTGAATTTTTTCTAATAACTCTTTCATTTGAATTTTGATTTAAACAATGAGCGGCGAAAATAAATAATTTTAAATACATGTGTAGCATAGAAAGTATACGTATTTGCTGTATTTGGGACGGATAGTACCATTTTTTCGATTATTTGCAGGAATCTGGTGAAATCAGTTAATGGTTTACATCATGTTGCGGAGTTCAGCACCGATTTCCCCGATGGCCCGTTGTATGTCCGGAGTAAAGGGAGAGCCGAAACTGATCCTGAAGTACGATTGAAGGTCCAGTTTCCGGGAGAACAGCTGTCCCGGTGCGATACTGATGCCTTTTCCGATGAGCTTCCTGTACAGTTTTACACTGTCACATCCATCGGGCATGGCAACCCATATGACAAAACCCCCTTCCGGAGCGGAGATTTTTACGGTATCCGGGAAGAACTCGTGTATAGCCTGTAAATATTGCAGGCATTGTACATGGAGAGTTTTCCGGAGTTGTCGCATGTGCAGATCGTACCTGCCGTTTTCCAGGAAATGGGCCATGGCTGTTTCGGTTACCGAAACCGTCGTTACCGAATGATTCATTTTATATTCGAAAATTTCGCTTTTATATCTTCCCGCTACCAGCCACCCGATACGGTACCCCGGGGCCACCGATTTGGAGAAAGAAGAGCATAAAATAACATTTTCAAACAAGTCGTAAGCCTTACAGGCCTTTAAGCGCTGCTGGCCGAAGAAAAGTTCCCCGTAAATATCATCCTCGATCAGCACAATGTTTTTCCGGGTGACCAGCGATACGAGTCCTCTTCTTTTGTCTTCCGTAAGATGTGCTCCCGTAGGATTGGAAAAACTACTGATAACAATGCAGGCCTTTATATCGTGGTTATCGATACACTTTTCCAGGCTGGGAATATCTATCCCTGATATGGGGTCCGTATAGACTTCTACGGGAATCCGGCCGTAGGTTTCTATAGCCTTCAGCAAACCAAAATAGGTAGGACTTTCTACTGCTACGGCATCTCCCGGTGCGGTAACGGCCAGGAGGGCATAGTGAATAGCTTCCAGGCATCCCGTGGTGGTAATGATATCTTCCGGGTTCAATAATAGTCCTGCCGAGTAAGAGACCCTTGCTATCTGTCTCCGCAGCCCGGTATGTCCCTGCAGGTCGTTATAATTGACCAGCTTGCCCGGGTTTTGCCGTATGGCGTGTAACATGGAGTTTTTGAGCTTGCTTACCGGTAATATGGCAGTATCCGGTTTGTTGATCGAGAGTTTTATGATATTATCGTCATGCAATGGCGCGTATACTTCTTCCTGCAGGGATTTTACCTGCTGGGGACGCTTTGCGGCCTGTTGCCTTATATGCGTTATCTTTCGTACCTGCTGAGGGCTGAACCTGACATAATAGCCTGATTTTGGCTTGGCCTCGATCAATCCTTTGCTTTCCAGTTCTATATAAGCCTTGTAAATGCTGCTTATGCTTACGTTCTTTTCCGTACTTAGCCGGCGGACGGACGGAAGCCGGTCACCGATACGCAATGCCCCGGAAAGGATGAGTTGTTCCAGTTGACCGGCAATGTCCTGGTATATAAAAGAATTGTTTTTCATCTTCGACCTCCAATCTGTTATGTGGTAAATTTAGAAATCTGAATCTGTTTTTTCATGAAAAAGGAAGATAATTTTGGGAAGATCAAATACAAATACTTCTGCTATGAAAACCAGAGCCTACATTGCCCTTACATTGATATGTGTTTTATGGGGCACCACTTACTTTGCCATTAAGATAGGAGTAGATCATTTCCCCCCGTTTGCCTTTATGGGAATACGCCATACCGTTGCGGGGATTTTGCTTGCCGTCTTTTTACTTGTTTTCCGCGTGGGAAAGGATTCGTTCACCTGGAAGAATATCCGTCCGCAGTTAATCCCCGGCCTGTTAATGATAGGGCTTGGCAACGGTCTTCTGGGCTGGGTAGAAAAATATGTTCCTACCGGGCTGATAGCTATTCTTTTTGCCCTGGTACCCGTATATGTAGTGGTGTATAACCTGGCCTCCGGTAAAAGGGAGGTCCCGAATAAAGCTGTCATAGCGGGTATCTTTACCGGGCTTGCCGGTGTTCTGCTCATTTTCAGGGACAGTCTGTCGCAGATGACGGACAGGTCCTATGCCTCTGGGCTTGCAGTTGCTTTTTGCTGTACGCTTTTCTGGGCTTCCGGAAGCATTATCAGTAAAAATAACAGGTCGGCAACCGGTCCCTTTTTTAATACGGCCATACAGCTTTTAAGCGGCGGGATCTTCCTTCTGGCTGTCAGCCTGGTTACGGAGAGCCGGACGCAACAGCCAACGCTCACATCCGAAGTGATATGGGCTATGGCCTATCTCATCGTTTTCGGGTCGCTCATCGGGTTTATGGCCTATGTATATGCTGTGGAGCACCTACCGCTGGAACAGGTAACCGTTCATACTTATGTAAACCCATTGGTAGCCATTCTGCTGGGCTGGGCTTTTCTGGGAGAAACGGTAACGGGAAACATACTGCTGGCCACCCTGTTGATCCTGTGGAGTGTTTACATGGTGAACCGCGCTTTGCGGAAAAGGAAATTCAGGATATTGAAAACAAATATAAAGGATATTCCGGCGGTTCTGGAACTGTACCGGGAAGGTATCGCCCTGCAGAAGAGCAGGGGAAAAGTCCACTGGCCCGATTTTACGGCGGAATATGTCCGGGAAGAAATAAACAATGGCTGCCATTATAAGATAATGTATGGTCGCAGATTAGCTGCTGTTTTTTCCATTGTGTACAACGAACCGGTGATATGGGAAGATTCGCCCGGAGAAAAAGCGGTTTACCTCCACCGTATGGCAGTACATTCCCGTTTTCGCGGCAATGGTTTGTTTGGCCTGGTAAAAGACTGGATGCTGGAAGAAGCAAGGAGCCGGAAAGTAACCGCAATACGTCTCGATACCTGGTCGGAAAGCAAAGGCCTTACAGCGTATTATCAGAAAGCCGGTTTCTGCTTGGTAGGTATCAGGAAAATACCGGAAACCACAGAATTGCAAGACCATTACCGGAATACCGAACTGGCCCTGTTCGAAATGAAACTCCCCCGGCATTAGGCGTTGGGAATTACGCCTGACAGTTCTTATCTTTATATAAGGCAAAACGGATACCGTATGTACCGGTAAGGCAGGCAGTATTAACACCCTTTGTTTCCGGGTGAGGTGTAAATGAACATTTGCCGCCTGGAAAATAAAAAAACGCATTTTTAAAAATAATCAGATATGGCCGGAAATAATTTTTTAGAAAGTTCACGAAAACTTTTTGAATACTATAAATCTCTTGGAGAGAAAGCGATGCGGCAGGTGCCGGACCGGGCTCTTTTTTATCAGCCCAATGAATCCTCCAATACTATTGCCGTTATCGTAAAACATCTATCAGGGAATATGGTATCGCGATGGACGGATTTTTTGACAACGGACGGAGAAAAAGAATGGCGGGACCGGGACGGGGAGTTTACGGATACTTTTTCCGGTAGGCCGGAATTAATGCAGGCCTGGGAGAAAGGCTGGCAATGCTTGCTGAAAGCTATCGGGAGTTTAACGCCGGATGACCTGGACAAAACGGTTTATATCCGCAATGAAGGGCATACGGTTACAGAAGCCATACACAGGCAGCTTGCCCACGTACCGTACCACATAGGGCAGATTGTCTATATAGCCAAAATGACCGCTGACGATACATGGCAGACCCTTACCATTGCCCGGAATGCTTCCGGAAGTTATAACCGGGATAAATTTGACCGGGACCGGGAAAAACGATTTTTTACGGATAGCGGAAGGGAAGGGGCGCCCGGGGAAGATTAGCCGGTTGCTCTGACCCCGTTAAGTTTTTAATTTTCCGGGTGGGACACCGTATTTCTTTTTAAAGGCCGTGGTAAAGTATTGCGGAGTCTGGTACCCGCAAGAATCCGCAATTTCCTGTATGCTTTTTTCACCGCTTAAAAGCTGTTCCCGTGCCGCACCGAGACGTATGTCCCTCAGGTACCGGAATACGGTAGTACCAAAAAGGGATTTAAACCCTTTTTTGAGCTTGAACTCGTTCATACCCGAATTTCGGGCCAGTGTTGCCAGGGAGAAACTGGCTTCGAAATTTCCTTCCAGCAGATCCTTAACATAGTGCAGTTTTTCGATATCCTCCCGTTGAAGTGCCTCAAAACCTGGTGTTTCTGTATGGTAGGATTCCAGTTGCAACATGAGTAATTCCAGTACCTTGGCCTCGATATAGAACCGTTTCAGCATCCCTTGTTTGTTACAGTTAATAATCTGGTTAAGTACGATCTGCATTTCAGGGGTGATCTTACGGTTATGATGGTCCAGAAAAACAGTTTTTCGCTTTTCAATACTTGTGACAAAATGATCTAGTAACTCCGAATGTCCCCGGGCCACCCGTTTGAAGAACTTTTCGGAAAGGTGTATTTCCAGCATCCTGCCGGGGAGGTTTTGCGGCGAGTGATAAAAATAACCATCAAAATAAGGTGTGTAAAAAAGGTTCTGCTCCCCGGACCTGAAGGTAGTAAAGACACAGGGATTGCCCTTGCTCCCGGCACTTGTGTATCCGGAAATGGAGAAGTGCATTTCAATGACCGAACTGTCACAATCAGCTTTGAATTTCAGGTTTTGGTATACATCTGAAACCCCGTAGGTAATATGTATACCTTCAAACCACAATTCCTTGTAATGCCCCTTTCCGAAAGCCATGTCAAAACTGAATTCCCTTTCGTCGATCCCCGAAGGTACACGATAGTCCGGCGGCAGGTTTATTTCATAAATAAGTTCCCGTAAGTCCGATGTTCGAAGACTGAATTTCATATGCTCCCTTTTTTATAAAAAATGCTCCCGTAATTGTAAATGGAATGCCGGGAAATATATCATCTTTGTACAAAGATAGTTATTTAGAATAAATCTAAATTATTATGTCAGAAAGAAATGATTTAAAGGAACTGGCGGCCCAGTTACATTGTCCCAGTGGCGAAGCGGGGATAGCGGCAGGAGACCGGATGTTCCGCACCAACGGTAATATGATCCGCAAAACGATAGATTCCATGGAGATTCTGCCTTGCGACCGTATCCTCGAAATAGGTTTCGGTAACGGCAAACACCTGGGAACCCTCTATAAAAAAGAGCCTATGGTAACATATTACGGTGTGGATACTTCGGACCTGATGGTAGACCGGGCCCATACAAACAATATAAGCCATGTGCGCGACGAAATGGCCTTCTTCCGGCAAACCGACGGCATACGCTTACCATACGATAATGCTTTTTTTGACATCGCTTTTACCGTAAATACCATTTATTTCTGGGAACATCCGGAAATACAATTGTGTGAGGTATACCGCGTATTGGCGCCGGGCAGAAGTTTTTACTGTGCCTGGGTAGATCGTATATCTATGGAAGCCCTTCCGTTTGTAGACGAACGTTTTACCCTATATGGTATTGCGGAAGCAGAACGGCTGTTTCGCGCTCATGGCTTTACTGTCATTACCTCCTGCGCTTTTGAAGAGGAGGTACGGAGTAATGCCGGAAACGAACACAAACGGAAGTACTGGATCATCAAAGCCCGGAAAGCAGCACTGTGACCTTTGTCCTGCAATAAAAATCCCTTTTTACCGAATCCCGGAACAACTAAAATTACCAAGACCATGAGTGAAAAAGAACCAGAAGTAAGCCTCGTGCGTTTCCCGTTGAAAGAAGGAAAACTGGACCGTTTTTTCGAATGGATGAAATATCTCAACCGGCCGGAAAACCGCGAAGAAATACTGGAGGGTATCCGGGAAGAGAGGATCTTTGCCGAATCGGTGTTCCTGTCTAATGAAAACGGAATTTACTACGTGTATTATTACATGAACACCGGGGACTTCGCTCCGGGCAACGACCTTGTTTTCTCCGGCACACGGCCCATCGACGTACAACACTTTAAATTTTTCGGCGAATGTATTGATATGGAAAACCACATAAAGTTAAAAGCGTTGTTTTCCGTGGATGCCATGGAGCAATAAAGATAATTTACCCTTTGTACACTTTTGGGTGACGATAGTCCGGATGTACAACGGGTAAAATATGACTAACTGTTCTCTAGATGGCGAGTACTACCTTACCCACGGTCCTTCCGCTCTCTATCTGCGTATGGGCTTCAGCCATACTGTCAAACGGAAGGGTTTCCTGGATATGTGGTTTCAGAGCCCCTTTTTCCAGCAGGTCGGCAATACTTTTCATATCGTTTCCGTCAGATTCCACCAAAATAAAATATCCTTTCACACCTTTGGATTTTGCCTTGTCCGTGACAGCTTCGTTAAGCCCGGAAGGAATGCTGATGAGCGTTCCGCCCTCTTTGGTAACCTCCAGGGATTTATCGATATTATCCCCTCCGATGGTATCCAGTACAAAATCAAATTCCCGGGGATGGTTTTTCCAGTCGTAACCCCGATAGTCAATATGCCTGTCTGCTCCGAGGCCCAGGACGAAATCCCTGTTTTTGGCAGATGAAGTCCCTGTTACGATGGCCCCGGCATGTTTGGCGATCTGAACAGCCATATGCCCCACGCCGCCCGAAGCAGCGTGAATAAGTACGTTTTGCCCTTTTTGTATATTGGCATGTGTTACGAGGGCCTGCCAGGCCGTTAAGGCCACCAGCGTAGCTGCCGCCGCTTCTCCATGCGAAATGTTTGCCGGTTTTAGTGCCAGTTGGTCCGCAGGTGCAACCACATATTCCGCATAAGCCTTACCATGTCCCGGAAAATTAACCATACCGAAAACCTCATCGCCGGTTCGGAACAAGGCACTTTTACTCTCTTCAACGATCCCGGAAATATCCCATCCCAGTATAAGCGGGTCCTGGTCTTTTATCCTGCCGTAAACTCCTTTTCCCGAACGCGATTTTACATCCACGGGATTGATGCTTATGGCTTTGCCCTTTATGAGTACTTCACCCTTTTGTACCTCCGGTTTTGGAACATCTGTGTAAAGCAACTGATCCGTTCCTCCCGGGGCTTTTAATGCTATAGCTTTCATCTGTTAATATTTATTTGTTTTTAAATGATCGGTTGACAACCGAAAAATCGGTTATAGGCATTTCACATATACTTTTATAGTATCACCGGATGAAATTATACATTAATATAGCCATAAAATTGTATATTTTTGTCTTATATCGGTAATATATTTGCGGGGATGACCAGAGAAAACCTATATGAGGCCTATTCTATTGTTTACAAAACAATGGATGAATGTCCCGCAGAGGGGCACAGTCACAGTTTTTTCGAATTGGTATATATTGTTTCGGGCAGCGGGGAGCAGTGTATCAACAACAGTCGCTTCAATTATAACGAAGGGCACATGTTCCTTATTACCCCGGAAGATTGCCACTCCTTTGAGATAAGGACAACCACTACTTTTTTCTTCTTACGGTTCAATAATATCTATATTAAGGATAGCGGAATACCCGAAGGCAACGTACAAAAGCTGGAATATATACTTCAGAATGCCAATCACCGCCCCGGATGTATTCTGAGGAATCTGGAAGATAAAAAGATTGCTCGCCCGCTTGTAGATGCCATTATCCGGGAGCATACCGGCCTCGATATTTCGCACCGGGAACTCATACGGCAATATGTAAATACACTCATCCTTATTGTGGCGAGAAACATTGCCAAGTTCCAGGGACTGGAGATGGCCGCGCATACCGAAGATAAAGCCCGCAACATATTACAGTTTATACAGTCCAATATCTTTTACCCGGAAAAGCTGAGAGCTGATTTCTTGAGTGAGCATTTCAATCTCTCCAACGCATATCTCGGCAGGTATTTCAAAAAGCATACGGGCCAGACGATGCGGCATTATATTGCGCAGTACAGAACAAAACTCATAGAACATCGTTTGCAGTACAGCGACAAGCGGATTAATGAAATAGCCGACGAATTCGGGTTTACGGACGAAAGTCATTTCAATAAATTTTTCCGCAAGCAGAACGGGCAGAGTCCGCGATCGTACCGGAAAAAAGCAGGGCTTATGGCTTAAAAAAGAAAAACCTGTCGTTAAGCAGGTTTTTCAAGTGATGTTACTATATAGTCTCCCGGTTATTCCATATCTAGGGCTTGCCGCATTTTGTGGTAAATTTCATTGTTTTCGTAAATGCCGGAAAATAATTCTTTTCCCTTTCCCCGGGCAAATACAGGCACATGGGTCCCGGTATGTTGATCGGTGATAAAATACACAGCAACTTTTTGCGGGTTTTCTACCGGTTTTCCGGTTTTCGGATCAGTATCATAAAATTTACCGATTGCAGCCCCTCCGGTTTCATGGTCTGCGGTAACCACAAGAAGGGTATTCGGGTGCTTTTCTACATAATCGAGAGCTATACCTAAAGTTTTATCAAAATCAAGTACTTCCTGAACCATCATTTCAGGGTCTTTGGCATGTCCGCCCCAGTCTATATAAGAACCTTCTACCATAAGAAAAAAAGGTTTATTCGCATTCTCGAAATATTCGAGAGCTATGCCTGTGACTTCAGGTAAAAAATCACCCCTGCCTTGTACTTTGGAAGGCAGGCCTTCAGAAGCAAGCAGAAAACCATTTCTCCTGGAAGGGTCTACCGTGGCTATACTTGTAGAGTCCATGTGATAATCCTTAGCCTGGAGTTCGGCATATAAATTTCTGCCGTCTTCTCTTTTTGTAAAATATTTTAACCCGGCTCCGGCAAAGAAATCTACATTTTCCTTCATCATATCCATAGCAATGGCTTCATGCATGTCCCTGTTTTCCACATGGGCATAAAAAGCCGCCGGTGTAGCATGAGTTATAGAGGTAAGGCTTATAAGTCCGGTATTATACCCTTCGGTTTTCAGCTCTTCGAGAATCGTGGGAAGGGCAATAGTATCTTTAGATACGCCGATAGCTTTCTTATAAGTTTTCTCTCCTGTGGAAAAAGCCGTAGCTCCTGCAGCAGAATCGGTAATCCGGTGACTGGTAGAGGAAGTTTTACTCAGACCTATAATGGAAAACCTTTCGAAATTTGATACGGTATCCTTAAAATAGAATGCCGAGGAAACCTGTGATAGTCCCATACCGTCCCCGATCATAAAAATTATACTCAGCGGTTCTTCCGGAACAATGGCCGAAGTGTCCCCCGCATTTTCCCTGGCTTTTTCCGGGGCACATCCTATGGCAATAGTAAAGAGGACTGTTATTAGTACCGTTTTGAACAAAAATCTCATAATTTCTGGTTTTTAGCAAAAATTTAAAAAGCGTACGGCAAGAAAAATATGCTCTTGCCGTACTTGTTAAAAAAGGGGTAGTCAGTTTATAATATTATCCTGCCGGTTAGTATCCGGGGTTTTGTTCAAGGTACCCCGGGGTATTGGACGAGCCGTCTATAGCCGATTGGGGAATAGGGAACAACCTGTGCCTTACATCCGTATCGGTTTTTTCCGTCCAGGTATCCTCATAATGTCCGAAACGTATCATATCCGTACGCCTGGCCATTTCCCAGTATAATTCAAACCCACGTTCGCGATAAAGGATATCCAGGTCAATGGAATTGAGTGCCGAAGGAATAGGGGCACGGGCAGTTCTGGATGTCCTTACGAAATTGACATCGGACAAAGCACCGGCATTGTCCCCTTTTCTTAATTTAGCCTCTGCACGCATCAGATAAATTTCTGCATAACGCAATAGTACAAGGTCCACACTACTGTAATTGTTCCCGTTGGGAGAAGTGTGGCTAAACTGGTATTTGGATACCCGATAACCGCTGGCATACCCGTTGTTGGCCGTAAAATCCACATCTAAGGTGTGGTTTACATAATATTCCATATTGGCTTCCCTTCTTTCGCCTACGGCATAAATCCTGTACCCGCCATTACAGGTATAAAAATTACCGTCAGGGTCTTTTCTGGGCGCCCACGGGGTACCTCGCATGATGCCTCTGTCAATCTCAAAATCTTCGGCAGCAACACATATATAACGATCTTCGTCATTTTGTGGGGTAAATCCGTCGAGGTCCTCATATTCCGAAGGAACATTCACGTTTTTCTGGTAGAACCTGGCATCGGCGTCAGCCGGGTCCGTATTACCATAAGCATCCACCCATGTCTGGTAGAAATCCGGGGTAATAGAAGGCCCGTCCGTACCATCTGCATTGGGGTATTCCGGCCTTGGAAATAAAGAACCTGATAACGACCAGTAAGCCCAGCGGCTGTGATCGTTGTTCAATATACCGCGCTGGTCCAGTGCAAAGATCAGCTCCTGATTATCATGGTTATCATCGTTAAACAGGTCAAAGTATTCCGGAGACAGGGTGAAATTACCGGAATTGATAATGTTATCTGTGTATTCGATAACCTTGTCCATATCTTCCGTAGAAAAACTCGGGGTGCCATACGGGTCGCGATAAACTGCCGCATTCAGGTGCAATTTGGCCAGAAAGCCCCAAACTGCTGCCTGGGTCATTCTACCCGGTCCCTCGTCTTTATTTATTACATCTGCCACTGACAAGAATTCACTTTCAATATAATCTATGGCCTCTTGTCCCCGAAGTATCTCAGACATATCTTCCGAAGATTCTTTCTTAAATGCCAGTCCCCAGCTGTCCAGCATAAGCATATTTAAATAGGCCCGCAACGCTTTCATTTCATAGAGGGCCGCCTGTGCTTCAGTGTTTGTCTCCGCTAACGGGGTCAATACTTCAATGGCAATTACAGTTCTGGAAATATTGGTGGTCATATAGTTCCAGGCGTCACCGACCAGGCCGTTGCTGGGGGTAATATTATGTGTATGCAGTTCCAGAAATCTTCCGCCATCATACCACTGATCTCCGCCACGTGCCGGCAAAATTGCTTCATCCGAGGGGATGAGCTGTAAACCGAAGTACCGGGTGTGCCGGAAGGTTTGCGGAAGTAGTCCGTAAGCAGGGGCAATGGCACCGCTGACAGCTTCGGATTGTCCGCTGCCCGTCAGGGACTCATCTAAAACCTGCTCTTCCAGATCAGTACAGTTAGAGTTCAGTAAAGAACTTATGGCTAGTAATGCTATGATAAATTTATTTTTCATTTTCATTCTTTTTAGAAGTGATTAAAAGGATACATTTAAGCCAAACAGGAATGTTCTTGCCTTCGGATAGGTATATCTGTCGATTCCGAAAGTCTGGATTCCTCCCGATGAATCACCTGTATTCACTTCAGGATCGAATCCGCTGTAATCGGTCAGCACAAACAGGTTTTGCCCCGTAATACTGAGGCGTATGTTCTTTATATAATCTGTCATCCCCAAAAGCTTGGGGTCCAGGTTATAACCCAAAGTAGCATTGTTGAGGCGCAGATAGTCCCCGTTTTCCAGGTATCGTGTAGATACTTCATTGGTATTGTTTACCACTTCTTCCTCGTATTCAATGGCTTTATCTGTAGTGTTAAAGGACAAAGCAAGGTTTCCCTTGGTAAAATTAGACATGGCGGTGTGGTTATAGATCTGGTTTCCTGCCGCACCGTTGAAATTGAGGTTAAGGTCAAATTTCCTGTAGAAGAAATTCAGGTAGAATGCATAGGTGACATCAGGTAAAGCCTTACCTACAACAACACGGTCGTTATCCAGTATTTCCCCGTCTCCGTTTACATCCCGGAACTGGCTGAACCCTTCGGCATTAATGCCCATAAAATCTTTCATATAAAAAGTACCTATAGGCTCCCCGTTCAGGTAACCGTTGATCGTAGCGCCTGTTTGCCCGGCTCCCTGGGCTGCCCCTGTGGTCAGTACCTGGTATGGGGAATTGACCACTTTGTTTTTGGTAAAGGCAGCATTACCGCCAATATTGTAGGAAAAATCACCCTCGCTTCCGTTACTCCGGTAATCCAGAGAAATCTCCACCCCGTTATTTTTGATTTCCATATCCGGGATATTGGTCCAGAACGTAGTGGTAGGTTGTATTGGGTCGGACGGGACCACTTCAAGCAATACGTTCTCGGATACTTTGTTGAAGTAATCCACTGTACCCGTCAATTGGTTATTGAACAGGCCGAAATCCAGACCTATATTGGCCTGTGTAGAAACTTCCCATTGAATATCCGGATTGGCAAGACGGGTATAAACAGTACCATAAGGATAGTCACTCAGGCCATTTATGTTGTCGCTGAGCGGGTAAGTGTCATTATCGGCCCTGCTGTCCGTGTAGCTGGATTGCGTGATCTTGGAAGGGATCTCCTGGTTTCCCGTACGTCCCCAGCTAGCCCTGAGTTTGAGGTTACTGAAAGGGGAATTGCTCATGAAATTTTCCTGGCTGATGTTCCATCCGGCGGCAACAGAAGGAAAATAACCGTACTTGTTGTTTTCCCCGAATTTGGAAGACCCGTCTGCACGCATGGTCACTGTGAGTAAATACCTGTTTGCAAAGCCGTAATTTATCCGTCCGAAAAAGGATTGCAGTTCGTTTTTAATGGCATCAGATGCTTGAGATATCAGATTACCCGCAGCTTCTATCTGGTATCTCGGATCAATACCGTTGTCCGGAAAATTTTCGTATTCCCACCTCCTGAATTTATAGAGGGTTTCCTGGTACGTATGGCCTACCAAAAATGTCATATCGTGCTGGCCTATGTTCTGCTTATAGGTCAGGTAATTTTCCACCAGGGTATTGGTGTTGGTGGTATAAGCAAGGTCCAGGGAACCAATTTCATCTTCCCGTGCCGTGTATGGTTTATTTTGCTGTTCCCTGTCCGTATTGGAATAGTCCACGCCGAGGTTTAGCTTATAAGTCAATCCTTTGACAATCTCTACGGAAGGAGAGATATTGGCCAGGATACGGTTGTTATTGGCAAAATCCCCGTATAACTGTTCCCGTACGAGGGAATTGAAGTGATCGCCGTTTATTACAGGGGTTGGTTCACCATTTGTATAGGCCGGGTACGTAGGGTTAGATCGCAGCATGTCCGATATGATGGTGGTGGTTAGCGGTCTTTTGTTTTCGGTCCTGGTCCCGGACAGGTTTAGTTCCACTTTAAAACGATCGTCCAGCGCTTTTTGCGACAGGTTCAGACGTCCCGAATAAGTTCTCAGGTCACTGTTTCTCAAAATACCTTCCTGGTCATTAACCCCGGCAGATCCGTAGTAAGAGAATTTTTCGGTACCGCCACCCATGGAGAAATTGATGTTTTTGGATATGGCTGTCCTTGTAAATTCGTCCTGCCAGTCCGTGTCCGCACCTCCGTCTCTGAGGTTACCACCTACCCGGGCAACCTGCTCCCGGAATTCGCCGGCATTGAAAACATCTATCTTATTGGCCAGTGTGGACAGGGCAGTAGATACCGTAAGGTTCATCTCGGTGCGTCCCTGTTTTC
Organism: Sinomicrobium pectinilyticum; assembly: GCF_003725735.1. Lineage (GTDB taxonomy): Bacteria > Bacteroidota > Bacteroidia > Flavobacteriales > Flavobacteriaceae > Sinomicrobium > Sinomicrobium pectinilyticum. The sequence continues at coordinate 54,526 of NZ_RJTM01000116.1, read as the reverse complement.
CTTTTTTGGTAGTAATCACAATAACCCCGTTGGCCGCCCTGGCACCATAGATGGCAGCAGCAGAAGCGTCTTTCAGTACGTCTATTTTTTCAATGTCGTGAGGGTTAATAAAGTTCAAAGGATTGGTAGGTACCCCGGTAGAAGTATTATCCAATGCAAAACCGTCTACCACATAAAGCGGTGTGGTCCCGGAACGCAGACTACCTATACCTCGGATAATAACATCCTGCGAAGCCCCCGGTTCGCCACTGACCGTAGAGACATTGACGCCCGCAACCTTACCTTGTAAGAGCTGCCCGGGATTGGTTACGATACCTTTATTAAAATCTTCCTGCTTTACAGATCCGATAGAGCCGGTAACATCCGTTTTTTTCTGTGTACCATATCCTACAACTATGACATCATCCAATTGAGCGGCGTCCGGAGTTAACTGGATGTTGATCTCAGAACGTCCGTTAACCGGAACTTCCCGGGACTTGTATCCCAAGTACGATATTTCCAGTACGGCATCGTCCTCAACGTCTATAGAAAAATTTCCGTCGAAATCCGTGGTCGCCCCGTTTGTAGTACCTTTTACAATGATGGTCGCCCCTGCAAGGGGAACCCCGTTTTCATCAGTAATAATACCGGTTATGGTTTGGAATGCTATATCCAAAACCCTCTCCGTAACCTTTTTCTGGTTTACATCAATAGAGATGGTGTGGTTGATTCTTCTGAAAGCAAGGCTGGCATCTTTTGCAATCCACTCTAAAATAGAACGCAGAGATTTATCTTTGTATGAAATATCATAAGTTTTGCTCAACCTCTCTATTTTCCGGTCATACACAAACTTAAAATCCGTTTGTGCCTCAATGTCTTTAAGGACCTCTACCACGGTAGCGTCCTTGATGGACAAGTCTACTTTATAGCTTTCCAGTTTTTGTCCTGCCGCATCGGCGGCAAGTACCGGGTTTAGCAATGCCCCGGCAATCAGAAAGCAAAATGTATGGAATGTCAATTGAATAAATTGTTTAAAAGTTAGCAATTTCATAATTTCACATAATGTTTAATGGTTATTAGTATCTGTAATTATTGAACCGTATGCAGTCTGTGATCGCTCGCCAAAGTGTTGCAGACTGTTTTTTTTCATAGAAAATCTATATCATAAGCCTTGTTTTTTGTGTTAGATTGGTCATTAATCGGTGCATCTTCCCTTAATGAGGACTTTATTATCATCGAGGTACTCGTATTGCAGGCCTTTTTTGGCATATTTTATACTTTCCAGTACTACCGATAGTATTTCATTGTTGTAGATAGCGGTGAGATGGCAGTTTTTGAGTTCCTCTTCGGCAAAGACAAACGTCACTCCATACCAGGCTCCGAGCACCTTGCTTACCTGGAACAGTGAGGTATCTTCGAAATGGATAATGCCGTCTTTCCATTGTATAAAGTTCCTGATATCTGTTTTCCTCCGGGAGATCCGGTTGGATTTTTTGTCAAACACGCCCTGTTCTTCCGGCCCCAGGAATACGGCATTGCTGTCTGAGGCTACTTTCACTTTTCCGGTAGCTACGGTAACCGTAATTTCTTCGTTCTCCGGAAAGGTGTTGATGTTAAAGGAAGTTCCGAGAACCGTGGTGCGGATTTCATCGGATTTTATGATAAAAGGTTTCTTTGGGTTTCTGGCTACATTAAAGAAGGCTTCACCGGTAAGTTCCACTTCACGGGTGTTGCCGGTAAACCTTTCCGGAAATTTTATGGTACTGCCCGAGTTGAGGCGTACTTCGGTGCCATCTGTAAGGGTAAGGCTGAGTTTTTGTCCCCAGTCCGTACTTTTTTCCAGGATAGTTATAGGGAGTGTCTTCGCCGGGGTGTTCCATTTCAGGTATATGGAAAGTCCGAGACCGAGTAGAATAATCACCGAAGCTGCTATTTTTCCAGGGGCTGTCCAGTGCAAAGTGTTACTACGGGATATGGAATCATTGATGGAGTTTCCCAACCTTCGGCCGATCCGTTTTTTGTGTTGTGGGTTGTTAAAAACCTCCTTTTCCCTTTTATACAAAAGGTGGCCATCGAATTCCTCCAGGAGCAGTTCTTCCTTATGGCTTATGGTACCATCCTGGTATTTTTTCATTAATGTTTTTATCTCGTTTTCGGTCATTGTGCTTGCATTATACCTAAGAGTACCAAAAACACACAGGCACTCACACGGCCGGATGCAGTGTTAACGATAGCTTAATCTGCAGATGTTTTTCGTTAACTTTATGGTAAAAGAGCATTCCGGGATCGTAGTGCGAGGGCCTGGCATTTTCTGTAGTGTAATATGCCGGAGAAAAGGGGAGAGGGGGCTAAAAAAAGAATACTTTCACTATGGAAAGTTCCCTTCGGAGCTTGCCCAGGGCCAGGGACAACTGGTTTTCTACCGATCGCTGTGATATCTGTAGTTTTTCGGCTATTTCCATATTGCTGTACTGGTGAATGCGGCTCATGGTAAAAATCTCCTGGCACCGCTGCGGGAGTTCCGAAATAATGGCCTGTATCTGTTTGGAGAGTTCGGTAAGGTCTTCTTCCAGTTCCGTCTCGGCAGGTGTGGTAATGGTACTGGCCGTTTCGATCTGTATGGCTGTAAATTTCGAATCTCTCAGCACATTATAGCAGCGATACCGGATAGCTCTGTACAGGTAGGGTTTTATATTCCGTATCTGTACGTCTTCCCTGCGTTGCCAGTAATCGATCCAGACCTCCTGTACCAGGTCTTCGGCAACGGCATTGTCCGGAACAATAGAAGCGGCATACACATACATGGGTTCCCATAACAGTGCAAACAGATTGTTAAATGCGGTCCTGTCCGAGTTTCGGACCTGCGCGGCATACTTCTCAATATTACCTTTTTCGCTGTAATCCTCTTTCATTGAACTGATTTAAACCCTGTTCCGATTTTTTAATGTTGAATTTCCAGGAGATTTGATATGATAAAGCAGTAAGTGGTTCTCTGTTCGATTTGAATTTATGATGTCTGATCTTTGGGGTTGATCATTTATCACATTATTCGGGCATGAGTTAATCCATAATACCTTTTTTCTGTTCGTCGGGATAAGGGTGGTGTCCAAAAAAATCGGGCCCACAATAGTGTCCATTTTTCCTTAAACGACATACAAAAACTGAACAGTTTTATGGCATGCAAAGTACATAAAAATTGAATATAGGAATATTATGATATTGTAAATTCATAACAACGCCATATCAATAAGGAATTCGCAATGCAGAGATATTTAACATAAAATTAAGTTGTATGTGCGAATCGTAATACTGCATTAACCTTGCCGTTCCGGCAATCCGGTATTTTTGGTATAAAACTGGAAAACTAAAAACCGAATTTTACATTATGAGAAAATTTCACTTAATCCTTATGCTTTTATTTGTTCCCCTGGCCATTATGTTTACCGCCTGTGATGACGGGGAAGACGGTCTGGATGGCGTAGACGGTAAAGATGGTATAGACGGGGAAGATGGTAAAGATGGCGAAGACCTCACCGAACAGCCTACCATGTTCGAAAATAAGTCAGGGACCAAACCATTGGTGGCCATGTCTGGTCAGTTCAACTTTGTAGAGGCATATTCCCTCATCAGTACCCCCGATGTTATCGGGGAAGATTTTCAACTGGCAGGTTCTGCTGACGGAGCAGGATTTTTAAAAGACGGGGACGGTTATCTCTATGTGGTGAACTGTGAGGACAGCTATGCTGTTTCACGGATATTTCTCGATGAACATTTAAATCCGGTGTCCGGGGATTACCTGTTGAACTCCGGGGTGGCCGATTATGCCCGCCAATGTTCCGGTACTATGTGGGAAGCTGCCATTCATGGTGGCTCCAAAGATTTGTTCCTTTCCGCCTCCGAAAGCATACACTATCATGTAAAAGGCATTGACCCGTGGGTAGAATCTCCCACACCTACAGCCGATTTCGGGCTGGACGCATTGGGACAATTTGCCTGGGAAAATGCTGTACCGCTTCCTAAAAATGCCTATCCCGGGAAAACAGTTATCATAGGAGGTGATGACGATTCCAGGGATTCCGAAGGACAAGTGATATTGTACTATTCCGAAAACGGTGATGATGACCTGGAAAACGGGAAGATATATGTACTCAAGACCAAACAGGTTTCGGATGGAGAAAATGGAGTTACCGATGCAGAGGACGGAAATACCTATAATGAAGCCAGTTTTGACAGAGGAATTACATATGATGTAGAATTTGTGGAAATTGAAAACGGGGCTTCATTGCCTTACGACGAAATGGATAAAGCTTGCATGGCCGCAAATGCTACCCAGTTTATGCGTGTAGAAGATGTGGATTACCAGAAAGGTTCCGATACCAATGCTCGTAATGTATATTTCAACGTTACCGGGAGAGGCCCGGGAAGTGGTACATATAACGATTGGGGTACCATTTATAAATTGGTTTTAGACGAAAATACGCCCCTTACCGGGAAACTTACCCAGATCATCAGCGGTAATACCGACAGCAATAATATGGACGGCAACCTGGCCGAACTGCAAAGCCCGGATAATATATGTGTTACCGAAAATTTCATTTATTTTCAGGAAGACCCCAACTCTTTTTCCAGAGGGCATTCCGCATATATTTATCAGTCCGACCTCAACGGGTCCAATATTTCCAAAGTGCTCGAACTGGTGGTTCGGCAAGACCTTTCGCCTAACAACAGTACCGGGCTGAGCGGGGAATTCGGCTCGTTGATCGATGTTTCCGACAAAGTGGGTGTAGACGGAACTTTCCTGCTTGCCGTACAACCGCATTACTGGAAAAATGACAACTTTATGAACCTGGACGGTCATACCAATACGGCGCGTGAAGATAACCAGGCATCACAGATTGTTTTACTCAAAGGATTACCAAGATAAGCCCCTTTTCTTAATCATAATCATTATATCATAAAGGCCGCCATTATCATAATGGAGGCCTTTCCCGTATTTTTACAAAATAAGAACAGATGCGCAGAACCATTTTCTACCTATGTATCCTTACAGGATTAAGCTTTTCCTGCAAACATGAAAAAGCAGAACAGCTACCAGATTGGGACAAAACACAACAATACTACACAGAAGCCATGAATGCCGCCATCCGCTATACCGATTCGCTCCGCGATGAAGGGGTGAATGGCAAAAACACCAAAACATTCTTTAAAAAGCTGAGGATAGCCTTTAAAAAAGCCGAGCCCTATGCCGCTTACCTGAACCCGGAAGTCGGGCACAGGGTAAACGGTCCCGCCCTGCCTGTTTTTTTGGATGACAACCAGAGAGTACTCCCGCCCGTAGGACTGCAGAAAATAGAAGAAAGTATCTATGAAGGCGGAGTATCTGACAAGGAATTTTTGTACGAAACCGATATCACCCGGGGAATGCTGGTCGTGTTGCAAAAAGAAATGGAAAAAAGGGAGCTGAATGCCCAACGTTTTTTTATAGCGACCCATCAGCAGTTGTTACGTATAATCAGTTTCTCCACTGCAGGGTTTGACACCCCCGTGAGTTACCTGAGCATCGGGGAAATAAAAACCTCTCTCAACTCCCTGAAAGAAACATATACAAGGAGCATACGTAAAATCATCACAGAAAAAAATGATAGCTTGGACAAACGGTTCATACAACTGCTCGAACAGGCAGAAACTTTTGTAACCGGAAACCCGGATTTCGAAACCTTTGACCGTTTTGTATTTATCCGGGATTATATGAACCCCGTCACCCGGGCCTGGGTAGAGATACGTAAAGAATCTGGTATTTGGGAGCCTTCGGGCGGTTATCCGTTTAATTTTGATGCTCCCACTTTTTTTGAAGAAAACAGCTTTAATCTCCGGTATTTTACGCCCAGCATCAACAGGAACCCCACAAAAGAGCAAATAGCATTGGGAAAGATGTTGTTTTTCGAACCCGCCTTGTCTGCCGGGAGCACCATGTCCTGCGCTACCTGTCATATACCGGAAAAAGCGTATGCCGATGGGCTTGTATCCAATAAAGACAATCGGGGAAGGCCGTTAAAAAGGAATACTCCTACCTTACTCAATGTAGCTTTCCAGAGATCATTCTTCTGGGATGGTCGTTCCGAAGACCTTCTGGAACAGATATCCTCGGTATTTACAGATCAAAACGAATTTAATACCAATGTACACGAATTTAATACCGATATCTTAAAAGACAGTACCTATAGTGATAAGTTCCGGCAGGCTTTTGGCCATGTCCCTAAAAATAACCGCGATATTATCCGGGCGATTTCTTCTTATATAAGCACCCTCAACAATTTTAATTCCAGGTTCGATAAGAATATCAGGGGAGAAGAAGATGATTTTTCGGCAGCGGAGAAGGAGGGATTCAACCTGTTTATGGGAAAAGCCCTGTGTGCAACCTGCCATTTTATCCCTTTGACCGGCGGGACAGTTCCCCCTTTCTATAAAGAAACAGAAAAGGAAGTCATAGGCGTACCGGAAACCGCCGAAAATAAGATGCTGGACGATGACGAAGGATTTTACTGGAAATACGAAGAAGTCTTACACCGCGGCATGTTCAAAACACCTTCCATAAGGAATATAGCCGAAACAGCACCCTATATGCATAACGGGGTTTACCGGACCCTGGAAGAAGTTATGGATTTTTACAACAAAGGAGGCGGGGGCGGACTCGGCTTTGACTTTTCCCACCAGACACTCCCCTTTGATAACCTCGAACTTACCCCGGATGAACAAGGCGCTATTATAGCCTTTATGAAAACCTTGTCCGGAGAAAAGGTGGTAGATGATTATTAGAGAAATGAGGTGGCTTCGGTACAACGGCCTGAAGGCCGCGCCACTCAGCCACCCCTGTTTTATTTTTACAGTATAGCAAAAAGCAAACTATAACAGCCTGCACAAAGGCGGCTGAGTGCCCCGGTCTCCGACCGGGGTGTATCGAAGCCCCGGCCGGTAAGTCCCTCCCTTTCTTTATTCGGATATAGAAGTTCCCATTCCGGGCATACCATTATATAATATGTCCATATCTCGAAAGATAGTTCTTAACAAAACGGGCATCCTCATTAATATTTCTCACTATCACAAATAATATTCTTGCGGTTGTGGATCTTATTCGTATGGTGGTGGCATTGATAACAGTACTTATAATAGCCTGGACGTGGACGTACCCCATATCGATGTAAACCGGTCAGCTCTTTTTCATTTTCTCCCGGATCTCTTCCAGGCAAAGATTGCCCAGGCTGCCTTCGTGGGTATGGCGTATATCCCTTTTGGGTTTAAAGTTCCCTTCGGCAATGTCCATTCCCATTTTTTTATAGGCATCCCGGAAAGGCATCCCGGACTGTACGAGTTCGTTAAGCGTATCCACGCTAAAGAGGTAATCGTATTTCCGGTCTTCGAGGATACCGTTGTTCACACGGATGTCTTTCAGCGTAAAGGCAGCCATTTCCAGGCAGGCTTTAAGGTCCTGTATGGCAGGTACAATGACTTCTTTTACCAGTTGCAGGTCCCTGTGATAGCCGCTGGGCAGGTTGTTGATGATAAGCGTAAGCTGGTTAGGTACTGCCTGTATCTTGTTGCATTTCCCCCGGATAAGTTCAAACACATCCGGGTTCTTTTTATGCGGCATGATGCTGCTTCCCGTAGTAAGTTCGTCCGGGAAGGAAATAAAATCGAAATTCTGGCTCATGTACAGGCATACATCCATGGCCATTTTAGAAAGCGTGGCGGCAATGCTCCCCATACCGAATGCAGCGCTTTTTTCTACTTTTCCACGTCCCATTTGTGCAGCTACAACATTGTATTTCATCGTGGCAAAACCGAGTTCTTCAGTCGTAAAGGCCCGGTTTATGGGGAAAGAACTACCATACCCGGCAGCACTTCCCAGCGGATTCTGGTCGGCCACCTTATAAGCGGCATCAATAAAATAGAGGTCATCGATAAGGCTTTCGGCATAAGCGGAAAACCACAGCCCGAAAGAAGAAGGCATGGCGATCTGTAAATGTGTATAGCCGGGGAGAAGAACATCCTTGTACTTTTCGGCCAGTTCCATCAGGAGATCAAAGAGTTCAACAGTCTGTTGCCTGATCTCCTGTAATTCGTGTTTCAGGTACAGGTGCATGGCCACAAGTACCTGGTCGTTCCGGGAGCGTGCCGTATGTATCTTTTTTCCCGTATCGCCGAGTTTTTGGATCAGGAGATACTCTATTTTGGAGTGCATGTCTTCAAAGCTGTCTTCTATAGTGAAGTTCCCCGTTTCTATATCTTTCTGAATGTTTCCCAGTTCCGTAACCAGTTGCCCGGTTTCTTCCTCAGTCAGTAAACCTATCTTCCCCAGCATTTTCGCATGTGCCGTAGAAGCGATAACATCATATCTGGCGAGGAGAAGGTCCAGTTCCCTGTCATTTCCTACGGTAAAGTGATCTATTTTTTTGTCGGTGCTAAAGCCTTTGTCCCAGAGTTTCATGTTTTGTGCTTAGTTAAAGAGTAAAAGAGTTAATAAGGTAACGTGAATATCCCGATTAACTTATAAAATACCCATGATCTGTTTTTTCAGTTTTTAATAAAATCAAACTTCTGTGTATCTCTGAGAGACCTTTGTGAAACTCTGTGAAATAACTATTACACAAAGCTGTACAGAATAGCACAAAGATTCGCAAAGATGTTGGACCCGAATTGATACAGGTTCAATTCAGGCTAAATTTAAAAGAGAGTTTGTCTTTTTACAATACTTTTTCCAATAGTTTTATATAGAGCTTGATCCCTTCCTCAATCTCCTTCACATAAATAAACTCATCTGCCGAATGCGATCGTGTCGAATCTCCGGGGCCTAATTTCAGGGACGGACAAGTCAATACGGCCTGGTCAGAAAGCGTAGGCGAACCATAAGTTTCTCTTCCCAAAGCTATTCCGGCCTGTACTAAAGGATGCTCCTTGGGGATGGATGATGAATTAAGCCTTAATGAACGGGGAGTGATAACATCACAGGGAGATTGTGCCTGTAGCAGATCTGCGATCTCCCGGTTGGTATATTTGTCATTGACCCGTACGTCGATAACGAGATTGGTCTCCGCCGGAACCACATTGTGCTGTTTCCCCGCATTGATCTGGGTTACTGTCATCTTCACTTCCCCGAGTACTTCCGAAACCTTTTCGAAACGGTAGTCCCGGAACCATTCCAGTACTTTGATAGTATTGTAAATGGAATTATTGTCGTTGGGATGCGCAGCGTGACTGGGCGTGCCTTTTACTGTGGCATCAAACACCACCAATCCTTTTTCTGCTATGGCCAGTTGCATGAGCGTAGGTTCACCTACAATAGCTACGTCTATGTGAGGTAATACGGGGAGCATGCTGTTCAGTCCCTTGTCGCCCGAACTTTCTTCTTCCGCCGAAGCCACGATGATCAGGTTGTAATTCAGGTCGGGCTTGTCGTAGAAGTAGGCGAAAGTGGCCAGGAGCGACACCAGGCACCCCCCGGCGTCATTGCTTCCCAGTCCGTATAATTTCCCGTCCTCGATATGGGCGTCAAACGGGTCTTTCGTATAAGCCGTGTTCGGTCTTACGGTATCGTGATGCGAATTGAGCAACAAGGTAGGTTTGCTTTCTTCAAAATACTTATTGAAGGCATATACATTGTTATCCCTGCGCCGGAACGGTATGTTGTGCGATTGCAGCCAGTTTTCTATGTGGGCTGCGGTTTTGTCCTCTTCCGAAGAAAAAGAAGGTGTGTTTATCAGTTGTTTTAACAGCGCTATGGCCGATGGTGTGAGCTGGTCTATCATGCTTATTTTATATCTTTTTATGAAGATTATCCCGTTGAGATTCGTAAAGATGCACGGCCGTGCATCTTTACGGTTAATCTGTATTATAATGTTAGCGTTGTAAACAGTCTTTCTTTCCCGACGATCATACCCGGCAGGCCGATATGTACTTTGCTCACGTGTTGTTGTAAAGCGTTAAAGCAATTGTGCATTTTAGGCAGCATGCCGTCCGCTATGATGTTTTCGGCGAGCAGTTGTTCGTATTTTTCCGTATTGATATGTTCTATAACGGAGTTGTCGTCTTCGATGCTTCGCAATACCCCTTTTTTCTCAAAACAATAATATAATGAGGTTTCGAAATGTTCACTCATAGCTATCGCTACTTCGGAGGCAATGGTATCTGCATTGGTATTGAACAATTGCCCTCTTTTATCGTGGGTAATGGCACAGAATACCGGAGTCATGTTACTTTCCAGCAAGGCTTTGACTGCATGGGCATTTACCTGTTTTATATCGCCGGCATAGCCGTAATCAATGTCCTTTACCGGTCTTTTATCGGAAACAATGGTATTGCCGTCCGCTCCGGACAGTCCTATGGCGTTACAGTCCAGGCTTTGCAGGAGTGAAACAATATTCTTGTTGGTAAGTCCGCCATAGACCATAACGATCACGTCCAGGGTTTCACGGGTAGTGATGCGCCGTCCGCCTACCATCTGTGCAGGCACACCGAGTTGTTCCGCAATGCGGGTCGCCGTCCTGCCACCTCCGTGGACCAGGATTTTGTAACCTTCCATTGCCGCAAAATCCGTAAGGAAATCACATAATGCCGATTCGTTTTCTATGATATTTCCGCCTATTTTGACTACGGATAATTTAGGTTTCATTTTTTTCTTTTTTTAGACCCGGGGTATCATTGAGACCCATGGTAGTGGCTCCCGATTAAGCCCCACGGCCGTAGGGCTTTACTATAATGATTGTAATATATGTTTCAGGACAATTTGTGCTGCAAAGGTACGGTTGTTAGCCTGTGGTATAACGACGGATTGCGGGCTGTCCAGGACAGCATCGTCCACGATAACGTTTCTCCGTACAGGCAGGCAATGCATGAATTTACCATTATCCGTCAATGCCATTTTTTCCGGCGTAATCCTCCAACCCGGGTCGGTGTGCAATACCTGGCCGTAATCTTTATACGAACTCCAGTTCTTTACATATACAAAATCAGCATCTTTCAATGCTTCATCCTGGTCGTAGATTATCGGGGTATCTCCCGTGACCTCCGGATTGAGTTCATATCCGACTGGATGGGTGATGACAAATTCCACATCCATTTTGCGCATCATACCGGTGAAGGAATTGGCGACAGCATGTGGCAATGCCTTGGGATGTGGTGCCCAGGAGAGGACAACTTTCGGCTTTTCTTTGGTTTTCAGTTCCGTTATCGTAATGGCATCCGTTAGGGCCTGTAAAGGGTGCGCTGTAGCGCTTTCCATGTTTACAACAGGTACAGACGCGTATTTCTGAAAACTTTTCAAAACGTATTCTTCCTCGTCTTTTTCCTTATCCGTCAACGTAGGAAATGCCCTTACCGCAATAACGTCACAGTACTGGGAAATTACCGCGGCGGCTTCTTTAATGTGTTCGGAGGTAGAACCATTCATTACACTACCGTCTTCAAACTCCAGTGACCAGGCCTCACCCGAAAAATTCATGACCATAACCTGCATTCCCAGTTGCATGGCCGCCTTTTGTGTACTAAGACGGGTACGCAGACTGGAATTAAAGAATAACATCCCCAGCGTTTTACGCTTTCCGAGTTCCTCGAACCGATAGGGATCCTTTTTTAATGCAATGGCTTCAGCTATGATTTCCGGGACACTGTCTATGTCATCTGTTGTCAGGTAGTGTTTCATTTGTTTTTAAGTTAATATGTTATTGGGTTATTTAGTTATTAGGTATGCCCTTCAGGAAAACGAAACTCAGCTCCCCTCTCAAGAGGGGAGCTTTTTTCCTCTGGTGAGGAAGATTTTTAAGAGTTCATTACTACGTTATTTAATGCATCAAAAAACGCATCGATATGTTCTTTCTTCACCGTCAGCGGAGGTAAAATACGCAATAGCTTTTTATTGCTGCTCCCGCCTGTAAAAATATGATGGTCGTAAATAAGCTTTTTCCGGAGTTCGCCCACTTCAAAATCAAATTCCAGTCCCAGCATCAATCCCCGGCCCTTTATCTGCTTTATCTGTGGTATGGTCCCGGCCTTTTCCACAAAATAGGCTGCAACTTCCCTGGTATTTTCCATGAGTTTTTCTTCTTTGAGTACATCCAGTACGGCAATGGCGGCTGCACAGGCCAGGTGGTTTCCTCCGAAAGTAGTTCCCAGCATACCGTGTTTTGCCTTGATGGACGGGTAAACGAGAATTCCCGCTACCGGAAAGCCATTGCCCATACCTTTGGCCATGGAAATAATATCAGGTGTTACGTTATACTGCTGAAAGGCAAAGAAGTCTCCGGTACGGCCATATCCGCATTGAATTTCGTCCGCAATGAACATGCTGTCATGTTGTTTGCAGAGTTTGTCTGCATTCTCATAGAAATCAGCCGTTGCCTCATCCAGTCCGCCCACACCCTGGATAAACTCTATGATAACCGCACATACATCGCCTTTTTGCAACTCCTTTTCCAGTGCAGCGATATCTCCCAGTTCCAGGAAGGTTACCTGGTGCTGGGCATTGATAGGGGCATTGATATTTTTGTTATCCGTAGCCGCTACCGCTGCCGAGGTCCGTCCGTGAAAGGCATTGTTAAAGGCAATGATCCTGGCTTTTCCGGTTTGGAAAGAAGCGAGTTTCAATGCGTTTTCGTTGGCTTCTGCCCCGGAATTACAGAGAAAAAGTTCGTAATTGTCACATCCGGAAAGGGCCCCGAGCTTTTCTGCCAGTTCCATCTGCAGCGGGTTTTGCACGGCATTCGAGTAAAATCCGAGTTTGCCGGCTTGTTCGGATATTGCAGATACGTACCTGGGGTGGGAATGGCCTATGGAGATCACGGCATGCCCGCCGTAAAGATCGAGATAAGTAATGCCTTTATCATCAGTAACATGGACATTTTTTCCTTGTACCGGGGTAATATCATATAATGGGTAAACGTCAAATAGTTTCATTTCGGATGTTGAAAATTATTAATTAGAAAATTGGTCAATTAGTCAATGTGCCAATTATTTTATTAATCATTATCTCATTGGCACATCGCCCAATTATCTCATTATCAAATTTTACAGGTCGGCAATCTGGTTTATTTTGTTGAAAGAGGACACAATTCCCTTAATAAGGGAAGAACTTAGCCCGCTGTGTTCCATTTCGTTGAGACCCTCTATGGTACATCCCCTCGGGGTGGTTACCCTGTCGATTTCTTCCTCCGGGTGATTACCGGATTCCACAAGGAGGGTAGCCGCCCCCATACAGGTATGCATCGCCAGTTCCTGTGCTTCCTTGGCATCGAACCCCAGCTGAATAGCCCCCTGCGTCGTAGCGCGTATAAGGCGCATCCAGAAAGCGATGCCACTGGCACAGATCACGGTAGCCGCACGCATCTGTTCTTCGGGAATCTCTATGGAAGTCCCCAGTTTGTTGAAAATGGCCCTGGCCAGTTCCACACGTTGTTTTCCCTTTTCGTTGCTGCATACACAGGTCATGGATTTGCCGACGGAAATGGCTGTATTGGGCATACTACGGATGATATAGTGTTCATTGCCGATAACAGATTCGATTTTCCGGATCTTAAACCCGGTAATGGTGGAAATAAGTACGTGTTTTTCATTCAGCAGGTCCTTTATTTCCTGTAATATTCCTTCGAACTGTCCCGGCTGTACGGCAAAGATCAGGATATCTGAGTTCTTTACCGCTTCACGGTTGTCGGAGGTTACGATGACATTCCCGTACTCTTCCCAGTTTTTAATGGCACCCGGGTTCCTTTTGGTCAGGTAAAGGGTGGTGACCGAGTTACTGATGATGAGTCCTTTGGCTATGGAAAGCCCCAGGTTTCCGGTTCCTATTATGGCTATTTTCATGCGTTGGTTTTTATTTGCCTTGTGGCCCTTGCAGCATCGTTCGGCCGCACGATGCTTTACAATTAATGAATTGAAGGCGTACGGCCGTACGCCTGTACGGGGCCTGTATTAAAAATACGAGGCTTTTAATCCGAGTCCGAGGGTTTCCTCCAGTCCGAATATCAGGTTCATGTTATGTATGGCCTGTCCGGATGCACCCTTGGTCAGGTTATCGATAATAGAAGTGATCAACAGTTTGTTTTTGTGCTTATGCAGGTGAATAAGGCATTTATTGGTATTGACCACCTGTTTGAGGTGTAATTCCTTGTCACTTACCGTAGTAAAAGCAGCATTTTTATAGAAATCCCCGTATATTTCTTTTGCTTTATCTGCACTTTCGTCAAACTCCGTATACGCAGTGGCAAAGATCCCGCGGGAAAAATTCCCCCGGTAAGGCATAAAGAGTATCTCTTTGTCAAAGGAATGCTGCAACTGTGCTATACTTTGTCCTATTTCTCCCAGGTGCTGATGGGTAAAAGGCTTGTAATACGAAAAATTGTTGTCGCGCCACGGAAAATGCGAGGTGGGGGAAAGGGAGGTACCCGCCCCGGTAGCCCCGGTTACCGCATTGATATGAATATCCTGTTTTAACAGTCCGTGTTTTGCCAGGGGGAGTAATGCCAGTTGAATAGCAGTGGCAAAGCAGCCCGGATTGGCTATGTATTGTGCATTTTCTATTTCCTCCTTGTTGAGTTCGGGCAATCCGTATACGAAATGCATGTCGTTAAAATCGGCATCGGGATTTAACCGGAAATCATTACTCAGGTCTATGATCTTTGTTTTAGCAGAAAACCGGTGTTTTTCGAGAAAGGATTTAGAATTGCCATGACCGAGACAGAGAAAAAGGACATCTACCTCGGGGTTTATTTCTCCGGTGAATTCCTGTTCTGTTTCTCCCAGGAGGTCCTGGTGAATGTCACTTATGGCGTTGCCGGCGTTGGAAGTACTGTAAACGAAATTTATTTCTGCTGCGGGATGGTGCAGTAGCAATCGTATTAATTCCCCGGCGGTGTACCCGGCACCCCCGATTATTCCTGCTTGTATCATTTTTAAATCTTTAAATTTCAGACGAAGGGCATTATATCTTTACTTCTATCTTCTGCCTTCGTGCTTCGTACTTTAATTTATTTTATTTACGTGATAATAGATCTTGTTCTGGTTAGAGTTGATTTTGATAAACCCTTTGGCATCATCTGCGGTCCAGCCTTTGTTCATTTCCCCGTAGCTGCCGAAGGAAGCGTTCATCAGGTCGTGTCCGGATTGGATGCCATCTACTACAAAACGGTACGGATGGAGGGTGACAAACACATCTCCGGAAACATTTTTCTGTGTGTCAGCAAGAAAAACCTCGATATTACGCATGACCTCGTCGAGATATTGTCCTTCGTGAAGGAGCATGCCATACCAGTTGGCCAGGTACTCTTTATGATGCTGTTGCCATTTGGTAAGTACATGTTTTTCCAGGGTATGGTGTGCCTTTATGATAATCAGGGGGGCAGCGGCCTCAAAACCGACCCTCCCCTTAATACCGATAATGGTGTCTCCCACATGGATATCACGCCCTATGGCATATTGGGAAGCCATACTGTTGAGCAGTTCTATGTTTTTGACAGGGCTGTCTTCCTTGCCGTCTATGGCTATCAGTTCCCCCTGACTGAAAGTGAGTTTTATCTTTTGGGAACCTTCGCTTTTCAATTGACTCGGGTAGGCTTCTTCCGGGAGCGACTGATGGGAGGTGAGGGTTTCTTCACCACCTACACTGGTACCCCAAAGTCCCCTGTTTATGGAGTATTTGGCTTTTTCCCAGGACATGTCCACCCCGTTTTTCTTCAGGTAACCGATTTCTTCCTGCCTGGAAAGCTGCTCGTCACGGATAGGGGTGATAATCTCTATTTCCGGGGCGAGTATCTGGAATATCATATCAAATCTTACCTGGTCGTTCCCGGCCCCCGTACTGCCGTGGGCAATGTATTGGGCGCCTATTTTCTTGGCGTAGTTTACGATCTCGATAGCTTGCACGATCCGTTCGGCACTGACGGAAAGCGGGTAGGTGTTGTTCTTTAAAACATTCCCGAAAATAAGGTATTTAACCACCTTGTTATAAAAAGAGTCTACTGCTTCAATGTTGCTGTATGTCGCTACCCCGAGTTTCAGGGCTTTTTCTTCGATCTCCTTTTTCTCTTCGGGAGTAAATCCTCCGGTATTTACGCTTACGGCATGTACTTCATATCCTTTTTCCTGTGATAGGTATTTTGCACAATAAGAAGTGTCCAGTCCGCCGCTGTATGCCAAAACGAGTTTTTTCATTGTTATTTGTTGTTTAATTTGTCAATTAGCAAATTTGGCAATGTGCCAACGTATTCACTTATTGACACATTATTTATTATTTCCTTTTAATTTATCCATAACCTTCTTCAGACTTATAAACCCTTCTTCTACAGGGATAATGGAATTTTTGGAAGGTTTCTTGTTTTTCAGAAAGATACTCTGTTTTATATTTTTCAACCTTTGGAGCACCTTACTGTTATAGGGGTGCTTTACCTCGGTGTTTTCCTTTTCTTTTGGATCGTAGAGCATCCCGGTACACAGGCACATCTTTTGTTGTGTCCGTTGCAGGATGTCGTAGTTTTTACAGGTCTGGCAGCCCTTCCAGAAGGTAGGGTCGTCCGTAAGCTCGGAAAAAGTCACGGGCCTGTATCCCAGTTCGTAATTGATCTTCATTACGGCAAGCCCCGTAGTAATACCGAATATTTTGGCGTCCGGGTATTTTTTCCTGGAATGGTCAAAAATAGCCTTCTTGATCTTTTTCGCAAGACCCAGGTTCCGGTAGTCCGGATGAACGATCAGCCCGGAGTTGGCGACGAACTTTTCGTGCCCCCAGGCTTCAATGTAGCAGAACCCTGCAAATTTATCGCCGTCTACAGCAATCACAGCATTGCCGTTCTCGATCTTCGAAATAATGTATTCCGGAGTCCTTTTGGCAATACCGGTACCTCTTACCTTGGCCGATTCTTCGATCGTATCACAGATAAGGGAAGCGAATTTTATATGCGACTTGTCAGCAATAACAATGTCCATTTTGCTTTTACTTGGTTGAAAAAATAAGTGGAATTTTCTTTGAAAGGGGAACCGGACTCACCTAAGTTCCAAAATTAAAGTACACCCTTACGGGCGACGGGGGGTACGACGCACAACAGGACGAATCTCTGAAACCGGAAGTCTCAGGAAAACTGAAGTAGATATGTTGTGAGTGTTTTGCATTTTCTGTCAAAAATATTGAGGTAAACAAAAATTTCAATAGTGATAACCCCAGTACTTGTTTTTCACATTGCAATAGTACAAAATAAAATCCTTTTGAGAGGCAATCTTTCGTAAAGGATTTGTTAAATTTGTAACATTCTTATTTTCTAAAACAGAGGAATGCAGAGAACGGAAGTTGTATTTTCCCTAGAGGAAGGGGACGGATTCAAGGAAAAATTACTTTTATGGGCACAACAACATACCGAGGTAATATGGCTGGACAGCAATAATTATAAGCATCTGTACCCTACATTCGATGCCGTACTGGCCGTAGATGCTCTCACCGCCATAAAAACCGATTATCACCACGCTTTTGACGATCTAAAGGAATACCAGACGACTACTGCCGACTGGATATTCGGGTACCTGTCTTATGACCTGAAGAACGATGTGGAACGATTGACATCGGCAAATACGGATCACCTGGGATTTCCGGACCTTTATTTCTTTCAGCCTAAGAAGATCGTTTTTATCAAAGGCAATACCGCGAAGTTCTGTTATATGCCTATGGTAGATGACGAAGTGGAGGAGGATTTTATACACATCCGGAAAACAGCTGTCGAAGGCACTACACCTCCCGAACGGATAGGAAAAGAAGATATTAAGGCGAGAATACCCAAAGAAGCATACCTGCAAAAGGTGGAACAGTTGCTTGCTCATATTCGCAGGGGGGATATTTACGAGGCCAATTTCTGCCAGGAATTTTACGCCGTGAACAGTTCTTTTGATCCCGTCCCTGCTTTTTTCAGGCTCAATGCCATTTCCCGCCCGCCTTTTGCCGCCTGTCTGAAACTGGAAGATAAATACCTTTTGTCCGCCTCCCCGGAACGATACCTCAAAAGGACGGGCAATCAGGTAATCTCCCAGCCGATAAAGGGTACGGCAAGGCGTGCGGAAACTCCGGAAGAAGACCGTAAACTGAAAGAAGAACTGGAAAATACACCCAAAGAGCGCTCAGAGAACATTATGATCGTAGACCTGGTGCGCAACGACCTGTCCGTAACGGCGAAAAAAGGAAGTGTCCGGGTCGAAGAATTATGCCGGGTATATACGTTTGAACAGGTACATCAACTGGTATCTACCGTTGCGGCCGAAGTGGAAGACAGTGTTCCGTCCGTAGAAATATTGCGTTCCACCTTTCCGATGGGGAGCATGACCGGGGCACCGAAGATATCGGCCATGAAGATCATCGAACAGCTGGAAGTCACCCGGCGGGGGCTTTACAGCGGGGCAGTTGGATATTTTACACCCTCGGGTGATTTTGATTTCAATGTGGTCATCCGGAGTATTCTGTACAACAAAGCCAATGATTATATATCTTTTACGGTAGGAGGGGCCATTACCGGGGAATCCGATCCGGAAAAAGAATACGAAGAATGTATGTTGAAGGCAGCAGCTATGCGAAAGGTGCTGGAGGAGTGAACAGGAATGCGACAATTTGTAAAAAAGTTTTGGGACCTATGACATTTTACGGTGTATAACTTGTGATGGGCCTAAATGCAAAGACAGAATAAGGCAAGGGATTTTTGGCTTTGCAGAAGAACCGTTATTTTAGCCGGATGTTACGATTGTTTGAAGAACATATAGAAAAGGGTTTTCCTTATCTGAAACAGGCCAGGTTGCTGGTTGCCGTCAGTGGGGGGATAGACAGTGTGGTGCTCGCCCGGCTTTGTCATGCAGCCGGACTGGACATGGCATTGGCACACTGTAACTTTCACCTTCGCGGAGAGGAAAGTAATGAGGATGAGAAGTTTGTGCGGAAACTGTCGGAAGAACTCGGAACTGAAATTTATGTAGCGCATTTCGAGACCGGCGATTATGCCCGGGAAAAAGGTACATCCATACAGATAGCGGCCAGGGAACTCCGGTATAACTGGTTTGACCGTTTGCTGAATGAAAGAAAAGGAGCGTATCTGCTCACCGCACACCACGCAGATGACAGCCTGGAGACTTTTCTGATAAACCTGTCCCGTGGAACGGGAATAGAAGGCCTGTCCGGAATTCCTCCCGTAAACGGAAAGATCGTACGGCCTCTGCTGCCGTTTTCAAGGGAGCAGCTATTCGGCTATTTACAGGAAAATCACTGGTCGTGGCAGGAGGACAGCAGCAATACGGATACCAAGTACTTACGGAATAAGATACGTCACAATATTGTCCCTGGACTAAAGACATTATCGTCCGATTTTTTACAGCAGTTCGGGCGGACACAAAAACACCTGGCGGAATGCGAAACCATACTGATGAAGCACGTGGACGAGCTGCGGGAACATATCATGCGAAAAGAAGGGAACCGGTGGATAATTTCTGTGGAAGAACTGAACAGGCTGCATCCGCAGGAATCCTACCTTTATTACCTGTTTAAGGATTTCTCTTTTCCGGTGGATGAGGTCCGTAAATTATTGCATGCCATGTCCGGGAAGCAAATCACCTCCGGCAAATATGTCATGCTGAAAGACAGGGGAAACCTGCTTATAGAGCCCTTAAAAAAAGAGGAAGACCCTTTTTTTATCATAGATGCCGGAACAGAAGAGATCGATAGCCCGGTACATTTGCGGTTTTCAGAAACTGAAATCCCGGGAGGTCCCGATAAAAATACAGTGAAGATTGATAAAGATAAGTTAAACTATCCGCTGAAATTGAGAAAATGGGAAAAAGGCGATTATTTTTACCCTTTGGGAATGACGAACCGGAAGAAACTGAGCAAATTTTTTAAGGACGAAAAGGTGTCGGTACTGGATAAACAGAACACCTGGCTGTTGTGCTCCGACGATGATATAGTATGGGTTGTGGGCCACCGTCTGGATAACCGGTACAAGGTAAGTCCGGAGACGGTAAATACCCTTTATATTTCGGGCATATTTTAAAGCAGTCCCCGAGACGGGGCCCCGATAACACAAATAAAATCAAAACCTGATATCTGAAATCACACTTCAAAAATCCAAGTTCAAATAATGAAACACATTCTTCCCATCCTGATCGGATTGTTTTTTCTAACCTTTTCACCAAAGGTCACGGCACAGGCACAACAGGTAAATTGGAATACCTCCGTTGAGAAGCTTTCGGATACGGAATATGAATTGGTGATGACAGCTTCCATTGTAGAGAACTGGCACCTGTATACGACCAATATCCCTGAAGGCGGCCCCATACCGACCTCTTTTACTTTTGAAGACGTAGGGGAGGATTTCGAACTGGTGGGAGATATCCTGGAAAGTGAATCTCACACGGAATATGACAATATCTTTGATATGGAACTTTCCTATTTTGACGGGAAAGCCGTATTTAAACAGAAAATAAAATTACTCAATCCGGAAGTTAAGGTCATACAGGGACTGGTGGAATACCAGGCCTGTGATGACAAAAGCTGTATCTTCTCCGATGCGGACCTCGCCTTTGCCCTGGATGGGGGAAAAGCAGCGGTGAAACAACTGGAAGTGGACGAAAAAAGTGCCCGGCTTTCCAAAAACCTGAAGCTCGACCTGAAGAACCCGGAACTTCTGAAAGGAGGAGAGCAGGAAGAAGGGGGAGGCAACAGCCTGGCCGGGATTTTTATCCTGGGATTTCTGGGAGGCTTGCTGGCATTACTGACGCCCTGCGTATTTCCTATGATACCGCTTACGGTTTCGTTTTTTACAAAACAGTCCGGAACCCGAAAAAAAGGAATTTCCAATGCTATACTCTACGGGGTATTTATAGTAGTGATCTATATGTTGTTGAGCCTGCCGTTCCACTTTCTGGATTCGCTGGACCCGGAAATACTCAATACCATTTCCACGAACGTATGGCTTAATATAGCCTTCTTTGTCATTTTTGTATTTTTTGCCTTTTCCTTCTTTGGGTATTATGAGCTTACCCTTCCCAGTTCGTGGGGTAATAAGATGGATTCGGCTTCGGGTACCGGAGGCGTTATCGGTATCTTTTTTATGGCATTGACCCTGGCTATAGTGTCTTTCTCCTGTACCGGTCCGATACTGGGGTCATTACTGGTGGGATCGCTCACGGCAGAAGGAGGAGCAATGCAGCTTACCGCCGGGATTACCGGTTTTGGTTTTGCCCTGGCCTTGCCTTTTGCCCTCTTCGCCCTTTTTCCGAACTGGCTCAATTCCCTGCCCCGTTCCGGAGGATGGATGACCACGGTAAAAGTCATACTCGGCTTCCTGGAACTAGCCCTCGCCTTTAAGTTCCTTTCCAATGCGGACCTCGTACAACACTGGGGTATCCTGAAACGGGAGGTATTTATAGGTATATGGGTGGTGATCTTTGCCCTGATGGCCCTTTACCTCTTCGGGAAGATCAGATTCCCGCACGACGGCCCGTTGAAGAAACTCAGCTTTCTGCGGATAAGTACAGGAGTACTGGTAACCGCGTTTGTGATCTACCTGATCTCGGGAATATTCGGTGGCCATCTCAAACTGCTCAGCGGTTTCCCGCCCCCGGTATTCTACAGTGTAAAACAACAGGAAAGCGATTGCCCCCTCGGACTGAATTGTTTTAAGGATTTTGACGAAGGCCTGGCATATGCAAAAGCGAATGACAAACCTATTTTGCTGGACTTTACCGGCTGGGCCTGTGTAAACTGCCGGAAAATGGAAGAAAATGTGTGGAGTGTGCCTAAGGTATATGAACTGTTGAAGAATGACTATGTGCTTATTTCCCTGTATGTAGATGATCGTAAGGAACTTACGGAGGAAAAACAGTTTAATTATCAACTGGAATCCGGAAGGGTGAAAAAGATCCGGACGATAGGAGAGAAGTGGGCAACCTTCCAGGCGATAAACTTTCACACGGCATCACAGCCTTATTACATTATTATGACCCCTGATATGGAATTGCTCGGACCACCACAACAGTATACGGATACGGATACCTATCACGACTGGTTGAAGGCCGGAGCAGAAAGTGTTAAATAACAATACCTTTTTCACGAAACAAAAAGAGTACGGTGACAACCGTACTTTTTTTGTTATATATTTACTTTCTTTTAATATGTTATACCAATAAAATTCTCACAATGAAGAAATTTTCCGCTTTGTTATTTACATTATTTGTCTTTATTTCCTGTATTGCGCAGGAATATGATGTAAAGGCACATTACGATAAGCAGGAAGTGGCCATTACCATGCGGGATGGTATTAAGCTTCATGCCACGATCTACAGTCCCAAGGACAAAACCAAAAAATATCCGGTTGTCCTCCAGCGCACACCATATAGCTGTGCACCTTACGGAGAAGGGCAATACCGTTCCAAAATAGGGCCCAATGAGACCATGATGAAAGAAGGGTATATTATTGTGTACCAGGATGTAAGAGGCCGTTGGAACAGTGAAGGGGTATATGACAACATGAGAGCCTATATTCCCCGGAAAAAAAGGAAACAGACCGATGAAGCTTCCGACACTTACGATACGATCGACTGGCTGGTGAAAAATGTAGATAACAACAACGGCCGGGTAGGTGTATGGGGAGGTTCATACCCCGGGTTTTATTCTACTTATAGCCTTCTCGATCCGCATCCCGCCCTGAAAGCCGTATCCCCGCAGGCTCCCATAGGGGATTTTTTCTTTGATGATTTTCATCACAACGGGGCTTATATGTTAAGCTATTGGAGGGTTACCCCGTTGTTCGGGCATATGAAAGACAAACCCACCACCGAAACCTGGTATGAACTTCCGGACCTTGGTACGCAGGACCAATACCAGTTTTTCCTGGATGCAGGCCCGTTGTCCAACCTGGATAAATACTTTAAGGAGGACAATGTTTTCTGGCAGCAGTTGAAAGACCATCCGAACTATGATGATTTCTGGAAGCCGAGAGGTATTATCCAGCACCTGAAGGATATAAAACCTGCCGTGATGGTAGTAGGGGGATGGTTTGATGCGGAAGACCTTTACGGCCCCTTGTCAACTTACAAGGCCATGAAGAGCAGTGATAATTATAATACTATCGTTATGGGACCGTGGAGCCATGGCGACTGGATAAGATTAAACAAGCGCCAGGCTATAGGTAATGTGTATTTCGGTGATGGTATATCCAAATTTTACCAGGAAGAGATAGAGACGAAATTCTTTAATCATTTTCTGAAAGGGAGCGGGGATAAGAATTCCGGCTTACCGGAGGCATATATGTTTGACACCGGGAAACACGAATGGCATAAATTCGATACCTGGCCACCGGAAAATACCACCAAAGAAGTGTATGGTATGGGAAGGAACCAAAATCTGTCACAGGTAATGACCATGGAGTTTTCGTACCAGGAATTCATTAGTGATCCCAAAAAACCGGTACCTTATTCCGAAGACATTAAAGTGGTTTTTACGCCCAGAAAATACATGACGGACGATCAGCGTTTTGCCGCGCGGAGGCCGGATGTACTGGTTTTTGAAACCGGGGTACTGGAAGAAGATATGACACTGGCCGGGGAGATTCTGGCCAGGTTAAAAGTGTCTACCACCGGGACCGATGCCGACTGGATTGTCAAAGTGATCGATGTATTTCCCCCGGATGCGGAGGATTACGAAGAAACGCAGGACTATCTGAAAATGAGCAATTATCATATGATGGTGCGCAGCGAAGTGATGCGTGGCCGTTTCCGAAACAGCTTTGAAAAACCGGAACCGTTTGTACCGGACGAAGTGACCGATGTAAACGTGAAATTGCAGGATGTGTTCCATACCTTTAAAAAAGGGCACAAAATACAGGTGCAGGTGCAGAGTACCTGGTTCCCCCTGATCGATCTGAACCCGCAAACCTATGTAGATAATATTTTCTACGCTAAAAAGGAAGATTTTCAAAAGCAGACTCACAGGGTATACAATTCTTCTTCCATTGAATTTACCGTTTTAAAAGAAGACGAATAACTACGGACTGCCATACCCGAAGCCCGGAGACTGCTCTCAACGGCTTCGGGTACTGTTCCCGTTATTTATCATCATATTTTAATAACCAACCATGAGAATACAAATGAAAACAATACTGCCTCTTTTATTCATTGTCCTGAACATTCCCCTCCTGAAAAGCGCTCCCGATCCGGATGACACCAGGCTTTTGTCCCAGCCCGCGATGAGCGATACCCATATCGCGTTCATTTATGCCGAAGATCTTTGGGTGGCCGGTAAAGACGGTTCTAATCCGCTGAGACTGACCATAGACGAAGGAGTGGAATCCGCCCCGGTTTTTTCTCCGGATGGTTCCATGATCGCCTTTAACGCCGAATATGACGGCAATGTAGATGTATATATAGTTCCCGTAACCGGAGGTATACCGCGACGGCTCACCTGGCATCCGTACAGTGATATGGTAAGAGGGTTTACTCCCGATGGGAAAAATGTTCTTTTTGCCTCACAACGGAATACCTTTACCAATCGTTACACCCAGTTGTTTACCGTTGGTGTGGATGGCGGAAAGGTGACGCAGCTGGATATTCCCAATGCTTTCTGGGCTACGTATGCACCGGATGGCGGACATATTGCCTATACACCTTTAAGGGATGTATTCACCCAGTGGAAGCACTACAGGGGAGGTACCATTTCGCGGATATGGCTTTATAATACGGACGATCATTCCGTAGTGGAGATCCCGAAACCTGCCGGTGGGTGTAACGATACCAATCCCGGATGGATGGGATCGAAAATTTACTTTCGTAGTGACAGGAACGGGGAATTCAACCTCTTTTCTTATGATACGAGGACAAAAGAAGTAGAACAGCTGACCGATTATAAAGATTTTCCGGTGATGAGCCTGCACGCACACAACGGGGAGGTGATCTATGAACAGGCAGGCTACCTGCATGTCTATGATGTGGCCGGAAATAGTACCAGGCGCCTTAAAATAGGTATAGCTACGGATCTGCTGGAGCTACGCAAACGTTTTGTGTCCGGTGTAAACTATGTCCGGAGTGCCTCCATTTCACCATCCGGGGCCAGGGTAGTTGTGGATTTTCGTGGAGAAATAGTAACAGTACCTGCCAAAAAAGGAGATCCTTTGAATATTACCAATACCCCCGGAGTGCATGAAAAAAATCCGGAATGGTCACCGGACGGAAAATCCATAGCTTACTTTTCCGATGCAGGCGGGGAATACGCATTACATATCCGGCATAAAGAAGGAAAAGGAGAAGCGAAGGTGATCAAACCGGGAGGAACAGGGTTTTATGCCCGTATCCATTGGGCTCCTGATAGTAAAAAACTGTGTTTTTCAGACAACGGGAGGAACTTTTATCTCGCAGATGCCACATCCGGTAAAGTGACAAAAATTGCTTCGGACGAACGATATGTGCCGGGCGCATTCCGGGAGTTGTTCGGTGATTGGTCGGCAGATTCCGACTGGATCGCTTATACGGTAATTACGGATACTCACTTTGAAAGAGCATACCTCTACTCGGTAAAAGAAGGGAAATCCTATCCGCTTTCCGACGGATTATCCAGTGTTTCCAGTCCGGTATTTGATCCTTCCGGCAAGTATTTGTATATGCTGGCCTCAACAGATGCGGGCCCGGTGCTGAACTGGTTCGACCAATCTTCCATAGATATGGAGATGAACAGTTCCATATATCTCATCACCCTGCAAAAAGATGTGAAGTCGCCCTTTGCCCGCGAAAACGATATGGAGGAGACAGGAGAGGGAGAGGAGAAAACCGATAAAAAGGACGGTAAAGATAAGAAGGAAGAAGAGAAAGAGCATACCGTTCCGCTGAAGGTAGACTGGAAAGGTATAGCGAATCGCATTGTGGACATTCCTGTACCGGCCGGTATGTATTCCGGTCTTGGTATAGCCAAAGAAGGAGAACTGTTTTACCTGGCCCGGCCTCCGCACGGTGGCCCGGCCATGTTGCATAAATACGACCTGAAGGAAAGAAAAGACGAGGAAATCATGGAAGCGGATGCTTATGTGATTGCCGCCAAAGGCGAAAAGATGTTGTACCGGAGTAAAGGAAAATGGGGAATAACCGACACCGGGAAAAAACCGGAAAACGGTAGCCTGAAGGTAGACGCGATACAGGTAAAAATAGATCCGGTTGCCGAATGGAACAATATTTTTGAAGAGGCCTGGAGAGTAAACCGCGATTATTTCTATGACCCCGGCATGCAAGGGGCCGACTGGGAAGCTATGAGGAAAAAATACCGGATATTCCTGCCGGACCTTTCCTGTCGGAGTGACCTTTACCGGGTAATGGAATGGATGTTCAGCGAACTTGCCGTGGGGCATCACCGTTTTCAGAATACAGGAGACCGTTTGCACGAACCGGAATCCGTGCAGGGCGGATTGCTGGGTGCCGACTACGAGGTGGCAGGAAACCGTTATCGTTTCAAGAAAATATACGGAGGGCTCAACTGGAATCCCGAAATGCGGTCTCCATTGACCGAACCCGGAGTGGATGTACGTGAAGGAGATTATCTCTTGGCTGTGAATGGTAAAGAAGTTACGGCCAAAGATAACCTTTACAGCTTTTTTGAAAACACAGCGAATAAAATTGTGACGCTGAAGGTGAACAGTTCCGATAGCGAATCCGGTGCCAGGGAAGTCAAGGTCACCCCTATAGCCTGGGAATGGGCTTTGAGGAACCGGGACTGGGTAGAAGGTAATATGAAAAAAGTACACGAAGCGACCGATGGACAAGTAGCCTATGTGTATGTGCCGAATACGGCAGATGCCGGGCATGAATATTTTAAGCGGTATTTCTTCCCGCAGGCCAATAAAAAAGCCATTATTATTGACGAACGCTTTAACGGCGGAGGTTACCTGGCAGATTATTATATAGATATCCTTAAGAGGCCGGTGCAGGCCTACTGGAATTTCCGTTACGGCATGGACCTGAAGTCACCAAGTGCATCCATACAAGGGCCCAAAGTTATGCTCATAGACGAAACAGCCGGGTCCGGAGGGGATTTCCTGCCCTGGATGTTCCGGAAGTTCAAATTAGGGAAACTCATAGGCAAACGTACCTGGGGCGGACTGGTAGGGATACTCGGTTTTCCCGAGTTTATTGACGGGGGATCGGTAACCGCACCCAATGTCGCTTTTTACAGTGAAGAAGGCTTCCGTGTTGAAAACGAAGGAGTGGCTCCCGATATTGAAGTAGAGCAATGGCCTGAGCAGGTTATACAGGGAAAAGACCCGCAACTGGAAAGGGCTATCGATGAAGTGATGAAGGAATTAAAGGCAAATCCTCCTAAAAAAATGGAGCGTCCGCCATATCCGGTTAGGGTGAAAAAATAAGTAATAATATCCCGGGATATGAGGCTCCGTCCTTTTCCTGTTTTACGCAGGGAGAGAGACGGAGTTTTTTTAGTCTCCGAAAAAGGACTTCATCATTATCCGGAGGCTTACAAACGCCATGACAATAGCTCCTATTGCCGCCAAAAGCCCCAGTATCAGTACCGGCCAGTAAAACGGATGTTCCTGGTTTTTGAAGGCCTGGTAAAGGATTATCGGGGCACCGAACATCAGCATGAGGGTATAAGCGAAATATTTCAGGCTCTTCAGGAATAGTTGTCGGTCTGTTCGTCTCAAGGTTTTGTTTTTTCGGTTTTATTAATCAGCCGGTTTATTGCCGCACTTTAACAGTGTGGAAAATATAAAGTTAATGAATTTGTCGGTTATTGGGTTTACACGTGTTGCCCGACTAGCGGAATAACTTAATAACGTAGCTAAAGAGCAACTTCATTACCTGTCCGAACCTCTGCATCTTTTAGTGCAGAGTGCCTTATTTTTCAGATTGTTGGTACGCTTTGATCGCGTTCCTTACATTTTTATACCTGTTCAGAAGGGTTTCGGCCTCTTCCCTGGACACAGCCAGTTCTTCCATGAGCATTCTCACCCCGCGATTTACCAGTTTTACGTTGCTCAGTCGCATATCCACCATCTTGTTTCCCTTAACACGGCCCAGTTGTATCATGGTGGTGGTAGAGATCATATTCAGTATAAGCTTTTGTGCGGTCCCGGCTTTCATGCGGGAGCTTCCCGTAACGAATTCTGGCCCTACAATGGCCACGACAGGATATTGTGCTACACGGGAGAGCGGGCTGCCCTCATTACAGGTTATGCAACCCGTAAGAATGCCGTTTTTGTTACATGCTTCCAGACCTCCCGTTACATACGGTGTGGTGCCTGATGCGGCGATACCGATGACCACGTCCTGAGGAGAAATATCATATTCACATAAGTCTTTCCAGGCCTGTTCCCAGCTGTCTTCCGCATTTTCCACTGCCTTCCGGATGGCTTGGTCGCCACCGGCAATGAGCCCTATGACCAATTGATCGGACACCCCGTATGTTGGGGGGCATTCGGATGCATCGAGGATTCCCAGCCTGCCGCTTGTTCCGGCCCCTATATAAAAAAGTCGGCCACCGCCTTTCAGTTTCCCCACTATTTGTTCGACCAGGGCTTCTATTTGGGGAATGGCTTTTTCAACAGCAAGAGGAACAGTTTGATCTTCTTTGTTTATACTGATCAGGATATCGTTTATCGACATTTTTTCCAGGTCCCGGTAATTGGAATCCTGTTCTGTTATTTTTATAAAGTCCATAATGAATATATGAATGCGATATCTTGTTTTTAATTTGCTCCGGATGATAGATATTTAGATATCCAGGTCAAATTCTTTGCGAAGGGTGTCTATCAAGGGGTTGGTTTGCATGAGTTTAATGTATTTTTCCTGGGGAGTGAATGCATATTTCCGTTCGGTTTTCTCATTCACGGTCACCTGCAGGCTTATGAAGTGGTTGCGAAGTTCCGTTTTCAGGTATTCCATAAGCGGGAACTGGTCTCGTTCCACTTCTTTTTTCATGGTATCGTTAGGCAATTCGATCCATATGATATTGTCATTTTTCAGTTTTGGCCTGTCCGTAGCCAGGTTGGAAGCTATGATCTTTTTTCCCTTGTCATTCATCATTTTTATATAGCTGTCCCAGGCTTCCTGCATTTTTTCTTCGGTAAAAGGCTCCCGCGGCAGTTTGGATTCGTCCACATGGGTTTCCTTTTTGTTCTTTTCCAGCTCCTTTTTCGCCTTGATGCTGGACAGGGATAACCCGGAGACATGTTTTTTCCGGATCTCTATAGTGGAGGTTCCGGGTATGATGTTGTCATTCTGTTCTCGTTCCGGTTCCTGTTGTGCGACGGTAGCGGTTTCGGCGGGGGAAGCCGGAATGGTTCTTTCCGGTTCTGGTTTCGGAACGGTGGCTGTGGCAACCGGGGCGGAAGTGTTTTGCCCTGGCACTGTCTCAGCCGTGGCAGGAAGGGTAGCCGTTTTTTTTACGGAGGTACCGTTTTTCCTGAAATGAGACGGGGGAATTATGAAATGTGTGTCATTTTTTTTTTCTCCATCGAAAGTGATGGAGGCGAGTTGCATAAGGCAGAGTTCTACGAGCAATCTCTGATTTTTACTCGTTTTGTAATTGAGGTCGCAGGTATTTGCCAGTTCTATTCCCTTCATCAGGAAAGGTAAGGGGGCTTTCCTGGACTGTTCCAGATAGCGTTGTTTTGCCTCGTTACCGACTTCCAGTAGCGGAATGGTAGCCTCGTTTTTAGCTACCATCAGGTCCCGGAAGTGAGAGGCCAGTCCGGCAACAAAATGATGCCCGTCAAAACCTCTTGCCAGGGTTTCGTTAAAATCCACCAGCAGTTGCGGAATATTGTTTTCCAGGATAAGATCGGTTGCCTTAAAATAGGTGTCGTAGTCCAGTACATTCAGATTTTCCGTAACTGCCTGACGGGTAAGATGTTTTCCTGAAAAACTAACGACCCTGTCAAATATGGACAAGGCATCCCTCATGGCACCGTCGGCTTTCTGTGCTATGATGTGCAGCGCGTCGTCTTCTGCTTCTATACCCTGGTTCTCGGCGATATATTTTAAATACTCGGCAGCATCCCTTACGGTAATACGTTTAAAGTCGAAAATCTGACAACGGGAAAGGATCGTAGGTATGATCTTGTGTTTTTCTGTGGTTGCCAGGATAAAAATGGCGTGTTTCGGCGGTTCTTCAAGAGTTTTGAGAAAAGCGTTGAAAGCTGCCTGAGAGAGCATGTGCACCTCATCAATGATGTATACCTTATATTTTCCGGACTGGGGAGGTATACGGACCTGGTCTATAAGGTTCCGGATATCATCTACCGAGTTATTGGAAGCCGCATCGAGTTCAAAAATATTAAAAGCGAAATCCTCATCCGGATTTTCTATGCCATCCTGGTTGATCTTTTTGGCAAGAATACGGGCGCAGGTGGTTTTTCCAACCCCTCTCGGCCCGCAAAACAGTAAGGCCTGTGCAAGGTGGTTATTGTCTATGGCATTAAGCAGGGTGTTGGTAATGGCTTGTTGTCCCACAACATCCTTGAATGTCTGGGGACGGTATTTACGCGCAGAAACCACAAATTGCTCCATAGAAAAATCTTTACGACACAAAGATAAAAATTGCGTTCATATTTTGGGAGGGGAGAAGGGAATTTTAGCGGGAGTTGTTAACAAAGCTTTGGGGATAAAGGAGTAGGAGGGCATGCTGCAGCAGGGGCTTTCACTGTTTCGGTTTACCGAAGAAAAACCGGTCTTTTCAGGTTTTTATTGTCCGGGACAGAATGACATTATGGCCAAAGGGAGAAGGGGATAAACAAAAATGTCCCGCGAAAGCGGGACATACATTATTTGCGGTTCACAAACCGGGCAGCTGATATTACTGGTTTCCCAGAATAATAGGCATGCCATCTTTTCCGGAACCTATTACAATGACTTTGGCATTTTGGGACCTGGAGAGTTCAAGCGTTGCCTGTATGCCTTTTTCCCGGATGATCTGGTCGGTAAGGGAAGCATTGAGTATCCGGTTCGCATTGGCCTTTCCTTCGGCTTCGATACGCTGGCGTTCAGCCTCTTTTTCAGCTTTTTCCAGGCGAAATTCATACTCCAGGGATTCCTGTTCCTGCCGGAGTTTGGTTTCTATGGCCGCCTTGATGGTAGCGGGAAGGGTGATGTCCTTAACCAGTATTTCGTTTAATTGCACATACTGTTCATCCAGTATTTTTTTGGTTTCCTCATGGATTTCATTTTGTATGGCATCTCTTTTGGAGGAATACAGTTGTTCCGGAGTGTATCTTCCGACAACACTTCTAACGGCAGAACGTATGGCAGGACGAATAACCCGGTTTATATAATTTTCTCCTTTTTCACGATGCAGGGACCCCAATTTAGTATAAAAAGGCTGGTGCCAGGCCGTGGCATCCACACCTATTTCCAGTCCGTTGGATGAGAGTACCAGCATTTTTTCCGAAAGCTCCTGCTGGCGAACTTCATAAACGAACACTTTATTCCATGGGAAAACAAAATGAAAACCTTCTCCCATAGGCGGTTCGTCCGTGACTACCCCTCCTCCGAATGTCTTGTATAATACCCCGGCTTCTCCGGAGCCTATGGTAATGGTGGAATTGAAAATGAAAACAATCAGTAATACAATACCTATAATAATGGGTAATTTTATTTTTGTCAAGTTGTCGAAATTCATATGCGATGCGTTATGGTTGTTTATTATTGAATTTAAGTTAATCCCCTGGAGTCTATTGCGGCTCCTTTTTAGCGGGAGATCCCCGAATAGCCTGTGATTATTTGTATGATACCAATGGTATTGACTGTAAAACAGACATTCGCTTTACCACAAACCTATGGATTTTAATTTATAGTAGGGTAGGGTATCCCTGTAACTTTTTCTTTTTGTAAAAAATACTTTAAACAAGTCCCCTGTATTTACGTAGAAACCACTCGGCGGAAAGCAGCAGGACAATAATAAACAACAAGATTTTCCAGTCCACAAGAGCTATGTTGTCCTCTTTACTTTTCTGAACAGGTTTAAACCTTTCGTCATTTGTAAGTATGTTATAGAGGCTATCACTTACGGAACTATAGCTTATGGTGCCCCCGGTGTTACCGGCGAGTTTTCGGAGCCCCTCTATATCGGCACCGGCATACTGCTGCTCCACGTCAAATTCCAATATCCGGAACTGACCGGACCGTTGCATATTTTCACCTTCCACGCGTATTGTAAAGGTATATTCTCCGGCTTCTAGGTCGCTCAGGTCAGCTTCGTAATAATTATTACGGAGCAACATCGGGTAGGTCTTTTCGGTATTATTGTCTTTATTCCTGACTTCTATACCCAAGGATGCTTCGGGATTGAAAATATAATTATTGTCAAAATACTGGGCGGTGATAACCACAGGGGTGGTGCCGTCGTACAGGGTTTCGTAATCGGTTTCCAGGCGGTCCCTTTTTTTATCGGATGCGAGGTAAAGTACCAGTTTACCGATAAATTTGTCAAACTTTTCATAGTTCTTGTGGTCCCGGAAATCCTGCATTCTCCATCGCCAGATATCCTCGCCCAGAAGCAGGGCTGTTTTTTTGTTGTCTTTTTCTGTAGTGAGGAGTAGCGGGGTTTTGGTAACCACCCCGTTGATCTTCTGGAACAGAATTGGTTCATAGGGCGTATTTACCGTAATATCCCCGAAAGGAACCTGCAGGGGAGGATAACGGGATAAGCCGATATCTTCGGAAGCAAATACGGAATAGCTTTCGTTATAACTGCCCTGTACTTCCTCAGTGAGTCTGGCCGGTTTTCTTGAAAAATCTTTTTGGGCCCGGTTCAGGAAATTCCAGTCGGTGCTCTTTCCCCCGATGATAAACGTGTTTTTTCCCGATTTTTCCAGTTGACGGAATACGCCGGTAAACGAAGCGTCCGGTTGATAGAGGATAACGAGTTGGTAATCGTTGATACGGTTTATATCAAGGGTTGGTTTACTCAGGGTAACGGTACGTTCTTCATTGGATTCGATACTCCGTTTCAGGGCGCCGAGGTCCGGATGAACGATATCAGAAACAATAAGGACTTCCGTTTTCTGGTCAATGACCTCTATACCGAATTCCTTGTAATTGTTTTTGGTGTTTTTTTCGTTTTCTACAGGTAGAATTTCGGCCCGGAACGTGAGTATGCCCCGGGTACCGGCCTCGAGATGTGTCCGGATAATCTCCGATCTTTTTTCCGGGGAGAAGTTCACGTTCTCACTGTAAAGTGTCCGGTTTCCGGAGGTAAGGCGAAAAGTGGAACTTACCGCGGTTTTTCCTTCGTAGTTAAGAATAATTTCTACGGGGAATTTGTTACGGAAGTACGCGTACCTGTTGACATTAAGTCTTTGTATCTTCAGATCATCATAGGTTGTCGTATCTCCTAATGCTACCGGAAACACGGGCATGGGATAGTTCAGCGAAGTGTAGGTGTAATCTTCGCCATAGGTCTGGTTGCCATCGGTAAGGATGATGACCGAGGCATTTTTTCCCCTGTAAATTTCTTTTAAAGAAGTCAGGGCTTCGCTCAGGTTGGTATGTTGTTCCTCAAAGGAAAGGGAATCCCCGTTTTTCAGGTTTTTCCCGAAAGTATAATAATCAGGGGAAAATTTTTCCGCCAGTTCCGTATTTTGTTGCAGTTGTGAGAGAATGTCGCTTATTTGCTGCTGTTGACCGAGGTAGGGGATAGAAGAAGAGTTATCCGCAACAATGGCGAGAGCCGGTTTTTCCTCATAAACGGTTACCTTCCGGAATTTCGGATTGATGAGCAGCATGAGAATAGCAAATACGGACAGGAAGCGCAAAAAAGCAAAAAGCAAGTTTTCCTTTGACTTGCCTTTTGCTTTTCCGTATTGGAACACTGCTGCGAGCAGAGCAACTACTCCTGCTATAATGAGGTATATAACGAACATTTTGTGGGTTTAGTTGGCGAGTGTAAGGGTGTTCGAGTGTAACTCGCCCACCCGAATACCCGTACACTCGTTTTATGTAAGCATTCCGCCGTCAACATTAAGCACCTGCCCGGTAACATAGGCACTCATGTCAGAGGCCAGGAACACACATGCATTGGCTACATCTTCCGGGGTTCCGCCCCGCTTTAACGGAATGGCATCTCTCCATCCCTGAACAGTTTTTTCATCGAGTACCGCGGTCATTTCCGTTTCTATAAAACCGGGGGCTATGGCATTGCAACGGATGTTGCGCGACCCGAGTTCGAGGGCTACGGACTTTGTGAAACCAAGAATACCTGCCTTGGAAGCAGCGTAGTTGGTTTGCCCGGCATTACCTTTGACACCTACAACGGAACTCATGTTTATGATGGAACCTTTACGTTGTTTTAACATGGTTCTCTGTACGGCTTTGGTCATATTGAAAACGGATTTGAGGTTTACCTCAATGACCTTGTCGAAATCTTCTTCGGAAATACGCATCAGAAGGTTATCTTTGGTAATCCCGGCATTGTTTATAAGGACGTCTATACTGCCAAATTCGGCAAGTACGTCTTCTGCCAGTTTCTGGGCCTCTTCAAAGCTTGCTGCGTTACTTTTGTAGCCTTTTGCTTTTACTCCGAGAGAAACGAGTTCCTTTTCCAGTTCGGCAGCGGCTTCGGCCGAAGAACTGTATGTAAACGCAACGTTGGCACCCTCACGGGCAAAAACCTGCGCAATGCCTTTTCCGATTCCCCTGCTTGCGCCGGTAATAATAGCTGTTTTTCCTTCTAAAAGTTTCATCTGATGTTTTTTATTCATTTTTAATTGGTCAACACCCGTCCGATATTAATTCTTTGAGACTAAAGGTAAAAAAGCGGAGGGTATAATATATCATATGTCTACCCTTCTTTTCCGTCTTTTTCCCGATAAGCAATGACCAAATATAGCAAATAGATAGAGCACAAAACAAAAATCCCCGCCAATTTAGCGGGGATTTGTCGTAAGAAGTTTATTATTATGATTTTACGGGGAGCGGTTTTTCGGAACTGATGAGATAATCCCCGTCCGGTCCGGTTATTTTACCCTGTTTACCCGAGGCCTGCATAGTGATATCTGGTTATTACAGGCAACCGTTTGATTGGGGTACAATATGTTTTAAAGTTGCACACTCCGGACCGGGAGAAGTACCGGGACGGATGATAAGAACCGCCGGATTTTTTGAGCGATAAAAAATAAAATCCATTAGCTTTTTTCAGACTAATGGATTTTAAATTTCCTGAAAAACAGGGTTTTTATTTGAGGAATGCTTATCCCAGGACTTCGGCTACTTTTTTACCGATTTCCGCAGGAGAATCCACTACGTGGATACCGCATTCTTTCATGATCCGTTTTTTGGCTTCTGCAGTATCATCAGCACCGCCTACGATAGCACCGGCATGGCCCATCGTTCTCCCTTTGGGAGCAGTTTCTCCTGCGATGAATCCGACAACAGGTTTTTTGTTACCGTTCTCCTTGATCCACCGGGCAGCATCTGCTTCGAGTTGTCCGCCTATTTCCCCGATCATTACGATACATTCTGTCTCGGAGTCATTCATGAGCAGCTCTACCGCTTCTTTGGTTGTCGTCCCGATGATAGGGTCTCCTCCGATACCAATTGCGGTGGTAATCCCCAATCCTTGCCGGACCACCTGGTCGGCAGCTTCGTAAGTAAGGGTACCGGACTTGGATACGATACCTACATTTCCTTTCTTGAAAACAAAGCCGGGCATAATACCTACTTTGGCTTCGCCGGGAGTAATAACACCGGGACAGTTAGGCCCTATCAACCGGCAGTCTTTATTTTTGATATAGTCGGAAGCGGTAATCATATCGGCTACCGGAATACCTTCCGTGATGGTAATGATAACTTTAATGCCCGCATCGGCAGCCTCCATAATAGCATCTGCAGCAAAGGCAGGCGGAACAAAGATGATGGAAGTATCCGCACCGGCTTTTTCCACGGCGTCTTTTACCGTATTGAAAACAGGGCGGCCCAGGTGCTCCTGACCTCCTTTTCCGGGAGTTACTCCTCCTACCACGTTAGTTCCGTATTCTATCATTTGTTCGGCGTGAAAGGTACCTTCACTACCGGTAAAACCTTGTACAATTATTTTTGAATCCTTGTTGACTAAAACACTCATTATATTTGAATTTTTAATAGGCTATGCAAAAATAGGGTTTTATATGGATTATGCGTTACGCTTTGCCGTTTAATGTTCGGCAAGAATTGTTATTTTTTTGTTAGCCGGAATTCCTGTTTTGCATTGCGGAACGATGATGTAGTCCATTTTTTACGCAGCGGTATTCCCTGTGTAGTTACCTGTTGTTGAGCACTTCTATAATTTCCGGTATTTTCCGTATAGCGGCCAGTTCCCTGTATTTTTTACGGGCTTCCTCGGCAGGATAACCGAAATAGGTAGTATTTCCTTCGAGGGACTTACTTATTCCGGACTGCGCCAGGATAACGGCTCTGGCACCTATGGTAATGCCGCTGGTCATGCCTACCTGTCCCCATATGGTCACTTCGTCTTCAATAACAACGCAACCGGCAATTCCGGTTTGTGAGGCTATGAGACATTTTTTTCCGATAACGGTGTCATGTCCCACATGCACCTGGTTGTCCAGTTTGGCGCCCTCTTTTATCCGGGTGCTTCCGGTAACTCCTTTGTCTATGGTACACGAGGCACCGAGATCGACAAAATCTTCAATGACCACGTTACCGCCGGACAGCAGTTTATCGAACCCTTCCGGTCTTTTTTTGTAGTAAAAAGCATCGGCTCCGAGGACCGTACCGGCATGAATAGTGACATTGTTTCCTATAACCGTATTGTCGTATATGGTAACGTTGGGGTGAATAACACAATTATCGCCGATGATAACATGGTTACCGATAAATACGTTGGGCTGTATGATGGTGTTTTCACCTATAGCGGCCGTGGGGGAGACAGAGACCCCGGCTCTTTCAAAAGGCCGGAAGTGACCGGTGAGTTTATTGAAATCGCGGAAAGGATCGTCAGATATAAGCAGGGCTTTGTCTTCCGGACATTCCACCTGCTTGTTAATGAGCACTACCGTGGCGGCAGAATTGAGAGCTTTATCGTAATACTTGGGATGATCGACAAAGACAATATCGCCGGGTTCCACAACATGTATTTCGTTCATTCCCGAGACAGGGAAATCTTCCGGGCCCACGTAGTCGCAGTCCAGAATGGCAGCTATTTGCCGCAATGTGTGTACCTGTGGAAATTTCATAGGCTCTCCCGTTTATAGGCTTATTCTTTTACCCGCTCTACGTAGGTACCCTTGTCGGTTTCGATCTTTATTTTGTCTCCTTCGTTGATAAACAGCGGAACGTTTACGGTAGCCCCGGTTTCCATCGTTGCCGGTTTGGTGGCATTGGTAGCGGTATTTCCTTTTACACCGGGTTCGGTATGTGTAACCTCAAGGATAACGTGTGAAGGCATTTCTACGGATAGGGGCATGCTGTCCTCGGTATTGATGAGGATGGTTACTACTTCTCCTTCTTTGAGCAATTCCGGCGCATCAAGGGCATTTTTGGAAAGGGAGATCTGGTTGAAATCTTCCGTGTTCATAAAATGGAAAGTTTCCCCTTCGGGATAAAGGTATTGAAAGGTATGGGTTTCCACCCGCACATCTTCTATTTTATGTCCTGCGGAAAAAGTATTATCTATCACTTTACCGGTTGTAACACTTTTCAGTTTGGTACGTACGAAAGCCGGACCTTTTCCCGGTTTTACGTGCAGGAACTCTATCACTTTAAAGATGTCATGGTTATACCGGATACACAATCCTTTCCGGATATCTGACGTTGTTGCCATGTTTTATGTTTTTTATCGCTTAAACTTCTTTTTAACCAAAAACGACAGGCAGAGATTTACCCGGCGTTGAAATATCCTTTCATAATACCCCGTTGAGAGTCACGTATGAACTGAAGGATCTCATCCCTTTCCGGAGTTGCCTCCATTTCTGCTTCTATGATCTCTATGGCCTGGGTATTATTATAGTTCTTCTGGTACAGTATCCTGTAAATGTTCTGTATTTCGCGGATCTTTTCGGCGGAGTACCCTCTTCTTCGGAGCCCGACAGAGTTGATCCCTACATACGACAGGGGTTCCCGTGCTCCTTTGATATACGGAGGAACATCTTTTCGTACGAGTGATCCTCCGGTAACAAAAGCGTGGTTACCGATAGAGCAGAACTGGTGAACGGCCGTCATTCCGGCAAGAACCACATAGTCGCCAACAGTGATGTGCCCGGCAAGGGTACTGTTGTTGGAAAAAATACAGTTGTCTCCCACAATACAATCGTGTGCAATGTGGCAATAAGCCATTATCAGGCAGTTTTTACCGATAACGGTTTTCATCCGGTCTACGGTGCCGCGGTTTATGGTAACACACTCCCGTATGGTCGTATTGTCACCAATCTCTACAATGGTTTCTTCTCCCTGGAATTTAAGGTCCTGCGGAGTAGCCGAGATAACCGCCCCGGGGAAAATATTACAGTTTTTTCCAATCCGTGCCCCTTCCATGATAGTCACGTTAGAACCTATCCAGGTCCCTTCCCCGATAATCACATTGTTATGGATGGTAGTGAAGGGCTCGATAACCACGTTTTTGGCTATCTTGGCACCCGGATGTACATATGCTAAAGGCTGATTCATGTGTGTCGATTGATCGAAAATTATAATGCGAAATGAATTGGGAAGGACGGTTGAGTCGTTTTCCTAATCCTCTTCATTTTTTACTTTTACTATTTGTGCCATCATTTCGGCTTCGGTAGCCAATTTACCATTGGCATAGGCATATCCCTGCATGTGGCATATACCCCTTCGTATAGGAGTTACAAGTTCCAGTTTAAAAATCAGTGTATCCCCCGGACCCACCTGTTGTTTGAACTTTACCTTGTCTATCTTCATAAAGAAGGTGAGGTAGTTCTCCGGATCCGGTACGGTACTCAAAACCAGGATTCCTCCTGCCTGGGCCATAGCTTCTACCTGTAATACGCCGGGCATTACCGGTGCGCCGGGGAAGTGGCCGACAAAGAACGGTTCGTTCATCGTTACGTTCTTTACCCCCACAACATGGGTATCCGAAAGTTCCAGGATCTTGTCTACCAACAGGAAGGGCGGCCTGTGAGGCAGCTTCTTCATAATGTCCGTAACATCCATTAACGGGGCCTGGTTCAGATCGTACTGCGGTACTTTGTTTCTTTTTTCTATCTTGATGATCTTGGAAAGTTTTTTTGCAAACTGCGTGTTTACAAAATGGCCGGGCTTGTTGGCAATGATCTTGCCCCGGATACGTGTACCTACGAGAGCGAGA
This sequence comes from Sinomicrobium pectinilyticum, assembly GCF_003725735.1. Taxonomy (GTDB): domain Bacteria; phylum Bacteroidota; class Bacteroidia; order Flavobacteriales; family Flavobacteriaceae; genus Sinomicrobium; species Sinomicrobium pectinilyticum. The sequence continues at coordinate 15,234 of NZ_RJTM01000116.1, read as the reverse complement.
TCCCCGATGACATCGAGAAGTTTATGACGTGCCGCTTCATTAGGGTAGTGTAGGGTAAGGTTGTCAAGAATACCGTTCGGTTTTATTGAAATGGAATCTTTCTGAAAGGCTACTTTCAGTTTTTCCATGGTTGCGGGAGACAGTTCCTTGTCTACATACACGATAGCGTTGTTGAGATCACCTCCTTTGATAAGGCCGTGTTCCAGCAGGGTTTCTATTTCGTGCAGGAAACTGAACGTCCTGGCATTGGATATTTCTTTTTTGAACTGGGACAGTTGTTTCAGGGTGGCATTCTGTGTTCCCAGTACTTTGGTGCCGAAGTCTACCATAGTGGTTACCTGGTATTCATCGGCAGGTATAACGGTAATTTCGCTTCCGGTCTCTTCATCTGTGTAAGAGATAACATCTTTTACAATGTATTCTTCCCTTTCCACATCCTGCTCCACCATACCTGCACTTTCCAGAGCTTCTACGAAATATTTGGAGGAACCGTCCATAATGGGAGGCTCCGGGGCATTGAGCTCTATCAGTACATTATCTATTTCCAGTCCCACCAGGGCAGCGAGAACATGCTCGGAGGTATGTATACGGACCCCTTTTTTCTCCAGGTTTGTTCCTCTCTGGGTGTTAACCACATAATTGGCATCGGCTTCAATAACCGGACTGCCTTCGAGGTCAATACGTTTAAAGGCGTAACCGTGATTTTCCGGGGCAGGCTTAAAGGTCATAGTTACTTCGTGTCCTGTGTGAAGACCTACTCCCTGTAGCGTAACTTCTTTTGCAATGGTACGTTGTCTGGCAACTTTATCACTACTCATTATCGTTCCGTTTTTTATCGAATTGGTGAATGGTTTGTACTAATTTGGGCAGGTTCTTGAAATGCACGTAGGATTTGTTGAAATCTCCGTGAGCAAAGGCGGGCGAACCCTGAAGGACCTCATCGTCCTGTATGTTCCTTATGATTCCGGACTGGGCCTGAACCTTAACGCGGTTGCCTATGGTTAAATGACCTACAATCCCTACCTGTCCTCCAATCATACAATTCTTTCCTATTTTGGTAGATCCTGCAATACCGGTCTGTGCGGCTATTACGGTGTTTTCTCCGATTTCCACATTGTGTGCTACCTGTATCTGGTTGTCGAGTTTCACTCCTTTCCTTATGATGGTAGAGCCCAATGTGGCCCTGTCTATAGTAGTCCCCGCCCCTATATCCACATAATCTTCGAGAATTACGTTTCCTGTTTGCGGAACTTTGGAATACCTGCCGTTTTCATCAGGTGTAAAACCAAACCCATCCGCACCTATAACGGCGCCGCTGTGAATAACACAGTTGTTGCCTATTATTGTTTCGGAATAAATTTTGGCGCCTGCAAATATAACTACATTATCTCCGAGAGAAACGTTATCACCTATATAAGCATTGGGATATATTTTACAATTGTTCCCTATTTTTACATTATCTCCCACATAAGCAAAAGCACCGAGGTAGATGTTTTCACCGTAACCGGCTGATTCCGAAATATAAGAAGGCTGTTCTATTCCGGTTTTGTTCATCTTTACCTGGTTGTAATATTCCAGTAACCTGGAAAAAGACTTATAGGCATCCTCCACTTTTATAAGGGTGGTGGAGAGTTCTGATTCAGCTTCGAAATCCTTGTTTACAATAGTGATCGAAGCTTTCGTAGTGTAAATATATGACCGGTACTTGGGATTGGCCAGAAAAGTAAGGTCGCCTTCAGAACCCTCTTCTATCTTGGCCAGCTTGGAAACCTCTACGTCCGGGTCTCCGATAATGTCCCCTTCCAGTATGCCTGCTATTTGACTTGCTGTAAATTTCATTCCTGCAAAAGTATAAAAAAAGTAAATATTAAGTTATCGCCCCTTTAAGTTAATAGACGAAACACGCAGGTGGGGTGTTACACAGGTGTTATATAAGTCTGTGAACTACGGCAGGTTGAAAATTCACAGGGACTTCTTTTTACGGTCTTTTTATTTTTTTTGCTGTTGTTTTTCAGCTGTGTTTGGGATAACATGCATAATATTTGGTCACCGGTCTGGACAATGCTTTCAGGTTGAGCAGGTCGGATGCCTTGACGACATCGGAGATTTTTCCCGATTTCATCAGGATATGGATATTTTCTTTATCCATGCTATAGGCAAGGTTCTCCACTTTTCCTGTAAATACGAAATAACGCGCCGTTTCTTCCGGCACATCATATCTTTCCTTGAAAAGGTCAATGTGTTTTTCCAGTTTTTTTTCAGGGAAGGGTTTTTTCCGGTACTTGATTTTGAGCAGGTCACGGTTCAGGATCATGGTGCAGAGCCTTGATAAAACAAAGTCGTCGTGAAATTGCCATTCTTTCATGGCTGAGATGATATCGTAATCGTCAAGCCTTGAAAAAATGTCGAGAACCGAAGCATCAAAATGCTGTATTTCCACTTTGTTGGTGAGGAAATATTCCAGGGCCGTACTGGCTTTAAGATCAACTCCTTCGGAAACCAGTTCCTTGGCTCTCTGCAAAACACGTATAAGGAGCTGTTCGGCTGCGAGCCCTGTTTTATGGAGATAGACCTGCCAGTACATCAGTCGTCGTGCCACCAGGAATTTTTCTACGGAATAAATCCCTTTTTCCTCAATAGCCAGTTCATTGTCTACCACATTGAGCATGGTAATCAGCCTTTCGGAATTTATATTGCCCTCGGCCACCCCGGTGTAAAAGCTGTCCCGTTTCAGGTAATCCGTCCGGTCAATATCAAACTGGCTCGAAATCAACTGATGCATGAACCTGCGATGGTATTCGCCACGGAACATTTGTATGGCCAGCGTTAAACTTCCGTTAAAAGTGCGGTTGAGTTCTTCCATGAAAAGCAGGGATATCTGTTCGTGGCTCACCCCGTTTACGATACTGTGTTCCATGGCATGGGAAAAGGGACCATGGCCTATATCGTGCAGCAAAATAGCTATAAGCAGGGCCTCTTCCTCTTCTTCGGAAATATCAACCTTCTTAAAACGAAGGGTTTGCACTGCTTTCTGCATAAGGTGCATGCAACCCAGGGCATGGTGAAACCGGGTGTGGTGAGCTCCCGGATATACGAGGTAAGACAGCCCCATTTGAGATATCCGGCGGAGCCTTTGGAAATACCGGTGTTCTATAAGGTCAAAAACAAGAGTGTTGGGTATGGTAATAAATCCGTAAATTGGATCGTTAAATATTTTGAGCTTGTTAGTATGATTCATCTATATAAAATTTCGCAAACTTTTGGTTTTGCCTTATTTGTGTATCGGTTAGTAATTATCTTTGCTTGTCAAATGCCCGTTAAGGGTTTTTAATGTTTATTTTTGGCGCGAAACCTGTAAACCGCGATCCGGTTATTTTCCCCGTCTGATAAAAAAAGGAGTACGAAATGCAAAATACAAATATACGGATATGAGCAACATAAAAATACTGTGGGTTGATGATGAAATCGATTTGTTGAAACCGCACATTCTCTTTCTAGAAAAAAAGAACTATACGATCTCTACCTGCCAGAGCGGGGCCGATGCAATAGAAGATGTCGATAAGAACAGCTACGATATTGTCTTCCTGGACGAAAACATGCCGGGGCTGACCGGCCTGGAAACCCTGACGGAAATTAAAGCAAAACGGCCGAATCTACCGGTAGTGATGATTACCAAGAGCGAGGAAGAATACCTCATGGAAGAGGCCATAGGGTCTAAAATAGCGGATTATCTGATAAAGCCCGTTAATCCGCATCAGATATTACTTTCGCTGAAGAAAAACCTCGACCACTCGCGACTGGTGTCAGAAAAAACTACAGCTAACTATCAGCAGGAGTTTCGGAAGATTGCCATGGATATGGCCATGGTCAATTCTTACGAAGAATGGGTCGGGCTCTATAAAAGACTTTTGTACTGGGAACTGGAACTCGAAAATATAGAGGACGTAGGTATGGTAGAGATACTGGAATCGCAAAAGACGGAAGCCAATACGCAGTTCGGTAAGTTCATAGAAAAGAATTACCCCGGATGGTTCTCGGACGATGAAGGCCCGGTAATGTCACATACCCTGTTCCGCGAACTGGTGGTGCCGGAATTGCAGAAAAACACGCCTACGCTGCTGGTGGTCATAGACAACCTCAGGTATGACCAGTGGATGGCTATTGAAGACGCGGTCAATGTACATTATAAAAGTAAAAACGAAGTACCGTATTTCAGTATCCTTCCTACAGCCACACAGTACGCCAGGAATGCCATTTTTGCGGGGTTAATGCCAGCGGAAATGGAAAAGCTGTACCCTAAATACTGGAAGAACGACACGGATGAAGGTGGAAAAAACCTGCACGAAGCAGATTTTCTGCACGAACAAATACGTCGTCTCGGCCTGGATATCAAATGGGAATACCATAAGATTTCCAGTCTGAAGGCCGGAAGGCAACTGGCACAGAACTTCAGATCACAGAAGGATAACGACCTTACCGTAGTGGTGTACAACTTTGTGGATATACTTTCGCATTCCAAAACCGAAATGGAAGTTATCAAAGAGCTTGCATCCAATGATAAGGCCTACCGTTCACTTACCCAGAGCTGGTTTAAAAACTCCCCGTTACTGGAAATCATCCAGCAATCGCAACAACTCGGTTTTAAACTCTTGCTCACCACAGACCACGGCACCATAAATGTCAAAAATCCGTCTAAGGTGATAGGGGATAAGGAAACAAGCCTGAATCTGCGCTATAAAACGGGCAGGAGTCTTTCTTACGAAGCTAAGGAGGTCTTTGCGGCGAAAAGGCCTAAGGATATCCATTTGCCATCTATTAATATGAGCAGTTCGTTTATTTTTGCAAAGGATGATCTCTTTTTCGCATATCCCAATAATTATAACCATTACGTGAGCTATTACCGGAATACCTATCAGCACGGGGGAATATCACTTGAGGAGATGATCATACCTTTTATAGTCCTGGAACCCAGGTAGAATTTAATACCGAGACCTTGAAAAAGATCAGTTATACCCTGGAGGAAATAGAGGTAGTGTCCCGGCAGCTTCTGGATGAAGTGCCCGGAAAGACCCTGTTGTTCTACGGAGATATGGGAGTAGGGAAAACTACCCTGATAAAATCACTGGCGCATCATCTGGGTGTAAAAGATGTCACCGGAAGCCCTACCTTCGGGCTTGTCAATGAGTACGAAGGAGAACACCGGAGTAAAATATATCATTTTGACTTCTATCGCATTAATGATGAGATCGAGGCCCTGGACATAGGTATTGAAGATTATCTCTATACCGGTGCGTGGGTCTTTATCGAATGGCCGGAGAAGATCGAAGGGCTGCTGCCGGAAGATGCCGTTGCCGTCCGGATTGAAAAAAGTGCGGACGGTAGACGGGAATTATCTTTTTGAAGAAGGGGTACTTCTTCGATAAAAATATTGGTATTTTTGTATGATAAAATTCGCGGAAGCGGGTTTTTGCCACTATTAATCCATATAATCTATAGGAAAAGCATAATAAAGCTGTTCGACATGTATAAAACCTTACTCGACAATATAGGGAATACACCATTGGTAGCTGCAACCACTCTGGTGAAGAATAAAAATATCAGCCTGTTGCTGAAACTGGAGGGAGATAATCCCGGAGGCAGTGTAAAAGACAGGGCAGCGTACAATATGATAAAAAGCGCCCTGGACCGGGGAGATATAAAACCCGGAACAAAGCTGATCGAAGCCACCAGTGGTAATACGGGGATAGCCCTGGCGATGATAGCCGGTTTGTTCAAGCTGGACATAGAACTGGTTATGCCGGAAAACTCCACCCGTGAGCGGGTTCAGACAATGCGGGCTTACGGAGCCAAGGTAACCCTGACCTCATCGGATTCGGGTATCGAAGGTTCCCGGGATTATGCGGAAAAAAAGGTGGCAGAAGAGGGGTATATGTCTCTGAACCAGTTTGGGAATGATGATAACTGGAAAGCCCATTATAAGACTACGGGTCCGGAAATATGGCGGGATACCGGGGGAAATATCACTCATTTTGTATCTGCAATGGGAACTACAGGCACTATAATGGGGACTTCTACCTTCCTGAAAGAGAAGGACCGGGATGTCCGTATCGTTGGAGTGCAGCCTACCGATAATTCCAGTATTCCCGGAATACGCAAATGGCCGAAAGAATACCTGCCGGGAATATTCAACCCGTCCAAAGTTGATGAAATTATAGAAGTAAGTGAAGCCGAGGCCGCTGAAATGACCAGGAGACTGGCCCGTGAAGAAGGGATATTTGCAGGGATGAGCAGCGGAGGAGCGGTATGTGCAGCCCTGAAACTGGCCAAAACCCTGAATGAGGGAGTTATCGTAACAATTATATGCGATCGTGGCGACCGGTACCTGTCATCAGACCTGTTCAGCTAGCCTGCAGTTCCGAAGTTGAGAGACATGTGCAAAAGAATGGTGATGCAGTATATGCCCGGAAATTAAAGCCCGGGGTCTGAAGCCTTGAGTCTCTAAAAATAAAAAAAAGCAGGCCTGTAAGCCGGATTCTGTCGAGTCTTATCATTTATCTGGGATACCGGTTACCCGGGATCTCTAACCGCCTACCCTCCGGCACCCCGATAGTTATCGGGATCGGGCGCGCAACCCTTAAATGCCGGTATACATGGCGTTGCACCGCGTAGAGTTTACCTGATTTCACTACAGCATTACCTGTACATCCTTTCTGTTGCACTTGTCCTCTCCCGGTAAGCCGGGGGGCGGGTGTTACCCGCTACGCTGCGCTGTGGTGTCCGGACTTTCCTCTCCCCGGATCCCGATAGTTATCGGGACCGGGAAGCGATAAGATGGCCTGCGGGACAAAGTTACGAACCTTTCCCGGAAATATTCGGTTGTTTTCCGGGAATCAATTCTAAAAGATGCAAACCGGGTGCAAAAGATAATGAAGGTGCAGGATAACTGTAGCTAAAAACCTTCACAATTTTTTATACCTGGGTCTTTTTCGGGGCTATCGGATTTTAATTTCAGGTCAGAAAATCACCTACTTCCTTTTTAATATAAGCCAGGGCAGCGGCAGACGGAGATGTTTTGTCAAACATTTCATTCAGGATGCTTTCCCGGAGTTTATCGGCCGAATCCGTTTTTTCGCTCATATTCACCTTCCGGATGAGTTGGATGGTGCTGTTCTTGGCAGTTTTTATTACATTCCAGCATTCGTCACTCATATATATCTGCTGAGACAGGTTGTGGTCGTATTCGTCTTCGATATTGCGGATGAGAAGGGCTTCGTATTCCTCTTTGCCGCTTCCGTTAGGAGAAACGCGCAGCAGTAATTTGGAGGGATTGATACGTTCCAGGAAAAGCACCATGCGTTCATAAGCCTGCAGACGGATAGGGAGAATATCTTTCTGACTTTCGCGCTTCAGAAAGAAATGACGGCGCGAATTTTCGTTTTTGACAAACTGCTGAAAAAAATAATAGGCAACCAGCCCCGTAATGACTGCGGGCAGGCAGTAAAAAAGTAATTCTGTTACCGGGATCATATTGTATTATTTATACGGTTTTACGATTGGTGTTTTATATAACGCATGGCAGCGGGTAATTGTTATAAGGCAGGCGCGAGAAATCCTGTATGGGGCTTGTTTTCGGATTCCGAATTTTGCCGTTCCATAGCAACTGCTTTCATTGCTGCTTTCTGATCTCCGGACTTCCGGTTCGGGATGATTTAGTCGCGAATGAAACGATCGTCCTGTTGCGTCCGGATAGTGTCCGTTTCCGTGAAATAATCGATCATGGCATTCCGGATGCGGTAATCCAGCGGCGTGGTGCTTACGGGATTCAGGAAAAAATCCATATGGTCTCCACCGTTCATCAGGTAATCCGAAGTAGCAATGTAGTAATGTCTGTTTTTATCGAGCGGTTTTCCTGCAATGAGAAATTTTTTCACTTTTCCGTCATTATCCAGTACCAATTGCATGCCGCTAACCGGGTGTGCGGTCTTTGCTTTTGCGAGGTAAGCTGTCAGTTGCTGTACCTTGTCAGCAGTAAGTTCCAGTACCACGATGGCATTTTCAAAAGGCATTACCTCATAGGCTGTCCGTGCCGTTACATCTCCCTTGGCCATGGTTGCACGTATGCCGCCAAAATTAAGCAGCACAGCATCGATATTCTTACCTGTTCTCCTTTTAAATACCGGCTGGGATTTCTGCATGACAATATCAGCCATGAGGTTTCCTATTGCCGTATTCAGTTCACCGTCGGTTTTACTGAGATTGGCAGAGTTATACGCAAGGGGTGCGCTAAGGTCTTCGTCTATGTGCTCACGGAACGGTTGTATGAATTCCTCAATAGTTTTATCTTCCGTGATACTGTCGTTGATATTAATCTCCTTTCCTTCGATACGGGAAATTTGTGGCTCTGTAACAACATCCCCTCTTTTACAGGAGAAAAATAAAGTTATCGTTATAAAAATAACAAAATGTGTTATTCCTATGTTATTATGATACGGTGATCTTCTGTTTTTATGCATGGTAATGTATTACATTTGCAAAACAAAGCGAAGGTATATGTTTTTTAAGAAATATAAAGAGAAAGCCGCCTATAAAATTCTCAAAAAAGGCTTGTCCGCCAGGAGTGGCGGGCAGGGTTACGGGAGTGCTAAGGTATCTTCTCTGGCCTGCGTGGTAAACCTGGACGAATATGGAGAAACGGAAACTTTTAAAACCCTGGCAAGAGATATAGGGGTAAGGCAGGAAAATTTCAGGATCATCGGTTTTATTCCCCGTAAGGATGCCAATGCTTTTTACGGAATACCGGTCCTTCACGAAGAAGAACTGGGGTGGAGGGGAGAGATCCGTAACGGAGATTATAAAGCATTACTGGAAAAGCCATATGATATGCTGCTGAGTTATTACAGTAAGCCGAATTTGCTGCTGGGTCTGGCTACGCATCAAATAAAAGCCGCTTTTAAAGTAGGGCTTGCAGGAGAATATGAAAAAGAAAACGATTTTATAATGAACATCAGTCCGGACAGGTTTCCGGAATTCAGAGAAGAGTTAATTAAATATCTCACTATTTTAAACAAGATATAAGATGTCAAAATTTACAGGCACCGGGGTAGCTCTGGTAACCCCGTTTAAAAGAGATAACAGTGTAGACCGGGCCGCACTTGAAAAAATTGTGGACCACTGCATCGAAGGAGGAGTGGAGTATCTGGTGGTTTTAGGAACCACTGCGGAAAGCGCAACATTGACCAGAGAAGAGAAGGAAACAGTAAAACAGACCGTGATAAAGGCAAATGCGGGAAGACTTCCGTTGGTTCTGGGAGTAGGAGGAAACAACACTGCCGAGGTTGTAAATGAACTGCATACTACGGACATGTCCGGGTTTGATGCTATCTTATCCGTGTCACCTTATTACAACAAACCTACACAAGAAGGAATATACCAGCATTTCAAAGCAGTGGCAGAGGCATCATCCCTTCCGGTGATTCTTTATAATGTACCGGGAAGGACAGCTTCTAATATGTTGCCGCAAACGGTACTGAGGCTGGCAAGGGACATAGATAATATAATAGGTATAAAAGAAGCGGCCGGGGACATCGTTCAGGCCATGCGCCTTATTAAGGAAAAGCCGGAAGGTTTCCTGGTAATTTCGGGGGATGATATGGTTACCCTGCCCATGGTACTTGCCGGGGGGGCGGGAGTAATATCAGTAATAGGCCAGGGATTCCCCAGGGAATTTACGGAGATGGTACGGTACGGTCTTGACGGAAATGCTACTGAAGCCTATAGGTTGCATTATAAACTTATGGATGCCATAGACATGATTTTTGAACAGGGGAACCCGGCGGGCATCAAATCAGTATTCAGGGCCCTGGGTCTGGCAGATGATGTATTGCGGTTGCCTTTGGTGAAGGTAGACAGGGACCTGGGGCAGAGAATTGCAGGTTTTGTTGAAAAAAACGCCCTTCGGCTCCGTTCAGGGACCGTATAGGCTGGACCATTGGACAAGAAACATACAGGCATAAACCGGGGCGAATTCTAAAAATATGGTTAAAATTCGCCCCGGCCTGTTTTCGGGGAAGCGTGTAAATTGTATCTTCGGCGATAATAAATTTTGTATTATCCAATTATTGGCTAATTTTGCCGTTAATTTTAGCGGTGAAGACCATTGCCGTGATGACACGGACGGAAACCACTTAAAATTACGCGTTAAAGCATGAAGAAATTTTTATACATCGCTGCTGCTGCCCTGATAAGCTCCTGTAGCCCGTTTCAAAAGGCACTGAAGAGCGAGGATGTTAAGGTAAAGTATGATCTGGCTGAGAAACTGTACAATGAAGGAGACTATAAAAGAGCAAACCGTCTTTTGGAGCAGGTCGTACCTCAATATGCAGGAAAACCGCAGGGAGAAAGGGTAGTGTACTTCCATGCCAACGCCTATTACCAGACTAAAGATTATTATCTTGCAGCTTATCAGTTCGACCGTTTTTCGAAATCCTATCCGAAAAGTGATAAAGCAGAAGAGGCGGCTTTCCTGGGGGCCAAGAGTTATTACATGCTGTCTCCGAAATACAGTCTGGACCAGAAGGAAACCAATACGGCTGTGGATAAATTGCAGCTGTTTATCAATAATTACCCTGATTCCGAATATCTCGACGAGGCCAACAAGCTGATTCATGAATTGCGGACCAAATTGGAGAAAAAGGATTTTGAAATTGCCAAGCAGTACAATCGGATAAGCGATTACAAAGCGGCCATAAAATCATTTGATAATTTTCTTTCGAACTATCCCGGAACCGTTTTTCGGGAAGATGCGATGTATTACAGAATGCTTTCTTCCTATAATCTTGCCGTAAACAGTATTTACGCGAAGATGGAAGAGCGTCTTAATCATACCAAAGAATCCTATAATACTTTAAAAAGGTATTATCCGGATACCAAGTATGCCGATGAGGCCGAAAAAATGATGGCCGAAGTAGAACAGGAATTACAACAATTTAGCAAATAAGAAGAGAGAGATGAGCAATTTGAGAAAAACAGAAGCCCCGGTTTCTACCGTTACCCTCGACAAAAACAAGATAGACGCCCCTACCGATAATATCTATGAGGCGATATCTATCGTTGCCAAAAGGGCTACCCAGATCAATTCCGAGATCAAAAAGGAACTGATAGAGAAACTGGAAGAATTTGCCACATATACCGACAGCCTGGAAGAAATATTCGAGAACAAGGAACAGATCGAAGTTTCCAAGTTCTATGAAAAACTTCCCAAGCCTCATGCTATTGCGGTAGAAGAGTGGTTAAACGACAAAATATACTACAGGAATACCGAAAAAGAAGCGTAAATGTCTGTTTTAAGCGGCAAGAATATCCTTTTAGGCATTACCGGGGGCATTGCCGCTTACAAAACTGCTTTTCTGGTACGGTTATTTATCAGGGCAGGAGCTGATGTCCGGGTGATCATGACCGAAAATGCCAGGGAGTTTGTCACTCCGCTTACTTTATCCACGCTTTCGAAAAACCCCGTGCTGTCCTCGTTTACAGATGAGGAAGATGGTAATGCTATGTGGAATAATCATGTGGAAGCAGGTCTCTGGGCCGATTATATGATTATTGCCCCGGCTACGGCCAATAGCATGGCTAAGATGGCCAACGGTGTTTCGGATAACTTTCTTCTGGCAACATATTTATCCGCCAAATGTCCGGTTTATATAGCCCCGGCGATGGATCTGGACATGTACAAACACCCTTCCACGCGAAATACCTTACATACCCTTAAAGCTTACGGAAACATAATTATCCCCGCTGTTCATGGCGAACTTGCCAGCGGGCTTACCGGGGAAGGCCGTATGGCGGAACCGGAGGATATCGTGGCTTTCATGGAAAAGCATATCCTGAGCAATCTGCCGTTTTACGAAAAGAAAGTACTCATAACCGCAGGGCCTACCTACGAAGCTATAGACCCGGTCCGTTTTATCGGAAATCACTCTTCCGGAAGAATGGGCATAGAACTTGCCCGGACTGCTGCTTCACTTGGAGCAGAGGTAACACTGATTATGGGCCCTACACATCTTACTGCAGATATTCCCGGAGTAAATATCGTCCGTGTAGTGAACGCTGAAGAGATGTACCTGGCGGTCCACGAGGTATTTGAGCATGTGGATATAGCAGTGCTTGCCGCTGCCGTTTCCGATTACAGGCCGGTAACGGTGCAGGAACAGAAAATAAAGAAAAAAGACGCTTCACTGACGATAGAACTGGAACCTACAAAAGATATCCTGGCCTCGATAGGAGCCATTAAAAAACACCAGTACCTTGTTGGTTTTGCTCTGGAGACTCATGACGAGACAGAGAATGCCAAAGGAAAGCTCCGCAGGAAAAATCTGGATGCCATAGTGCTCAATTCGCTTAATGACAAAGGAGCAGGTTTTGGTAAATCAACAAATAAAATTACCTTTATAGACAGGGAAGAGAACATCGTGTCATTTGAATTGAAACCCAAATCGGATGTGGCCCTGGATATTTTTAAGGAGATACAACGCAGGATGTCGGAAGACAGCTAATGGAAAAACTGTTTGAGAGCAGGATTTAAGCTATTGACCTCCGTCATACGATTAACCAAAAATCATAGCATTTGCTTTAACCGGAAATGAAAAACTCAGTTCTTTTAGTTTGTTTTCTCATGGTGTGGAATTTTTCTCTCCACGCACAGGAACTCAATTGCAAAGTGGTGGTAGACGCTGAACAGGTGGGGCAGAGTAACAGGCAGATATTTGAAACCCTGGAAAAGTCCATTACCGATTTTATAAACAAAACCAAATGGACAAACCGTATGTATGCCATGCAGGAAAGAATAAACTGCAGCATGTACATTACGGTCTCCAAGTATGAGTCCGATCGGTTTTCGGCCTCCATACAGGTGCAATCTTCCCGTCCGGTCTACAATACATCCTACGAATCTCCCGTATTTAATTTTCAGGACAGGCAGTTTGATTTCCGTTATCTGGAATTTCAACCCCTCTTCTTTAACCGGAATACATTTGAATCCAACCTCGTGTCGGTGATTACATATTATATATATGTTATACTCGGAATGGATGCGGATACTTTTGCCCCGGAAGGCGGGACGGATTATTACCAGCAGGCCCGGAATATTGTTAACCTGGCCCAGAGCAGTAATTATTCCGGATGGAAACAGTCGGACGGGAACAAGAGCCGGTGGGGGCTTGTGGATAACCTGTTGTCGAACCCGTTTAAGAGTTATCGTACGGCTTTATACGAGTATCACCGGATGGGACTGGACAGGATGACCGAAGATGCGGCTTCCGGAAAAGAATCCATGGCCAGGTCCATGAAATTCCTGGAGCGTGTTAATTCCACCAGGCCCAATTCGTTTTTGCTTCAGGTCTTTTTCGATGCGAAGAAAGACGAAATACTGAATGTCTTTTCCGATGGTCCCAAAGTGGACATCGTAAGCCTTAAAAATTCGCTGAACAAGGTAGCGCCGGTATATGCGGGGTCCTGGGAGAAAATCACTTTTTAGGTATCAGGCAGAAATTGAGATACGTACTCAGGTTTTTTCGATTGGTCTCAAAAATAGTTTGAACCACATGCGTTAGTGCATATCGCTTTGACTTCTCAAAACTCCCGTTATTGAGTTTACAAAAGAGTTGCCGTAATGACCAAATCGCAATTTTAATGATTGCTTATAAAGCCAGTGGCTTGTAGTCTGTAGTTCGGTTCAGGAATTGTTATGAATGCATATTGGTCCTGTCATTATTTCCTTTCACATTACCAATTCCTCAGAGCTTGTCCGGTGCTTTCCCCATATGTTTCCATCGTTTGTGGGTCCAGAAATAATATTGAGGAGCTTCTTTTATTTGTTTTTCCACCTCCCGGAGGAACATGTCCGTAACCTGGTAATCCGGATAGGTTTCAGGGTTTTCGGCCAGGGTAAGGAAGGTAGCCTGGTAATATCCTCTTCTGACTTTTTCAACACGCAGGTATATTACGGCAAGTCCGGTCCTTTTGGCAAGTATTTCCGAACCTACATGGACCGGTACTTTAACTCCCATGAATTCCTGCCAGTATATGGCTTTGCTCATGAGTGGTGACTGATCGCTCAGAAAACCGTATATACAGGTAATATGGTCCCTCTGATTTTGCCGGATTACGCGGATAGTTTCCTTTGTTTCTATTAATGTGGTGCCAAACTTCTGACGTATTCGTTTTACCAGACGGTCAAAATACGGGTTTCTTATGCGCTTATATATGGCATATCCTTTGGAAGCAACCTGTGGGTCCAGTGATGAAGTCCATTCCCAGTTTGCATAATGAGGGAAGAGTAGTACAACACTTTTGCTTTTCTCCAGCTTCAGTATTTCTTCCACATTGGTATATACGAACCTCTTTTCCATTTCTTCCTGAGAGATGGAGAGGGTTTTTATCATTTCCAGGAAAACATCGGCCAAATGCCTGTAAAACTTTTTTTCGATATCCAGCCTTTCTTCGTCTGACAGGTGGGGAAGAGCCAGTTTAAGGTTATTCCTTACGGTCTTTTTGCGGTATCCTATAATCCTGTAAAGCAGGATGTAAACGATATCGGAGATCAGGTAAAGAAGCCGGAACGGGAGGACAGAGATCAACCATAAGAAAGGATAAGCCAGAATAAAGACCAGAAGCTGCATTATATCTCTTAGTATTTCCGGCAAATATAGCTATATTTGAACACATAAGGATACAAACATACCATTCTATGGATTTGAATATAGTAATGATAGCAGTGATTGCTGCTAACGTATTGGTTTCCATCAAAGGATTTAACGATCCTTCTTTTTTTGAACGTTATAAGTTTGAGATAAGGGCAATAAAAAAGGGAGAAAAACTACGTATGCTGACCTCCGGGTTCTTGCATGTGGACTTTACACACCTGTTGTTCAATATGATCACCTTTTACTTCTTTGCCCCGATCGTGATATTTCATTTCGGCAATCTGAAGTTTCTGGCTATTTACCTGGCGAGTTTACTGGCCGGAAACCTGTTGTCTTTTCAGTTTCATAAAAATGAGGATTATTACAGTGCCGTAGGAGCCAGTGGTGCCGTGACGGGCATTATTTATTCCGGTATACTGCTCAATCCGGGGATGAGTATCTACTTCTTTTTTATCCCCATTCCCATCCCGGCATATATTTTTGGCATAGGGTATCTGTTGTATTCCATCTACGGTATGAAAAACCGGGTGGGGAA
>NZ_RJTM01000115.1 GCF_003725735.1 Sinomicrobium pectinilyticum | reverse complement strand
GGTGGGGAATATAGGCCATACCGCACATTTTGGCGGGGCCATTGGCGGGTATGTCCTGACGCTTGCTTTTCAGCCGGGATTGATTACCCAGGACCCTTTGATGGTGGGATTGCTCGCATTACCTATTATCCTGTTGTATGTTCTCGGGAAAATGGGGAAAATATAACATTGTCCTGTCAAAAAATCTACCTTTGTATTATCCGGGAATCTCACAGGAAATAGTTTTATTGTAAGCTGCCGGGAAAGATAATTCCTTATTTTTTGTATAAAAATAATTGCTGGTTTCCGGTTTGGCACGGCAGTTGTATAAGGGGAAGAATATAAACACAAAAAGCAATATACATTATGAAAAAAATCTTTTTAACTTTGGTATTAGGCACTACTATGGCATTACAAGCACAAACTCCTTCTGTTTTGGTAAAAGACCCTGCCCGCACGATATCTGTTTCGGGAGAAGGGACAGTAAAAGTGGTACCGGATAACGTAACCCTTAAAGTGAGGGTGGAAAACGAAGGTAAATCTGCCCTTGATGTGAAAAAACTTAACGATGCACTTATCGATAAGGTATTGAAGTTCTGTAAGGACATGAATATAGAGGCCAAGGACATAAAGACGGAGTATCTGAACCTGAACAAGAATTATGACTACCAGACCAAAGAGTATAAGTATGTGGCCAATCAATCTCTTTCCATTCGTTTGAAAGACCTGTCCAAATACGAGGCGCTGAGCCAGGGGTTACTGGATGCCGGAGTAAACCGTATAGACGGTGTGGAATTCAATGCTTCGAATATTGATGAACTGAAGAGTCAGGCGCGTATAAAAGCGGTTAAAAATGCAAGGAAAAAAGCGGAAGAATATGCTTCTGCCCTGGGGAAAAGCGTAGGCGAACCTATTTACCTGTCCGAGACCGGGCAACCTGAACCCATACCAATGCCAAGATATGCCATGATGAAGGCCGAAGCTGATGCTTCCGGCAGTGGTGAGTCCATAGCTATTGGGGAAATGAGTATCGAGGCTACGGTACATGTAGGGTTCGAATTGAAGTAAGGTTAATTATTATGTTGCAGGAACGGTGTTTCCGGCAGTATGATACAACATAAGATAAGCGGGATGTCTTGAAAGGGACGTCCCGCTTTTTTATTTAACGTGAATAATGGATAAGACAAAAGGCACGCTCTCTTCAGAAGAGGGGTATTCCGCAAGCGGAACAAGGAGT
>NZ_RJTM01000114.1 GCF_003725735.1 Sinomicrobium pectinilyticum | reverse complement strand
TGACTTTACTCCTTTTTTACGTTAAGATTATTTTATCTCTTATCCATTATTCACGTTAATTTAATGCCCTATATAACGGATTATTTGCAATTAAAATCAACTTTCGTGTTAGAAAAAATATATAAAGCGATGTTTCTGACATTTGAGAATGCGACTGAATTGTATGAAGATGCTGAAATACTCTATAAAAACGGAAAAATCAAACGGTCGTATACTTTTTATCACTTTTCTTTTGAGGAAGGCGGAAGGTTTTTTCTTTTAGTAAAAGTTTTTTTCAAATCTCTACTCAACGAAATTAAACCTTTTGAATTGAACTATGGATACTTAAAAAAAAATGGATTTGAACAGCACATTAAAAAATTGGATGAATCTGTTCTAAAATTATTTGCTACACAAGTTTATACATCAGTATTGCAAAACAATACCGAACAGACAGAAAAATTAACCGAAATGTATGAAGAATTAAAAGGACGAATAAGTGAATTTAATAATTTGAAAAATAGAAGTATTTATATATCGTATATTGAAAATGAATTTACTAAGCCTTCTAACTCGATAACTCTTGAAAATGTTGACTACATGAAGGAATTAGCAGGTATTCAATTAATTAATATAAAACAAATACTTCAGAGAATCGAAAAAGAGGGCTCTATAAATAATTTAAAAACAAAATTCGTAAACGATAATTACAAGTAGCATCGCTAAAATAACTACATGGCAGACTGGAATGTAGCCAGGAAAGCGTTACAATAGAACAGTTTGGGTTTATTTGTTGCTTTCATAGTCGCAGTGCATTGGCACAATTCAAAATATAAAAACCGAATGAGTAAGATTAATTTTGATGTCAGAGATAATTACGAGTATTTCCAAGAATTATCTTATGCAGAAAAAAACCTGTCCACTAACCCCATTATTCTTGAACCGAAAAGAAATAATCGGGATTGGTTAAAACAAACTACAAAAATTGAACACTCTTCTATTGATGAAAACATCAATTTAATTGTGGAAAAAAAGTTATCTCTGCATAAATACGGAATTAAATTGCATTGCCCAGATTTTACGGAAAAACCATACTTCAGGTTTGATTCAGATGGCCCTGCACATAGGAACAAAACAGAACTACCATTATCTGAACAATTAATCACTACACCCCATTTTAACACTTATGATGAAAAAGGTCAAGAATTTGCATATAAAAGTGAGGTCCTGATTTGAGACCAGCTAGTTTTTTGAGGATAATTCACTGAGCTCAATCGTGGTATAGATCTCATAATTTCAGTCCGGTTCCTTTCATGATTCAATTGTACTAAAGATATACGTATTCTTTATAAATACAGGGAAATCAAATTGATTAAATGCCTATCGAAATTCCAAAGGAGATGAATTGGCTTATTTTTCTAACAAAACAATAAAATACGATCGGAACTACTTATGATTTATGAAGTTCAAGCTTCCTTCTAATACCTCTCCGAATAATTATTTCACCTGTTCGAAATAATCAGTGAGATTACCGTTTTCAGTCGTTATTTCACCCAAGGACTTTTCAAAATCATTTTCCGGCATTGAATTCACAATGCCCCCTCTTTAGAAACATAAGAACCCTACGGATGTATTTTTTTATCGGAGGTTTGAAGTCTGAATATTTTATTGAACTCCTTTTTGATATCAGATGAAAAAACCAACAAGACTATTGAATTTATTGGTACTGCTGACCCTTGCGGCATGTGCCGAATCTCCTTATCAAAAAATTGATGACGGTATAATTATCAATGTGGAACAACCGCAGGATGCAGGAGCCCGGAGAGTTCGTTTGCAGGTATTGGGAGACAAACTGATCCATGTTTCCGCTACCCCCGAAAAAGAATTTCCCCGGGATTCCAGCCTGATCATTGTTCCGGGACTTCAGACAGTTCCTTTCTCCATAGAGGATATCGGTGATTCCGTCATGTTAAGTACAGCAAAGCTAAAAGCAGTAGTATCCAGATCGGATGGCGGAATAAGGTTCAAAGATAAAGCCGGCAAGGTAATACTGGCCGAAAAGCAGGGTGGGGGCAGGTCATTTACCCCCATTGAAGCAGATGGAACAAAGGGCTATTCAGTAAGGCAGCTGTTTGATTCTCCTGCCGACGAAGCCTTTTACGGGTTAGGGCAGCACCAGGCCGATGAGTTCAATTATAAAGGAAAGAGCGAGGAGTTGTTCCAGTACAACACCAAGGTTTCCGTACCCTTTATTGTTTCCAATAAAAACTATGGTCTCTTGTGGGACAGCTATTCCTTAAGTCGTTTTGGTGACAGCAGGGAGTACAGGCAATTGAATGAAACATTTATATTATATGATAAAGAAGGGCGACAAGGGGGACTAACCGGCACCTACGTATCCCCGGCCCCGGAAAGACCACGATTGGAACGCAAAGAAGAGTCCCTCTATTTTGAAGATATAAAGACCATAAGGAATTTACCTGAAAATTTCCCCTTAAAAGAAGCCGATGTAACCTACGAAGGCACTATTGAAGCACAGCATGACGGCACCTACCGGTTTATCCTGTATTATGCCGGTTATGTCAAGGTTTACCTGAACGACGAATTGGTGGTGCCCGAACGCTGGCGGACCGCCTGGAACCCGAACAGCTATAAATTTACTTTTGATCTGGAATCCGGTAAAAAGGTCCCCTTACGCATCGAGTGGAAACCCGACGGGGGAAAATCGTATTTTGGTCTGAGGGTGCAACCGCCGCTGGAAGAAGAAGAACAGGACAGCCAGATATGGTGGAGCGAGATGAACAAGAAAATAGATTACTACTTTGTATACGGCGAATCCATGGACGAGATCATCGGGGGCTACCGGACCCTGACCGGAAAATCCCGGATCATGCCCAAATGGGCCATGGGCTTCTGGCAGAGCCGGGAAAGATACAAGACCCAGGACGAAATATTGGGTACACTTAAAGAATTCCGGGACCGTAAAATTCCGATCGACAATATTGTCCTCGACTGGAACCACTGGCCCGAAGACGCCTGGGGAAGTCATGAATTTGATAAAAGCCGCTTCCCGGACCCGAAGGCCATGGTAGATTCCATCCATGCCATGCACGGGAAAATGATGATCTCCGTGTGGCCCAAGTTTTATGCGACCACCGAGCACTACAAGGAGTTTGACAGTAAAGGCTGGATGTACCGGCAGGCCGTGAAAGACAGCATCCGGGACTGGGTGGGACCCGGGTACGTAGGCTCATTCTACGATGCCTATGCTCCCGGTGCCCGGAAGCTGTTCTGGAACCAGATATACGAACATTACTACCCACTGGGCATAGATGCGTGGTGGATGGATGCCAGCGAACCGAATATACTCGACTGTACGGATATGGAATACCGCAAAGCACTTTCTGGCCCTACGGCCCTGGGCTCTTCCACAGAATATTTTAACGCTTATGCACTGATGAACGCAGAAGCGATTTATGAAGGGCAACGCAGTGTAGACCCCGATAAACGCGTGTTTTTACTAACCCGTTCCGGCTTTGCCGGGTTACAGCGATATTCCACGGCCACATGGAGCGGTGATATTGCCACCCGCTGGGAAGATATGAAAGCCCAGATCTCTGCCGGGCTTAATTTTGCCATGAGTGGCATTCCCTATTGGACCATGGATATCGGGGGCTTTTGTGTGGAGAGCAGGTATGTCGGGGCACAACTGGAATACGACAGAAGCGGAAAGGAAAATGCCGACCTGAAGGAATGGCGCGAACTCAATGCCCGGTGGTATCAGTTCGGTGCCTTTGCACCCTTATACCGGGCACACGGGCAGTTCCCGTATCGCGAACCCTGGCATATTGCTCCCGAAGGGCATCCTGCATATGACGCCATACTGTACTATACCGATCTGCGCTACCGGTTAATGCCCTATATCTATACCCTGTCCGGAATGACCTATTTTGACGATTACACCATGATGCGGCCCCTGGTCATGGATTTCGGGGATGACAAAAAGGTAGAAAATATAAGCGACCAGTTTATGTTCGGCCCCGCATTTATGGTATGCCCCGTTTATCAATACCAGGCACGAAGCCGGGAAGTTTATTTTCCCGATGGAACAAACTGGTATGATTTCTACACCGGACAATCCGTAACGGGCGGACAGCAGTTAAAAGTGGATGCCCCCTATGACCGTATCCCCCTGTATATCCGTGAAGGTGCCATCATCCCCATAGGTCCGGATATACAGTATAGTGATGAGAAACCGGCAGAAACCATTGTTCTGTATGTTTACCGGGGACAAAACGGCAGCTTTACACTATACGAAGACGAAGGAGTAAACTACAATTACGAAAAAGGAGACTATTCAACCATCTCTTTTAATTATAATGACACAGAAGGAACATTGACCATCGGGGAGCGAAAAGGAGCATTTGACGGGATGCTCAGGGAAAGGAAATTTATCATTGTTCCGGTGAGCAGGGAAGACCCCAGGTCATTTCAATACACCGATCAGGGCAAGCAGGTAAATTATGACGGGAAACAACAGATCATAGAATTGTAATTGTTACATTTTTTATATCTTAGGTGGCCCTGGTTTTCAATGAGGCAAGGAGATGAGAGCATTTATCAAAATATTAGGCATACTTGTGATGGGGCTGATGGCTACCATTCGGACCACAGGGCAATCTCCTTACATATTCCATCACCTCACCACAGGAGACGGGCTTTCCAATAGTCATGTCGGTGCTGTTTTAAAGGATAGTTACGGGTTTTTATGGGTAGGAACGGCATCAGGATTGAACCGTTATGATGGCTATGGATTTAAAACCTACACCGCAAGACCCGGGGAGCCCGGTACGATGTCTGCAAATAACATCTGGGGACTACAGGAAGACGGTCTGGGCAATATCTGGGTCAGGAGCTTCACTTATATGGTGTATAACCGCGACAAGGACAATTTCATTACGGATGTCCCCGGGTTTTTGCAGGATCTGGGTATTTCCGTAGACCGCAATTATAAAGTTTACGTAGACAGGGAAAAGGACCTGTGGGTGATGAGCGGACAAAAAGTATACCTGTACGATACCCGTAAAGAAGCCCTGAAGGTCTTTAACATCAAAATACGGGTGGATGAAGTGGTCACCGTCGAGTTAAGCGATAATGGGAATTCCTTGTATGGCATGTTGAAGCCGGGATTTTTGTGGCAGATGGATAAACACACCGGCAGACAGCGGGTACTTGAATTACAGCATATCGCAACCCCCGGATTATATAACAAAATATACGCCGATAGCCATGGCGGGTTATGGCTGTTGTCCGGTAAAACCGACCTGATCTACTACCGGAAAAGCCCGGACTCGGATTGGGAGAAATTGTTGTTGAGTTCCGTTAGCGGGGCCCGGCGCAATAAAATATTAAATATGCTGGACGATGAGAACGGCCGTATCTGGATAGGCACCGACCACGACGGATTGTTCATATATGACCGGGCTACCGGAGCACTTACCAATCTATCGGAAGACCCGGCAATAAATTCTTCGATCGCATCCGATAATATTGCCTGCCTGTATAAAGATGATAACGGAATTATATGGATAGGCCACAACAAGAAAGGCATTTCGTATTATCACCATAGCTTTCGTAACATCGTAAATGAAGAACATCCGGATTGCAGGAATGTCAGCGTCATATTAGAAGACCGGCAAGGCAATACCTGGCTGGGTACAGACGGAAACGGGTTATTCCTGAAAGAGAAAACAAAAGAAAATAAGATCAGGAAACTACCCTTGCAAAGTGATGTTATCGTTTCTTTACTGGAAGACCGTAAAGGACGGATATGGATCGGGACCTATATAGATGGCCTTTTTTGCTATGAGAACGGAAAGTTCAGTCACTTCACCAAAGACAACAGCGCACTGGTCTCCGACGACATCTGGAATTTGCAGGAAGATCGATATGGGAATTTATGGATAGGGACCCTTGGTGGAGGGATACAATGCCTCCGTAATGAAGAAGAGAACATGAATGCCCTCTCCACGGTGTGCGAACAGACAAAACACCCTATGGACATGTATTACGACAACGGGGACAAGCTGTACATCGGTACGGTCTACGGGCTCTATGTAGTCGATATTACCACCGGCGGCCATGTCGTCCATACGGGAAACAAGCGGGGAACACAGCATTTCAATAAAATGCTGATATCCAGCGTATATAAAGATTCGAAAGACAACATCTGGCTGGGGCATCTGGAAGGACTGACATTATGGGATCTGAAGAAGGATACGCTCTACTTCATGGATAAAGACACAGGTCTTACCGATAATCTCATCCAGGGTATTATTGAAGATGATCACAGGAATATATGGGTGACCACAAGTAATGGCCTGTCCATTCTCTCCGCCGAACGTGATAGCCGGGATGTGATGAAGATCAGCTATAGGAATTTCTCTTCCAGAGACGGGTTCAAGGACAATCATTTTAATAATAATGCTATTTATAAACTCCGTAACGGAGATATTCTTCTGGGAGGAGTTGAAGGACTAACCGTTGTGAACCCGAACAAAATGGCGGAAAAAAACAGATCTCCTGCCCAAGTGATCTTTACAGGGCTGAGCGTGGGGAACAGCAGTGTTAAAGTAGATTCGCTCTATAAAGGAAATAAGCTGTTGAAACACCCGATGGAACAGACGGACTCACTGACGTTCCGGCATAACGACAAGCAGATCACCATACAATTCACCACCGGCGACCTGCTGCACGCCGACAAGGTGAAATATGCTTATAAACTGGAAGGATTTGACACACAGTGGCTCTACACACAAGACCATAAAATTATGTTTTCCTCCCTGGCCCCCGGCAGTTACAGGCTCCTTGTCAAAGCCGGCAACAGTGATGGTGTATGGAATGGTGAGGCTTCTGTGCTGAATATAACGGTTACCCCGCCCTTTTACCTGTCGGGATGGGCAATCGCTCTGTATGCCGTATTGGCTATCGGTCTTATCTCGTTCATTGTTTACCGGATCAGGAAACATCATCGCCGCAAATTCGAACAGCAAAGAATACAATTGAGGCGCAAGCAGGAAGCCAGTCTCAATGAAATGAAACTCAGGTTCTTTACAAACATAAGTCACGATCTTCGCACCCCGCTTACACTTATCACCACCCCGTTACAGGCCATATTGAACCAGGAACTGGAAGTGGGTTTACGCAAAAAACTGAACACGATAAACAAGAATGCAGAACAATTACTGACACTGATCAATTCTTTGCTCGATTTCCGTAAACTCGACACAGACGCCGAATCCCTGCACTTGCGGCAAGGTAATTTCGTGGTTTTTATGGAAGAAGTATGTGCGCCCTTCCATGCGTATGCCGTTGATCGTCATATCAATTTTTCCTTTTCCGGGGAACTAAAAAAACTTTCCATGCAGTTCGATCCGGATAAAGTGCAGAAGATAATGCTGAACCTGCTTTCCAACGCCTTCAAATTCACACAGGAAGGAGGCGAGATCGATGTCCGTGTGTACTGGGAGGAAGGCCATGCATGCGTCGATGTTACCGATTCCGGTCCGGGTATAGGAGATACCCATAAAAAACACATCTTTGAACGGTTTTACCAGGGGCCGCAGCTGCAGGAAAGGACAGGCAGCGGTATCGGTCTTCATATCGTAAGCGAATATGTACGTATGCACGGGGGCACCATTGCCGTAAAGGACAACATACCGCAGGGCAGTACGTTCACGTTTACACTGCCGGTAACCGAAACCGGGGAGACGGAAGAACTGAGTCCCGAAGAAGTCTCTGTGGATGATATTGCGGAACAGGTAGAAGACATGCAAGGCATGCCCGGATGTCCGGTATTGCTGTTCGTTGATGATAATAAGGATCTATGCGAATTTATGGAAGACAGCCTGTCTGACGAATATACCGTACTGCTTGCTAATAACGGCCGGGAAGCATTAGCACAGCTGGAAAAACACGACATTAACGTAGTGGTAAGTGATGTGATGATGCCCCTTATGGACGGAATAGAGCTTTGCAACCGCATCAAGACAAACATACAATGGTCTCATATTCCCGTGATCCTGCTCACCGCCCGTACAGCCGAAGAATATGAAATAAAAGGGCTGGAAGTGGGAGCCGATGATTACCTGACCAAACCTTTCAATTTTAACCTGCTGAAATTGCGCATCCGCAAATTCCTGGAGTGGACGGAAAAGTGCCATCTTTCATTCAGTCAAAAGATCGATGTCTCTCCCGGCGAAATTACCATCACCCCCCTGGACCAGCAACTGATAGAAAAGGCCATTAAAGTGGTGGAAGAACATATCGCTGACCCGGAATTTTCCGTGGAGGAACTGGGCAGCGAGGTCGGGCTCAGCAGGAGCCATTTATATAAAAAGCTGATGAGCATCACCGGAAAAGGACCGGCTGAGTTTATCCGCACCATCCGCCTGAAACGAGGCCGGCAACTTCTGGAAAAAAGCCAGATGCAAATTGCAGAAGTGGCTTATAGTGTGGGCTTTAATTCGCCAAAACGGTTTACCATCAACTTCAAAAATGAATTCGGTATCTCACCTTCGGAATACCTGCGCAGCATAAAATAACGTGAAGAATGTTTAAGTTGTTCCGGTCAAAAGCATTGAATTGTAAAAAAGATTTCCTCTACTTCGACTAGGCTCAATACAACGCCTTTAGACAAAGGGAGGTGGACAAACTTTCGTTTGGTCGGAGGGTTTGATAACCCAAGCTATAGGTATTGTATAAAAGTTTGAGGTTAAGCCCAGGGTATGGGCTGGGTCAAACTCCCCGTCCTGCAAGCGGGACACCCCTACTTTGGCTTTGCTCAGCACGGGCCTTCGTCTGAAGAGGGAAGTCTTTTTCTTATCCATTACTCACGTTAAAATAGAACGGTTTCTTAGAAACTGTATTAATTTTTTAACAATACACTATAAAATCGGCCGGATTTTTATCAAAATATGGAAGGATAACACATTGCTCCCCCTTATTAAAAACATGGCGAACCCTGTCCAGGCAGCGGAATTGATACTTTCACGACTTTGAACGACCGTTAAAAGGTCAACTATTAAAAAACCAAAACCACTATTTTATGAAGACGTGTACACGTATTAAATGGCCGGGTAAGAGGCTGAGGCGCTCTCTTGTTCCGTTGCTGATGAATTTGTGGATGGTCCCTGTTCTCGGGCAGGCCATCCAGGTATCGGGGGTAGTAACCTCAGGTGAGGATAAAGAACTGCTTCCGGGGGTTAATATTGTTGTTAAAGGAACCAACAAGGGAACTGTTACCGACTTTGACGGGAACTATTCCATAGAAGTTCCCTCTCCCGGAGCCGTCCTGGTATTCAGTTCCATAGGCTTTGTCTCAAAAGAGGTTGTCGTCGGACAGAAATCGGTAATCAATGTTGCCCTGTATACCGATATGACCGCCCTGGATGAAGTGGTAGTCATCGGGTACGGAACCACAAAACGAAAGGACATTACAGGCTCTATTTCGTCGATAACCGGTGAGGACCTCCGGAAGACCAGTCCTGTTACCATGGACCAGGCCCTGCAGGGAAAAGTTCCCGGGCTTGTGGTACAACAGGTTTCGGGGCAACCGGGCGGAGCAGTATCTGTTCAGGTCAGGGGCTTGTCTTCGTTCGGGTCATCCGATCCCCTGTACGTCATAGACGGTGTTATTATAAACAACACGGCCACTCTCGGTTCAGGAACCAATCCCTTGGCCGGAATAAACCCGTCTGAGATCGAGTCTATCGATGTTTTAAAAGATGCATCCGCTACGGCCATTTATGGTTCGCAGGCTACCAATGGAGTTATCGTAATTACTACAAAAAGGGGAAAAGATGCCCCGCCCAGTATTAATTATGAATTTTATACGGGCTTTCAACAACTTCCGAACAGGTTGCCTCTTATGAATTTGCAGGAATATGCTACTTTCATCAATGAACGAAATACGGGACTGGGCTGGGGCTTCGATGAAAGACCGGAGTTTGTCAATCCCCAATATCTGGGCAAGGGAACAGACTGGCAGGATGAACTGTTCAGAAACGCGCCGGTCAGCAATCACACCATTACGGTCAAAGGAGGCGATAAAAGAACGCAATACCTGCTTTCCGGTTCCTATTTTGAGCAGGAGGGCATTGCCCTGGGATCTGATTTCAAAAGAATGTCGGTTCGGCTTAACCTGGATAACCAGACAACCGATTGGTTAAAAATAGGAACAAGCCTTCAACTGGCAAACATCAAGGAAAATGTCAACTCCACCAGTTCGAATGTGATCCGCACGGCACTCAGTCAAACACCCGATATTTCCGTGAGAAATGCCGACGGTAGCTGGGGCGGTGCTTATAACCCGAACGGCTGGGTGAACAATACGGTAAATCCGTATGCCATAGCCCTTATCAATAAAGATCGCGCAAGGCGGAAGCAAATTTTCGGCAATGCTTACGCTGAGATCACATTTACAAAAGACCTGGTACTGAGAAATGAGATCACGGGAAGCTTTTCCATGGCTACACAGGACAGGTTTTTTCCGAGTTATAAAATGGGGCTTGTGGAAAGAACCATCAATGAAGGCTCCTATACCTTCGCACAAAGCTATAATTCAACCATACGAAATTACCTCACCTATTCCCGCTTGTTCGTCGACAGGTACAATATGAACGTCATGGTGGGACACGAAGCACAGCTGAACAAATCCGAAAACGTAGCTGCGGGCCGTACCAACTTCCCCTCCAATAACGTACAGGTGATCAGCGGCGGCGATCCCAATACCGCTACAAATTCGGGGATTAAGACCCACAGTGCACTGGAATCGTATTTCGGGCGGATAAATTTCGGAATGGATGATAAATACCTGTTGACCAGCAACGTCCGGGTAGATGGTTCTTCAAAGTTTGCTGCGGGAAACCGGTGGGTAACAACCTATTCGTGGGCCCTTGCCTGGAAAATGAATAATGAGGCATTCCTGAAGGATGTAGAAAAAATAAATGAATTAAAACTACGGGCCGGTTACGGACTGACGAACAATCAGAATATAAGGGATTATGCCTATACCTCCACATTGGCTACGGTGACTACAGGTCTTTCCGGAATATCCCAGATTACCAGTAACATGGCAAACCCCTATGTAGAATGGGAAAAGACAAAATACACCAATATCGGTCTTGACGGAACATTCTTTAACTGGCGTCTCAACTTCTCGGTAGATTTTTACAACAGGGACACCGATGGCCTTTTGATGCAGATTCCGTTGCCATTATACTCAGGAACAGCTACCGGCTATTCCCCCGGTTCGATAGCATCTCCTTACGTAAATGTCGGTCAGATCAATAATAAGGGATTCGACCTTAGAATAAGTTCTAAAAATTTTAACGGGGAAGATTTTTCATGGACAACAGATCTCACCGTATCCCATAACATCAATAAGATCAAAAAACTCAATACCGAAGGCGCTTCATTGGACGGACAGTACAGCAAAACCACCGTAGGAAGATCGATAGGTGAATTTTACGGATATGTGGTAGAAGGGGTTTTTGCGAATGCGGAGGATTTTGAGACGCATGCCATACCTGTGAGAAACGGGGAAAAGCTTAATATTGGCCCGGCAGGAGGAAGTATCTGGTATGGCGACCTGATGTTTAAGGATTTCAATGGCGACGGGATCATTGACGAACGCGATCAGACCTATCTGGGGTCGCCGATCCCCAAGTACCAGGTGGGACTTAATAATACATTTTCTTATAAGAACTTCGACCTGAATATATTTTTCAACGCCAATTACGGGAACAAGGTGTTTAACCAGCTGCGTATCAACGGAGAATATCCCGGAACCAGTTTCGGTTACCTCAAGGCATTAAACAACTACGCTAAACTTGCGCTGATAGACCCGGACGGATCAGACAGTGACGTTAACAATGTTTATGTTACCAATCCCGATACCAGGATCGTAGGTATCAGAAATGATAATACAAACGATAATAACAGAACTTCAGATAAATTTATCGAAGACGGATCTTTTATCCGGTGTAAAAACATTTCCTTAGGGTACACCTTTCCCAAAGAGCTCACGCAAAAAATACATATCAATTCCCTTCGGATTTACGCGAATGTTACCAATGCATTTATCATTACCAAATACAAAGGAATGGATCCCGAGATCGGGTCCTGGGATCCGCTTAACGCCGGTGTGGACAATGGTTTCTATCCCCAGTCGCGTGTATTTTCGGTTGGTGCAAGCATTACTCTTAACAAATAAAAACAGAAAACCATGAAATTCAAATATATCATAGTGTATTCCCTCATCGCGGCTACAGGGCTTTTGGTGTCCTGTGGTGAGGATTTTCTTGAGCGTGCTCCTTTATCGGAGATCAGTACAGAAAACTTTTATCAGACCCCCGAAGACCTGAGACTGGCAACTGCGGCTTTATACGGGGGTGCGCCATGGGCCGACTGGAATTATAATTGTTATTTGCCCGTAGGCGAGGTGCTTAGCGGCAATATGGCCGTAGGTTATTGGGGCGATGCGGTTCAGCTGAATACGTTCTCCGTAACCGGGTTGAATGAGATCATGATAGCGAACTGGAAGTCCATGTACAAGGTTATTGCCCATTGCAATACCACCATTAATGCCATACAGGAAAAAGCACCGCCTTCCATTCCTGAAGAGGACAGGAACGCTGCCATTGCCGAGGCGAGGTTTATACGTGGATTTGCTTATTACAATCTGGCTTTGTTGTGGGGGCCGGTCCCCATTATAGAGGATAACACCAGCCTGATCGGCGCTCCCCTGGTTTACAGAAATAAAGTTAACGACGTATACCAGTTTGTGGTGAATGACCTGACTTTTGCAGAAGGCCACCTTCCCGATTCTGATACGAAAGGCAGGCTTACCACCTGGTCTGCACAGGGTATGTTAGCCAAAGTCTATTTGACATGGGCAGGGCTGAATTCGGAAGGCTCCGGCCAGCGGGACCAGGCATTACTGGACAAGGCGAAATCTTATGCCGGCAATGTCTGTAAAAACAGCGGGCTGATGCTGTTGGACAATTATGCAAACCTCTTCAAAACCGAGTACAATGACAACCAGGAATCATTGTTTGCTTTGCAATGGGCGCCGGGCCTCGGCTGGCTGGAGGGCAACATGCTACAGGTATATTCTCCCGGAGGCGCTGAAATATCGGCCAACGGACAGGCGGGCTGGTTTAATATCGAGCCTACTATTGATATGTATGCTTTGTACACCGAGCAGGATTCCATAAGACGCAAGGCCACTTTTATGCTGAGAGGCGATTATTACCCCGAGTTAAATGCTGCGGGAGGCGGCTTTACATTTGATAGCCATACCGGTTTAAAGAAACATATTATCGGCACCAATGTGGATAACAATGCACCGACCATGACCCTGACCTCTTCCACAGAGCACAACTCATTATTGAGGCTTGCCGATGTTTATTTACTGTATGCCGAAGCGATCCTCGGCAATAACGCCGCCACATCAGATGCCGATGCACTGTTTTACTTCAACGAAGTACGCACAAGGGCCGGACTCGATCCCGTGGCCTCCATCGATGCGGACATGTTGCTGAAGGAACGAAGGATTGAGCTCGCCGCCGAAGGTCAGTTCTGGAACGACCTCGTAAGGCTCTCCTACTACGATCCCCAAAAGGCCATCGGTATTCTCAACAACGAGCAACGTGTGCCTTTTGATTATGAAGACGGGACGGCAACCCCCCGGGACCCGTACGGGGAAATAACCCCGGCCACGGTGAATACATTTAGGTTTCCGCTGCCGTCATCCGAGATAACAGCCAATCCTAAGCTGTTGGAACCACCGGTATCTTATTCATTCTAACATAATCAAGAACATATCATGGAAAAAACTAAATATAAATTTAATCGTTTTCTACTTCCTTGTCTGGCGGCAGTTTTTGTCCTGATGCTTGCCTGCGAGAAGGAAGATACCGTGTCTGCCCCTGTCATTACAGAGGTCCGGAATTATGAAGCATCCCCCAACGACACATTAATCACTGAAATGGTTGCCGGTCAGTGGGTGGTAATACATGGAAAAAACTTAAGCCAGGTTGGCCAGGTGACTTTTGGTGGCATCCAGGCAAACATCAACCAAACCCTTTTGACTGATGAAAATATAGTGGTCCAGATACCTTCTGTTCCGTTCCAGTCGGTGCCCTTGGAAGAACTGAATAAAGTAACCGTTGTAAGCGCGGGAGGATCTTATACGTATTCGATTGACTTTGCCATTGACCCACCCGTAATCACACGAGTATCATACGAACTCCCGGGTGAGGGAGACCCGGTGTTCATTTATGGAAGCAATTTCTTTTACGTTAAAGAGGTGACTTTTGCCGGTGCGACGATTTCGGAATACGAATTATCGGATGATGGTACATCAATTGGGTTTAAGGCCCCGGCACTCAATCAAAGTGGGCCGGTAACGGTAAAAACAGGGACAGGAGCCTATACTTCTTCTTTCAATGTCAATGATGCCACAACAGGTATGCTTTGTAATTTCGATGATGTAAATACATTCGACTGGGGAGCAAGTATAAGCAATAACAGCACCACCTTTCCGGGCAACAGGGGCAACTATGCAATTTTAAGTAATAATGGCCTGAGCGCGGATAATTCCAGTTGGTGGGAAGGAGGAAGGAGTATTAATACCAAAGGAGTCCAGTGGATTCCGGAGGATAAGCTGGATGATCCTGTTGACGATTATGCTTTTAAATTTGAGATCAATATACCTGGAGAATGGAATGGAACATCTCTGTTCATTTTAAAAGATTTCGATTGGACTTACGTGGCACGCTATGAACCCTGGAAACTCGGGGATGACAAGACTGCTCCCGTCACCACAAACGGTAATTGGGTCACAGTAACTATCCCTTTTTCACAATTCCGTAATAAACCCGATGGAGGAAAAGATGGAACAGGCGAATCAGTGGGAAGTTTAAAAGCCTTGCTGGGAGACTCTGGTAGCGGAGGTATCAATATCTTCACGGTCAATGACACCAATCAACCTACGGCCGCTATGAATTTTGCAATTGATAATATCAGAGTAGTGAGAATGTAACGGGTAAAAGAAGTTGTCTGAAACGTAGATTTAGATAACTTCTTCCCAAAATGTTTTTCGCAACCAAAGCCACCAAAAATTTACACCATTTAATTAACCCCTTAAACTTAAATTATGAAGAAAACCAATGATGACTGTGGTAAAAACAGCTTCAGGCACAGGATGCCTGCTTTTCTCTGTTTATTTGTCACAATTCTTATGTACCAGGGCCATAAGGTTAAGGCCCAGGCCACAGCAGATTACAACTGGAAGAGTGTAGCTATCGGCGGTGGCGGATTTGTATCTGCCATTATACCGAGTAAGACCCAGCAAAACCTGGTTTATGCCCGGACCGATGTAGGAGGTGCCTACAGATGGAATGCTTCGACGGGCAGCTGGATACCTCTGACGGACTGGGTATCGGAAGATCAGGTAGGGTTTCTGGGTGTCGAATCACTGGCAACAGATCCTAATAATCCCGGCAGGTTGTATATGCTTGCAGGCATCAGTTATTTTAATAATGGCAAAACTGCAATCCTTCGCTCCAGTGATTATGGCAACACGTTTACCGTAACAGATGTCACGGATCAATTTAAGGCTCACGGTAACGGTATGGGGCGACAAACCGGCGAGAAACTTGTAGTTGATCCCAACAACAGCAATATTGTGTACTGCGGTACGCGGTGGAACGGATTGTTCAGGAGTACGGATGCCGGTGTAACATGGAGCAGGCTCAATGCGCTCAACGTCACCACGACCCCCAATGAAAACGGCATAAGCTTTGTTATTCTGGATGGCAGCAGCGTTTCGGGGGGAGTTACGCAACGGATCATTGTCGGAGTTTCGCGCAGTGGCAGTACAAACCTGTACCGAAGTGAAAATGGCGGCCAGTCCTTTTCGGCAGTTTCAGGGGCTACCACCACCTATATGCCCCATCGGGCGGCTTTGGCAAGTAACGGAGACCTGTATATAACCTATGGCAATGGAGCCGGGCCTCACGGGCACTCGGCAGTGCCCGAACCCATGGATAACGGACAGATCTGGAAATACAATATTCCTTCAGGTGCATGGACCAACATCACACCTTCGGGTTTCAACAGGGCATTCGGAGGAATAAGCGTTGATCCGAATAATCCTAACCGGGTTGTGACATCTACCATCAACACCTATATGAACCAGAATGGGACCTGGGGTGACCGGATATTCCTGAGCACCAGCGGCGGATCGAGCTGGGTTGATGTGGTAGACCGGGGATTTAACATGGACCCTGATGGTGTAACCTGGATCAACGGCCATTCCATCCATTGGGCAGGCTCCGTAGAATTCGACCCCTTCAATACGCAAAAAGTCTGGGTCACTTCGGGGAATGGTATTTTCGTGAATGACAACATCAATAGCAGCGGTACCTGGCGGTTTACTGTCCGGGGGCTTGAAGAAACCGTGCCCCTTGGCCTGGAAAGTATTCCCAATGGCCCTTTAATTTCTGTTATCGGCGACTATGACGGATTCAGGCATACTGACATTGGTCAATATGCACCCATTCATAACCCGCAAATGGGAACCACCACCGGGCTGGCAGCAGCGGCCCAGAATACGGGCAAAATGGTTCGGGTGGGAAATTCCATGTATTATTCCACCGATATGGGATCGACCTGGACCCAAAGCAATATGAACGGAACGCAGGGAAAGGTGGCGCTATCGGCCAATGGCAATATCGTTTTGCATTCGCCCAGGCAATCGTCTGTCACTTACCGTTCAACGAATAACGGGTCTTCCTGGTCCACGGTAAGCGGGTTAAGTTTTAATGAAGCACATCCGGTTGGCGACCCGGTCAATTCCAATAAATTTTATGCATACAACCCCGGGAACGGAGCGGTAATGGTGAGCACCGACGGCGGATCTTCATTTTCCCGGGCAGGTTCAGTCGCGGGCTGGGGCTCAAAAGTCATCCGGCTGGCGCCCGGAAGGGAAGGCCATGTCTGGATAGCTTTGAACAATGGAGGTCTGGTACGTTCAACAGACTCCGGGCAATCCTTTTCAACCATAAATGGTATCAGTTATTGTGGAGCCGTTGGTTTCGGTATCGCTGCCCCCGGAGCCAATTATCCTGCCATTTACATTTGGGGTACCATCAACAATGTAAAAGGTGTTTATCGCTCCACAGACCAGGGAGCATCCTGGACCAGGATCAATACGGACACGCAACAATACGGAGGTCCGGGAAACGGGCAATTCGTGCAGGGAGATATGAATGTCTTCGGAAGAGTATATATGAGTACGGCCGGTCGTGGTATCGTATATGGAGACCCTGCCGCCTGTACGCCTACGGGCATTACACCGTACGTACAGATCAATAACGGAACCTGGCAGCAAACAGCCAGTGCCACCTTAGACGCAGGCGGGACGGTGAAATTCGGGCCCCAGCCTATCCAGGGAGGATCGTGGAGCTGGAGCGGACCGAACGGTTTTAGTGCTTCCACCCGGGAAGTAACCATTTCCAATATACAGGCCAGCCAGGCAGGAAGCTATGAAGCTACCTATACGAACAGCGGAGGGTGCCAAAGCACGCAGACTTTTGATGTCACAATAACAAGTGGAGCCCAGGCGGAGAAAACCATTGCCCTTCAGGTAAATGACAATACTTTAGCTAATGAAGTTGTTATTTACCCGAACCCTACCCGGGCAGGGAAATTTTCGATAGCATTACCGGCCCCTTTACAAACAGCGATCATCAGTATTTATGATAATCGGGGCAGATGGTTGTACCAGGAAGTTACGGGAGGAGATGAAATACGGGAATTCGATCAGTCTCTGGATAGAGGAATTTACCTGGTCAATATACGATCCGGCCAATATAACATAACGAAGAAGTTAATTGTCAATTAATGGGAAAACATAAAAACCCCTTATCAGACACATAGCATCCCCTGTCCGGATAAGGTTATAAATACTTTAGCCAATTAAATTCAGTTTAAACATGCTTTAAAGCCACAATCAAAATAAATTAACCTGAAAACAATGTTAAATACGAAAACAAGAATAGCGGGAGGACTTTTCATACTGTTCCTCTTTTGCCAGGGGCTATGTTACGCCCGGATCACCATGCCCGGAGTATTCGGGAATGATATGGTTTTACAAAGGGGCATAAAAATTCCGGTTTGGGGAAATTCGGACCCCGGAGCACACATCATAGCAGAATTGGGAACCGTGCGTGCAACCACAAAAGCCGATACCGAAGGAAAGTGGATGGTCCGGTTTCCGAAGTTCAAGGCAGGCGGTCCCTATACCCTTAAAATTTATGAAAAGGGAAAACCTGCCGAAGGTTTGGAACTGAAGGGTATCCTCATCGGGGATGTATGGGTGGCTTCCGGGCAATCCAATATGGAATGGCAGGTGCAGCAATCCGCAGATGCAGAAAATGAGATCGCAAATGCCAATTTTTCCAATATACGCTTCCTTCCGGTAGCACATGACAAGAAATTAATCCCGCAAACGGATATTTCTTCCGGAAAATGGCAGGTATGCGACAGTGCCAATGTAAAGGAGTTTTCGGCCGTAGCCTATTTTTTTGCGAGGAAGATACACCGGGACCACAATGTCCCCGTAGGCATCATCCAGAGTACCTGGGGGGGAACACCCGTAGAATCCTGGACAAGCCGGGAAATGTTGCTTTCTTCCCCGATATCCAGGCAAGCCGTGCTGGCCAATGATACGCTCAGGGACCCCTACGATTTTGTACAGGACAGCCTGAATGTCATACGCTTTTGGGATATCGTCTTGAATCCTCAGGATAAGGCAGACAAGATAGTACCTTCGACGGAATACGACGACTCCGGCTGGACCGAAACGGAAATGCCCCGGTTGATCAAAGATTTCGGGATCGGGCCCTACGAAGGGGTGATGTGGCTGCGCAAAAAGGTACTATTGCCGGAGCGTTTTGAGGGCAAAGACCTGGTAGTGAATGTGGGACATCCGGAGTTTAACTATTCTCTGTACTTCAACGGTGAGGAGATCTGTAAGGCGGTCTGGAACTCAAATCCAACCCATCGGTATACCATTCCCGCCCACCTCGTAAAAAAGGGGGAAAACGTGGTTTCTATCCGCCTGGCCATGATCTGGAACGGCGGAGGTATCTATCCCCCGGCCGACAGCCTCTATATCACGGACGGCTCTTCAAAAATATCTTTAGCCGGAAAGTGGTTGTATCAAAAAGATATCGAACCCGCCCTTCCCAGGATCATGGATTATCATTACAGGCCCGCGGTATTGTTCAATGCGATGATCAAC
This sequence comes from Sinomicrobium pectinilyticum, assembly GCF_003725735.1. GTDB lineage: Bacteria > Bacteroidota > Bacteroidia > Flavobacteriales > Flavobacteriaceae > Sinomicrobium > Sinomicrobium pectinilyticum. Next base: position 65,378 of record NZ_RJTM01000114.1, on the reverse strand, counting down.
CCGGTCATCCCTTACGGCATCAAGGGATTTATATGGTACCAGGGAGAAGCGAATGCCCCCGAAGCGTATCACTACAGGAAGCTTTTCCCCATGCTGATCACCGACTGGCGGGAACGCTGGGGCCAGGGCAACCTCCCCTTTTTGTATGTACAACTGGCAAATTTCAAAAAGAGAAAAGATACCCCTTCGGAAAGTGATTGGGCAGAGCTCAGGGAAGCCCAGACGCTGACGTTGTCACAACCGAATACGGGAATGGCCTGTATCATCGACATAGGCGAAGCGGATAATATCCACCCCACAAACAAGCAGGAAGTAGGCCGGCGACTGGCTCTGATCGCCGATAAAATGGTATATGGACGGAACGACCGTATCGCATCCGGTCCCGTGTACAAAAGCGCTAAAACAGAAGGAAACCGGGTCCGCATCAGCTTCACCAATACCGGTTCGGGACTATCCGCAAAAGACGGGAGACAAGTAACAGGTTTTGCCATTGCGGGAAATGACCGGAAATTCCATTGGGCCAAAGCTGTGATCGAGGGAAATGAGGTGGTCGTTTATTCCGATAAGGTGGTCAGTCCGGAAGCGGTACGCTATGCCTGGGCCGACAACCCCGAATGCAACCTGGTAAATTCCGAAGGATTGCCTGCGGTCCCTTTCCGGACAGATGACTGGAAAGGGATCACCCGGAAATAGAATCCAAAGATTGGATGAAAACGAATAATAAACAGTTTAGTACAAGGCAAAATTCAATTTCGCTGGATTTTCCTCGATGTTGCACCCCGTCCCTAAAGGGTGAATTGAGGAAAATCAGGTTCCCTTTAGGGTTAGGGTAAAGCTGATTTTCCGACAACTTGCTGAAAAACAAATTTTGTCATGTACTAAAAACAAATAAAAACAACCCGAAATGAAAAAAATAAATCCGGCCGGGATTCTGGCCATACTTTTTGTAATAATAGCACTTGCCTCTTGCAGTAGTAAAGAAGGAGAAATAGCCCCCGTGCTCGACGTTTCTTCGAATAAGGCTGATTTCACAGCGGAAGGAGGAGATGTAGAAATAACAATAACAAGCAACAGCGAGTGGAGTATTAGTAACCCGGTCTCATGGTTACAGCCGAGTCAGACAACAGGTAGCAGCGGAAGCACATCCGTAAAATTAAGCACAGAAGCTAATGGCACCGGTTCAGCCCGGGCCTCCGTATTGGAGGTTGCCGCGTCAAACGGCCAGGTGCGCAGGATTAATGCCTCACAGGGTTCGACGATCTACCCCTCTTATAATACTTCTCCGCTGCCGCCCGATGCCACAGGGATGAGCAGCAATGCCGTGGAGCTGGCGGCCAAAATGAAACTGGGCTGGAATATCGGCAATACCCTGGAAGCCACGGGCGGTGAAAATGCCTGGGGTAATCCGAATATCACAAAAGAATATGTCGAGGCTGTTAAAAAACTGGGATTCAACGCCATTCGTATTCCCTGTGCCTGGGATCAGTATGCAGACCAGGCGACGGCAAAAATAGGACAAGAGTGGATGAACAGGGTCAAAGAAGTGGTAGGATACTGTGTAGACAATGACATGTATGTAATGCTCAATATCCACTGGGATGGTGGCTGGCTGGAAAAAAACTGCACCCCCGAAAAGAAAGATTCGGTAAATGCCAAACAAAAAGCGTACTGGGAACAAATAGCAACAGCCATGCGCGACTTTGATGAGCACCTGATGTTTGCCAGTGCCAATGAGCCAGACGTAGATAATGCTGAAGAGATGGCGGTACTCCATTCCTACCACCAGACCTTTGTCAATGCCGTTCGGGCTACGGGCGGTAAGAACAGCTATAGGGTGCTGGTGGTCCAGGGACCTGCTACAAATATTGAAAAAAGCAATGATTTGATGAACATGCCTACAGATGAGGTAGACGGCCGTATGATGGCTGAGGTACATTATTATACACCTTCTCAATTCTGCATCCTGTTCGACGGCGACAAGAGCTGGGGCAAGATGGCCTATTACTGGGGTGCAGATAACCACTCTGCCATTGAACCCGACCGCAACGCCACCTATGGGGAAGAGGATGAAGTAGATGCATCTATGGCTTTGGCAAAAACGAAATTCATCGACAAAGGAATCCCGGTAATCCTGGGCGAATATGGGGCCTATCGACGTCACGAAAGTGAGCATGTCCCCCAGGACCTGGAGACACACCACAATGCAGTAGATCATTGGATCGAGTATGTAACAAGGAAGGCCCTGGCGAATGGTTTGATCCCTTTTTGGTGGGATACGGGAGTTGCGGTGGATAGAAACAACGGTTCCGTAAAAGACCAACGTACCATCGATAAACTTTTTGAGGCAATAGAATAATAAAAACCTGCCCGTATTTCAATTAAAAATAACTCATGATAAGTAAAAAAATCACATGGCTTGCCTGTTTACTGTTTTTACAGGTAAGCCTGCTCATAGGTCAAACCACCTATAAAAATCCGGTAATCCCCGGATTTCATCCCGATCCGAGTATCTGTAAAGCCGGGGATAGTTTTTATCTGGTAACCAGTACTTTCGAGTATTTCCCGGGAGTTCCGGTTTTTCACAGCAAAGACCTTGTCAATTGGGAAAAAATAGGACACTGCTTAACCCGGCCTTCACAAGTGAATTTGGAGAAATGTCGCGCTTCGGGAGGTATTTTTGCACCCACCATCCGTTATCATGACGGGGTTTTTTACATGGTCACTACAAATGTAACCGGCGGGGGTAATTTCATTGTGCACACCACAGATCCGGCCGGCGAATGGTCAGACCCCGTGTGGTTGAAGCAGGGGGGGATTGATCCTTCGCTCTATTTCGAGGGTGATAAGTGTTACCTCACCACCAATCCGGATAACTGTATCTACTTGTGCGAAATTAACCCATTGACGGGTGAACAACTTTCAGAGAGCAAAGCAATCTGGAATGGGACAGGAGGGCGCTACCCGGAAGCCCCGCACATTTACAAAAAGGACGGGTGGTATTATCTGTTGATCTCGGAAGGAGGCACAGAGTATGGGCACAAAGTGACCATTGCACGTAGTAAGCATATCGACGGACCCTATGATCCGAATCCCGCCAATCCCATTTTAACGCACATGAACGCGAATACCCAATCACATCCGGTCCAGGGCACAGGACATGCGGATCTGGTTCAGGCCAACGACGGTTCCTGGTGGATGGTGTTCCTCGCTTTTCGGCCACAGTCCGGGTTGCACCACATGCTGGGCAGGGAAACCTTTCTGGCTCCCGTGAGATGGGACAGGAATGCGTGGCCGGTTGTTAACGGCGATGGTACGGTCGATTTAAACATGGATGTCCCTACTTTACCGTTGCAGCCGTTTCCCCGGGTATCGTACAGTTCCGATTTCAACAAAGATAAACTGGGGCTTGAATGGAGTTATTTGAGAAACCCCAAAAGCGAAAATTATTCGTTAAGCGCGAGAAAAGGTCACTTGCGTTTAAAGGCAACGCCGGTATCGCTCGACGATCTTGATTCGCCCACTTTTGTCGGACGCAGGCAAGAGCATATCAACTTTACTGCCACTGCTGCCACAGAACTTTTTGATGCCCGAAAAGGAGACGAATCAGGGATCACCGTATTTATGAATAACACATCGCACTATGACCTGTTTGTAACTCAGGATGAGTCGGGGAAACGCGTTTTGAGCCTGCGTTACCGCCTGGGGGCATTGTCCCATACTGCTCGTGAGATTTCCGTGCCTGAAGGAAATGTCCACCTGCAGGTCCGTGGCGATAAAGACTATTATTCATTTGCCTATTCGACTAACGGCAAGGATTTCGAGACTTTGGATAAAGTGGATGTACGCTATATCAGTTCCGAAACGGCAGGTGGATTTACAGGAATATACCTTGGTCTGTTTGCAAGTTCGGGCGGAGGATCTTCCAAAGCCTATGCCGATTTTGACAAATTTGTTTATACGCCGGGAGTTGTAGACTGAAATTATCGTGTTACCCACAAGGCAAACGCATTATATATGGAATAGTAATAGTGTTACAGTTCGGAGTTTTGGAGTTGAAGGTATTTTTTTTGTTACAGGTTGCGGGTTATATGTTTGGGTAATAGCATTTAACAAACCTGCAACATGTAACATGTAACTTGGAATTTGCCCTGGTGTTACCCGCTCCAATCAGAATAGCGTTATTTTTTTGTCATGCATTAAAAATCAATATATCAAATGAATAGAATTTTTTTATATATAGTCTCTATCGTGTTTTTATCAACCGGTGTTGGTATGGCGCAGGTCATCCATGTAAAGTCGCCCGACGGGAAGATCGACATGGCTTTGGAAAGCGGAGAGAAGATTTTGTGGTCTGTCAAACATGAAAATACGGAAGTTATTGCTGCTTCTACTATTTCATTGACACTTGACAGCGGAGAGGTTTTAGGAAATAATGCAAAAGTCATCAGTACTAAAACTTCAAAAGTCAGCAACACCTTTGCCACACCTGTTTATAAAAAGGCAACGGTAATTGACGAGTACAACCAGGTCGTAATAAAGTTTAAAGGCGGTTTCGGTTTGATTTTAAGAGCCTATAATGACGGGGTAGCCTACCGCTTTTTTACCAGTAAGAAGGGACAGATCATTATTGAATCCGAAGAAGCCAATTTTAACTTTAATAAAGATCATAAAGCCTTTGTTCCCTACGTGCGCGATCTGAGGGAAAACGATATGTATACATCTGCTTTCGAAGTGATGTATACTCAAATTCCTCTTTCCGGATTTGTAAAAGATTCACTGGCTATTTCCCCGCTCCTTGTTGATCTGGGAAATGGAAAAAAGGCGGCCATTATAGAGGCTGACCTGGAAGATTATCCCGGTATGTTCTTAACACGCAATAATCAAACACAGCAAGGCTTGAAGGGGGCGTTTGCCTGTTACCCGAAGGAAGAACGCCTGGGAGGCTTTAACAATATGAACTACATGGTGGTGAAGCGGGAACCTTATATGGCTAAAACAAACGGTACCCGCAATTTCCCGTGGAGAGCAATAATAATAAGTGAAAGCGATAAAGACCTGTTGAATAATGACATGGTCCAAAAACTTTCAGCACCTTCACAAATTGCTGATGTAAGCTGGATAAAGCCGGGTAAAGTGGCATGGGACTGGTGGAATGACTGGAGTATATCGAAGGTTGATTTTAAGGCCGGAATCAATACGGAAACCTATAAGTATTATATTGATTTTGCCGCAGAAAACCATATTGAATATGTGGTGCTGGACGAAGGTTGGAGTGAAGAAAACAATATGCTGGAAATTTCACCCGGTATGGACATCGAAGAAATCATCAGCTATGCGAATCAGAAAAATGTCGGGATTATCTTATGGGCCACCTGGTATGCCATAAATCAGGATCTGGATAATACCTTTTCTCACTATTCAAAATTAGGGGTTAAGGGCTTTAAGATTGATTTTTTAGATCGTGATGATCAGAAAATGGTAAAATCTGTTTATGACATTTCAAAAAAGGCGGCCTCTTATAAACTCCTGATCGATTTCCACGGCATTTATAAACCTACAGGTATTCAGCGGACCTACCCTAATGTGGTCAATTTTGAAGGGGTCAAAGGTCTGGAGAACGTGAAATGGACGCCGAATGATGATATGCCGTATTATGCGACCTGTATTCCCTTCATCAGAATGCTGGCGGGGCCTATGGATTATACACCGGGAGCAATGCGCAATGCAACAAGAGCAGATTTTCGTCCGAGCAATTCCATGCCGATGAGCCAGGGGACCAGGTGTCACCAATTAGGGATGTACATCATTTATGAAGCACCCTTGCAAATGATGGCAGATAGCCCTACGGCATATATGAAAGAACAGGAAAGCACTACCTTTATTTCCCGGATCCCTACCACTTTTGACGAAACAGTTGCCCTCGATGGCAAAGTTGGCGAATATGTTGCTCTGGCCAGGCGAAAGGATGAAAAATGGTTTGTAGGTGGTTTAACCAATTGGTCGGCAAGAGAAATATCGATAGACCTGTCTTTCCTGGGAGAGGGAACCTATTTGGCGGAGATTTTTAAAGACGGGGTTAACGCAGATAAAGATCCCACGGACTATAAACGTGAGATAATTAAAGTAGTAAGTACCGATAAACCGGTAATAAGTATGGCTAATGGCGGTGGCTTTGCAATCATAATCAGACCGGAAAAATAAGGCGTGTTTGCATGCTGCACTGCCATTCACCGGTAGCCCGGGAAAATTTATGCATAACGAAGGCAGCGGCCAATATAACCGGCCGGTACTATACCTTGTTTTGATTTCAAAACAATTATAAAGTCCAAATAGTCATAATGACAAAATAAAAATTAAAAGCTAACTTTGAGACATACAGTGCTTGCTGATACGTATAATAACCGTTGAACAATCAATAAAAAAAGAATATGATCAGGTATTTACTATTCGGAACCGTTCTGGCCGTATGTATGGGGTGTAGCAGAGTAGCACCTCCGACTGCCTTCGGGCCTGTGCCATCCGAAAACCAGATGAGATGGCAGGAAATGGAATATTATGCATTTGTTCATTTCTCACTGAACACCTACACCGACCAGGCATGGGGATATGGTAATGAAGATATCAACCTGTTTAATCCCACGGAACTGGATGCCCGTCAGTGGGCCCGGATTTGTAAAGAAGCAGGGATGAAAGGCATCATCATCACGGCTAAACACCATAGTGGCTTTTGTTTATGGCCGTCGGAGTATACGGAGTATTCTGTAAAAAACGCTCCCTGGAAGGGCGGCAAGGGGGATGTGGTCCGCGAACTGGCCGAGGCTTGCGAAGAATACGGTTTGAAATTGGGCATTTACGTATCTCCATGGGACAGGAATCACCCTGATTATGGAAAGCCGGAATACATCACCTATTTCCGAAACCAGATAAAAGAGTTACTGACCGATTATGGCCCCATTTTCGAAATATGGTTCGATGGCGCCAATGGAGGCAACGGTTATTACGGTGGTGCCAATGAAAACCGTAAAATTGACCGTACGACATATTACGACTGGCAGCCGACGTATAAAATGATCCGGGAGCTTCAACCCGACATTGTTATCTGGAACGATGGCGGCGACAGGGCGGACCTGCGCTGGGTAGGCACAGAAGGGGGCTTTGTAGGGGAGACCAACTGGAGTTTATTGAACGGTACAGGCGACGTGGAGTGGGAGATGTTGCATTTTGGCCTGGAAACCGGCGATTCGTGGGTGCCGGCTGAAGTAAATACCTCCATCCGGCCGGAGTGGTTTTATCACCCGATTGAGGACGACAAGGTAAAAACAGTACCGCAGTTAATGGAGACCTATTATAACTCCATAGGGCGCAACGGCACGTTGTTGCTCAACTTCCCGATCATGCCCAATGGTCTGATTCATGAAAATGACGAAAAAGCGGCATTGGAATTTGCGGCAACCGTCGAGGCTTCATTTGCTGAAAACTTAGCCAGGAACAAGCATGCGATTGCGTCGGATGTCCGCGGTAAAGCCAAAGAATTTGGAGCGGATAAGGCGTTAGACAATAATAAGGACACATACTGGGCAACGGATGATAGCGTAACAACAGCCTCCCTGACCATAAATTTTGAAAAACCAACCATGGTCAACCGGTTCCTTGCACAGGAATACATCCGCTTGGGGCAACGGGTGAAAGCCTTTACGGTGGAAGCCCTCGTGGACGGAAACTGGAAAGAACTGGCCAAAGGAACGACCGTCGGGTATAAGCGTTTCCTCAGGTTTCCCGCTGTTGAGGCAACGAAGGTTCGTTTCCGTATTACCGACTCGAAAAGCTGCCCGGTAATTTCCAATATCGGGATTTACAATGCGCCGTTATCTTTGAATCCTCCCGCCATTATCCGGGATCAATCCGGTGAAATCACCATATCGACCGATGATATAGGGCCATATTTTTACTATACATTGGATGGAAGCGAGCCTACCCCGGAATCAAAAAGGTATACAGGCCCGGTCCCGACAGACGGGAAAGTGGAAGTAAAAGCCATTGCCTATGATCCTTCCACGCATAAAAGCAGCCCTGTGACTATCGGGAAATTTGACATTTGCAGAAAGGATTGGAAGATCGTCGGAACCGATGACCATAAAGCATACGCCGTTCTGGACGGAAATACAGCTACCACCTGGCGTCAAAGCAGGGACAAGAAGATGCCCGTTGATCTTGTCATCGATCTGGGAGGTCTGCAAAATTTGAATGGTTTCAGGTACCATCCGGACCAGAGCATGTGGGAACCCGGCATCATTACCAACTACGAGTTTTATGTGTCCGATGATAATAAGAAATGGAAACTGGCAGACAAGGGAGAATTCTCCAATATCAAAAACAATCCCGTTTGGCAAACCAGAATGTTTGCACCTCAAAAAGCCCGTTTTATCAAGTTCCGGGCATTAAAGAACACTGAGGGCAATGATAATATAGGATATGCTGAAATAGATGTGGTCACGGACTGATTTAAGCTGGAAAAACACCATATCCCTTGTGAACTCCATACTTAAAAAATAAACAAAATGACAAATACGCCAGAACAAAATCTAAAAAAGCATTCAATTACTTTAAACGAAGTTTCGCAACCAATTGCAAGCTATGTGAATTGTGTAAGAACAGGGAATTTATTATTTCTTTCAGGTAAAGGCCCGATTAAAGAAGACAAGACTTATGTAACAGGAAAGGTAGGAAAAGACTTGACCATTGAGCAAGGAAATGAAGCTGCCCGTTTAGTTGCAATCGATCATATAGCCGTTCTAAAAGACGAACTGGGAGACTTGAGCAAAGTAAAAAGAATCGTTAAAGTTTTCGGTATGGTTAATTGCACAAGTGATTTTATTGACCAGGCAAAAGTTATCAATGGATATAGCGATTTAATGTTTTCCGTTTTTGGCGAAAAGGGACGACACGCCAGAAGTGCGGTAAGTATGCACGCATTACCTTTAAATTTTGCCGATGAAGTTGAAGTAATTGTTGAAATAGAAGATTAATTCAATACTTTTTATTTTATAACCATAATAAAGATTCAAAATCGATGCGTATAAAAACATATATTATAGATGCTTTCACCACAGCGCTTTTCAAGGGAAATCAAGCTGCTGTCTGCCTGCTTGAAAATGAACTTGATGAAAATACAATGCTCAATATAGCAAAGGAGTTCGGGTTTTCGGAAACCGCTTTTGTTGTAAAGCAAAATACGGATTCCTTTTCCATTCGCTACTTTTCACCTGCACAAGAAATTCCGTTATGCGGACATGCCACATTAGCTTCATCCAAAGCCTTATTTACGGAGTATGAAGATCTGCCCAAGATCACCTTTTATACCCGTTTTGGCCATGTCTTGAAAATCTTCAGGAAAGAGGAATTAATAGAAATGTATTTTCCGCTTCATGACACAGAAAAATCAACTGCAGATGAGGAAATTAAAAAAGCATTGGGTATAAGCGAAATTCTTAACTGCGAGTATAATAAATTTCATAATATACTTTTAATGGAAATACAAAGCGGCGTAGTACTTCAAAATCTAAAACCCGATTTTTATGCACTGAGGAATATCAAAACAACCGTTAGTGGCGTGCTGTTAACTGCTAAATCAGTGCATAAAAATTATGACTACGAATACCGGTATTTCTTTCCCTGGTCAGGTGTTGACGAAGATCCTGTAACAGGTGGAGTCCAAAGTTTTTTAGGCAAGTATTGGGCAAACAAATTGGATAAAAAAATAATGAGGGCTTACCAAAGTTCGGCCCGTACAGGGAGTATGGAAGTCGAATTGATGAAAGATTCTGTAGTGATCAGAAGCAGTGCCGTAATATTTTCGTCCGGAATATTGCATTTGCCTTAGTTGGCCCCCACCCGGGCAAAATATAAACGAAACAGACAACTGCTATTGTTTATATATATAATGCTGTTTTCGCGGATGAAGCCGAGTTTTTTAGTTTGAAAAGAACCTTATGCCAATCGGACAGTTCTCACAAAGAATGTAAAATACGCCCATTAATGCTATAATGAATGAAACAAAAATTTTATTGATCTTAATTTGTGTTCAAACAGGGGCTTTGCGCAATGGGAGAAGGAAGTGTAAAGTTTAAGAATTTCGCTTACAAGCCATTAAAATAAATAAATGATGAGAAATATAATACACGCTATCTGCATGCTGTGCTGTTATTCACTGATAGCCCAGGAATCATCTGTTCGGGACAGCCAAGAGCCTGTTGCCGAAGGAAAGTTCGAACCCACGTGGGAATCCTTGTCTGTTATCGAACGAGAACCCGAATGGTTCAAAGACGCCAAATTCGGGATCTATTTTCATTGGGGGGTCTACAGTGTACCGGCTTATAGTTCGGAATGGTATCCCCGGTGGATGTATGTTCCCGGCAGGGAAGACTGGGGAGGCGACATTTTTGAACATCACCGGAAAACATACGGCCCGCTATCCGAATTCAATTACCACGATTTTATACCGATGTTCACCGCAGAGCACTTCGATGCGAAAGAATGGGCCGGGCTGTTTAAAAAAACCGGGGCCAGGTTTGCTGGTCCCGTCGCACAACACCATGACGGATTCGCCATGTGGGGCAGCAAGGTGAACCCCTGGAATGCCAAAGACATGGGGCCGGAAAAAGATATCCTCGGGGAGTTGTTTGCAGAACTCAAAAAAAGTGACATCAAAACGATTGCTACCTTTCATCATGCCAGACTTCTCCAGAGATATGCAAAGGATACTTCCAATTGGGCGGGTAATAGGCCGGACCCCGGCTGGAACAGCCACTACCCTTACCATCCGGATTATGTCACCTCCACAACCGATCCGAAGCTCAGGATGCTGTACGGGAACATGCCGGCAGACGAATTTCACGAGTACTGGTTGAACCAGGTAAATGAAGTAGTCGATGTGTATGCACCCGACATCATCTGGTTTGATTCCTGGCTGGATGAGATACCGGAAAACTATCGTCAGAAAATGGTTGCCCATCACTTTAACACAGCCGTTTCAAGGGGACAGGCTCCCATAGTGGCTTATAAACAAGAAGATTTGCCCGCTAATGTGGGGATATTGGACATTGAGCAAGGTGGGAAAACAGAAATTTCCGAAGACTATTGGCTTACGGATATTACCCTGAGTCATGACAGTTGGTGCTATATCAACGGACAAACCTACAAGCCGGCATCCCTGGTCATCAGGAACATGGTCGACGTCTGGAGTAAAAAAGGTATCGTGTTACTGAATATTTCTCCTAAGGCCGACGGAACGATCCCCACAGAACAAAGGAGCGTCCTGGCCGCTATCGGAGAATGGATCGATAAACATAAAGAAGCTATTTACGGGACCAGGGCACACTCCATCTATGGCTACGGGGATGCCGAATTCGAAAAGGGGCATTTCGGGGGGCAGTCCGCAACGATTGCCTACTCTGAAAAGGATATCCGGTTTACGGTGTCAAAAGACAAAAAGTACCTGTATGTATTTTCATTAGGGCTTCCGGCACCTGGTTCGGATCTTGTAATTCGTACTCCAATCGAATCCGGGATTAAAAAAGTATCCGTACTGGGAAGCGGAAAGGAGTTGAGGTGGACGGTAACGGATAATTTGTTAACGCTTACAACACCCGGTTCTTCCGACATGAATGAGTTGGCGACGGTATTTAAAGTGGAACTGGAATAATAAAAGAAGAATATGAACCGGAAAAGTGCCGTTTTTCAGCGAATTAAAAAAATTTAAACAAGCTCAATATAAAGTGAAAAGAATTCGATTAATTTCATCATTGTTCCTTCTTTTCGTGGTGCTTGCATCATGCAACAAAGAACAGCCCGATGATAATACCAAGATCCCTTTCGATTTCGACTGGAAATTTGCCCCGGAAGATCACCAGGGCGCAGAACAACCCGGGTTCGACGATTCCGGCTGGCGTATACTGGATGTACCGCACGATTTCAGTATCGAACATCCTTTCGACTCAGCCTATGCCACTGGCCCAGGTGGTGGCTATACGTACAGCGGTATCGGCTGGTACAGAAAAGCCTTCAGGACAGCGCCCGGGTTTTTAAATAAAAAGATCGGAATACTGTTCGATGGCGTGTATCGCAACAGCGAGGTCTGGATCAACGGGCAGTACCTCGGTATACGGCCCTATGGATATTCTTCCTTTTATTATGACCTGACACCACACCTGAATCCGGAGGGTGAGGAGAATGTCATTGCCGTAAAAGTAAATACCAGCGAACAGCCCAACTCAAGATGGTACACCGGTTCGGGTATCTACCGGCATGTCCGGCTGCTTGCCAGAAACAGGCTGCATATCGATCAATGGGGCGTTTTTGCCCGCACGGTCGATGCCAGCGAAGATGAAGCAAGTATCGATGTTTCCATCGAACTGCGCAATGAGAACGATACCGACCGGCCCTGCACGGTCATCACCAGGCTTATAGATACCGAAGGAAAAGAAGCCGGAAAGGCCGGATCGGAAATCGAAGTCAAAGCCGGTCAGCCGCTGAAAATCGACCAGGACATCCGGGTCACCAGGCCTTCATTATGGTCCGTTGAACAACCTCACTTATATCGTCTGGAGGTGGAAGTCCGGTCGGATGGTACCCTAACGGATAGCTACACGACCTCTTTCGGGATCAGGACCTTCGATTTCGATCCGGATAAAGGCTTTTCCCTTAATGGAAAACACGTAAAGCTAAAGGGCGTAAACAACCACCACGACGGCGGGCCATTGGGCGCGGCCGTACTGGACTATACCCATAAGCGGCAGTTGGAGATTTTGAAGGAAATGGGCTGCAACGCACTAAGGATGAGCCACAACCCGCCTTCGCCCGAATTGCTGGCCTATGCCGACAGCCTCGGTTTTGTGGTGATCAACGAACTATTCGACGAATGGATGGACGGGAAAACGCCTGCGGGATATGCACCACATTTTGAGGAATGGTATGAGAGGGATATAGAAAACTGGATTAAGCGTGATCGTAATCATCCGTCTGTTATTGCCTGGAGCATAGGCAATGAGCTTAGGGAGCAGTATAACAAGGACAATGCGCTGAAAATTATACCCATGCTGCTCGATGCGGGGCGCATACACGACAACACCCGTCCCTTCACCCTCGCCTGTAACGAAATCGTAAACTTCAATGACTTTGGAGCCCTGGAATTGCTGGACATCGTAGGTTACAACTACCAGGAAGCTTTTTATAAGGAAGACCATGAAAAATACCCCGATCGGGTGATTTATGGCTCCGAGACAGTGATGTACCCTTACCACGACCACAACGCATGGCAAATGCGATCGTACCAACAATGGCTCGACGGCCAGTTGGAGGATTATGTGGCGGGCGAATTCCTTTGGACCGGTTTCGACTATATAGGCGAGGCAGGTATTGGCCATGTAGGTACCGGGTTCGAATTCTGGAAAACCTGGCCCGAATGGCCCTGGAGGGGAGCCGATTGCGGGGTGATTGATATGTGTGGTTCTCCCAAACCCGGGTATTGGTTCAGAAAAGCATTATGGAATGACGAACCCATGGTGTATATTGCGGTACAAACCGATGAATCGGCAAGGAACAGGGAAGTTAGTTCGTTCTGGAACTGGCCCAAAGTGGAGGCCCACTGGAACCATGACAAAACGGGCGATACACTGGCTGTCCATGTATATACCAATGTGCCCGATGTAGAACTGAAACTGAACGGAAAGTCTTTGGGAAGCCGGAAATGGGACCTTAAGAACGAAGCTTTCCTGTTCTGGGAAGTACCCTATGAACCGGGCAAGCTGGAGGCCATCGGGAAAACGGAAGAAGGAAAGACCGTTTCCTTTGCCGTTCAGACCGCGGGAGAACCGGCAAAAATAGTGTTATCACCAGACCGGAAAACAATAAAAGCCAACAAACAGGATTTAAGCTACGTAACCGTGCAGGTAGTGGACGCTAACGATGTGCCGGTTCCTTTTGCCGGCAACATGATCGAATTTGAAGTGGAAGGTGCGGGCAAACTCACCGCAGTGGGTAACGGGAATCAGCAGAGCCATACCCCGTTAAAAGGAGATAAAATGGAAACTTATCTGGGGAAATGCCTGGCCATCATACAGTCAACAGACCAAAAGGGCGAAATAATCATTACCGCAAGGAGCGGAACGCTGCCGGTGGCTACGGCTACCTTAAAGGCTGAATAGACCGGTATTATATAACCAATGGTGTTATAGATAAAAATTCACCTGAATAGTACAACTCAAGAACAAACCTAAAAAAGCAATACCATGAGAACACATTATTTCTTGCTGATCGGTTTTATTTTCGTTACCACAATTTCTTTCGGACAGTCCGAAGAGGAAACAGAGATCAGGCGATTGGAAAAACATTGGACGGAACTGCTTGACCGGGGGGATACGACTTCGCTGTTGCGAATATGGTCTGAAAACTATGTGGTAAACAACCCCAATGGAAAAATTGTGACCCCGAAAGATATTGTGGCACTGATGAAAAGCGGACATAAATTCCCTGCTGTTGAGCGGATCATCGAGCGAATAACCTTCAATCGGAATATTGCCATAGTCATGGGCAAGGAGTTACAACAGCCGGCCAGCATGGTCGCTGATCGGGATCAATGGATACCGAGAAGATTCACCAATGTATGGATAAAGTCTGAAAACGGGTGGCAGCTGGCCGCACGGCAGTCCTCAAGGCAAATTGTGGAATAATAGTCAAAATTGAAATAAAAGAGAAATGAATACATACAAAAAGGCGGCTATGGGGAAATGGATGTTGATAGCTTTATTCACTATGGTTTCCGTCGAATTGGTAACTGCCCAGACTGCCATGATAAACATACAGTCCAGGGACCGGACAAGCCTCAACGGCGAATGGAAAGCCCTAGTCGATCCGGCCGGGCGCGGCGAATACCTCCGGGTATGGCTGGAGAAAAAACCGCAGAAAAAAACCGACTTTTTCGAATATTCGTTTGAAGGCGCCCCCGTATTGAAAGTGCCGGGCGACTTCAACTCCCAAATGCCTGAACTCACCTATTACGAAGGCACGGTCTGGTACAAAAAACAGTTTACCTCTTCCCTTCAGCCGGGGAAAAGGCTGTTTGTTTATTTCGGGGCGGTGAATTACCTGGCGGATGTGTACCTCAACGGGGAGAAAATAGGAAGCCACGAAGGTGGTTTTACCCCTTTCCAGTTTGAGATTACCGGCAAAGTCAGGAAAGGGGAAAATTCCCTGATCGTTAAAGCAGACAACCGGCGCCTGAAAAACGGTTTGCCCGGTACAGGCTACGATTGGTTCAATTACGGCGGCATCACCCGGGATGTCGACCTGGTGGAAACCAACGGCACCTATATCGAAGACTATTTCATTCAGTTAAAAAAAGGCAGCCTGGACACCGTTCAGGGGTGGGTCCGGCTAAACGGGCCGGAAACAGTGCAAAAGATCAACATACGGATTCCCGAACTCAACCTCGTCTATAGTACAAAAACCGACGGTAAAGGCATCGCCCGTGTTGAATTTTCTTCGGATTTTGACCTGTGGTCGCCCGAAAACCCCAAACGTTACGAAGTGATCGTTGAAAGCGAAACGGATACGGTTACAGACCAGATCGGGTTCAGGAGTATCGAAGTACGTGGGGACGAAATTCTGCTCAACGGGCAGCCTGTATTCGTGAAAGCGGTGAATATCCATGAGGAAAACCCGTACGAAGGGAAGCGGG
Organism: Sinomicrobium pectinilyticum; assembly: GCF_003725735.1. Lineage (GTDB taxonomy): Bacteria > Bacteroidota > Bacteroidia > Flavobacteriales > Flavobacteriaceae > Sinomicrobium > Sinomicrobium pectinilyticum. Next base: position 49,645 of record NZ_RJTM01000114.1, on the reverse strand, counting down.
CCTATTCCACAGAGGATGCCCGGCAGCTACTTACTCCTGCAAAAGAACTGGGTTGCAACCTTGTACGGCTGGTGCATTATCCACACAGTGAGCACATGGTGAAAGAAGCCGAAAAGATGGGCCTGATGGTGTGGAGTGAACTCCCCATATATCAGCATATCCGATTTTCCGATAGCCTTATGCCGCAGAAAATGAAGAACATGCTCCACGAAATGGTCCGCCGGGACCGGAACCGCTGCGGGGTGGTCATCTGGGCGCTGTCCAACGAAACCTACCCCGGCACCCCCGGCCGGAACAAAGCCCTGGCAGAGCTGACCCGGAAATGCAGGGCAGCCGATCCCACCCGGCCGGTTACCCATGTGACGAACACCCAGAGCTACGAAAACAACACCTTTGGGATAAAGGATTCGCTTTACCTGCATTCCGATATTGTTTCGATCAATGAATATATCGGCTGGTATATCCCCTGGCAAGGCAGGCCGGCGGACACCAGGTGGAACATTGCGTTTCCTGATAAGCCCGTGTTTATTTCGGAATTCGGGGGAGAAGCCTTATACGGAAACAATGACGGCCCGGCTGACGAAGCCGCTTACTGGACGGAAGGATACCAGGAAAAAATTTATACCGACCAGGTAAAAATGTTCGGTACGATACCCAACCTGGCCGGGGTGTGTCCCTGGCTATTGTTCGATTACCGGTCGCTCGGGCGGATGCACCCTGTCTATCAACAAGGCTATAACAGGAAAGGGTTGTTGTCCGAGAACGGCGATAAAAAGAAAGCCTGGTATATTATGAAGAAATATTTCAAAAATAAATAACATAGCAATTAGTAAAATGAATAAGATCAACCTGTTACTGGTATCATTGGCTGTACTGACTTTTGCCTGCAAAGGCTTCTCAATGCAGGCAGATGACATTCCCCGGAGCTTTAACCGGAATCCCGACTTAAAAGACCTTGGCGTTCGTGCCAAAAAAGTAGAAAGTATGGATTCTTTGCTACAGTCATTTGTAGATGAAAGAAAGCTGAACAGCGTTGCCGGCTTTGTAGCAAAGGGGGGAAATATAGTGTACAAAAAAGCATTCGGTTGGAAAGATATGGAAAATCAGCTTCCGGCGACCACAGATGACTATTATGTACTGTTTTCACAGACCAAAGCTATCACTACGGTTGCGTTCATGACCCTGGTCGAAAAAGGCCTGGTGGCCATAGATGACCCGGTGTCGAAATACTTCCCTGAAATCCCGGACCGGGTGGTAACAAAGGTTCACGAAGACGGCACCTACGAAACCAGGCCGGTTCAATCGCCCATGACCTTTGTTCACCTGATGTCCCATACATCCGGCCTTAATGCGGGGCTTGTTGAGGAGATCCGCCGTTCCGAAGGTCAAAAAACAGGTACGTTTGCCGGCTTTGGCGGTGCTATGCCCGAAAAAGCGCCCGACGGGCAACACAGCTTTGGCGGCGACTATAATGCAAAATACCTCGAAGACGAGATGCTCGACCTGGCAAAATATCCTCTCGGCTTTGATCCGGGGACGGCATGGAATTACCACGTGAGTACCAATATGCTGGCCTACCTGATAGAGCGTATTTCGGGGAAACCCCTGCGCCAATATGTGAAGGAAACGGTCCTGGACCCGCTGGGCATGACGGAAACCGATTGGTATTATGGAAAAGATGCATTGAAGCGTTTTGTAAAAACTTATACCATGGAGGAAGGTGAGCTGAAGCCTGGTTCACAGATATATGTGGAAGGCGCGGTCAGCAGCGAACAGACCTATTGTGAGGGAGCTATCGGGTTGAACGGACCCATAGAGGATTACGCCAGATTTTGCCAGATGCTGTTAAACAAAGGAGAATTCAATGGCCATCGAATCCTGAAGCCCGAAACAGTAGAGCTCATGACCACTGTAGACCGGCTTCAGGGAGTGGAGGCCTGGGGAGAAGGTTTCCGGTTTGGTTTAGGGTTTGAACTTTTCAATGAGATAAAGAAGCCCGTACCCGCAGTTTCCAATACGGCGTTTGCCTGGGGAGGGCTGTTTGGCACAGAATATATCATAGACCCGGAAAACAATATGATTGCCTTGTTCTACATAAACATGTACCAGCGCGATCCTCTATACCCTTTATTCCTCGAAAAGGTATATGAGTTGTTTAACTAATGATAGATGATTCTAAATAAAAAACACACATGAAATCCGGAATATTTTATATCGTGGTACTATTGTCCATGCAAGTCATTGCACAGCATAAAGTACCTGTTTACCTCGATGTTACAAAACCCGTAGAAGAACGCGTAGAAAGTGCGCTTTCGCTGATGACCACCGAAGAGAAAGTAGCCCTGTGCCATGCCCAGTCCAAATTCAGTTCAAAAGGAGTGGCCAGGCTCGGAATACCGGAGGTCTGGTCTACCGATGGCCCGCACGGCATACGGGAGGAGGTTTTGTGGGACGAATGGAGCGGCGCACAATGGACCAACGATTCCTGTACCGCATTCCCTGCGCTTACCTGCCTTGCAGCTACATTTAACACAGACCTGTCCCGGTTATACGGGGTTTCCATCGGGGAAGAAGCCCGGTACCGCAATAAGACCATACTATTAGGGCCCGGGGTAAACATATACAGGACCCCACTGAACGGCAGGAATTTTGAATATATGGGAGAAGACCCTTACCTGGCCTCCCGTATGGTCGTACCGTACATTCAGGGAGTACAATCTGCAGGAGTGGCCGCCTGCGTGAAACATTTTGCCCTGAACAACCAGGAGGTATGGCGGGGGCATATCAATGTCAATGTAAGCGACCGGGCCCTTCACGAGATCTATTTACCGGCTTTTAAGGCAGCCGTTCAGGAAGGAAACGTCTGGTCTGTGATGGGAGCTTACAATCAGTTCAGGGGAGAACATTGCTGTCACAATGATTTGCTTTTGAACAAGATCCTTAAACAGGATTGGGGATTTGACGGATTGGTGATCAGTGACTGGGGAGGAGTTCACAATACTGATCAGGCTGTCAATAACGGGCTTGATATTGAAATGGGGACTTACACCAACGGATTGACAACAAATAGCCACTTCCCCTATTCGTCCTATTATCTTGCCAACCCTTTCCTGAAAGGAATTGAGGAAGGCAAATACGATACGGATGTACTGGAAGATAAAGCACGCCGCATTCTGCGTGTGATCTTCAGGACTACTATGAGGGGAGATCGTCCGTTTGGAAAGTTTGTTTCACCGGAACACAGTAAGGCGGCAAGAAAAATCGCACAGGAAGGTATCGTTTTGCTGAAGAACAAAGGGCAATTTTTCCCTGTACCCGTAGATAAATACGAAAAAATAGCCGTGATCGGGGAAAATGCCTCCCGGAGCCTGGTCATAGGAGGCGGATCGTCTTCGTTAAAAGCAGCCTATGAAGTTTCCCCTTTGCAGGGGCTTAAAGACAAATACGGGGACGAGCGTATAGTCCACAGCCTCGGTTATGCCTCCGGACCTTCGCTTTACGGGCGCGAAGAGCCGTCAGGTTTGGATGCGGATTCATTGCGAATGGCTGCGGTAGAGCTCGCCAAAAGCGCAGATATTGTGCTGTTTATCGGAGGCCTTAATAAAAATCACTATCAGGACTGTGAAGGAGGGGACAGAAGGTCTATGGATCTTCCGTTTGAACAGGACAAACTGATCCGGGATGTATTGAAAGTCAACAAAAATACAGCCGTGATATTGCTCAGCGGAAATGCGGTAAGCATGCCCTGGGCAGACAAGGTTCCCGCGATCATGCAAGGCTGGTACCTGGGTTCGGAAGCCGGAAATGCATTAACGGATATTGTTTCCGGTGATGTAAACCCTTCGGGAAAACTGCCTTTTTCCTTTCCTGAAAAACTGGAAGATAACGGAGCACATTTTTACGGTGAACTTTCATATCCCGGCGACAGTACCGATCAATTTTATAAGGAAGATATTCTCGTAGGCTATCGTTGGTTCGATACCAAAAAGATCAAACCGCTCTTTTCTTTCGGTCATGGATTGAGCTATACCTCCTTCGACTATGCCGGTCTTTCTATTGATAAAACTCAATATAGTGATAAAGAAACCGTAAAAGTATCGTTTACCCTGACTAATTCGGGAAGATCCGACGGGGCGGAAGTTCCGCAATTGTATACAGGTAAATCAAAATCAGAAGTGTCACGGGCGGCAAAAGAATTGAAAGCATTTAAAAAGGTCTATCTCAAAGCCGGTGAAAGTAAAGAGGTGGAACTGGAAGTACCCATTGGCAGCCTGGCATACTATGATGAAAATATAAGCGATTGGGTTGTAGAACCGGGGACTTATACCCTTATGCTGGGTAGCTCATCCGGTGATATAAAAGCTAAAGTGAATTTAAAGGTGGAGTGATATTTATGCTATCATTGTTGATTTTCAAATATATAAGGTAGTCGATAATCTGGCAACTTCCGGAAGGACTGCTGTTATTACCTTATGAATCATCCTGAACCGGTTATTTTATCGGGCATCGGTATTCGCCCGGAATGAGGAATATTTATTGATTGTAATGAAAATTCAGCATGAACCACTTACTATCCATATAGCGTTATCCATAGGTTATTGATGATAGACGTTCGGTAGGGTTAGGAGGTAATCACCAAATATCCTTTATATCACATATAAATTTAAACTAATGTTACTCCGAAAGTTCACATAAAAACTCCAATCTTCCAAAAAATGGCCAACGGAATGCTATCACCCTGAGATGTCCCGGAAATAAGTTCTGGCAAAAGGTGATTTTGATCTTTACTCCATCTTATACGAAACATTAATCCAGTTCCATTCCCATGTTTTTCCGTTGTCTTCAGAGAAGGCCTGGCTCCATACGGGATGCTCCCTGTCGCGCATATCCCAGCGGAATACCATGACGATATCTTTTCCATTGAAAGTATCTTTTCCGAAAAAGTGCCCGATATCATTGTCAAACGAACCGACAACCGGTGGGTCCAGCACACCGGAATTGCTGGCTACCCAGTACAAACTCCACAGTTTTGTTTCCGGATCGAACAATCGTAACGTAAACCCTTCAAAAGGTTCGCCATCAAAGGTTGCCCTGTATAAATCTGTATTGCCGATACCCTGTAATATGGTCCCATAATTCTCATCAACAGACTCCAGGTAAATCCATTCGTTATTGTTGCTTAACCTGAATTTAAGTTTTTTATGGTACATTTTCCACTTGCCCGTTAACATGTCGAAGTCGTTGTGGGAAGAGGTTTCGGATGCTTTAATGATCAGTTCCCCGTTCTTATCGAACGAAAGATCTGGTATAGGGATACTTGTGTCAAATGTCAGTAGTTTTTCCCGGAGTTCTTTTTCATTTTCAACCACCCGGTTTTCGTACATGTACCAGTTCCATTCCCATGTTTTCCCGTTGTCTTCCGAAAAGGCCTGGCTCCAGATAGCTTTGTCCGGATCAGTTTTGTCCCACCTTGCCATGACGATAACAGGTTTGCCATTAAAAGTATCCCGGGCATAAAAAGTGCCGATGTTACCTTCAAAAGATCCTACCACGGGATTATCCTCATCGAGTACACCGTTTTTGCTGCTCGCCCAGTAAATACTCCACAGTCTTGTTTTCGGATTAAAGAGGGTAAGACCTATGCCTTCGTAGGGTTTCCCGTCAATAACAGAACGATTGTTATTGGTATGGCCCAGCCCGTTCAATATCTTTTTGTCCTTGTTGGTGCCGTTGTATTCAATCCATTCCGTGCTGTTGTTCAATCGTGTTTTGAGCTTTTTGTTACGGATCTTCCAATGGCCTTCAAAAAAGTCAAAATCATGTTGGGAAGAAGTTTCGGAGGGTGTGATTCTTAATTTGCCATCGGTGTCAATGGTGGCATTAACCAGGTCCTCTTTCGTTATTATGGATTGTGCGGAACCGTGTGTAAAAATGCTTGGTAGAACTAGTAAAAACAGGACTACGAGGTATCTACTATAGTGTTTCATTTATTTTTATTTTACAGGGTTATATCGATTCAAAAGAACTGTTTTACAATCTAAAATCAGAGGGGTCACATCACTGATATTACGTATACGGTTTTATGATTTCGAGACCTTTGACATTAGGATTTCCGGCCTCAGCCTGTTTTAATAAACGTGCCTCAGCCGCTATACACCTTGTTTTTCGTAATAAAAATATAATTATATTCGACTATCTTAGTGGTACACTTTTTACATTGTAACTGGGCCAGATCAAGGACCGGAAAATGGCTGTATATGTTTCCATGGAAATCGATATTAAAGTTTAGCAGGGAATCGACCAAACCGATCTACCTGCAGTTGGCAGATGCCATAATTAAATCGATCCATGAAGGACATCTTTTTCCCGGACAAAAACTACCCGGGGCCAGGGTGCTTGGAGATTTACTCAATTTAAACCGCAAAACGGTTACGGCTGCCCTGGAAGAACTATCGAGTCAGGGATGGGTGGAAAGCTATGAATGGAAAGGGACTTTCGTATCGAATAAATTGCCTGAATTAAAGTATAAACCATTGCACAATACGGGTTTTAGAGAAGCGGTAGGGGAAACCGGCCGTAAAGTCAATAAATTCCGTTTTCTTGAATCCCTATATCTCGATTATACTAATGTTCGCCTGATCGATGACGGGGTTCCCGATGTAAGGTTATCACCGTTGGATACGCTGTATGCATATCACCGTTCCATTCTTTCCAAAAATGCTTTTAGTGCTTTGTTGAAATACAATCATATTGAGGGAGATCTTGATTTGAGAATGACCCTTACATCTTACCTGCATACTACCCGGGGAATAGTAACCGATCATCAGAATATTTTTATAACGAGGGGCAGTCAGATGGCCATTTATATTACTGTTACTGCTCTGTTAAAGAAAGGTGATTATTGCATTACAAGTTTGCCCGGCTATCAGATCGTTGACAATATTATTAATCATTCGGGAGGTAAAGTAGCCCATGTAGCGGTAGATAACGAAGGTATCGACGTGGGCGAAGTGGATGAGATTTGTAAAAAAAAGAAAGTCAGATTGCTGTACATCACCCCCCATCATCATTATCCGACAACGGTAAGGCTTTCTCCCAAACGCCGTATAGAATTGTTGCAACTGGCCATAAAGCACAATTTTTACATATTGGAAGATGATTATGACTACGATTTGCATTATGATAATAGCCCGCTATTGCCCCTGGCAAGTTTAAACAAGGACGGACGGGTAATCTACATAGGTTCTTTCAGTAAATGCCTCTCACCATCCGTACGTGTAGGGTATTTTGTTGCTCCGAAAGAGATCATGGAGGCTGCTAATAAATTGAGAAGGATCATTGACAGGCAGGGCGACCCCTTATTGGAAAGAGCGGTAAGCGAATTTATAAAGTCCGGCGATTTGGACCGGCATTTGAAAAAAACAGTCAGGATATATAAGCATCGCAGGGATTATTTTTGTGCTTTGTTACAAAGTAATTTCTCGGAATACCTGAGTTTCATACAACCTGAGGGCGGCATGTCGGTCTGGTTGGTTTTCAAAAATGCGGAGATGTTAAAAAACTTGCCTGACAAACTTTTAAAACAAGGTTATTTGCTTGAAACCGACAATATTTTTATCGAAAGGTTCAATGGGGTCAGGATTGGATTTGCTTCGCTGAACGATGTGGAAATGGACAAATTTATTGAGACGGTGAAGCATATCCTGGATTAAATATTGTAGCACCGCCCTGAAACGGTATAGGTGAATGAATCAATATTTAACCTGACAGTTACAGGTAAATTTTACACCGTACAAGCCATACATAAATACATTTTTAACGTATTGATTTATATGTGGTTAAAAGTGTTTTTACTCGGAAAGCCCACATAAAAGCTCCGAATCTTCCAAAAAACGGGTCCGGGAGTTTTATCCTTTGGACTCCCTCAATAAAGACAAGGCCCCCGGGTGATCGGGGGCTTTTTTCATTTCTGCCTGGGTACGGCGTATTAAATCTACAAAAATAGAATTTTCTTATTGTGGCTTCAAAGACAAAGATACTCCGGGCCCCACATAAGTTTTTTTCAGCCCTCCCCAGTCGATTACAATACGCTGAACAATTACTCCCGGATCGCCGCAAGTCAGCTTAAGCGTATGTTTTTTTGCTTTTTGCTCAACAGGAAACCCGGCGACTGCAAGAGCCCCGTTTTGAAGTACCTGGTCTTTCCATCCTTCAGAAAACTCTTTAGGTCTGTTTTCGGTGACATAAACAGGTTGGTTATCTACGGAAATACCAAACCGGGTGCTTTTTCCTTCATAAAGCGGAAAAACAGGCAGGGTGTACACATATACGGTAACAGAATCGGCATCTACCCTGGAAAATTCGTACTCAAAGCGTGACCCATCCGGGTTTTCCGGATCTGCGGTTTTTTCCGTGGCCTCTCCCAGTTGAATAACTTCCCAGTCATAGCCAATGCCTTCGATAACCCGAAGCGTATGCCCGTCTTTGGCCACTTTATCTGTATATTTTGCCAAGTCCAGCACCGTGCAGCCCTCCAACCGGTTTTTGCTTTTCTGGGGAGACAGGTCAACCGGAGTGTGGCCAGCACCCTTCGTATAAACCACATCGGGCATGTTCTGGTATCTGGCCACCAAGCCCGGAGCCAGTTGCATCATGCCTTTCCATTTTCCGCCGAGCAGGTTGTTGTATTTTTCGGTAAGGCTGTTGATACTGTCGTAAGCTGTTTGAGATTGTTCGGCCGCCCAGTTGGCAGCGGAAAAATTGTTTTCCTTTACCTGTTCGTGGTTCAACTGTGCCAACAGGAATTTGCGGTTCATCTGGTACGATCCCATAACGGGGTAAGCCACCATTTCAAAAAATGCAGGGCGGTATGCTTCGGGTAACTCCCGGAGGATTTTATCTGACAAATCCGAGATATCCCTGTAATCGGCCAAACGTTGTTGAGCGTCATTATAGTTCTGGAAAGAATAGTCTGTATCTGTCAGCTCTCTGTACTCCGGGGCATCCCATTCGCGTTCCCATCCCATAAATTCCGGTTTACGGCTCCAGGCAAGACGATAGTAGGTATCGAGAATTTCCTGGAACTCCTTTTCGTATTTGGCACCGAAAATGCCTGCCAGGAACCGGCTTTGGTGCTGATTGATGTTTTTAAAATCGTAGCTGTCTAGGTCCCAGGCCATATCGAAGAACGTCTGCATTCCCAGCTCGGCCGGTTTAATGTCGCCGATATTGAGCAGCCAGTACCTGTCCGCTCCGGTGTCATAAGCCTTTTTCAACTCCTCGTACATCAGTACGGGCGGAGTGGTGCAAAGCCACAGATAATCGTGGGGAGGGCCCAGGTAAGACGTATGGTAGTACACTCCCGCGCCTCCATTGCGTTTTTGTTCTTCCGGATTGCTCAATCGCTTCATATATCCGTAGTTGTCATCTACCCATACCAGGGTAACATCTTCCGGTACTTCCAGGCCGAGTTCATAAAGATCAAGGGTTTCCTTGTAAGGCACGAATATCTGGGGGATGTCCTCTACCGGTTTTTTCAGGTATTTTGTAAGGATATCCCGCTGGTCGGCCATTACCTCCGTTAAAGTATTTAGCCTTATCGAATCAGGATAGTTTCCCCTCATCCCTTCGTCGTGCAGGCCGCGGATACCCACGGTGTAGATATTCTCATAGGGCGATGCTTCGTGTACACGGTCATCCAGCTTTTTACGTATTGTTTCCTTGTTGATCACATAATCCCATTCCCCGTCCACCTCGCTATCCCATTCGGATTTTGACGCATTATTGAACAGTAAGGGCTCGCAATGGGCGGTTGTGATCATTATTCCGAATTCGTCGGCCACCTCTTTACTTTCCGAATGCGAATAGAAAGCCCCGGAACAACTGTGCATGGCCGGGGCCATCATATTCCCCTTGAGCCGAAGTATTAATTCGAAGACCCTAGCATAGGTTTTAGGGCCGATGTCTTCCAGGTCTTTTTCATAATTTTTTGCCGCCCACGGGTGTAGCCCCCAGTCCTCGTCATTTATGAAAATGCCGCGGTATTTAACCGAAGGGGTTTTGGAACTGTAGTCTTCTGTAACATACAATTGGTCGCGTTTTTTTACAGGTACATCTGCCCACCATTCCCAGGCTGTCACCCCCATGGCTTCGCTGAGGGCAAAGGCGCCATAGGCCGTGCCCCGGCGGTCACTGCCCACGATAACCAAGGCCTGCTTTATTCCGGGCAATGGGTCTTGCAGGCGTTTTATCTTAAACTGTTCCCAGCCTCCCTGAATATCGGAAACGTCCAGTTTACCCTCGGAAACAAGTTGGTCTATAAGGCTGTTTTTTCCTAAAGTCCCTAACAGGATCACATTTCCCCGGGCATCTTTTGTAAGCACTTCGGGCCGGATGGCCGTAACGGACGCTATGTCCCCGGCCAAAAGGGCTGCGGTTTTTTTCACTACGGTAAAATCGGTATGATCATACATCACGGAGCAATCCGTCAGGGAAAATGCCTCTTTGCCAGGTTTGCCGGATACCAGGAACGTGCCTTCTTCCTGTTCTGGTCCCGAACCCGAACAACCTGACAACAGGTATATCGGTATGGTCAGCATCCACAGTATATTAAAGGATATTTTTAAATTTTTCATCTGTTCTTTTTTATTTAATTCACCTATTGTTTATTTTAAAGCGGAATTCATTGATATGCTTCGCAATTGTTTTTCATCGGTCAGATGGAATGCCCTAAGAACATATCGGTTGATTTGCACGAACTGCTAATGGGCATTTCATATACTAAAATGGCTTTTACCGGAGAGATATCTATTAAACTAAATAAACGTTGTCAAGGTATCAGGGCGGATTTTGATATTTACCGTTTCTCCAAAACACTACCGCCCTGACCTTGAACCAATCAAAACTAACTAATTATAATTTGTAGCTTTCATAAAGTTTTTAATTGTACCCGGGATTTTGTTCTATGTCGGCACCGATGTTCGCTTCTATTTCACTAAACGGAATCGGCCATAAATTATAATGTTCTTCCAGCCCGTCTGCCTGGTTGGTATAGAAAGGATTATGAGCTTTTACCCTATCGTACAGTTTGCCCAATCTCATCAGGGTCAACCGTCTTTTTTCTTCAACCCCCAGTTCCCGCATACGTTCATCCAGTATATAATCAATATCCACGTCACCGGCATTGACAAGCGAGGCGTTTGCCCTTTGACGGACAATATTGATATCGTCGGCCGCTTTCCCGGTATTGCCTAATCCCAGGTAGGCTTCCGCACGCAGAAGGTATGTTTCGGCCAGGCGGAACATATATTGATCGGTATAGGTAGAACCGGCACTTGATTTAAGCATAAACGGGATGGGGGAGTTGGTATCATATATATTACCGGGATGATTAAAAGGCGTTGTACATTTGGTCTGAAAGGCATAAAAATTTCTTGAAGGAACCCTGTCGGCCAGCTCAGGGTCTTCGGTTGAAATGGTCTGCCCAAAAAATGATGAACCGGGATTATTGGCCACAAATTCCCTGGCAAAATTGTGGTTGGCATTCCGGATATCATTGTCAAAATCACTTTCCCAGATAGTATTGGAAAAATATGTTGTAGAGATCATCCAGCCTATACCCCTGCCTCCTGTAAGATCGCCAACAGGCCATGCGAACGGGTTTTCGCCGTTTATTTTCAGATCCCTGAAAAAAGGACCGTGATGACGCTCCAATACATACCCGCTTAAACCGGAGGATACAAGGCTTCCTCCGGGTACATCCGTTTGAAACTGTATCACCCAGATACCTTCGGTATTGCCGGAACTCCGGTTCTGATTGCCATTTCTGAACAGGTCCCAGTAAACGTCTTTATCTGTTTCACTTTGCCTGGAACCGAAGCGGTTTTGCATCAATGCTGTGGACGGATCATCAATGACGATCGTTGCAGCATCTATGGCTTTCTGGAATTCACCGTTGGCAATATAAAGTTCTGCAAGTAAGTGATAGGCTGCCAGGTTATTGATCTCTCCATCCAACACATCTGCAATACCCGGTAAATGGTCTGCGGCAACTTCCAGATCAGAAATGGCCTGCGCTATTACTTCTGACCTGGAGGCCCTGGTAAAATCGGTTTTCGGCGTTGAGATCTCATTCAGGGAAACCGGGACCCCTCCGTATAAATATGCCAGGGAACGATAACTTAATCCTCTGAAAAATAAAGCTTTACTTTTGTATGTTTCTTGTTCTTCACTTGTAATTTCGGATAAAGCCAACCTATCAATAATGGTATTGGCCTCCGAAATGATCTTATAAAACTGCCCCCAATGGTCTGTGGCAATGGCCCCGGTGGGGTCGTATGCCGTTTTCATGGGAGAATGACGGTTGGAGCTTTGCTGGGGTTCGCCGTCGAATACCAGATCGGTCCCGTACAGATAATCGAAGGGGCGATTTTCATCACGGTCATAAAATTCCCTGCGAACCCTGCGGTACAGGTTATAGACAGAAGCATCAATATCTTCCGTAGACGTGAATGCGTTTTCTGTACTTAGGAAATCACGGGGAGATTCCTCGAGAAGATCTTTACCACATGAAAAAAGGCCGAGTAAAATCAGGAATGCGGATATATATACGATATTTTTCTTCATGACATTGAATATTTTAAAATGTTATATTAAGTCCCAGGGTATACCCTTTCATTACCGGCCTGCCATTTACAATCATACCCAGCCCATAAGCAGTTACATTACCGTTATCAGTAACATTGGCCTCGGGATCCCAACCTTTCCATTTTGTCCATGTATGAAGGTTTTTTCCACTGATGAATATGTTCAGGTCTGCTACTTTTATTTTTTCCAGGAGTTTCTCCGGAAACCGGTAAGACAAACTGACATCCTGTAAACGGACGAAGCTGCGGTCGTAATACGGATTGGGCGTAATGGAAGGGGTGGATACCGATTGCGGATACTCTCCGTCGGGATTTCCGGGTGTCCAGTAATCAATGGCGCTGATGCGGTTCCATATCAGAGTATTGGTCCCACGCGAAGTAGCATGTGAATTGTCCCCGAGATATCCGTTCTTACCTCCCTGGATGGTATTGAGGAAAACACTTAACGAAAGTCCTTTGTATTCGAATTTGTTCAGTAAACCTGTACGATAGGCCGGTTCTCTACGTCCTAAAATAACACGGTCGTCCGTTGGGTTGATGTCGTACGCATCGGAATCCCCCGGATTTTGATCGACGATACGATAGGTCCCCGGATAGTAGCCGGAAGGGATGTCATCGTTAAGTTGGTATATACCGTCTATCTCATAGTTATAAATGGCTCCAAGGGGTTGGCCGATGAAAAGGCCGCTCGCAGTGAGATCGTCCTCCCGGCCATCGCCGTCATTGTCAACTCCCAGGAGGGACACGACTTTGTTCCTGTTCGTAGAAAAGGTGAGGGTGCTACTCCATTTAAAATGTTGACTATTCACATTTTGTGTGGTCAGCAGCAGTTCAAAACCACTGTTTTCAAGCTCACCCACATTTGAAGTGATTCTGTCGAACCCGGACAATCTTGGCAATACCACGCTGAACAGAAGGTCTTTGGTTTTATTATTGTAATATTCCATGCTTCCGTTAATACGGCCGTTAAAAAAGTTGAAATCCAGGCCAATGTTTATTCCTGCGGTCTTTTCCCATTTCAGGTCCGAATTCCCCAATGTGCCGACTTCCTGGCCGATGAGAGTGGTGCCGTCATCTCCAAAAATATAGGCATTGGATGTGGTTATGGCCGACAATGATGAATACCTGCCAGTTTGATTTCCACTTATACCATAACCGCCACGGAGTTTGAGAAGGCTTATCCCATCGGGCATTTTAAACTCATCAGATATGATCCAGCCCAATGCTACGGAGGGAAACAGGCCGTATTTTTCCTTTTTCGCAAAGCCTGAAAAACCATCGCGCCTTAATGTTGCTGTCAGAAGGTACCTGTTCTTAAGCTTGTAATTGATACGCGCCATCTGGTATTCCAGTGCTTCGTCCCATGCATCGGAGACCGTGAATTGGTTTTCGCCCAGCTCCAGGCTATTATAGCTCAGGCTCAATCTGCTGAACCCGTTGGCCCTGGCATTGGTTGTGGAAGACTGTCTTTCTATGACCCCGTAAAGCAAGGTCGCCGTAAGGCTATGATCTTCATTGATATTCTTATTATAGGTAAGAATGTTGTCAAAAGTATAATCATAATATTCTGTGTTGTTTTTATAGGCTTCACCTGTTAAGCCGGCACCATAGATGCTGGACTGGTAGTGTTTGTCCAGGCGGTAGTTCTGCCCGTAATTAAAACGGTACGTTAAACCCTCTATAAATGGGAGGTCTATCTCAGAATAAATATTGGCAAAGAAATAATCATGGCGTTCATAATCATCCACATCGCTCGATGTAAACGGATTGACATCCAATGTGTTAAATGGATTTATGACCAATTCCCCGTTTTCGTCATAAGGCAGGAGCAGCGGGGATTGTATCATTAAATTCCGTATGTTCGGTTCGGCCCCGTCCTGATTGATAAAAGAACCGAAACTTTGTATGCCAAGCTTAAGCCAGGGGGTAACCTGAGACTCCAGATTTACACGAAGGCTTTTTCTCTTGAATTTATCGCCGATTATAAAACCTTCCTGACTGGTGAGGCCCCCTGAGATCAGATAACTGAAATTTTCGCCTCCGCCGGTAACACTCAGTTCGTTTTTACTAATAAAGCCTTCATTGGTACCCGCATTCCACCAATCGAAATTATTATCTTTAAGATTGCCGTTACCGTCAAAAAAAACAGGGGCAAAACCATTGGTAATGTCATAATCCGGATTGAGAGTGCCATCATTCAAATAGGACTGGTCCCAGAAGAGGTCACGTACATGGTCTATATACTCCTGCCTGTTTAAAGGCCTTAGGTCAACCGTAGGTGTCTGTGTTGCATATGAAGTGGAGAATGAGATTTGCGGTTTACGCCCCTTTTCACCCCGTTTGGTTGTGATCAGGATGACCCCGTTGGCTGCCTGAGCACCATAAACAGCGGTAGAACTGGCATCTTTCAATACGTCTACGGAAGCAATGTCATTAGGATTGATCGAGGATAAAGACCCGTTATATTGAATTCCATCCAGAACTATCAAGACATTACTATTACCTGAAATAGTATTTGTGCCCCGTATTTCAATGGAGGGGGTTGAACCGGCACTGGTAACCTGCCCGATATTCAAACCTGGTACGGTACCTTGCATCGATTGCATAACATTTGTATTCGGAGCTTGTTTAAAATCTTCTATATTGGCACTTACCACAGCCCCCGTCAGATCCTTTTTTCTCTGCGTACCAAAACCCACGACCACGACTTCATCCAGTTGAGCCAGGTCTTCCAGTAATGTTACGTGGACAGAGGTTTGATTGTTTACGGGGACTTCCTGGCTGGAAAACCCTACAAAAGAGAATACCAGAACGGCGTTGTCAGGGTCATTTATCTTTATTTCATAGTTCCCGTCAAAATCCGCAATAACCCCGTTGGAAGTCCCCTTTTCCAGAATATTGGCGCCTGCGAGGGGAACCTGGTTAGCGTCTGTGACCGTTCCGCTGATCGTTAATTGCGGAAGGGCATTGAAGGTTGCCGGATCGGGGACCGGGGATTTGACAGAGGGCGTAGATCTTTTCAGGATGATCTGCCGGGCGTAAACTTCAAATTCCACAGGGGTACTTTTAAAGATCTCTTTTAGAATGGTATCTACCGGTTTTTTATTGACGTTAATGGAAACCTTTCTGTTGACATCAATGTGAGACCGATTAAACAGGAATTTGAATTTTGTGGTGTGTTCAATCTCTTTCAGTACATCCAGAACGGAAACTTCTGTCATATCCAGTGAAATCTTCGAAGTCTGGGAGTATGTGCTTGCCTGTACGTTAAACAGGGAAAGAACCGTTAACAAAATGGTGATCCTCATCTTTAAGCTTAATTTCAGGGTACAAAAAGGTGTAACCTTTGCATTCAAAAGTTTTTTCATAATTTTACAATGTTACTTGGTTGATCAAGAATTAAATCAACTGGCTATTAATCGGAAAATGTGGCATCATTTTCCGGTTTTTTTTGCCCCGTTGCCTCCTTAAATTCAACGCGGACAAGGCAGGTTGTTTTAATACTTATATAAACTGGTTTTTGAGCGGTTCGGGCTTATGGAACTACTGCGGAAATAAAATGGTTAATGATCGTGGTGAATCATAAATGCTTGTTTTTGGTTAGTTAATGATTATCCTGTTATCTTTTATCTCATACTCAATAGAATAACTTTTATTGAAAGATTCCAATACCTGTTCTATGGTTTCTACGTCAAAGATGGCATCAAACCGCTGCTCATCCAGTGCTGCGTCATTATTTGCTATCTCTACATTGTAATGGCGCTCCAGGGCCCGCCTGATCTGCAGAAACGGGGTGTTGCTGAAAATGAGTTTTCCCTCTGTCCAGGAAGTATATATTTCCGTATTGACCTTTTCAACATTGATTTTGGCACGGTGTTTAGCCCATTCTCCTTTATAACCGGGTTTCAGCAACACGGGTTCCTGCTTAAGGCCGTCTTCTTCGGTGGCCCGCAGGGAAACAGTGCCGGAGACCAAAACCGTATTAATAGCGGGATCTTCCGGATAATGAGATACATTAAACTCGGTGCCGAGAACCTCGACCTGTACCTTATTCGCATCTACTATAAAAGGATGTTCCTTGTCCTCAGTTACCTCAAAATACGCTTCCCCGTTCAGATAGACCGTTCTTACCGACCCCTTCCGGAATTCAACCGGATATCTCAGGGAAGTTCCGGAATTCAGTAACACCTGTGTACCATCCGAAAGTACCAGATCGAACCGCTTTCCATAAGGCACTTTTAGGGTATGGTATATCATCTTATCATACGTCGCAGAACGGGAATAGGTCAATTTGGATTTCTGCTGCCGGCCAATGATATTTCCTCTGGAATCCACCAATTCCCCCTCATTGTCCGGCTCAACGGTTTTAACGGTTCCGTCATCCAGTACGATAGTCACTTTTTTCTGTTCCGATATCAGGCTGCGGTTTTCCTTTTCTCCGAAAATTTCCTGTCTCAGCAGATAGCCCATGGAGAAAAACAGCAGGCCGATAGCTATATATTTTAAAAAAGGTTTGATTTTATGTACCGAAAATCCCCTTTTATCCTTTTTCATCCGTTCCAAAAGAACCCTTTTGATCTTCTCCGTATCCGGATCATTCATAGCTGTAATGGTTTGGTAATGCAGCTCAACATAGGATGTGAAGATCAGAAGGTTATTGTCAATACGGATCCAATCCGTCAAAATATCCAAGTCTTCCGAGGTGGCTTCACCCGAAAGGTACCTGACAATACTATTTTCTATTTTCTGACCTGACATTTTTTTAAGTAATGACAAAGCAGATTTTCAATACCCTGATTTTATCCTGTGTTTTTTTTGAATTATTTATTTAATTTAACTTTTTTTGTGTACACAATACACTTTTTTGTAATGAACTACTGTGAAGATTCATTTCTGATAAACAGGTTAAAGGAAGGGGACGAAAAGGCCTATGTTTATCTCATTGACAGGTATAACAAAAGATTATACGGTTATGCCCTGTCGCTGTCAGACAATCGTGCAATGGCAGAAGACATCCTCCAGAATGTTTTTCTGAGGACATGGGAAAACAGGCGTCAGCTCTATATTACATCTTCAGTTCAAAACTATCTTTTCAAATCGGTCTATAATGAATTTATCAACCAGTACAAGAAAAACAGGTCCACCATGGTACTGGAAAAGAAGTATTATGAGACCCTGGATAATATTACGAAGGACATGGATGACGGTCTTTTGGAATCGAGAATAAAGCAATTAAAAAAGGAAATAGACAACTTACCTCCCAAATGCAGGGAAGCCTTTATCTTAAGCAGGAAAGAAGGGTTGACCAATATTGAAATATCCGATTATTTGAATATCTCGGTAAAAACGGTAGAATCTCATATTACCAAAGCTTTCGGTATACTGAGAAAAAGACTGGCGGACAAAAGCAGGCCCCTGCTGTTCCTGTTGTTGGGGAAAGTGGATTTCCATAATCCGTACAACCGAAAAGAGGGGTGAATTAACTGCGTTACAAGCGCTCTTTTTTATTTTGTTCCGGAACCGCTTTCCGGCCGGTTCTGCCTTTACGGAGTCCGGATAATCAGTTCTCTGCCGGTATCCGGTCATTTTTTTGCTGAAACAGCCAATCCCTGATCCCTTCTATATTATATGCGATTTTCCACGTGTACATGTGGTTTTCCACGGGATTTTCTTCAACCCCTTCCGGTACGACCGTATTTTTCTGTAACGCTACATATTTTATATTGCTGTCTTCGGTTTCCATTTTTTCCACAAGTTTGGAAAATTCCGGAGGTGATGACTGCCCGTTCCAGACTGCCCGGCTTACTTTGGCTCCGTGGGCCTCCAGTTCTTTTGTTATGGCATTCATGCCGGGATATGCTTTCTCATCTCCTTCGGCCACCATAATCCAGATATGATCGTCAGCCATCGGGCTGACTTTTTCGGTGTCCCACTGCCCCGCTACCAAATATGAGGCTGCAAAACAGGCCGGGTACTTGATATTCATGGCTATTGACATCATGCATCCCCCCGATTGCCCGGTTGTATACAAGCGGTTTTTATCAATACTGTATTCTTTCTGTAAGTGTTTGATTAAATTAATGACGGCATCCAGGTCGTCCGTAGTTTCCCAGTTATCATTTACTATCCGGGTTGAGAACTGGGGCGCCAATACAAATGCTTTGTGTCTGGACTGTTCGGAAGGCGTCGCCCACACCGTGGCGCCATTTCCCTGCAATAAGGTGGCTTTGGTTGAGTTTCCCGTTACACTGGCATCGTGCATGAACAATACCAAAGGATAGGATTCTTCCGGGTCGTAATCGCTGGGGACAAACAGGTTGTAATTGATCGTTAAACCCGTTTCGTTATCCTCATATACCTTTTGTAGGAAATCATCCGCTACGAGGTTCCGGGTTTTATTGTTTTCATAAACCTTGTCCCCCGGTTGTAGTGATCCGCCTTTTGTTGTTGTTACAATCCCCGTTTGCTTTATAATGACTCCGGGTTCTGAAATATTGGTTTGCGGACCCTTTTTCTGAACAGAAGAGACGAAGGTTTTATCAGCCTGTGACAATTCGATAATAATGTATTTGCCATTCTTTCCCTTATCCGTTTTTTCGGGTAACCGGTTGGCGTATATTTTTGAAATTTTTCTGCCGGTTACTTCAAAAGCTGTTTTTTTTAATTCGTCATTATCAATTTCCTGATCGTATTCCAGGATGACTCCCGTGTTCTTGAGCCCGTCGCCAAACACTTCATTTATGGCCGTTATATTTATCGGTTCCCTTGTATTATTGCCGGTGGAACATCCAATAACTGCAAGACTTCCCATTAACTGAAATAAAAACCGGATGCTTTTCATGTTTATTGTTTTTAGCATAGCTCCTTCGTAGGATTTTTCAACTTAAAGGTAATGATTTTTGTAATATCTTTCCCGGTCACGAATCAAATCACAACGCCTTAAGACAGATTTTCCCGTTCCGTGATCCGGATCGTGAAGCCCTGATATTCCCACTTCGTATACCCGGTGGATTTTCGTTTCAGGCAACCCCTATTGTTTTGGTATTCTGTTGTGAACAGGGCCGGTTTCCCTTAAAGAACATGCCGGAAGAGGGGTCACGGCCTTCAGTAAAGGTACTATATTTGAATGAAGATATTTTTTAAGAAATGCAGGAGTCCGGGGTTCCGGAGACGCAGGGAATTTCAAATGGCACATAGTTTATACACTTTGAAACATATTTGATACGCCCTTAACGACCTTTTTGATAACATTGTAAAATATTTAATAAAAATCAATGATCACCAGATTAAACAAGACGCTTTGGATATGCCTGGCCCTGCTTGTATTCAACCGGGTGCAGGCCGGGGACTGGAATAAATTACTGGCCTCCCCCGACGGAAGCTATCAGTTGACCATAACAGGAGATAATTCCGGGGAGATTAAATACAGGGTAGACTACAAAGGGAAACCCCTGATCAGATCATCCCGGTTACGGATTAAATTGGACAACCACCTTTCCGAGTGGGCCCTGGCCATTAAGGAAAAACCCCGAACTCCGTGGATGGACGGACTTGTACTGAAAAAAGCCATGGTCCATATGGTAGACTCCACCTGGACACCGGTCTACGGCGAACGTTCTGTCATACGGCAAAAGTATAACGAACTGACCCTCTCTTTTGAACAAAAGACCAGCGCGAACTATAAAATGGATATCCAGTTGAGAGCCTATAACGAAGGGGTGGCCATCCGGTATTATTTCCATACCAACCCGACGGGTATTTATTATAGGATAACCGAAGAAAATACGGAATTCACTTTTCCGGAAGGTACGCAGGCCTGGTTTGAGCCTTGGGCACAGGGACCGTTCACAAAAATGCCTTTGGCCGAATGGCCGGCGGAAAGCGAAAGGCCCCTCACCCTGGAACTGGAAAACGGCCTGTATGCCTGCCTGGCAGAAGCGGCTATGGTGGATTTTGTCCGTACAAAGTTTGAACTGGCCCGGGATAAGCCCAATACCGTAAAGACGGCGCTCTACGAGCCGGTAGATAAAGTGCCGTATTTTGCTACGCCGTGGAGAGTGATCATGGCTGCGGAGACTCCCGGTGAACTCATCGAACACAACGATATTTTGCTTAACCTGAACGCCCCCTCCGCAATTGACGATACTTCCTGGATCAAGCCCGGAAAAATTGTGCGCGATCTCACGCTCTCCGATGAGGGAGCCAAAGACTGGATAGATTTTGCCGCAGAACACAACCTGCAGTATGTTTTGTTTGACTGTTGCTGGTATGGCGATAATTTCAGCTGGGACTCGGATGCGACCACCGTAGATGTTGATCTCGATCTGAAGGAAGTGGTTCGTTACGGTAAGGAAAAAGGCGTGGGGGTCTGGGTATATGTCAACCAGCAGGCACTCGCCAGGCAGGATTTTGAGATGTTCCCCCTTTACAGGGAATGGGGATTGGCGGGCGTAAAATACGGTTTTGTACAGGTGGGGTCCCATCGCTGGACCAAATGGTTGCACGAATCGGTACAGCGGGCAGCCGAAAACCGGTTGATGGTCAATATTCACGATGAATTCCGCCTAACGGGCGAGCAGCGTACCTGGCCCAACATTATGACCGTAGAAGGCATTCGCGGCAATGAAGAAATGCCCGATGCCACCCATAATACCATATTACCCTTTACCCGTGGTATTGCCGGAATGGGAGACTATACCGTGTGCTACTACTCGCCGCGTATCAAAACCACCCATGCACATCAGCTGGCTTTATCGGTAGTAATGTACAGCCCCTTGCAAACGCTGTTCTGGTATGACAAAGCCACCGATTACCAGGGAGAGCCCGAGATCGGATTTTTTGATAAAGTACCTACGGTATGGGATGACACCAAAGTGCTGGACGGCCGGATAGGTGAATATATCGTTACGGCCAGGCGATCCGGAGCCGGGTGGTTTATCGGAGGGATTACCAATAATGACGCCAGGGAGATCGAACTCAACTTTGATTTTCTCGACAAGGACAAAAAATACGTCGCCACCCTTTACCGGGATGATGAATCCGTAAAGACCCGGACACAGGTGTCCCTGACAGAGAAAAGGGTGACGGCGTCGACCAAAATGAAGTTAAAGCTGAAAGCATCAGGAGGTGTAGCAATATGTGTAAGAGAACGGTGATTATGAAATTTGTTCTGGCCGTTATCCTGTGTATGGGCACAGGTGTGACGGGTATGGCACAGTTACCCGTACCTTCCGATATCGGAGATGTGCACCCGCGATGTTTCGGTAAAAGAATGTCCGGGGAAGCCGTTCGGCAACTTGTTGCTCAGGAAGAGTGGGCACAGCAGGTCATTTACAAAACCGAAGAAAGATTGTCCCCATACCTGGACCATTGCGAAGAAGATCCGGAGTGGCTGTTGTCCAGGCTCCAGATGTACTGGAAAACCAGATCGACACAAGTTTATATCGACGGGGGAAAGTACGACCACGCAGAGGGAGAAGCCCCCGTTCCTACGGTCAGGTTTCCGGGGACAAGGGACCACCGTACCGATTATTTTACGCCACGGTTGGAGGATGTCAAACCCTATATGGATGACGAGCGGGGGTTGTATCTCCAGCGAAGGGATAATAAGCAGTGGGAGTGGGCCGATATGGTTTCCTCGGCCAGGATTGTTGAGTCCGTCAACCGGAACATCCTGGAAATAGCGAGGGATGCCGCTTTTATGTATTGGTACACCAGTAAGGAAGCCTATGCCAGACTTGCCTTCGGGGTACTCGATACTTATCTGAGCGGACTTTATTACCGGGCGGAACCCACAGACCTGAGCCATGGGCACCATCAAACCCTGGTAGGGCTGACCTCCTTTGAAGTGATACAGGAACATTACATTGCAGAAGTTACCCAGGCTTATGATTTTCTGCATGGTTACATTTCGGCCAACTACCCAGGCAAGATCGCGTTGTATAGTGCCAGCCTTCAGAAGTGGGCCGACCAGGTGATCAAAAACGGGGTGAGTTTCAACAACTGGAACCTCTTCCAGGCCGGGCACGTATGCCGTATAGCCCTGGTACTGGAAAATGACTCGGCTTACAAAAACGGCAAAGGGGCACAATACTATCTCGACCGGATCACCAATCAAAACAGTACCCGCCAATGGTCGCTAACCAAACTCATTGATTACGGGTACGATCCGGACACGGGTATCTGGAATGAAAGTCCCGGCTATGCATTGGGTGTTCTCCGCGATTTTATCCGTTTTGCAGCATTTTACGATCATACCTTTGACATTGACCTTATAGCAAAACTACCCGTACTCCGGCAGGCGGTCATTGCCGCACCGCAATACCTTTACCCCAATGGATACCGGGTGGCCTTTGGAGACGGACACTATGGAAAACTGGAGGCCGGCCCGGTATTGTATATGATCGAAAACGCCAAAAAATACGGCAAGGAAACCGATGAGGTCTTTTTCACCCGTATGCTCAAGACCCTGTTTGATGAAAACAGTTATGCAGATGGGCTCAATGGCGGGCATATCGAAGACCTCTTTGCCGAAGCCCCGCTTAAGGTCCGGAAAGATATTCGCCCCGGCAACCCCGAAGACTTTACTTCCCCGTTGTTTTACGCACCCAATACCAGCTGGCTGGTGCAACGGCAGGGTACAGGGGAGTCGGGCCTGATGATCAGCCAGATCGGTTCCAAAGGCAATCACATGCATTCAAACGGCATTGCCATGGAACTTTATGGACAGGGCCTGCCGTTGGCCCCTGAGCTCGGGAACGGGCCCAGCTACTTTTCCGCGGCCTATGCCGAGTATTACTCCCAGTTCCCGGCCCACAACACGGTAATTGTCAACGGAAAGTCCAGGTATCCGGAAATGAAAAGCAATCACGCCTTTACCCTTAATGCAGCTTATCCCGAAAGCGGGAAACGGGAAGGAAACCTGCCGGGTTTCACCTTTTCTGATGTGAATTTTCTGGAACCCGAAACCTATAGCGACCAGCGAAGGGTCATGGGCATTGTTTCCGGTGAAGAAAACGGTTATTATATCGATATTTTCCGATCCGGGCAAAGGGAAGGCAAGGACGTCAAACACGAATATTTTTACCACAACCTGGGGCAAAGCCTGGACCTGAAAGATAAGCAGGGAAATCCCCTGGATCTGGAACCCTCCTCCAAAATGGCTTTTGGCGACGGCGACCTGATGGCCTACGATTATATGTGGGATAAAAAATCTGTCGAATCCGAAGAAGATCTTACCGGGCAGTTTAACCTGGAAACGGCGGACAAAACCGTCACCATGAACCTTTGGGTAAAGGGCGAAAGGGACCGGGAGATCTTCTCGGCTATGAGCCCGAAGTCTATGGCTTTCCGGCACGGACCGCTCCCGGAAGCGTTCAATGACTTACCGGTACCGACCCTGGTCATCCGGCAGAACGGGGAAGCGTGGAACCGTCCTTTTGTCGCCGTGTATGAACCTGCCCTGAACGGGGAGTCCGATATCCGGTCTGTGGATTATTTCGGCGAGAATGAGCAGGCCGGTATCCATGTGACCGGCAGATCGGGAAGAGAAGATTTTATTCTGTCATCCGCAAGCGGTGATCTGGATTGGAAATACAAGAATATAACCCTCATCGGGACATACGGAGTAGTGTCCGTTCAGGATAACAATCTTAAAATGTTCCTGGGCCATGGCCGGTCACTTGGTTGCGGAAAGTATACATTGCGTGCCGAACAACCGGCTTCCCTGGCATTCGAGATTGATAAAGGGCAATGGTATGTGATGACCACAGCCCCGGCATGCCTGAACATTTCCGTGAATGATGTA
Organism: Sinomicrobium pectinilyticum; assembly: GCF_003725735.1. Lineage (GTDB taxonomy): Bacteria > Bacteroidota > Bacteroidia > Flavobacteriales > Flavobacteriaceae > Sinomicrobium > Sinomicrobium pectinilyticum. The sequence continues at coordinate 25,195 of NZ_RJTM01000114.1, read as the reverse complement.
AAAGCGGACTATCAACTGGAAGATACCGCTGGCAACAGCTACCGGGGGATAGTAGATAAAAAAGCGAAACAGGTTCGTTTTAATCTTCCCGTATTGGATTATACCCCGGTAAAACTGAAAATATCTGATTAAACCGACAGGTTTTCAATACCTGTAGTTTTTAAATTTTTGAAATGGGTAAAATGTATTTTAAGTCGATGAAAAAGTTTTTATTTGTTTTTGTGATGTTTGTTTGCTTTATATGGGCGGGCACAGGTTTAGCACAGGACAGCCTGGTCACTTATGAAGTTCCCCAAAAGCTGTTCTATTCCATGCATAATGACGATTTTACCGTGCAGGTGAGGACTCCCGGGGGGCGGTGGAAAGATGCTTACGAGTATAATGTACAGGTAGACATGGACCGGGTGCAGGATGCCTCCATGGTCTATTTTGATTTTTCGGGGACAGTAGAGGTAAAGATCAGGAAAAACAACGGGTTGGTGAATACGGTGGACATCAGGCCACTATCTTATAAGATCGCACCGGAGGTGAAAGGCAATATCATTCAATTTACGCTTGACAAACCCAGGAACATTTCCATAGAAGTAAACGGGGACAGGCTTCACAACCTTCACCTTTTTGCCCGGGCCATCGAAAAAAGCCGCCCGGAGCCCGACGACCCCGATGTGGTTTATTTCGGTCCGGGTCTGCATGAAGCCCCTGATAAGCCGGGAGATGTCTTCCAGGTCAAAAGCGGGCAGACCGTATATATTCACGGCGGGGCGGTACTCAAGGGAAAACTGCTCTGCAATAACGTTAAAAATGTGCGCATCGTCGGAAGGGGTATCATCCTGGAACCCGAACGGGGCGTGGAGATCCGGTTTTCCGAAAATGTGGAGATTGATGGGATCCATGTAGTGAATCCAAAGCATTATACCGTTTACGGAGGGCAATCGAGGGGGCTGAAGATCAAAAACCTGGCCTCATTTAGCTGTAGGGGATGGAGTGATGGCATCGACCTGATGAGCTGCTCGGATGTAGAGATCGACGGCGTTTTTATGCGCAATTCGGACGATTGCATTGCCATTTATGCACACCGCTGGGATTTCTACGGGGATGCACGAAACTATAAGATCACCAATTCAACTCTCTGGGCGGATATAGCCCATCCTACCAATATCGGGGCCCATGGGAATACAGAAAACGAAGGGGATACGATTGAAAATATCACCTTTTCAAACATCGATATCCTGGAACACGATGAAGATGATCCATGCTGCCTGGGCGCTATGGCTATCGTAGCGGCAGATAACAACCTGGTGCGGAATGTGACGTATGAAGATATCCGGGTAGAAGATATACAGGAGGGGCGTTTGTTTGATTTGCGGGTGCTGAATAACCCGAAATACAATACCAGGCCGGGAAGGTCTATCGAAAACATTTATTTCAAGAACATTACATACAAGGGGTCGGGTGTTCACCCTTCCCAGATCGAAGGATATAACAAAGACCGGGCTGTCAACGGGGTAACCTTTGAGAATGTGAGGATCAACGGTAAAAAAGTAACTTCTCCGGAGGAAAGCGATATCATCATCGGGGATTTTGTAAAGCATGTAAAATTTAAAAAATAAAGTAGAATGTCGAAAATTACAAATACACCGAAAATTCTGGCTCTCATCGGAACATGCGTGCTTCTCATGTTAACAGGCTGCCGGAAAAAGACGCGGGCCACAGTATCGGAAGAAACAAGAATTTCAGAGAAAACAACGGCATTAATACGCAACCCCATTTCCGAAATATCCTGTGCGGACCCTTCCATTGTAAAACACAATGGCAAATATTATATCTATGCCACGGTCGATCCCTGGGGAGGGGACGAGCTTGTTGTGCTGGAATCATCCGATTTTGAAAGCTGGGAGCGGAAGCATATCCGGTGGCCCAACCCGGAAGACTGTAGCAGCCCTACATCACGTAACGATAAGGTTTGGGCCCCTGGTGTGATTAAAGGTAAGGATGGCAGATTTTATATGTACGTAACAGTGCACAATGAAGTCTGGGCCGGGGTTGCGGACCACCCCTTGGGCCCGTGGAAAAATGCAAAACCGGATGGTACTCCCCTGATCAGGGGCAACATGTTCCCCGAGTATCACATGATCGATGCAGAACCGTTCATTGATGAAGATGGCCGGGCTTTTTTGTACTGGGGGTCGGGGTTGGACTGGAAGAACGGGCACTGTTTTGTGGTAAAGCTCGGGGAGGACATGGTTTCGTATAAGGAGGATGAAATAAAGGATATAACCCCGCCCAACTATTTTGAAGCACCGTTTATGCTCAGGAAAAACGGGAAGTATTACCTGATGTATTCCAACGGAAAATGTACGAACGGCACTTATGAAGTAAGGTATTCCATAAGTGATACCCCCTACGGCCCCTGGAAAGAAGGCCCGGAAAGCCCCATACTTACTACTACCGGAGATTCCACCACACTGGGGCCCGGTCACCATACCGTTTTTTCGGAGAACGGGCAGGACTATATACTGTATCACCGGATCAGAGACAACAGCAATGGGTCCCTGTTTCGTGAGCTGGCCATTGATAGCCTGAACTTTGATACGGACGGAAATATCAGCAAAGTGGTCCCCCGGGGGATATCGGGTTTTATGCACTGAATGAGACCCGGGTGGAAATGGGATGATTTATTATTCCCGCCTGATGTCATACGTCCGTTTCCCGTTTCAGCCCGGTTTGAATATTTTGAATATATGGAAAAGGATATGGAGAAAAGGAATACAATCCTGTTTTTACAGGAAGTTGTAGTGTTATTTTCCAATCCAGGCCATGGCATCCGGTCCTTTAAAACCGGTCAATTTCCGGGAGATTTCCAAGGTGGCCAGGTCTATTTCCGCAATAAAATTTTCGCTGGTGACCCCTACGCAAATATGTTTGCCGTCAGGATGTATAAAAATGGGTTCCGTGCTTTCTCCCAAAGCTATGGTTTTTACGGTTTTGTGTGTTTCCGGGTTTATGAAGATCACATGACCTCTGCGCGAATCGGCAGCGATGAGATATTTCCCGTCCGAAGAAAACTTTACCCGTGCAATGCCTTCCGCTTCGGCTACGTCAAATGCATCCACCACTTTTTTCCCGGCAATATCCACCACGGCAATTTCTCCGTTATGGCGTAAACCTACCCAGACCTGTTTGCCGTCGGGGCTCAGGTCCAGCCCTTCGGGATTTTGTCCTACCGGTAAAATGGTATGTGTCCACGAACCGGCTTTTAAAGGGTCGTCCCCGCGGCGTTCATAAATGGAGATACTGTTGGACCCGCGGTTAGTTGCTATAATATATTTGCCATCCTGCGTAACTACCAGCATATGGGTCTGGTCCTGCCCGGTGCCGTTTATCCACACCAGTTTATCTGCTTCGGGGTCATAAGCCCCGATAACACGAGATCCCTCTGCCGTGAAGTAGAATAGACCGTCGTGATAGGTAAGGCCATGGGGGTTCCAGAGGGCGCCCAGATCGATCCGATGGATCTCTTTCCGTTGGTCGATATTTATAAGTGAAAGGGTGTTGCCGGGTTCCCGGTAGCTTCCCGTATTGGTCACCAGGGCATATTTCTTATCGGTAGAAATACAGACTTCGTGCGGTTCATTCCCCACCGGAACGGTTTTTATTACTTTTCCGGATTCGTAGTCCATGAAGGCAAGGCTCCCCGGCAGATTGGCATTACTCTTTATTTTGTTGACCACTAAAACGTCCGGGGTCTGGGCCTGTAAAACTCCCTGAACAAGGAGTATGGTCAGGAATAAAAATGCTGATCTGATCATGTTTATGTTTTTTTTACACTTATTTTTTCTGCGCTGTTGCCATACACATATTTGTTTTGAATATGTTGTACTTATGATCCAGAAATATTGCAAAAGCGGGCAATAAATGAAGCTTTATTTTCTGCGTTCAGTACTCTAACAAATATAGTTTTTTTATTTATCAGGGCGTACTGCGGTTTTGCATTTTGCGTAAAAAGGTAAACCGGTCTCCCTTCCCTTGGGATTTTGTGGTGTGCGTTCGGTATTTGCTATTTTTCCGCGGTATTAAATAACATTTAAACTTTAAAATGGGTGATAATTTATCAATATTGAACCATAGTTGATATTCCTTATAAGCTGCCCTGGCTATCATTGTATTCTAAAATCAAGACTTCATCCGACACCTTGTTTTCCGGGGATCATCTGCCGTGCCTTTTTTAGGAGGGTTAAAGGTAAGATGACAGCGGGATAAGAGATGAGGTAAAACCAAAACTATATTTTTATGAAAAAAGATGATTTCGCCAGAGTAAGAACACGGATGCGGGGGCTCATCGGTGTTTTATGGCTATGTAGCATGTGTAACTGGCTGTATGCGTATTCCGGGGACATTCGCGGAGATGACGGGATGCTATTCCTGAAAGTCACCGGGAAAGTCACCTCGGCTACAGACGGGCAGCCCCTGCCGGGGGCGACGGTAATGGTGAAGGGGACATCGACAGGGGTGGTGGCTGACTTTGACGGCAATTACGAAATAGAGGTGGACGACCCGGCCAATGCCGTATTGAAGGTCTCCTTCGTAGGGTTTAAGCCTGTAGAAATTCCCGTTGCCAACCGGAGTATCATTAATGTGGCATTGGAGGAAGACCTTGCCCAGTTGGATGAAGTTGTAGTGGTTGGCTATGGTACGCAAAAGAAAGCGACACTTACGGGAGCTATTGAACAGGTAGATGCGAAAGTCTTTGAAGACAGGGCGGTTACCAACCCGGCACTTTCGCTCCAGGGACAAACACCTGGCCTGGTAGTGACCCGTACCACGTCCAGGCCGGGTAATGAAGACCTCAAGTTGCAAATACGGGGGATCACCTCGGTAAACGGGGGGTCGCCACTCATTGTCATTGACGGGGTGCCGGCCGTAAATGACCAGGCTTTTTACAACATGAACCCGGATGATATAGAGTCCATAAGCGTACTGAAAGACGGGGCGGCTTCCATTTACGGGTCCCGCGCCGCCGATGGTGTGATCCTGGTGGAAACCAAAAGGGGCGCTGCCGGTAAAATCAAAGTGAATTTAACGAGTAATTTTCGTGTAAATACCATAGGGATACGGCCTGCTGTTTCCGGTATAAGAAAATATGCGGGCATGTTTATGGAAGCGACCGATGAAGATCTGGCTTACGCCGGTACCGCCTGGTATTGGGGATGGGTGAACAGGGAAACCCTTGTGCGGATGCAGACCGAAGGGCCCGGGGTATACACTACGGAATACTGGGGAGATATTTATCTCGGCGATGCTTCCCGCTTTGATGATATGTATGGTACCTCCTATTCGCACCAGACCAACCTTAGTGTTTCGGGAGGTTCGGAAACATCAAAATACAGGATCTCTGCCGGGTATGCCGAAAACATAGGTAACCTTAAGCCTGCTTATGACGGAAAAAAGCAATATAACCTGAGGTTTAATCACGATTATCAGATTTCAGACCGGATAAGTCTTGAAACGGGCGTATCTTATTTCAGATCCCATATTTCTGCTCCTTCTGGCGGCCTTGGTATTACTTCACTGGCCTATGATCCCCCGTTATTTCCTGTTAAAAACCCGTACGGGCAGTGGTATGCAAATTTTGGTATTGCCGGGAACAGACATTCCGTGGCCAATGTTATGGAAGGCGGCCGGGATGAGTCTTATGCCGACCAGCTAAAATTGTATATGGCGGCTACAGTAGATATTACCGATGATCTGAATTTCAGGGCTACGGCCAGTATTGACAAGGAATTCTGGGACCAGGAAGTATATAAGATCAATGTTCCTATGTATACCTGGTTTGGCGAACGGGCACCGGAATCCGTCAATCCCGTATCTTCGTTTGAGAAGAAAAAGAATAATATCAGTTACCAGAACTACGGGGCTTTTCTGAATTACAATAAATCGCTTTGGACAGATCACAACATAGCCGTAATGATCGGTACCACGGCAGAACTGAGAAAGACCGATGACCTAAAGGGATACAGACAGGGGTTCGAGGATAATGGGATCTATGATCTGAACGTAGGGTCGCTGGAGCAGAATGTAACCAATGCAGGAGGGTCTTCCAACTGGGGCTTCCTTTCCTATGTGGGACGTTTTAATTACGGTTATAAAGACAAATACCTGCTGGAACTTACCGGCAGAAGGGACGGATCTTCAAAATTTCATCCCGATTACCGCTGGTCGAACTTCGGCGGGGCCTCTGTGGGCTGGGTAGTGACGGAAGAACCCTTTATGCAGCATATTCCCGTGGTGGACTTTCTTAAACTCAAGGCCAGTTATGGCGAAATGGGAGGACAGGTAGGCATAGGCAACCATGATTATGTCTCGGCCATAGGCCTGGGGACAGCCATTTTCGGTATACAAGCCGGGAATCAGACAGCCGCGTGGGTTAACGGGCTGACTACCCTTACCCGTACCTGGGAACGGATAGGGATGGCCAATTACGGGATTGAGTTCAGGCTTTTGGACCACAGGCTGTCAGGTTCATTCGATTATTTTACCAAGAAAAACGACGGCATGTTGATCGCCGTGAATTATCCTGAGATGCTGGGAGGAGAAGCCCCCAAAACAAATAGCGGGGTATTGAAGGTGAAAGGATGGGAGGCCGTACTTTCCTGGAGGTCCGGGATAGGGGATTTCAAATACAACATATCCGTGAATATGAGTGATACCAGGAATGAACTGGTCAGCATGGAAGGCGTCAGCAGCTATCACGCAGGCCTGAATACTACCATACAGGGATACCCGCTCAACTCTTATTTTCTTTATGAAACAGACGGGCTGTTTGCCAGTGAGGCAGAGATCGGGGCCTACTATGCGCAGGTAGGAAACGGAGGGGAGATCCCCGATGCCGAAAATCAATCCATACGCATACGCCCGGGAGATACAAGGAAAGTGGACCTGGATGGCAATGGTCTTATTATGGGTTCCGGTACTACAGTAGATGGTAATGGAGATGTGAAATATATGGGGGATGCGGCACCTCACTACACTTATGGTATAAACCTGGGATTTCAGTTTAAAGGGTTTGATCTCAGTACATTCTTTCAGGGGGTGCTCAATCAAAATATAGTAAGGACCGACGGTATGGCCTATCCGTTTGTTACAGTGGGCAATAACCAGACCACGGCATACAGGGGCAAAACATGGACCGAAGAGAATCCGGATGCTGTGTATCCGCGGTTAACCGTACAGACCAGCAGGGCTACCTGGAACTGGAGAAACAATGATTTTATGATGCAGAACAACCGTTACATCAGGATGAAGACCCTGGTGGTCGGCTATACTTTCAATGACCTGAAGATCGGAAATTATACTATGGACAGCTTTCGGCTGTACTTCTCAGGGAATGACCTGTTTGAGTTTACAAGTGTAAAAGACGGCTGGGACCCTGAATTCGGCTCCAGCAGCAATAGCTCTTACCCGTTCAACAGAACATATTCACTGGGTTTAAACGTGACATTTTAAAATTGAAAGCGATGAAAAAATTTAATTATATACTGCTGCTGATATTACTCTCAACAGCCTGCGAAGATGAATTCCTGGACCTGGAAAGGCCGGATGCACTATCAGAGTCCTCTTATTTTAAGACCGCCGATCATTTCAGGACGGCTGCCAATGCCTTCTACAATAACCTGTGGGCCTGGAACTGGCACGACGGGGGCAATGCCCAGCAGCTTCTTTTGGACCGGGGGTCTGACCTGAACCTGTATTTTACCAATTACGGAAGAGGAAATATAACGCTTTCCAATACCGATGTGGTCTGGACAGATTCCTATAAGTACATCAGGGGGAATAATATCCTGTTGGAAAAGGCCGGGGAGTATTCCGGGGAACCCGAAGAAATTGCCGAATATGTAGCGGCAGCCAGGTTTTTCAGGGCCTACAATTATTTTTTCCTGCTTCAGAGATTCGGGGGTGTGCCGGTGGTAACCACGGTACTGGATATAAATTCTCCCGAACTCATGGGGAAAAGGAACTCCCGGTACGAGGTTTTTTACCAGGTTAAAAATGACCTGGAGGCAGCTATTGAAGGACTGCCAAGGGAGGCGGGTATCGGTACGTCGGACAAAGGCCATATAAGCAGGGAAGCCGCACAATCGCTTTTGGCCAGGGCGCTTCTGTTTGAAGCAACCTGGGAAAAATACGTGGGCACCACTACGGACGGAGACGGTATGGCAGAAGGTGCCGGAACGGCAAAACCGGAAGGGTATCCTTCCGTAGACGGAATGCTCGCTCAGGCCGTTACACTGTCAAAGGATATTATGGACAACGGCGGGTTTGAATTGTGGAATTACAATGAAGAACTCAACAATCTGACCATGTACTATCTTTTTAACCTGGAAGACAGCGGGTCCAATCCGGCCGGGTTGGATAAATCCACAAATAAGGAATTCATCTTTTACAGTAAATACGATTATGTTTTGCGCCAGGGAAGGACCAATATCAGCCATGCTTCCTATTACTCTTCCATGAGCCAGAACTATATGGACATGTTTCTCTGTACCGATGGACTGCCGATCGATAAATCGCCTTTATTCCAGGGATATCAAACCGTCAATGAGCAATGGGAAAACCGTGACTACAGGCTGTATGCCTACGGAGGTACCAACGAGCAGGAGGTGGTGCTCCCCGCAGACGAATCAATGCTTCAGGGGGGGTATAATACCCATTGGAACCGTAAATTCAGGTCGTACGATTACCCCAATTACCGGGAAGCCGCTACGGAGTCTTCCGATTTTCCGCACATCAGGCTGGCAGAGGTATACCTGATCTATGCCGAAGCCTTGTACGAACTTAACGGGACGATCACGGATGCCGAATTGAACGAGTCACTCAATCCGGTACGGGAAAGATCGGGCGTAGCCCCGCTTACCAATGCCATGGCAGCGGCATATAACCTGGATATTCTTGAGGAGATACGAAGGGAAAGAACAGTAGAGTTGTTTCAGGAAAACAGCAGGTACAATGATTTGAGGAGGTGGGGAATTGCGGAAGAAGTATTGAACGAACCTGTTTTCGGCCCCATTATCGAAGGGACGGATTATGAGAACAATCCGGACCTGTACGACCCTTCAGCCTATCAATACGGAGAGGCTGTAAAACCATATACGGGTGAGGGCCCGAAGCGGGCAATAGTTGCAGATTCCGAAGCCAACAGAAGCTGGTCCCGTTCAGATTATTTACTCCCCATCCCGGTAGAAGAGATCAACCTGAACGGAAGCCTCCTGCAGAACCCGGGCTACTAAATATCGATAAACCGGGGCACTCCCGGACCGTGACCAATTGGGAGTGCCCAAAAAGATTCGTAAAAATGAGAACAACAACTATAAAGTATGTGCCGGGTTTTATGGCAGTGGCCTGCGGGTTTATCATGGCCGTATCGTGCAAACCCGAATTTGAACCGGATATCGTGACCTATCCGGACATAACATTAAGCGATTTTCATCCGAAGTCAGGTCGTCCCACTACCCCTGTGACGATCTCCGGAACCAACTTTGGCGATGCTCCCGAAGCTGCGCATATTATATTTGATGGTGCCGAGGCCGATGAAATTATCAGTTATTCCGATACGGAAATTGTCGTGGCAGTTCCGGAAGAAGCCGGGAGCGGTCCGATCACTGTCCGGGTATGGACACATGAGAAAGTGACCCCAGATGATTTTGAATATATCCCGGGAGCCGAATTATTGAGCGTGTCCGCCGGGAGCGCCGATCCCGGAGAGATCCTGTCGCTGACGGGAACCAACTTCGGCAATGCCCCGGATATGATAAGGGTAACATTTGGCGATACTCCTGCGGAGGTAGTGTCAGTCACGGATTCGGAGATCCGGGTGGTAGTGCCGGACGCTACTTCGGGGACCATACGTATATATGTGGATACCCAGACCATAGAAGGCCCTTTCTTCCTGATAGGTGAAGTTCAGTTAGCAGGGACGGTTTTTGGCCATGAAAGTTCCTGGGGCGATAATCCCGATACCTATGTTTCCGCAGCTTTTGACGGGAATAAGGAAACTTTTGTCGATGCCCCCTCGGCCGAAGGTTATGCCGGTATTGACCAGGGAGAGGGCAAGCAGGCTTTCGTTAACCGGGTGCGCTATTTTCCGCGATCTTCCCATCCTTCGAGAATGGAAGGCGGTGAGATCAGGGCGTCCAATGACCCCGATTATCTCAATACCTATACCACCTTATATACCATTTCGGAAACTCCTTCCGCTACGGAATATACCGAGACAGCCCTGGATAGCGGGGGAGAAAGCTACCGGTATATCTATTATTACAGCGGTAACGGTTATGGCAATGTTGCCGAACTGGAATTCTATGGAGTGCCTGATAATTAAGAATGACTTTTAAAAGGGGTACCCCCGAATCCGGAGGGGGTGCCTTTTTATACATAAAACAGTATTAAGCATGATCAGCTAAAAACATCCGACCCCCGATCTCAAAGTAAACCTGTTATGAAAAAGTATGGCCTGACTTTATTGTTTTCCGTTGCCCCGGCAGGACATCTCTTTCCGCAGGAACCTGTACATCCGGGAGGTTTTTATTACAGGTTACCACCAATAATACAGATCAGCCCCGGAGTGAAAAAACTATAAAAAAATAACCACCAAAAACCTTTAAAACCATGAAAAAACAACTACTAATATTACTGCTGATATTCGCCTTGACAGGGAATGCCTTATCGCAGGAATTTATACACCCGGGAGGTTTGCATACCCGGGAAGACCTGGACCGTATGAAGACCAAGGTTACCGAAGGGGCCCATCCCTGGATTGACGGCTGGAATAAGCTGGTCCAGGACCCGTTGGCACAAAATACCTTCAGAGCGTCCCCAAGAGCGAATATGAACCTTCGACAGGTGATGTCACGGGATGCTCATGCCGCTTATTTAAATGCGATCCGTTGGTATATTTCCGGGGATGACAGCCATGCGGATTGTGCAATCAGGATTTTTAACGACTATGCAAATACACTCAACCAGGTCCCCTCCGGAGGCAACACTGATATTGTTGGTTTGGGTGGGATAGGTATTGCAGAACTGGCCATGGCCGGGGAAATCATGCGAATAAGTGACAGATGGACGGAAAGTGATTTTAACCGGTTTAAGGATATGATGGTCAATTATCTCTATCCCGTTGCTCATGATTTTCTGACCAACCACAACGGCCGCTGTATCGATTATTATTGGACCAACTGGGACGCCAATAATATAGGTGCTTTAGTAGCTATTGGCGTACTGTGCGACAACCGGGAGATCTTTGACGAAGGGATCGAATATTATAAAAACGGAGCAGGGACAGGAAGCATCAGGCATGCGGTACCTCATGTTCATCCCGGCGAACAGCCATATGGCCTGGGGCAATGGCAGGAGGCCGGCAGAGACCAGACCCACGGATTTTTAGGAGTGGGGCTGATGGCTACGGTCTGCCAGATTGCCTGGAACCAGGGGATGGATCTGTATGGATACGACAACAACCGCCTGTTGGCCGGTGCCGAGTATGTGGCACAGTATAACCTCTGGAAAGACGTCCCTTTTTCTTTTTATAACAATTGCCAGCCAGCCAATAACAAATGGCCCTCTATAAACGGAAGAGGCTGGTTTCATGACCGGCCCGTATATGAGCTAATATATAACCACTATATAGTCCGCCAGGGATTAGAAGCTCCCAATACGCAACTGATGGCAGAAATTATGAGGCCCGAAGGAGGAAGCAAGGATCATTTTGGCTATGGTACCTTGACGTTCACCCTGGAGCCGTCAAATGCTACGGTTCATCCCGTTCCTCCTGCTCCGGCAAGTATAACGGCTACTCCGGGGGTGTGGAGAGTAGACCTTGAGTGGGAGCCCCCGGCAGGTCATGCCGTAAGGGGGTATCATGTGCAGCGGTCCACATCTGCCACCGGTCCTTATGAAACAATTGCGGAATGGGACGGAAGGACCACCGCTAAGTACACCGATTGGGATGCTATCAACGGAACAACTTACTATTACAGGGTTGCCGGAATAAACCAGGCAGGTACGGGGGAATACTCTGCGGTATCCGATGCGGCTACCCCGCAAGAGACCGGTGAACTTCCGTTAGGTTGGGTGAGCGGAATAGTGGGTAATGGAACAACCGCCAGTGCAGCTTATGCAGATGTGAATGAAGGAACGTATAAACTTACCGGCAGCGGAACGGATCTGGGAGGGACTGCGGATAACTTTGGCTACCTCTATTCAAAGGTGAATGGTGATGTTACCATTACTACGCGGATATCGCAAGGCGATGGAGCCTTAAAAAAAGGATTGATGATCAGGGAATCGCTTGCCGAGGATGCAAGGACAGTAGCGATGACCCTGGGAGACGGTGGAGGACGCTTTGCCAGGATGGGGTTCCGGAATGAGGAAGGAGCGTCCATGTCATATCATTTCGGAAATACCTACACATGGTATCCCGCATGGTTCCGGATCAAACGGGTTGGCGATACGTTCACAGCTTACGAATCGTCCGACGGTATCGAATGGTTTACAGTAGGTACCGAGACCGTGTCAATGGATAGCCAGGTTTATGTGGGGTATGCCGTATGTACGGGAAGTCCAACAAATACTGCCACAATTACATTTGACAATGTATCCGTGGTAAGTGAAGAGACAACACTACCTGAAGCGCCTGCAAATTTAACAGCAACCGAAAGTAACACACAGGTGCCATTAAGTTGGGATCCGGTGCCTGATGCTTCCGGCTATAACCTAAAACGCGCTACCACCAGTGGGGGGCCGTATACCACCGTTGCCACGGGACTTACCGGAACCAGCTATACAGATACGGGTCTGGAAAACGGGACTACCTATTATTACGTTGTAACGGCTGCAAATTTTGCGGGAGAAAGCCAGAATTCCACGGAAGTAAGCATTACACCGGTACTGGCTTTACCTCCTGTTCCGGAAGGGGTTGTAGCTGCCTCTGTTTCTGCCACACAGATCAACTTGTCATGGGAAGCCAGCTTAAGTGCGGAATCTTACAACATAAAGCGATCCGAAACCGGGGGAGGTCCCTACACTACTATTGCCACTCCGGATACCACTTCATTTAGTGATACGACTGTAGATCATACGTCAACCTGGTATTATGTGATCTCAGCCATAAATGAACTGGGAGAATCGGAGGACTCTGAGGAAGTAAGCGCCACGCCGGGCAGGGTAGGTTACTGGAATTTTGATGAAACCGGCGGTTCTATTGCCGGGGATTCATGGAGCGTGAACGATGGTACCCTCCACAGCGGCGCAAGCCGGGCTCCGGGTATAGTTAATAACGGCGTACAACTGGATGGAAGCAGCAATGGATATGTGTCCTTGCCTTCGGGAATTATGAGCGGGGTAAACGGTGATTTTACCATAACTACCTGGGTCCGCCTGGACGAAGTGGCAACATGGGCCCGCATTTTTGACTTTGGTACCGAGAACGACAACTCCATGTTCCTGACCCCGGAAACATCGACTCCCGGCGAAGGTATCCGGTTTGCAATTAAGACCCGGAGCGGATATCCAACGGTATCCTACAACTATACCTGGCCACTGAATACCTGGACGCATATAGCAGTGACCCTGAGTGGCGATACGGCAACCATGTACCTCAACGGGGAGCCGGTAGCCTCCAGTACCGGTTTCACCAAACGGCCTTCAGACCTGGGCAATACGACCAATAACTATATGGGAAAAGGCCAGAATAATGACCCGTATCTGAAAGGCTCGATCGATGAGTTTAAGATCTATAACAGGGCGTTGAGCACTCCGGAAATAGCCGAAATGACACTTGCCCATCTGCCACCGGCAGCGCCGAAAGATCTGCAAACTGTTGCCGGGAACAACCAGGTGTTGTTAAGTTGGGCGGCTTCCCCGGGAGGAATCCGTTACAACGTTAAAAGGGCTGCCGACCCGGAAGGCCCGTTTGAGCGTATTGCAAATGTTGATGAAACCAGCTACATAGATACAACTGCGGTTAATTGCGAAGATTATTTCTATACGGTGGCTGCTATCAATGATATAGGCGAGGGCGGAGATTCGTCGCCGTCAGGGCCTTCGCTGGACAACAAACTTTCCGGTGTGCTGACAGGTACCTCCGGATCCGGGGGCAACAATCCTGCTACGACTATGGAAGCAGCAGTAGACGGCAATTTAGCTACGTATTTTGATGCTTCGGTAAATACCGCCTGGGTAGGATATGATTTGGGCGAGAACGGAAATCGTATAATTACGCGGGTACGTTACGCGCCACGTGCCGGCTTTTCGCACCGTATGAACGGGGCCCAAATCCAGGGCGCCAACACTCCCGATTTCAGTGATGCCGAAATATTATTTGTTATTCCGAAACCTGCCGAATGGGTAATGACAGAGCAAACCCTTTCCAATAACGGAGGTTACCGTTATATCCGGTATTTTTCGCCGAATGGTTACGGGAGTATTGCCGAACTCGAATTTTACGGACGGCCCGCCCGGTTACCGGAATTCAGCAGTGACAGTATTGCAGAAGGGACCTACGGTTCGGAATTTCATTATCCAACCGTAGCTTCCCATTTGCCGAAGGAATTCATGGCCGTCGGGTTACCGGAGGGTTTGAGTATAGATGCCTGCACAGGCATTATATCCGGCATACCTAATGCAGCAGGGACATTCCCTGTTGCTGTAACCGCAACCAATTATTATGGTTCTGCCACCGATACTGTGGAGGTGGTGATTAAGAAAGATCAAACCATTAGTTTTGGTTCTATATCGGCAAAACACATTGGTGACGCGGATTTTGAACTTACTGCCGTTGCGAGTTCCGGTTTGCCGGTCACTTACAGCAGTTCCGATACCACAGTAGCTACCATAGTTGATGGCAATAAGCTTCATATCAATGCGATGGGCGCGAGTGTTATCACGGCCTCACAGGCAGGTGACAGTATTTATTACCCGGCGGCGGCGGTTAGCCAAAGTTTTACGGCACTTCCTTTGAATATCAGCGTGCTGCACAAGAGCGGGGAAAAGAACGTGAGTAATAATGTTATTATGCCCTATTTACAGATAGTTAACGGGGATAGCCTTGGAATTGCATATGATCAACTAACCATGCGATACTGGCTTACTGCAGAAAACTATGCCGGCATCAATACCTGGATAGATTATGCTCAATCGGGCAGGGATAAGGTCAAGATGAATTACGTATCCCTGCCGGAACCGTACGAAGGCGCCTGTGGATATATCGAATACGGGTTTGACGCTGCTTTGGGCGATTTATTGCCGGGTGCCGGTTCAGGGCCAATACAATCAAGGTTATCCAATACGGATTGGTCAGATTTCGATGAGACCGATGATTATTCATTCCAACCCGGTACTTCCTATGTAGAAAATGAACAAATTACGCTATACAGGAACGGACAACTGGTATGGGGAACAGAGCCTCTGCCGGTAACGCGGGAATTGAATGTAAAGGTGTATGCGAAAAACATGAATTCCAATACAGGTACTAACGAGATACATACGGTCCTGAAGCTTAACAACGAAGGGAATGTGCCGATAGATTACAAAGACCTGGGTATCCGGTACTGGTTTACAAAAGACAGCGAAGCGGGATTGAAATACCGGATTGACCATGCAGAGTTGGACGGAGCAAATATATCGGGAGAATTTGTGACATTCGATCCTGCTGTTCCGGGAGCGGACACCTATTTTGAGATCTCCATAGATTCTGCCGCGGGAATCTTTTATCCGTTAAGTGATACGGGAGACATTGAATACCATATCTCAAAATCGGACTGGTCCGGGTTCGAGGAGTCGGAAGACTATTCTTATGTGCCAAAAGCTCCGTTCGCGGAGAACGATCACATAACGGTGTACTACCAGGGCGAATTGGTATACGGAACAGAACCTGTTGAACTAAGATCCGTGACACCCGGGGATCTACAGGCAGAAAAGAGTGACGATAATCCGTACGGGACCGGATCTATGAACCTGGATGTTTATCCCAACCCTGCGTCGGACAGGCTTACTATTTCACTTACAGCACCTCTGGAGAATGCAAGCCTGTATATACATAACAGTCTCGGCAGACTGATCAGGACAGAGAAAATGAGCGGGCAGGAGCACGTGCTTGATTTAGGCGCAGTTCCGCAAGGGGTTTACATTCTTACGCTGACGAGTTTAAGAACAAGCGTTGTCAGGAAGATTGTGAAGAAATAGGTTTGATCACAGTATGTTGGGATACAGGAAGAATGGTTATTTATTCCAGTATCCCAACATTCAAACCCTGCTGTACTGTATTTTTTTAGCTACCCGATCCTGATAGGTATCGGGATGAAACCAGTGTAAACAAGCCCTGAATTAAATTATTATGAAAAATCAAATCTTCAGCTATTTGACCGCAAAAGGAACAATGCCGTATCGAAAGATGCGGATTATGGCCGTCCTTCTGATGATCACCGGCCTGGCCCGGGCGCAATTCACACATCCCGGTATCCTGAGCACCATGGATGAACTGAATGTAGTAAGGAACAACCAGGCGGCCGAACCCTGGAAATCGGCATTAGATGCTTTGAAAGCCTCGGAGCCCGGCAGTCTTTCATATGCCATGCAGGGCCCCTATTCCGCAGTTTATCGCGGTTCCAATAATAATGAAGGCTGGGTGCAGCATGGAAGGGATGCTACAGCTTGCTATGTGCAGGCATTGTTGGGGTATATTACCGGGGACAGCGCTTACACTGACAAGGCCATCAGCATTATCAATGCCTGGTCAGGTACGTTAAATTCAATTGGCGGGAATGATGTGGAGCTTCTTGCGGGGATACAAGGTCCGCTTTGGGCGCAGGCCGGGGAGATCCTGGCCCACACCAATACCGGCTGGGCAAGTTCTGATATTACCCGGGCAAAGAATATGCTGACCAACATATTCCTTCCCCCAATGGAGGGTTTTGCTGCGGCCGACGGAGCAAATTTTAGCACTACCTGCATGTATGCTACTATGGCTATAGCCGTATTTACAGACAATCAAAGCAAATTTGACGATGCCTGGAATGCCTTTGTTTCTACCGCAGGTTGTCCGAACGATTTCTCGTTATACAAAAATATAGCGGAAAACGGGCAGAATGTCGAATCAGGACGCGACCAGGTGCATAGCTGGTCATCGTATGAAATGTTATCGGGGTTAGCCGAAATTGCTTATCACCAGGGATATGCACCGTATACGCTTGGCTCCAATCGCTTAAAAACGGGAGTGGAATACTGGTGTAAATACAATCTCGGCGGTTCGGTACCTTATGATGAATCCGTCTATCGGTGCAGGGCGGGTTGGGGCCCCTGGCCGGAAATTTCCGGCACTAACCGCGGGGTCCCGACCGGGCAGGGCTCTGTCTGCAATATGGTTAGGCGTGCCTATGAACGTCTGGGGCAGAGTACGCCTTACACATCGCAAATGGCAGACGCCATGGGCAATACCATTGTAGGGGCTACTCCGCGTAATGGCTGGGGCGCCCCTTTTATTGCCGATGCGCTTTTGTCCAATACGCCTGCCACCAGTGTTTCTTTAACCGCTACGGCAGGCGACGGAACAGTCTCTTTAAACTGGACGCGGAATGGCATTACCCTGGGCAGGCAGGATGTTTTCAGGGATACCGATTCTGATATGAACGGACGCACCATGATAGCAGGCGATATTGGCGGCGGCACATCTTATATGGATAACACGGCACAAAATGGTGTTACCTATTGGTATTGGATAAAAGCAACCGATGCCTCAGGCACCATTATCAACTCCAATTCCGCAAGTGCAGCTCCATCGTCCGGCGGCCCCGCCTATTACCAATTGCAGAATCGTGGAACAGGATTGGTCCTTGATGGCTATGGCCGTACAGCAAACGGTGATGACTGTGCGCAATATGCCAGTTCTACCAATCATGTCAATTCCCATTGGGAAATGATTCCCATGGGCAGTTACCATCAATTCAGGAACAGGGGCACAGGATTACTTCTCGACGGCATGGGGCGGACAACCAATGGATCGGCTTGTGGACAATGGGCCAATACAACCAGCACCAATGCTCAATGGCGTGTGGAACAATTTGATGGTGCTTATTACAGGATCCGAAACGTGAGCACGGGCCTTTACCTCGATGGCATGGGACAAACGTCCAATGGAGCAGACTGCGGCCAATGGGCCAGCACAAGTAGTGCGAATGCGCAGTGGGAATTGGTTCTGGTTTCATCTTCGGCAGGGATAGGTTCTTCAAGCGCAGACACAGCGGTTGAAACTACGGGAATCAGTATTTATCCGAACCCTGCAACAGATAAGGTCACTATTTCGCTGGCAACGCCTTCGAAAAATGCAAACCTGTTAATACACAACAGCCTGGGCAGGTTGATCAGGATAGAAAAAGTGGGTGGACAAGAGCATGAGCTCGATTTAAGTACGCTTCCGAGAGGGGTTTACATCTTTACGCTGACAAGCGGAGCGGGGAAATTTATAAGAAAAATAGTGAAGGAGTAACAAAGGGAGGCTCTGTCAAAAAATAAAGGATAAACACGGCCTTACTACGGGAAAAGTAGTCAGGAATCAGGCAAAAGGACCATGATTTATCTATTGTGGACAATAATTACAAGCTGTTTTTACCGGAGAAACTTAAAATTGCAGCGTAAAAACTCTTTTTGTCATAAACAATTTGAGTGATGAAGAACCAGGGGGCAGGATAAAGGGAGAAACGTTTTGTTCCGAAGGTTCTTTTGAATACACCAGATGAATAGTAGTTAGTAGTTAGTTGTGAAGAAGAGGTATAGAAGGCATGCCCGGGAAGGCCGTAGCTCTTTCGGGTTCTATACCTTTTCTTTTGTGAGAGAATCGAGAGGTAAGTGATTTAAATAATACAGGATAAACCCTGTTTTTATTCAATAAAATTTAAACATATGAAAAAATTAGGAGTGTACTTTCTGTTGATATTTGTTGTGGGAATGACGGGATGTGGAAAAAAACGGGATAGTGATAAATTCAATCTCAATGAAAATCTCGACTATTGTGTAGCACAGGCTTCGCAGACATTAAAACTCATACCTGGAGATTCGGTACTGCCACGGAATATAACAGCGAAAACAGGCGGGCACTGGAAATTTGTTCCCTTCAATGACTGGACCAGTGGTTTCTGGCCGGGTACATTGTGGTACCTGTACGAGTATACCGGTGAAGAAAAATGGAAACGGGAAGCCGACCGGTTCAGCCGGTACCTGACCCCGCTTTCGGTGCGTTCTGCTACAGATCACGATCTTGGATTTCAGGTGTTCTGCAGTTTTGGAAACGGTTACCGCCTGACAAAAGACACCGGTTACCGGAAAACCATTCTAAGAACGGCCGATACACTTGCTGCACTCTATAACCCGAAGGTAGGCACCCTCCTTTCCTGGCCGGGAATGACAGACAAGATGGGGTGGCCGCACAATACCATTATCGATAATATGATGAACCTCGAACTGCTGTTCTGGGCCGGTAAGAACGGCGGGAATGACTCACTGTACGATATAGCCTTGAAACATGCCGAAACCACCATGCAAAACCATTTCAGAAAAGACCATTCGGTTTATCATGTTGTGGTTTATGATACCGTAACCGGAAAGAAGGTCAGGGGGGTGACACACCAGGGATATTCTGATGATTCCTTATGGGCCAGGGGACAGGCCTGGGCCATCTACGGATATACCATGACGTACCGGGAGACCGGGAATGATAAATTCCTCGACTTTGCCCAGAAAGTTGCCGACGTATACCTGGACAGGCTGCCGGAAGACATGATCCCGTTCTGGGACTTTGATGCACCACATATTCCCCATGAACCGAAGGATGCCTCCGCTGCCGCGATTACGGCTTCCGCTTTGCTGGAACTCTCCGGGTATATCAAAGATCCCGTAAAGGCGAGCTTCTACCGGGAATCGGCAGAGAAAATGCTCGGGGAACTAAGCGCTCCGGAATACAGGAGCAATGACAGGAATACGGCCTTTTTACTGCATTCCACGGGACATTATCCGAATGGCAGTGAAGTAGATGCTTCTATCATTTACGCGGATTATTACTACCTGGAGGCCCTGTTGCGGTTAAAGAAACTGGAGGAAGGGAAAGCCGTGGCGGATTTCGTACCGGTATTGCAGAAGTAGCTGAAAAGGGAAAACCCGGGATTCCGATCGTGTCTAAGTTTTTACCTGTTCTTCTGCCCGGGAAACCGGAGCCTCTTTGGCGCTCTCCATAAATGCATTCGGGCTTTGCCCGAAAAATTCACGGAAGGTTTTGCTGAAATATGCCGAAGAGTTAAAGCCGGACATATAAGCAACTTCCTTAACCGAAAAACACCTTTTCAGCAACTGTTCCGAAGCATATTTCAAGCGTATAGTGCGTATAAAACCACTGGGATTCTGCCCGGTAAGCGTATTGATTTTGCGATAAAAGTGCGAACGGCTCATCGCCGTTTCCTTTAACAGCGTTCCCATTTCGAACCCGGGATTTTCGATATTTTCCATGACAATTTTAGTCACCTTATCCAGGAACATCTCATCGAGGGAGTTTGTCACCAGTTCTCCGGGTGACCCGACCCCGACAACGGAAACGAATTTTTCCCTCAGTTTTTTCCTGTTCTCCAGAAGGTTACGGATACGGGCTTTCAGGACATCCATATGAAAGGGTTTGGGAAGGTATGCGTCCGCACCGGTATTATATCCTGCTACTCTATCTTCTTCAAGACTGCGTGCAGTGAGTAAAATAACGGGAGTATGGCAAATTTCTATATCAGATTTTATTGTTCTGCACAATTCAAAACCGCTCATTTCGGGCATCATGACGTCACTGATAATAAGATCGGGGAAATGTTTTTTGGTCTTTTTAAGACCCTCCGCTCCATTTGCCGCCTCTTTTATTTTAAAACCGGTCTTTAATTCATTTTTGAGAAGGCTCCGCAATTCCCTGTTATCTTCAACAATAAGTACGACCTGTTTCTTTCCTCCGGGAGCACTGTCCGCCGTTTTTTTCTCCCGGCTTTTTTCAAGGCTTTCCGAAACCGCGATCTCATACTCCGCCGATTTTACGGTATCGGAATCGAAAATGTAGTTTTTGAGCGGAATATCCCCGTTCTTTAAGGCATTCGGTCTGCTGTCCACGGGTAATTTTACGGTAAAAACGGTTCCTTTCCCGTATTCACTGCTCACCAGTATTTCCCCACCGTGAATTTCCACAAGGCTCCTTGTGAAATTGAGGCCTATTCCCGTTCCTGTCCCGGTTTGATTGGCGTGAAAAAACCGGGTAAAGACTTCCTTCAGATGATTTTTCCTGAACCCTATCCCCGTATCCTTTACCTTTATGGAAACTCCATCGCTCTTCTTTTTCTTAGCTCCCTTAAAGAACCTGGAGAACATTACGCTCCGGTTGTAACTCCAGGATATTCCCGATACTTCGAGGGTAACACTTCCCCCGCTGTCCGTAAACTTCAGGGCATTGGACAAAAGATTGGTTATTATTTTCTCCACTTTGTCCGGGTCAAACCACCCTATGAGCTCTTCTTCCCCGGATTCGAAGCGAAAATCAATGGCTTTCATTTCGGCCAGGTCAGCAAAAAGCGAAAAAATATCCCGGCAAAATTGAACCATGTCTCCCCGGACCGTTTCCAGGGGTGACTTTCCCTGCTCCATTTTCCGGAAGTCGAGCAGCTGATTAGTGAGGTTGAGCAGCCTCCTGGCACTCCGGCGGATGGTTTGGGCAGAGGCCTTTACTTCTTCGGGATTATCATATGACGACAGTATTTTGTCGAGGGGATTGAGTATAAGGGTCAACGGTGTCCTGAACTCATGGGAAACATTGATAAAGAACCGGAGTTTCATCTGGTCGAGTTCGTGTTCCTTTTCCTCCCGGACCATTCGTGTATAGTATCGCATTCCCAGCCCGAAAAGAAAGATCGCCATAATACCGTAGAGCACAAAAGCCCACCAGGTTTTCCAGGGAGGGGGCAGGACACTTAATTTCAAACGCGATACCGGGGCGTTGTCCCAGGAATCGTTTACGGTAGCCTTTACCTTAAACGTATAATCGCCTGCTGCAAGATTAGAGTAGTTGGCCGTAGTATTGGCACCGGGATATATCCAGCTTTTGTCAAGGCCTTCCATCGTATAGGCATAACGTACTCTTTCGGGGTTTTGATAGTGCAATGCGACAAACCCCAGGGAAATATGGTCTTCGTTATACCGCAACCGGATTGTTTTTGTTTTGGAAACCGGTTTTTCGAATAATACGCGGCCGTTTATGGTATCCTTGCTCTTCACGGACCGGTTAAACAGCCGGAATCCGGTGAGCAGGGGGCGGACAGTATCTGCCCCGGTATTCATGTCTTCCGGGTGAAAAATATTAAACCCGTTAATGCCCCCGGCCAGTATCCGCCCGTCGCGGGTCCTGGCAATGGACTTGCTTTGAAACTCCATGCCCTGCAACCCGTCGTGCGTATTGAAATTCTTGAATTCCCCGGTTTCGGGGTTGAGGCGGGAAAGCCCGCTTTTGGTTGTGATCCACAGGTTGCCGGTATCGTCTTCCTGTATTCCCACTACGAGATTATTGGGCAATCCGTCATGGGTGGAATACGATTTTAGCCATTGCAGTTTTTTATTGAGTTTGTGCAGGCCAAGGTCTGTTCCCAGCCAGATATTGCCATGGCGATCTTCAGCAATGTGATTGACCCGGTTTCCCTTTATAACCTCTTCTTCGATTTCCCGGAACTTCAGGTCGTACGGGATATTTTCTGTTAAATAGTCTTCGGGATACAGCACGGAAAGCCCGGAAGACGTACCTACCAACAGCCGTTTTCCGGAATCCAGATGAAGGTGAAAGACAAAATCGCTGGCAATGCTGTAATCCTTGCCCGGATCATGCCGGTAGGTATAAAATTTTCCGGAAACAGGATCAAACAGGTTAAGCCCTGCAGTCTGTGTGCCCGCCCACAGTCGTTTCCGGCTATCTTCAACGGCACACCAGACCGTATTCTGCCCTATGGAATACGGATCGGAAAGAAGGTGTTTGTAATGTACGGCTTTCCCGGTACGGGGATCAAATTTGTTGAGGCCACCGTCCCATGTGCATACCCATAAGGCGCCTTCGTGTCCTTCGGCCAGGTATACGACCTTATTGGAACTCAGGGAAGAAGGTTCTCCTTTCTGGTGTCTGTAATGCCGGAATTTCCCCGTAGATTCATCAAATGCACTAAGCCCCCCTCCATCCGTACCTATCCATATCTTTCCGTTGCGGGTCTGTATAACGGATTGCGCAATCTTGGCACCCAGGCTGTTGGGGTTCCCCGGCTGAAAGAAGTAATGCCCGAAGGCCGATTTCGATAAGACCAGTTTGCTGACGCCCTTGTTATAAGAGGCAATCCACAACGTACCGTCTTTGTCCTCAAGTATTTTCGACGGCTGGTCATTGGGTAGCGAAAAAGGGTCCGAAGGATTATGGGTAATGTGGTACACGGTATCCTTTTCCTTGTCGAGAAGGTATAGTCCGTAACCATCCGTAGCTATCCAGATCATCCCTTTGTTGTCCCGGAACATATCGAATATGGGAATGTTACCTTCGCTGGTGTATTGCTTTTGTTCAAACACCCCTTTCTCCCGGTCCCACATGACCAGCCCGGAGAGGTTATTCCCTATCCAGAAATCCCCGTCCCGGTCTTCCAGGATGCTTTTCGGCATGTGGTCCAGCCCGTAACTGCGGGGAATATCCATGGCAACACGTTCAAAGCCGTCGGTTTTCCCTTCCCTTTTCCCTTCGCCTTCAGATGCCGGAACATACCGGTTGAGGTGCGCTCCCGAAGTGCCTATCCAGATATTACCGTTCCGGTCCTTGAGGATACTTGTAATATTATTGTCATCTATAGACCGGGGAAGCCCCGCTATGTGCATGTAAAGGGTAAATGGCGGAGTTTTGAGAGAGGATTCGCCTATTTTGTCCAACAGGAGTCTTAACAGCCCGTTTTTCGTTCCTATCCACAAGGTATTGGCGGTATCGTCATAAAAAAGCGTATTGATCACGTCAACGGCCCCCGCCCGAACGGATTCACCGGAACTGAAATTGATACGGGTGAATTTTTCGGTGTGCTTATCCAATACATTCAATCCGTTACTCGTACCTATCCACAGCCTGCCCCTGCTGTCTTCCGTAATGGAAGTTATCCGGTTGCCGCTTATGGAATTCCGGTCATTCAACTCCGGGCGATATACCGTAAAAGTATATCCGTCATACTTGTTGAGGCCATCAATGGTGCCAAACCAGAGAAAACCGTCCTTGTCCTGGAATATTTCGGTACAGGTACTGCTCGAAAGCCCCTCGGTGGTAGAGAGGTTCTCAAATTTCAAATTGCTGTATTGTGCCTTTGCATTAATGCAAAAGAATAGTATATATAAGAACAGCCTGGCTCTCATAAAGTGTCATAAAAAGGATTGGTATTGGTTATATCGGAACTAAAAGTATATTAAAATTAAGGATAAAACAAAAAATAAGTGTAAAAATAACATTATTGTTAATGTTTTTTGAGGAACAAGGAGGAAAAATCTGTCCTGTAAGTTATATGTTCGCGGTATTTTTATTGCGAAACTCACATAGGGGTTCCGGGTCTTCCAAAAACCGGTTTGAGGGTTATACTCCGGGGCCGCCTTTATGATGAAGTTAAAGGTTAAAGCCCTGCCCCCGATCCGGGTTATTGCGGTGACTTTAGGTTTCATACATTTCCGCCACAGATGCGCGGATATTTTCCTGGTTTTTTACAATTGTTTATGTATCGGTAGCCCAACAGGTTTGCAGTCCCGGAGTAATGTGGTCAGAGGAGAGCAGGGGGGAACTTTACATTTCGCGGAGCACATCGGAAAGTTCCCGTCAGTCAAAACCACGTGCGCCCACCCCGCGGCACTAAAAAAACATCTGCGTATCCGTGGCTTTGGTTTGGGAGTTTAGGAGTCGTGGAGTTTTTTGGTCGGGGCCTTGACCTCGGGGTGGTTAATGGGGGTCTTCAGTCATTGAAGAACCTACGCTAACGTTCGGGAAAAACGGCCATTAAAGCAATCCCTTTGACACCGGAAGTAGTTGGTTGAGCGGCTAACCCATTTACTTTAGCCGCTAAACAGGTTGCTTTGACGGCTAAACTGA
>NZ_RJTM01000113.1 GCF_003725735.1 Sinomicrobium pectinilyticum | reverse complement strand
CAAGTCCGCCGCTAACCGGGTTGCTTTAGCCGCTAACCCAACCCGGTCCGGTGTTAACGCAATCCCTTAAATGGCCCTATCCCGGCTTGCCGGGGAATAAAAGCCCCAGTAGTTTCCGCCACCGGAAATGCTTCCGGATTACCCGGGTCAGGATTACAAGAACTATGACCGCTATGGCGATCAACCACCGGCTGGCGCCGCGGGTGCCGGTAGGTGCTACGGTCTTTACCTCCTGCTGCTGCACTTCCCTGGTATCGCTGCTGTCGCGCAGGTTGTGTTTTTCCTCCCGGGTATGGCTATGGTGCTCATTTTGCAACGCGTCGTAAGCCACCTTACGCCGTTTTTGTTGCGCGCCCGTACCCGGAAATAATACGTCACACCGTCCTGTACGGGGGCATGGAAATTACCACGGGAGCTCGAAGTCCGGCCGGTGGGCTGCCATAGGGGCTGCCCGGGCTTCGTCCTTTTCCTTGGTTTCCCGAAGGTTGCCTCCCTTGGCGGTAGCAGCCTGTTTCTCCAGGTAATCCTGTGCTACGGGCTCGTATTCCGCAAATGGCGGGTACAGGTCCGGGAGGTAGAAAATTATAGTTATTGGGTTAATAGGTGATTAAGTTATTTAGATAACACCCCAGTAACCTAACCCATTAACTCAATAACTGAACAACCAATTACACTTCATGTAAGGCTTTACGCTAAAAAAATAATCCCGATGTGACAAGCCCGTTTCCGGAAGTAACAAAAATTATTACGGAACTTTATACTGTTTAAAATCAAAGGATTGTAATCGG
>NZ_RJTM01000005.1 GCF_003725735.1 Sinomicrobium pectinilyticum | reverse complement strand
CCCCCGGGCGAGGTCGGAAAACAGAATTTTCCGACCTCGCCCTTAACAGTTTTGACCGGTTTTCGACTCTCTTCTTCAGAATGATGTAAATACCCGTTCCGGGTAAGACCATCTATTCCATCAACTTCTATTCTCCTTCCCTCTTCATATTCATAAAATATTTCCAAACCGCCCGGTAATATATACTCTTTTAAATTCAAGGATGCTCCAAATACGCTTTTTTTGCAGGTAACTCCCACTTTCTTTGCCTGTTCCGGACAGCAGTCCGCTTATAAAATAACGAACGCAAAATACTTTATTTTTATTTGTATTAAATCTAAATAAATTATATTTGTCCGGTAATCAACTGGTGTGATATAAAAAATACAACTATGAAAAAAACATGTACCTTCCTGGCCTGTTCTCTTTTCGGGCTATATACATTAAACCTTGTTGCCTCTTCAGATATCGATTCCCCTCCCTACTTAACCGACTGTACACAACAATATTTCAAGATCACAGGTAAGGTAACCGATGAATTCGGGACCCCGGTTGCCAATGCCTCCGTAATGATCAAAGAACTGCAGAAAGGGACTGCGACCGATACGAAAGGTATATATGTCCTGGAACGGATCCCGGCAGGGACGTATACCATAGAAATACGAAACCTCGGAAAAAAAACGATCACTGAGAAACTTACGGTCAGCAATTCGGATTACGACCTGAATATAACACTCTACGATAAAAGCGAGGAATTGCAGGGTGTGACGCTCGAAGGGCATCTCATTAGCATATTACCTTCCTCTTCCAAAACGGAATCGGTAGCCAAAATACCTTTAAAGGCCATAGAGACTCCCCAGGTATACTCTTCCCTTCCTAAAGAAGTACTGGCAAACCAGCTTATCTACACCGTAGATGATGCCTACAGGAACATTACGGGATTGCAAAAAATGTGGAATGCCACAAACAGGTCGGGCGACGGTGGTACATTTGTCAACTTAAGGGGGTTCATTTCCAATAACTCTATGAGAAACGGGCTCGTAGCTCCCGTATCTACCTCCATAGACGCCATTAACCTGGAAAAACTGGAAGTTTTAAAAGGCCCGTCCGCAACATTGTTCGGTAGTAGCGTTACTTCATACGGGGGTGTCATCAACCGGGTTACCAAAAAACCTTACGACGGACTCGGGGGCAATATTTCCGTTATCGGCGGCAGCTATAACTACTACAGGGCCCAGGCCGATTTCAATACTCCCATAACCAGAGATAAAAAACTGCTTTTCCGGGTGAACACGGCCTATACGAATTCCGGGAATTTTCAGAAAAAGGATGCCAAAAACTCCAATTTTGCCTTTATTCCCTCGCTGGCTTATACGGTTAATGACAAACTGGACATCAACCTGGAACTCGAATGGTTCGATACCGATGCGATCCCGGAGCAGATGTTCTTCTATCTCTCCCCTGCACTTGGAACTGATAATTTCAGGGACATTGAAAAAATGGGGCTCGATTATAAAAACTCCTATATGGGAGACGATCTTAACACCAAAGCCAGGGTAAGGAATTTTTTCGGACAAATCAATTACAGGATCAACGACCATATACGATCGTCCACCAATGTAAGTACGGCCTATTCACAATCCGACGGTTTCAATCCGTATTTTTATATAGGTCCGGAATCGACAGAAACCCAGGATCCGAATGATGTGCGATTGGGTGTGGTAAGAGCCGACCAGTCTACGACAGACAGCAAACAAAAACACTTTCAGATCCAGCAAAATTTTAACCTGGACTTTAATCTCGGCACTATGAGGAACCGCGCTGTTGCCGGTTTCGATTATCTGAGGACCAAAAACGAGCAGAATTTTATTTTCTTCAGCGTATTTGACTGGGCGCCCTTTTCCGGAGGGGATTATGCTACAATGAATGCGGAAACTGTTAGCGCCAGGTACGATGAACTCCGAAATACTCCGGGATATGATTTCAATGCCAATAATACCTACCCCATCACAGGAGTTTTAAATACCTACAGTGCATATATTTCCGATGTGCTGACCCCTGCCGAAGGATTAAATGTCATGGCATCCGTGCGGTACGAAAACAATCAGTTCAACGGTGGAAAAAGCGGACAGGCCGATACACAGGCATACAAACAAGCTGCATGGTCTCCGAAATTCGGGGCAGTGTATGAAATAGTCAGAAACCAGTTTTCCGTCTTCGGTAACTTCCAGAACAGTTTTACCAGCAACGGGTATTACCTGACCAACAGCAATGGTGATATGGCCCTGTCCGACCCGGAAAAAGCCAACCAATGGGAAGGCGGGTTTAAGGCCAATTTGATGGCCGGAAGAATTAATGCGACATTGAGCTATTACAATATCGATGTTAAGAACTCCCTGTTGAGTACCGGCGAATACGTCGGGGCACAGGCCGTACAAAAGCAATCCGGGAGCCTTACCAGCAAAGGAATAGAATTTGAGGTTAATGCTTATCTTCTAAGGGGTTTTTCCCTTATCGCCGGTGTCAGTTATAACGATTCCCGGTACACCAGTACGGACGAACTCAATGCTGATGTTTACGATAGGCGTCCCACTACCGCTTCCTCGCCCTGGCTGGCCAACTTTAATGCAAGCTACCAGTTTATGGACGGTGGTCTGAAAGGTCTCGGTTTCGGAATAGGCGGAAATTATGCCAGCGACAATAAAATCGTAAACTCCGTATCGCAGGGAATATTCGTCTTGCCCAGTTATTTTGTATTGAATGCCAATGCCTTTTACGACACCAAAAAGTTCCGTATAGGTGTTAAAGCGGACAACTTCACCAATGAACACTACTGGATCGGTTATACAACTGCAAACCCACAGGCACTTATCAATGTTTTGGGTAGCGTAACCTATAAATTTTAATTTGCCAGGACCCTTTGATGCCTGGCAGGCATTATCTGCCCGGCATTTTTCCCGCCATATCCGCCAGGAAACCCGATAATCAAATCACTGCCCCGGAATATCATTGCAATAATCCTCCCCCCTTTCTTATCAAAAATCTTATCCCGCATATTATTTAGAATCAGTAAAAACAATATATTTACAGAAAAATCATGAACCTCAAAACGGCCAAACGTTGGTTTTCCTGGCATAAATGGACCAGTCTCATATGCACTGCTTTTCTCCTTCTGTTGTGCATTACCGGCCTGCCTCTTATTTTTCACGAAGAGATCGAGCATCTTCAGAATGATTTTGAAGTAGAAACCGTCGGGGGAAAACAGAAAATGGACCTGGACCGACTTGCGGAGATCGCCGAATCCAAAAACCCGGGAAAACATGTGCGATATGCTTTTTGGGAAAAGGACGAACATCCCAACCAGGTATTGTTTGACGTGGTAGAAAAACCCGATGCCCATTTCGAGGAAAGCAAATATATCCTGATCAACGAATACACCGGAGAAATATTAAACGAACCGGAGAACGAAGGATTTTTGTATATCATGCTCCGCCTTCATACGGATATGTTTGCCGGCATACCCGGTAAACTGTTCCTCGGGCTCATGGGAATCCTTTTCTTCATTTCCATAGTGTCCGGAATTGTTCTCTACGGCCCCATTATGAAGAATTTCGATTTCGGTATGGTAAGAAAGCTCAAATCCAAAAGACTTCAATGGCTGGATACACATAACCTGCTGGGCATCGTTACGGTTGTCTGGTTAACCATAGTAGGCCTTACCAGGGTAATAAATACCCTTTCGGATGTTGTACTTGGCTTGTGGCAACAGGGGCAGCTTGCCGAAATGACGGCTCCTTACCGTAACGAAAAGCCCCCGGAAGGAAAACTGAGTTCACTGAACGAGGCCGTAAAGGCTGCGGAAGAAAAGGTACCTTCCATGGATGTTTCCGTTGTGGCCTATCCGGGAACACCATTTACAAGCAAACATCATTATGCCGTGTTTATGAAAGGAAATACGGAAGTTACTTCAAAATTACTGATGCCGGTACTCATAGACGCGAAAACAGGTGAAATAACCGATGCCAGGAAAATGCCCTGGTATGTGAATACATTATTTATATCACAACCGCTCCATTTTGGCAATTACGGGGGAATTACCCTGAAAATTATCTGGGCAATCTTTGATATTATGACTATCATTATCCTTATTACCGGGCTCTATCTGTGGTTTGCAAGAAGAAAATCGGAAATCAGGTCGAAAAAACTTTTAAACCAAAGGGACCATGCAAAGTAAGTTTTTCAAACTCTGGGGCATTCCCATTGTGCTGGGGATTATTTCGTTATATGCACTTATTTCGGCACTAATAGGAGGCGTTGTTGCAGATACTATTGCCAATATCCTGCTCTTCATCCCGGTGTTTATCACTATCAAAAACTATTATAAAAGTAAATACTAAAAGCGGTTTATTACTCTGGTTCCTTTGTAGTATGTACTCCGTTCATCGCTGTATTCCCGTGGGGCATTATATATAAAGGAGACCAGATCATATTGTAATTCAACAAGTTTATAATTATTTCCAAAATGTTTTAAAATATGACTTTGTGGATTCCCAAACTTTATTTACTTTTGCCTACCCTTTTGAGGAAAGGAGTTCTTTAATAAAATGCGCTCGTGGTGAAATTGGTAGACACGCTGTCTTCAGGCGGCAGTGCCGTAAGGTGTGGAGGTTCGAATCCTCTCGAGCGCACAGAATAAATAGAAAACAGGGAGCTTTGCTCCCTTTTATGTTTCTAAACAGTAGTCTGTTAAAGCACAAACAGCTATCTTCGTGTCAATTTAGATTCTCTTCATAAAATGAGCTTTTTTCGATAATTGTAACTTCGGTTTCATCAAAGGGTTATTTGTTTCTCCTCTTAAAATGTAGCGAAACCTCTCCTATAATTCTTCTATATTAATCTCCTTACCTGGTTGGATGAAGTTTGATTTCGGCCGTTGCATTCGGCACGAAACACAGCCATATATTTTACAGAAATCAGTGTCTTAAATGAAACGTCACCATCCGGTGCTTCTAAGATATTTTCTATCCTACTAAGACTCGGATTATTCAATCACCGGTTTTCAATTGCCGAAACTGTCTGTTTAACCCCGGGCCAAAAACCTTATATAATTCTTTTCATGATGAGAAATCCTATCAATCATAATTCTTTTTTCTTGTTGATAATTTTCTCAACCTTAAAGTATGCAATGCCACGGCAATAGAAGATCCTATAATAATAGGAAATGCAACTAAAAAGCAACCGTAAATAATATAGATTGAATTTGCAACTAATGAAAACACTCTTAATTTCTTTTCACCATCGAGTGCCATAGAGATCAGGTTAATGCCCAAACCCAAATATCCCACAGCATCAATAAATAAATTGTCCATTTAATACATTTAAGTTTATATTCCAACAAGTCAGTTTAATTTAGTTTCATTTCAAAAAGACAAACAGTTGCATTGTTGTAATGAGCCGGCAGGCTTTCTGAAACCCCCATTTTATTCATTCCAATAAATTTAAAACCGTTCCTGACGTACATTGTTATCAAACCGGGGTTAATACTGGCAATATCCAACCGTATATAATTCTTTTGGTTTACACGGGCAAAAGTCTTTGTCCAGTCAAAAACTTTGGCAATGACGTTCAATCCTCTAAAAACGGGGTCCGTGGCTATTCTGTGTAAGTAAATACTTGGCTGGTTATTTTTCTCTCCCCAAATTTCAGGATCATCGAAGGTTGTTACCCAGATACAAGCAATTGTACCGTTAATAGTTAGTTTCCATTGCCTTTTTTCAATTATTTCTTTTTCTATCATTTCTCTGTCCAAATTTGGCCATGGCAATCCTTTCTTTTCTTTCTGATACGCAATTGCAGAAGCATAAAGCGACAGAATGTTTTTTAAATCTTCTAAGGTGCTGTTTTCTATTTTCATCTCGCTAAAAATTAAAAGAAATTAATGGAATGTTCTTTATTTACGGTACAAATTTATGCGTACATTCGTGATTAATTTCATGTTTTTTATCTACAAAACGGGTAAAAAACTTATTTTAAATAAAAAATCAAATAATTTATGAAAGACTTAGATAATTTTGATAAAGGAATATTAAGACTGCTACAGCAAAACAATAGGCTCACTACACAAGAGCTGGGTGAAAAATTAAACCTTAGTCAAAGTGCCGTTCAACGAAGGATTTCAAGGCTTAGAAAGGAAAAAATTATTGAAGCAGAAATTGCCATTGTTTCATCATCCGCATTGGGGGTTGGTATAACCACTGTGGTTGATGTCATACTTCACGAGGGAAGCTCTGCTAAAATTGATGAGTTTAAAGCCGATATGAAAGCTTGCCCGGAGGTATTTCAATGTTATTATGTTACCGGGAGTTACGATTTTGTTTTAATTGTACAAACAAGGGACATGACTCATTTTGAACAATTTTCAAAACAATATTTAATGGATAATAAGAACCTTAAACATTTTTATACGCATGTAGTAATGGATACCACAAAAATAAGCTATGGCTTTCCCATATAGAACTTATTTAAACGTCTCATATTGATCTCGAAATATCTTTTGTTATATATTTTTAAAGGTTTAATCCAATATATTGTTTTTATGATCATAAAAGTCTCTTCCGATGGTTCCGAAGGAGGCTGACCATTGATCCGGATGACAAAGCGGCCATGACCAGATCTTATTTTTGAAAACTTTTCAAGATCCCGAATTTATGTTTGGGCTTCCTTACAGTTTTTTTCGCATCTACCGGATTTCGTTTCCAGTAATTAGCCAAAAGTGATCCTGAAATATTCATCCAGGGACTAAATACGGCTGCTGCCAGTCCGACTGTACCCAGTTTCCCCATTACGGCCGCTAACCCGGAAGCCATTCCCCCGTTTTGCAGGCCAACTTCAAAGGCCATAGAACGGGCGGAATTCTTATCCAGTTTTAAGGCCCGGCTGAACCAGTAACCAAATATATATCCCAATGTATTGTGAATAACCGAAGCCAAAAATAACAAGGGTCCTATGCGCAGTAAATTATCACGTCCGGCAGCCGTTGTTATCGCTGTAAAATAAATAATACCGAACATTGAAACATAAGGCATAAACCTGTCCAGTCCGGTAAAATATCCGGTGAGCTTGTAATATACAGCCCCGGCTACAATGGCACTTAATATAAATCCGAAAATTTCGGCAGACTGAAGCGCTTCATCTGAAAGATGGGTTTCCAGAAATTTCCACAATCCCAAAGGAAGGGCTATTAACCAGGTGAAGCATATAAGGACAATGACATTCATTTTTTTCAATACCCTGTGATTTGTATTTTTAAGATGGTCGTATAATAATGCCGCACCGATAGGGACCAGGACGATCTTGATGATCTGTATCATCATATTGACAAACTCAATTTCAACCAGGGTGCCCGCCAGCACTTTCATTAACAGTGGCGTCAGAAAAGGAGCTACCAGTGTTGCAACGGCGGTTACCGTAACCGATAAAACCAGATTAGAACGGGCAATGTAGACCATGACATTGGAAGCCAAACCACTGGAACAGGCTCCGATAAGTATGACCCCGGCCGCTATTTCCGGTTCAAAATCAAATACGCGGGTTAAGATGAAACCGATTATCGGCATTATCGAAAACTGGCATAATAACCCGACCAGAACGCCGCGGAACGAGGTCTTAAGACCGCTGAAATCCTTTAACTTCATCTGAACTCCCATTCCGAACATTACAAATTGTATGACCAGGAGAACCAGCCAGGGGTGTCTGAGGTCCAGATCTCCCCAATGGAGAAAATTTGAGGGATAGCATAAAGCGGCAATAACCGCTGTTATGATCCAGGCCGTATACTGGTATCCCTTTAAATATGAAACAGCACCGATCCCGACAGAAAAAAAGCAAGCGGCGGCAACCATAAAAAGCTGCCACAAGTCATTTTTTGCAAGGAACATTCCCCCCATGCATACAACCGCTAAAAAGCTGATATAAAGGCTTATTCTCTGTAATTTTCCGATCATGGTCAGTTTAATATTGAAGCCAGGTGCTTAATAGCCTCCGACGGACTTGAAATGATAGGCACTTTTTTATCCGCTTCACCCAGTTTTTCTACCACCCGGGCCATAGAGGCCTGAGCCAGTAAGATCACATCCACTTCTTCGGCCAGTTGCCTGAGTGCGCCTGCTACCATGTCATCGTGTTTGTCGGGATCACCATTCATCAGGGCATCAAAGGCACCTTCACACAATCTGGAAGTGATATCAATTTTCTTTTTGGCCACCAGAGCTCTTCGCCTTACCAGATCACTGGTAGGTTCCAGGGTAGTCGGAAGGGTAGCGATAACCCCGATCCTGGTACCGGTATTTATGGCCAGGTCTACCATAGGCTGATCCACGCGCAGAACGGGTACTTCTGTAAGGGAGTCCGCTACTTCTACTGCCGCGCCGATGGATGAACATGTCACCAGAATATGATCTGCCCCTGCAATTTCTGCCGATCCTACATGATCTACAACCCTCCTTGCCGTTGTCCGGGTTAATTTTCCTTTCCGGATGACGTCTTTAATTAAACTGTCGTCTACAATATTGAAAACCGTTGTACCGGGCAACAGGATATCACACAACTCTTTAAATACAGGTACCAAAGTTGCCGATGTATGTATGAGCCCTAATGTTTTACTTTTCATCTGTATCGATTTTATAGATTAACGTGAATAATGGATAAGGCTCCCCTCTTCAGACGAAGAGGGGTGTCCCGCTTGCGGGACGGGGAGTTTGACCCAGCCCATATCCCGGGATTAACCCCAAACTTTTATACAATACCTATGGCTTGGGTTATCAAACCCTCCGACCAAACTAAAGTTTGCCCACCTCCCTTTGTCTAAAGGGAGGAACTCTTTTTTACAATTCAATGTTTTTGACCTGAACAACTTAAACATTATTCACTTTAGATTATTTAAATATTTTAAACATCCCTCTGCTCTCACTCGCCTTGCAACATCCCGAAATAGTCTGCACCGCCTACCTGGCCTCCTTTAAAATTAATTTCCAGGTCGTCCACAGGTGAACCGGGGGCATGTATCTTACAAAGCGGGGCTCCGGGGGTCAGGGGGGCTATCATTTCAACGGCTTCGATTCCCATGGTACGGGCAGCATAACTCGAGGTATCCCCTCCTGCGACAACAATTCGTTTTAAGCCTGTTCTGGTTGCTGTTTCCTTTACTATTTTTCCAAGGAAGGAACCGAATAATTTTGCCGTATCTGTTTTCGGGTTTACGAGATCCGGATCTTTATTTTCCCTGCATCCCGTATGCACTATAACACTCTTATGTTCCTGTAACAGGCTTACAACCTGCTCTGTATAATCCCGTAACATTTTATCAATATCCTGTCCCCGGCTTATGGCCGGGGTATCTATTACAATGGCTTCAAAACCATGAGCAGTTGCCCAGGATATCTGGGAAGAAGTCACCGGAGAACAGCTTCCCGAGACCACCAGCAGTTGATCTACACGGTCAATTTCGGGCCAGCCGGCCGGTTTCCGAAGTCTGCCCGTAGCCTGCCAATGCTCTCCCAAAGCCATTTCAATCCCTGAAGACCCGACCGAAAAAAGCGGTCTGTCCTCACTTGTCCTTGAGTCGATCAACCTGCCAATGGGCATTAATTGTTCTTTGTACATGGCATCAAAGAGCATGATCTCGGCACCTTTATCTACTTTATCCTGGTACACTCCGGCCAGTTCATCCTCGGGAAGATTGACCTCCAGCACATCTACCAGTCCGATCTTTTTCAGGGTCTGCCTTGCAAGGTGTAACCTCAGATCGCTTTCATCGGCCGGTGTTGTCGGATGGTTCTTCATTGAGGGATGGCGGTCCAGACGATATATCTGACCATTACTGCCAATGCCCATACGGGCAAAGAGATTTCCAAAGGCACAATATCTTCCCAGTACCGGGGCTGCGACCAAAAGCGGGATGCAATCATTTGAAAATATCCCGGCAGCAATGTCAATGACTTTTCCGATACTGCCTGTTTCCGGGGACGAATCGAATGTGGAACAGACTTTATAGTGAATATGCCGGGCATTGGTTTTCTTCAATGCCGGAAATGCAGCCATTAATTCTTTATGCATGGCGTCATTGTCCATAGCCCTGGTCATCCCGGCAACACCTATGGCGTCGAGATCCTTATATTTTCTGAGCTGTTCCGGTGCAGGCGGTTCAACAAACAAGATTGTTTTTGCCCCGGCACAACTCAGAAATTCCAGGGCATCGGTAGAGCCTGTAAAATCATCGCCATAAAAAGCCAGTAATAATCCCTCATCAGAACTCATACCTCCGATCCGAATTTTTTAACCGATTTCCCGAAAGCCGCATATTTCTTTGCCGCATGCTCCACAGACATTCCGTTCACAGCGGCCTCCCATGCCTGTTTTAATGCAACCACCCCGCCTTCCGGACCATCGGGGTGCGCCATTATTCCTCCTCCTGCCATATAGAGCAAATCTGTGGTCTTTGTTCTGCGATAGGTCTCGGGAGCCTGTCCGCCCCATTGCCCCGAAGAAACTACGGGCAATACGGTATACCCGCCTAACATCGGTTTTAAACAGGCCTTAATGGAACTGACAACCGAATCATCTGATTCCCAGAACTTATTTTGAATCCCGTTAACATGGATCTGATCTACACCGACCAGCCGCCACAGCTTCTGATAGGCTGAAAAATCGATCCCCAATAAGGGGTGCCTGTTCATCATACCCCATCCGTTGCGATGTCCGTGAATGACCAGTTCTCCCTGATCGCATATTTTTTTAGTTCCGGAAAGCCCTACACTATTCAAACTTATCATAGCACAATTTCCTCCCTTTGCACAGACATATTCATAATTCCGGAGCATTTCATCGATCCCGTCACTGATATTAAAAGCGTACATCACTTTTTTCCCCGTTTTATCGGCATACTCGTCAATGACACGCATCACTGCATCAACGCGGGCTTTAAAAGGAGAATTGGACGGAGAAGTCATTAATTCGTCATCTTTGATAAAATCAATTCCGGCATTTACCAGTGTTTGCACAAGGCGGGCCGTTTGTTCGGGAGTCATTCCTATACTGGGTTTGATTATGGTCCCCATCACAGGCCGGTTTTCATTAACGCCCGTAAGTTTCCGGGAGCCTTCAATGCCGAACCGGGGTCCTTTAAAGTGTGCTGCGTAACTGGCAGGCATTTCGATATCCATCAGTTTTAAACCGGTAAATTGTTTTAACTCGTATAGATTCCCCTGCAGTGTCGAAATCAGCGCTGGCAGATTATAAGCAAAGTTCTCAACCGACCAGGACACTTCCACCATCCCCCGGTGATAAGATGGAAAATCGGCATGAGTACCGGGCATGGCAGGTTGTGAAACACTTTCCAGGTATCTGATCTGCTCCACCCGGGCAGCAAATCGTTCTTTCAGTTCTGCTGTTTCGCCGGGGATCTTCACAAAGGTTCCCGTAGACTGTTCCCCGGCCAGGACTTTTGCCGATTTCTCTATATCAAAAGGGGTCTCGATATAGTATGTAGCTTTTATTCTTTCCATGCAATAAATGGTAGTTACCAGTATTCAGATACTGTCTGAGTTCTATTCTTGGGCTCTCTTATATGTAGTTTTCTCCCAATCCTGTGGCTTTGACGGACTGGTGTTCTTAAACTGAATATTCCCGGAAAGGTCTCCTTTTATTTGAGTATGAATTTCCCCTCCGTTCACCCTAAACTCCGAGTCTTCGAAAATCACATCGCGGGTGTCCAGAAATTTCATCAGAGAATCCCGGCTGGCTACATATACGTTTTTAAACCTCAGGTTTTTTGCATCATCTGCATTAAAAAACCGCTTGCTATTTTCTACACGTATATTTTCCATAAGCAGATTTTCCAACGGTGATTCCGGAATTCCGTTGATATTCACAAAAGTTGAGGCTTGTGTTACCAGAATATCTTTAATGTGAATGTCCTTAAATTTCGGCGTCAGTTCATTCACCTCTAAAAACGGTTCCCTTTTTGCAAGATCTCCGACATACATTTCACTCCCCAGCATATCCCAGCGAAAAGCGGTTTGCCGCAGGTTCATCCGTATCCTTTCATAAATAAAATTCTCTCCTCCTCCGCCCCGGGGCCTCCGGGTCTTAAAGCGTATGCCTACTCCCGTATTGTCAAAAACACAATCGTGTATATAAAGGTTATTGATCTTACCTGCTGTCTCACTTCCTACCGTTATTCCTCCATGCCCCTCTTTGGCCAGGCAATAACGGACAACAACATTTTCGGTAGGCCTGTTCACCCGGATCCCGTCTTTCCCCCGGCCGGCTTTCATCGTAAAACAGTCATCACCGTTGTTGAGTGTGGAATATTCGATAAGTACATTGCGGGAAGATTCTATATCTATACCGTCGCCACGGGGAATCCCGACCGAATTTACGGTTACGCCCCGGATAATCACCCCGTCACAATAAACCGGCACTATATTCCAAAAAGCAGATCGTTCGAGCGTGATCCCTTCAATATAAACATTGGTACAATCGGTAGGTGAAATAAACATCGGAAGAAAAATGGACTCCCCGTTATATCCCTCATAAACCCGTTCTTCCACAGGCTTTTCAACAGGAACAAATTTTTCGGTGACATCTTCGGTCATCATCTGGTCTTTTACCGGCCCCTCTTCCGGGCCGTACAATGTTCCTTTTCCGGTTATGGCAATATTGTCCTGTTTATACGCATATATACAGGCTCCCAGAGACATGACCTCCACACCTTCATGGCGGGTAAATACTGCCGGGCGGTAATCTTCCAGTGCTCCGCTAAAATAAAGTTCGGCACCTTGTTCCAGGTGTAGGTTGACATTGCTTTTTAAACTTATTCTCCCGGATCTCCATTTCCCTTCGGGGATAACAACTCTCCCCCCTCCTTTTTTACTGATCTCATCTATGGCTTCCTGAATGGCTTTGGTGCTCAGCCGGTTTTGTTGCGCTCCTTTTTCCCTGATGGAAATTGTCCTTTCCGGAAACACCGGCCTTTTAAAACCGGGCATTTTAAAAGGTGCATGAACCTCGGCAATGGTATCGGGCATGTTTCCGGCTCCAACCTCGTTTACAGTGACCAGGCTATCCAACGGAAAATAGTTTTCTTCCTTCGCTACTTTCGTTTTTTCACTACAGGAAAAGAAAACTGCCATCATGAGAAATAAGCCGGGGCCTGTATATTTGTTTTTTAATTTCATCACTTAACTTTTATACTGAATTCCTATAATGAATTCTTAAATCCTCTGTTTTAACCGTTCTATTTCAAGGTTTTCGGGAATAAATGGCGTAGTATCCCTGAGATAACTCCGGCGTAGAGCATTGTGAAAGTCAG
The DNA here is from genome assembly GCF_003725735.1 of Sinomicrobium pectinilyticum. Lineage (GTDB taxonomy): Bacteria > Bacteroidota > Bacteroidia > Flavobacteriales > Flavobacteriaceae > Sinomicrobium > Sinomicrobium pectinilyticum. Next base: position 41,856 of record NZ_RJTM01000005.1, on the reverse strand, counting down.
ATCACCTCACAATTTTTCATAAATGTATATACAACATTTAAATGGAGTATCCCGTACTGTCCTGCCTGTTGTAGTGAGAGGCATAGCATGCTGGCTCCCAGCAAGCCATCTTCAGACCGGGATGTCCTGTATGCTGAAAATATGGTGGAAAAATACTCTTCCGGTGATATTTACTATAAAAAACAAAGGAAAAATGGATCGGGTAAGGGCAAATCAGCTATGTTTGCTTGTTATGGCTTTCTCAGCTTAATCCAGAATGTTACCCCCTGGTCCTCCCTGGAAAACAAACCTATACTTCCTCCCATAGCCTCGACAAATTCCTTGGAGATGGCAAGTCCCAGCCCGGTACCTTCGGATTGGTCGCCCTTAAGCCTGGAATAGGGTTTAAAAATAGTTTTTTTCTGTGCGGGATCGACCCCTTTCCCCTGGTCAGTTACCGAGATTCTGATAAAATAACCTTCTGCCTCTGCACTTACCTTTATCGTCCCCTCTTCAGGAGAGTAACGGATGGCATTGGTCAAAAAATTATTCAATATCCAGATCACTTTCTGGGGATCCGCCAGGACTTCCGATTCATTTACGACCGAAAGATTTTGTACCGTTAATTTCTTATCTTTAATAAACGGTTGTATCCCCAGAATGGCAGAGTCTACCAGGTAGCCTACTTTTGTCCGGGAACTCAACACGTCTATACTGCCACTTTCTATTTTGGACAGGTCCAGTATTTCATTAATCGTCCGCTTTATGCGGTCATTGTTTTGCACAATGGTTTTCACCCATTCTTCCTGTTCTTCGTTCAAGGTCCCCGTCTTTTTATTTTGCAACAACCCCGCCCCCATATCAATTGCTGCTACCGGGGTTTTTAATTCATGGCTTAATGTAGCCATGAAACGGGTTTTGGCCTTGTCTTTATCGGCAAACTCCGTGATATCGGTTAAAATGATCACATGCCCTATCAGGATTTTTCTTTCCCCTTCACCTGTCGGATTTGTTATAATATCGATAATATCCTTGGAAAAAGACTTTTCTTTCTTGTCCTCCGTAACCTTAATGGGATGGGACGCATAATCTCCGGTATAGCCTCCTATCATTAATTCCCGGATCAGATTCTGCATTAATTCGTTATGCATGGCAATATCCGGTGCATATTTTCCCCGGATTTCTTTTTGCTTCAATCCCAGTAAAGCAAGTGCCCGTTGATTGACAAACAGGATATGCTTGTTCTGATCCAGTCCTATAATAGCTTCGGAAAGCTGGTTGATAATGGTATCCAGCCTGTTCTTTTCGAAAAGGATTTTCGCATAGTTACTCTGTTCGAACTCCTTGAGTTTGAGTGCCATCAAATTAAAGGAAGCGGCTAAATGCCCGAATTCGTCTTTTCGGTTCGCCGGAACATTTACATCATATATTCCCCGGGATACCTTGTCAATAGCCTTGTCAAACTTTTTAATGGACCTGGTAAGATAACCGGGCATGCCGAATGTAAAGAAAAGTCCGATCACAAGTGTGGCAAAAGCGATAATAACCATGGAAACGAATACCCTGTCGGAAGTGTCATTGACCTTTTGATTGCTTTCCGATATTTTTTCCTGATTGATCTCATAGATCTGATCGGTAAGTTCCCTTATCAGGAAAAGAGATTCCATACTTTCCCGCTTTCGGCCCTTATCCAGTATTTCAGTAAAGTCCTTTATATTCTTTTCCAGTTTTTGGGTGAGCCCTGCTTCCCCCGTTTCGGTAATATTATTCTTTTGAAGCCGGAGCTGGGCATTCACTTCGGACAAATACGGCTCTACCCGACCGGGCAGATTGAGGACCAGTATTTTTTCGATGGCATCGATTTCCGTATTTATCCGTTGCATATACTGCAATGTACGGTTGTTGTCCTTCAGAATATTCGAAGCTTCTTCTCCGAGTTTTTTGACATAAAAACTGCCTACCAGTCCCAATAACAGGATGATAATAAATAAAAAACCGAAGGAGAGCAGTAATTTGGTCTTAAACTTCATAACATGTAATTTACGGGAGAAACAAAGCCTCTGTTAACAACTCCTTCCTTTTTAAAAAACAATAATAACATCTATCTCGGTATCCAATAAGTACTTTAACAATTTGTCGAAGTAATTTTTTCCCCTTAGTTGCCTCCACAGGGAAAAGTGCGGTTTTCCCATAACGATATTGGTAATTTTCAGTTCCACGGCTTTGCGAAAAACAGCCCTGGGTATATTTTCTTCGCGTATAGTGATGACCTGCGCCCCAAGCTCTCTGGCCAGCTGCATGTTGTTCAACAATTTACGTTGGGTCTTCAGGTCGATCTTAAACACATCTTCTCTCGGTGTCTTTACATAGACCACAAACCATTCCGCATGGTAATAATCAGCTATTCTCGCTGTTTTTCTTATAATGTGTTTTCCGCTTTCAGAGTTGGTACTGATACAAGCCATAAAACGTTCCAGCTGCATACGTCCCGTAGCGGGCAGACTACGTTCTATTTTCTTCTCTACCTGGGAAGCCACTTTTCGCAGTGCCAGGTCCCTTAACTGTAATATTTTTTCGGGCTGAAAAAAATTATTCAGCGCCCGTTCTGCCCGCTCCCCCTTATAGATTTTCCCTTCCTTCAGGCGTTTGATAAGGTCCTCGGCAGGAAGGTCTATATTAACAACCTCATCGGCCTCATTCAGTATTTTGTCCGGAATGGTTTCCCTGATCTCTATACCGGAAATATTCTCTACCTTATCCGTCATGCTCTGCAGGTGCTGAACATTAAATGCAGTGATGACATTTATGCCGTAATCCAGGAGTTCCTCCACATCCTGCCAACGTTTTTCATTCTTGCTTCCGGGAATGTTGGTATGGGCCAGTTCATCGACCAGTACCACATCGGGCCGGGACAGGATAATGGCATCCGGGTCCATTTCCTCCAATTCCCGGCCCTTGTAAAAAACATTCTTCAACGGGATTACCGGGATATCCTGCACCAAAACCTGTGTTTCTTCCCGGCCATGGGTTTCAATAAAACCGATACGTACATCCACCCCTGCTTCCAGCAATTGATGGGCTTCCTGTAACATCCTGTACGTCTTTCCCACTCCGGCTATCATGCCGATATATACCTTGAGCCGGCCCTTTTTACGTCTTTGGATAAGATGCAGGAAGCCGTCTTTTTCCGTACCGTTATCTGTATTCTTACCAGGCATCTTAAAAATTAAAAAGGTGGTCCAGGTAATAGCCAAAAGTAACCATAAGTTCCCATCGCTCATTGGTGTTATGGTTGTCCGAAAAGAGGGCTATATCTTTGTCTGCACGAAGAAACCGGGCCTCCCCCCGGATATAGCTGTTAGTTACCGGCCTGTATTCTCCGCCCAGGGTCACCCCCCAAAGGCCAAGCCCCATTTCTTCTCCGTTAATACCGGGTACAGGGCCACTGATAAAACCCTCTTCATCTTTAAACCTCTCCCCTCTTGCTGTCACTGACCATTGCGGATGGAACCGGTAGCGGACCGTCGCCAGGGCATTATACATAAATGCGCTTTTGTTCCGGTCCTTTGCCGTATTGGACTGCACTCCTATATCTGCTCCTAAAGTTAAGAACAATTTATCGTTCAGTGTTGTGTTCAGGTACAGATTGTGATACATCCTGTACTGTTTTACCGGAAATTCATCCGGAGATTCCCTTCCCAGGAGATTGGTATAAGTAAGTGAGGTGACATCATTAAACCGGTATTCCAGTAATATTCCGAATGATTTGGCATCATTGACATCCAGGAAAGAGTTATACCCGTTTACCGCCCACAGTTCAATATAGAGTTTTTCAAAACCCTCATATGAAATTTTGACCCCCGCCTGGTAAAACGGTTCGTTATAGGTTGCAACGGCGGTAGAACTGAGAAAATTATTTTTTGGTAAAAAACTTTCCGTCCCTATATGGGTGGTGAAAAATCCTGCGTCTATCCATAAATCTTCCGCAATCCGGAACCCGAGGTTGGCTTCCTGGACTGCCCGGTACTCTTCGGACCATGTAGCCCGGGCTATATCTCCCCAGTGTAAAGTGAGATTTCCTCTTATCTTATCTGACTTATAATGTGCACCGATCTGGGCCACATTCAGTCCGAACCGCTTATTCGTGGCCGAGACCGTGGTATAAGGCTGGAATGCATTAGCATCTGTATTATGGGTAAAATAACTGTAATAAGTGTCCAAATATCCCGAAACGGTCAGGGTATTCGCTTTTTCCTGGGCCTGAATGGTACCAAGCCCCAGTAAAGCAGTAATAAAAAATGGATAAGATCTCATTCGTTTGTTTTTAGACCGGTACTTCGTTCGGCAGCCGAAGTACCGGCCAGCTGTTTTTGTGTATATTCAGTTTACTTTACGAATCCGGTTATCACCTGATTTCCAGTTCGTCCAGGGCCATATTAAGTTTCAGTACGTTAATATAATTATCAGGACCTCCAAAGAAAGAATTTTCGGCATGATTTTCTATCAATTCCCGTAACTTATTTTCGGGGACCTTTCTTACCTGCGCAATGCGATGAACCTGGATCAGGGCTGCTTTTTTGGAAATATGGGGGTCCAATCCCGAACCGGATGCCGTGACCAGGTCTACAGGAATATCTTTTTTAACCAGCCCGGGATGATATTTCATCAAGGTATCTATCCTGTTTTTTACCAGTTCCAGGTATTCCGGATTCGTAGGCCCGTAGTTCGACCCTCCGGTAGAGGATGCATCATAACCTACCGCAGACGGCCGGCCCCAGAAATACCGGTTGCTGTGAAAATCCTGGCCTATATTTTCAAACCCGATCAATTTTTCCCCTTGATATACGGGATTTCCCCGGGCACCATCCGGGGCAAGGACAGTACCTAATCCCACCATGGCAAGGGGATATCCCATGCCGAATAACAGAAGTGTCAATAAGGTTAAGCCAAAAATTGTTCTTAATGATTTCATTATTGTGTCTTTTTAAAATTTTATTTTGAGCTTATGGAACTCCCCCGGTTCCCTTCGTGAGGGGAACCCTTTCCTTTTTCGGGAGAAAAGGGGGCTATAAGCTGATCTATAAGAATATACTGACGATCATATCAATAAGTTTTATCCCTACAAAGGGCAGGGCTATTCCACCGAGGCCATAGACCAGCAGGTTTCGCGTTAACAGGGCCGATGCCCCCATCGGGCGGTACTTTACGCCCCGTAGTGCCAGGGGGATCAATGCGGGAATAATGACCGCATTGAAGATCACCGCGGAAAGTATGGCCGACTCCGGGCTTTCAAGCCTCATGATGTTCAGCATATTCAGCCCCGGAATGCTTATGGCAAACAAGGCCGGAACGATGGCAAAATATTTGGCCACATCATTGGCAATGGAAAACGTGGTGACATTTCCCCGGGTAATGAGCAGCTGTTTACCTATCTCCACTACTTCCAGGAGTTTGGTAGGGTCATTGTCCAGGTCAACCATATTGGCTGCTTCCTTGGCCGCCTGGGTACCGCTGTTCATGGCTATACCCACATCGGCCTGCGCCAGGGCCGGGGCATCATTGGTCCCGTCTCCCATCATGGCTACCAGTTTTCCGGCCTCCTGCTCTTTTTTGATATATAACAGCTTATCCTCCGGCCTGGCCTCGGCAATAAAGTCATCCACCCCGGCCTGCCGGGCTATAAAAGCGGCGGTGAGGGGATTGTCCCCGGTGACCATCACGGTTTTCAAACCCATTTTCCGGAACCGGGCAAAACGTTCCTGTATTCCAGGTTTTATGATATCTTCCAGCTGAATGACCCCCAAAGCCTTTTTATCCACACCAAGGGCCAGCGGTGTACCTCCTTTTTCGGCAATTTCCCTGACCTTATCCCGGAACTGTGGAAGTAATCCGGGTGCTATATCACACCATTTTTCAATGGCATCCCAGGCCCCTTTTCGTATCTGTCGCCCGTCCTTAAGGTCCACACCGCTCATGCGGGTTTCGGCAGTAAACTTTATAAACTCGTTAATCTCAACATCCCGGAGATCATCAAGGAAGACTTCCGAACCTTCGGCAAGTTCCACTATGGATTTACCTTCCGGAGTATTATCCGAAGCAGAACTCATAGCACACAGGCAGGCAAAAGACATTTCGTCCGTACCGTCAAGGGGATAAAAATGAGTGGCCTTGCGGTTACCTATGGTAATGGTCCCGGTCTTGTCCAGGAGCAATACATCAATATCCCCTGCCGTTTCCACCGCCTTACCGGATTTGGCAATGATATTGGCAGACAAGGCCCTGTCCATCCCGGCAATACCGATTGCAGAAAGCAATCCGCCGATAGTTGTGGGGATCAGGCATACGAACAGGGACACCAGGGCGGCAACGGACAACAGGGTATTGCTGTAAGCGGCAAATGGCTGCAAGGTCACGGTAACGATCAGGAATACTACGGTAAAACTGGCCAAAAGTATGGTGAGGGCTATTTCATTAGGTGTTTTCTGGCGATTGGCCCCTTCTACAAGGGCAATCATTTTGTCCAGGAATGATTCTCCCGGCTCGGATGTCACTTTTATTTTTATGGTATCCGATAATACCTTCGTCCCCCCGATAACACTGTTGTGATCGGTTTCCGCTTCGCGGATGACAGGAGCGGACTCCCCTGTAATGGCAGATTCATCGATAGATGCAAATCCCTCCACGATCTCTCCGTCTGCCGCGATGACATCACCGGCTTCTGCAATAAAAATATCGTTCTTCCGGAGTTCCGTAGCATTTACCATTTTTATGGTACCATCTACCAGCAAGCGTTTGGCCATGGTATCGGTGCGCGTTTTTTTCAGGGCATTTGCCTGTGCTTTGCCACGGGCTTCCGCTATGGCTTCCGCCAGATTGGCAAACAAGAGGGTAATGACCAGGATCAGGGTAATGGCAAAGTTATACCCGAAGCTGCCTATACTTTCGCTTCGGACAAAAAGAGATATACAGCTAACTGCAATCATGACCAGTGTACCTATTTCGACGGTGAACATCACCGGGTTTTTCATCATCGATGCGGGGCTGAGTTTTATAAAGGACTCTTTCCACGCACTTTTCAGGATGCTTTTATTTAAGATGTTATTCCTGGAATTCATTTTTCATTTATTTAGTAATATTGAATTTATCTTTTCTGATAATAAGGGTACATGGATCAAAAGGAAAAATACTCGGCTATAGGTCCCAAAGCCAATGCCGGAAAAAATGCCAGGGCAGATATAATGAGAATGACCGCCAGCAACACCGAGGCAAAAGCCGGGGTCTCCGGTTGCAGGCTTCCCACTGTCTGTGGCACCTGTTTTTTTGCAGCAAGTGACCCTGCAATGGCAAGCGGGCCGATAATAGGCAGAAACCTCGCCAGCAACATTACAATTCCCGTGGCAATATTCCAGAAGGGAGTATCATCCCCCAATCCTTCAAAGCCCGAACCGTTGTTTGCCGAGGCGGAGGTGAATTCATACATCATTTCCGAAAATCCGTGAAACCCGGGATTGTTCAACCAACCCAGGTCCGGGTTTGCAGTGACCAGGTAACCGGATATAGCCGTCCCCGCCAGGATGAACAACGGGTGAAGAATAACCACTATGGCTGCGATCTTGATCTCCCTGGCTTCCAGTTTTTTCCCCAGGAAATCCGGGGTACGGCCTATCATCTGTCCGGCTATGAACACCGCAATGACCATAAAGACAAAAAAGTTGATAAACCCTACCCCTACACCACCATAAATAGCATTGATAAACATATCCAGGAGAAATATCCCTCCGGAGATCGGGGTATGGCTATCATGCATAGAGTTTACCGATCCGTTGGATGTAGATGTTGTAGATACTCCCCACAAGGAAGAAGCCACGGGCCCTATACGAACTTCCTTCCCTTCCATATTCACCGTTTGTTCCAGTCCCATTCCGGCAAAATTGGGGTTGCCCTCCACTTCCTGCCAGGCAGATACGGCCACAAAAGATATAAACAAAAGGGACATCACCCCGAAAAGGTAAATACCCAGTTTTTTCCGTTTCATATAAAATCCGAATGCAAATACCAGAGCCATGGGGATAAGCAATATGGCTATATTCTCGGCCATATTGGTCAGGTAATTGGGATTTTCGAAGGGATGAGTGGAATTCGGTCCGAAAAAGCCGCCTCCATTAGTCCCAAGTTGCTTAATGGCAACCATCGGGGCTGTCGGTCCCCCGGCCACCATTTGTGTTTCTCCTTCCAGGGTAGATACTTCCTGAAGGCCTTTAAAATTGGTTGTGGTACCATTGAGCGTAAGTATAAGCGACAATATCACGGCCAAAGGCAACAGGATGCGGGTACAGCTTTTAAGCCACAGGTTGTAAAAATTTCCCAGGGCCCCGGAACTCCGATTGGCCAGCCCCCGGAACAGTAAGGCACAGGCTGCCATCCCGGTCCCGGCACTGACGAACTGCAACCAGGTGAATACCGCCAATTGGGTAAAATAGCTTGCTCCGGTTTCCCCGGAATAGTGCTGCAAGTTGGTATTGGTCATAAAGCTGATGGCCGTATTAAAAGCCAGGGTGGGCTCCCAGTTTCCGGTTCCCGCCGGGTTCCATAATTTTATAATGCCCTGAATCGAAAGAATGATAAATGCTACGAGAAAAAAAAGCAGGTTTAATCCCAGCAAGGCTTTCATGTTCTGCTTCCAGTCCATTTCTTTATCGGGATTGACCCCGCTTATCCTGAAAATCATTTTTTCTACCGGGGACATAAAATCCATCCGGTTTTTTTCTCCCCGAAACACCTTCACTATAAATTTTCCCAATGGCCAGGCCAGGGTGACAGAAAGTACAAAAATCAGGGTTGCCCCTATAATTTCTTTATGTAACATATTCAGAATTTTTCAGGTTTTACAATGGCATAAAAAAGATAGGCCAGGGTCACTACGGCTAATATCAGAAGTACAATCATGATTTTATGGTTATTAAGGTTAATCGGGAATAGTGATGGGTACACCGCCACCGGTAATGAATTTGGAATTTATCCGTATCAGCCGGTAAAATATCCTTTTGCATATTCACCTTCCGTTTCAGGTTAAACCGGCATTTTACCTTTTTCAGCAGTTTGAAGTAATGATCGATCAATTGTACCTGGACATACCTGCTTCCATGTACAAAAAGATAATTTACCAATTGCAATATGCCGGCAGTTTTCTCAGTCCGGGGAAAACCCAGTGTTACATCCGTTTTTTGTGCAAGGATTTCCAAACGGGCCGAAAAATTCTTAATGGTCGCCGTCTCCGGAAATTCGAGACGGATAAGGTCTGATGCGTCTTGTTCTGTTAACATGGTCAGGATTATTTACCGGATAAGGTCGTCGAACCAGTCGACGGATTTAAAAAGAATGATAAATCCCGCAACTGTCAGCAGGATCATAGCTAAACTCAAAAGTATTTCCATAGATGTATGAATAATTATATTTGTTCGATACATCGCAATGCCAATCTCATGCCATGGGAAAAACCGCACCTCAAACAAAACGTAAAAACTTGATTGTAAGCTAAATAATAAAAAGATGTTTTCCCATAAAAAAAGAATACCCTTTCAAAATGAAAAGGTTTTTTCAAAATGAAAGGGTATCCGGATGTAAGTGCGGTATGGAAGTTAAAGTAGATTTACAGATGAAGACCGTATTCTTCCATTTTCCGGTACAGTGTGGTTAGCCCAATACCGAGTAGTTTTGCGGCTTTCGTTTTATTACCATTTACATATTCCAGTATATTTTGAATATGGTTTTGTTCTACTTCTTTCAATGAAAGTACGGAAGCATTTTTGGCCAGGTACCTGGAAAAATAAAAATCCATCGGGAGCAGTTCTGCCTCCAGGACTTCCGTCTCCGCAAGGATTATCGCTCTTTCCACAATATTGCGCAATTCCCGGATATTGCCTTTCCAGTGATGCTGTTGAAGGGCTTTTTGAAATTCCGGGCTCATCCGCGCGACCTGCTTCCTGTTTTTGGCATTAAAGAGCTTTATGAAATACTCCGCCAGCTGCGGAATATCCTCTGCGCGTTCATTAAGCGAGGGAAGCACTACTGTAAATGCGGAAAGCCTGTAATACAGGTCTTCTCTGAAAATCCCCTTGTCTACTCCGGCTTTAAGATCACGATGTGTGGCGGCAATAACCCGGACATCCACTTTGGTCTCTTTTGTGTCCCCCAGTTTGATAAAAGTACCTTCTTCCAGAAACCGTAATATCTTAGCTTGTAAGTCGATATCCATTTCCCCGATCTCGTCCAGGAACACGGTGCCCTGGTGGGCTTCTTCCAGTAATCCTTTTTTGTCTTTTTGTGCCCCTGTAAATGCCCCGCTCTTATGTCCGAAAAGCTCACTCTCCAGAATATCCCTCCCCAGCGCACTGCAATTAATGGCCAGGAACTGCTCGGTCTTTCGTTCGCTATGGGCGTGAATGGCCTTGGCAAAAATCTCTTTTCCGGTCCCGGTTTCGCCGTTAAGCAAAACCGTGGTATCCAGCGGGGCCACTTTTTGCGCCAATTGTATGGCTTCTCTTATCGCTCCGGAGGTACCGATAATTTTATCAAATCCATAATCCCCCTGGATCCGGGCATGCAGCTTTTTGATTTTAAATCGCAATTGTGATTTTTCGGCGGCCGTACTCACCAAAGGGATGATCTTCCGGTTGTCATCTCCTTTCACCAGGTAATCCATGGCCCCGTTTTTAATGGCCTGTACTCCATCGGGAATATTGCCGTAAGCGGTAAGACATATAACCTCGGTTTCCGGGCTGATACTTTTGTATTCTTCGACAAGGGAAATCCCATTTCCGTCCGGTAATTTTACATCGGCCAATAAAACGTGTATTACCTGTTGCCTTAAAACCTCTTTCCCCGCTTTTGCGGTTTCTGCCTTATAAACCCGGTACCCTTCCAGTTCCAGGATACGGGCAAGCATGTTCAAAAGGTCTTTTTCGTCGTCTATGATCAGGATAGAAGATATCACGGTTTTCTCATTTAGGGCAAATTTACGGAGTGTACGGGAGTTTTCTCCATCTAATTAAATCCTTTTTAACAGATACTGAAAAGAGGCCGGATATCAGGGGCTCTTTTGCTCTTTCCCGGAAGAGACGAACATAGAGTCTGTACAGCTTCTCTTACTGCCTGTTGCTTCGGGCCGTGCACAAAATGATCGGAAAAATCATTCCGCCGGGCACACGATCCAAAAAACCTGAATATTACAGACTTCTCTCTTTCTTACACTTTATACCGGAGATCCCAGGCCGTTCATCTATCTCTTTTCATTCGTCCTCCACCCTCCTATCCGGATAGCCTCTCCATACTTCGGATAACTACAGTATAATGAACATGTTACAAGCTGTTTTAATTATCGATTCTCAATACCTCCTGTTTTTTCCTAATGTTTTATTAATTAACCTCTTTCATTCCTTTGTCTGAAAAAGATTTTTTATCTTAGAAAGAAGTGCTAAGTAGGAGGTAAAAAACAAAAAAGATTGAGTATGTCAAAAACTGCCAGCTTCCGTTTTAAGGCCGCCATACTCGATATGGATGGTGTAATAACAAAAACCGCGGTCGTACATGCCAAGGCATGGAAACAAATGTTTGATGAATTTCTGAGAGATTATACCGGGGAAAATTTCCAGCCTCTGCATATCAAAAAGGACTATACCGAATATATTGATGGCATTCCCCGGCACGACGGAATTAAAAATTTTCTGGCATCAAGATCTATTTATTTACCTGAAGGAAACCCTCATGACCTCCCCGAGAAAAATACGGTGTACGGGTTAGGAAAGAGAAAGAATAAGATCTTCCTGGAATTAATTGAAAAAGAAGGTGTAACCATATATGAAGATGCCCGGGAGATGCTAAAAAAATGGAAGGAAGAAAATATCAAATTAGCCGTAATCTCTTCCAGCCGTAATTGCAGATATATAATGGAAAAAGCGAATATGGAACAGTGGTTTGAAGTACGGGTAGACGGAATGACATTAAAGCACGAAAAATTAAGAGGAAAACCTGCGCCCGACATTTTTCTGAAAGCCGCTGAATATTTAAACGTTCCGGTGGATGAAACCATAGTTATAGAAGATGCAATATTGGGAGTACAGGCCGGCAAAAAAGGGCAATTCTCCAAGGTAATCGGAGTGGCGCGAAATGCCACAGAAAAGTCCCTTGCGGATGCCGGGGCGGATATCGTGGTAAATGAACTTACGGAACTTAAAAATTTAAAAACAGAAAGAAAAAACAAACCGGATGCGCTTCCGAAAGCTTTGGATAACATAGAAAAGATGATGGAGTTAAAAGGCCGGAAAAAACCTGCTCTTTTCCTGGATTTTGACGGTACCCTCTCTCCCATAGTCTCCCACCCTGAAGATGCGGAACTACCGGATGCAAACCGTGAAATCATGTATCAATTATCAGAGCTTATCCCTGTGGCCGTGGTAAGCGGGCGGGATCGAAAAGATGTGAAATCAAAAGTAGACATAGATACGATTATATATGCCGGAAGCCACGGTTTTGATATTTCGGGCCCCGACAATCTGGAAATGGTCCATGAATCGGAAAAGGAAATTACCCTCGCTCTTGATAAAGCAGAAAACAATTTAAATGAAAAACTCCAAAATATAAAAGGGGTTGCAATAGAACGAAAAAGATTTGCCATTGCAGTGCATTACCGCAACGTGGAAGACAAGGACATACAGGAGGTGATAGAGGAAGTCAATAAGGAAATCAGGAAACGGCCGGAATTAAAGGGAGGTGGCGGAAAAAAGATACTGGAACTCAAACCGGACATTGACTGGAACAAAGGACGTGCATTGGATTGGCTTACCCGAAAACTCGGATGGGACAAAACAAAGTATTTGCGCATATATATAGGTGATGATATTACAGATGAAGATGCTTTTAAAGCAGTCAGGGAAGACGGTATCGGAATACTGGTAAGTTCTCATGGCAAAAAAACTTCAGCCGTCTATACCCTGCAAAATACCGGTGAAGTAACCGAATTTCTGAGACAATTTAAAACACGGTTATAAAATTCAATTATATAGCATGGATACTTTTTGTCTTACATATCACGGTTGGGACCCCAAGGAACAAAAACTAAGGGAAGCATTGTGCACTTTGGGGAACGGGTATCTCGGAACCCGTGGAGCTGCCGAAGAAAACTCTAACAACGAATTCAATTATCCCGGGACCTATATTGCGGGAGGGTATAACAGGGCCAAAACCGAAATTGCAGGAAGGACCTTAGAAAACGAAGATCTGGTAAATTTCCCGAACTGGCTTTGCCTGAGTTTCAGGCCCGAAGGAGGAGAATGGTTAAACCTGGAAGAAACGGAGGTCCTGGACTACGAACAGAAGCTGGAAATGAAAAAAGGGATCCTCACCAGGAAATTCAGGATAAAAGACCCTCATTACCGGATAACCTCTATAGAAAGCCGCCGCCTGGTAAGCATGAAAGACATGCATCTGGCAGGGATACAATGGAACTTTACTCCTGAGAACTGGAGTGGAGATATAGAAATACGGACAGCCCTTGACGGTACGGTAATTAATAATAACGTCGCCAGGTACAGGGAGCTCGAAAACAGGCATTTAAAACCTCTTTATTCTGAAGTGATCGATAAAGATGTTATTCTTTTACTTGTCCGGACTGCGCAGTCGGATATTACCATGGCACAGGCCGCACGCACCAGGATCTACACCCAAGAAAAAAAACAATTGAAAACGACTGTCTCCAGTCACCAGAAAGACAAGTACATAGAGCAGGTCCTGGGTTTTCATGCCGAAGAAGGTAAAAAATATACGATTGAAAAAGTTGCGGCGATTTATACGAGCCGGGACCCTTCGATCAGCGAACCTTCGCTTGAAGCACGCAAAGATATACAACGGGCAGGCCCCTTTTCGGAAATGCTCGAAAAACAGCAAGACGCGTATCAGTTTTTATGGCACCGGGCAGATATTGGCATTAGCGGTAACAAAAAGGTCCAGCAGCTGGTCCGGCTTCACATATTCCACAACCTGCAGACAATCTCTCCGAACACAATTCCCCTCGATGTCGGGGTACCTTCCCGGGGCTTACACGGAGAAGCCTACCGCGGACATGTTTTTTGGGACGAACTATATATTTTCCCCTACTTTAACCTCCGGTTTCCGGAAATTACCAGAAGCTTGCTAATGTACCGGTACTACAGACTGGACGAAGCGCGATACGCTGCCAAAAAGGAAGGGTATAAAGGAGCCATGTTCCCCTGGCAAAGCGGCAGCAACGGTAGGGAAGAAAGCCAGGTTATACATCTCAACCCCAAATCGGGAAACTGGATACCTGACAATACCCATCTCCAACGGCATGTAAACGCTGCCATAGCCTATAATATCTGGAATTATTATTTAACTACCGAGGACAGGCTGTTTCTTTCCCATTACGGAGCCGAAATATTTCTCAGCATCGCCCGGTTCTGGGCCGGTAAAGCTAAATACAACCGGGACCGCGACCGGTATGAAATACACCATGTGGTGGGGCCCGATGAGTACCATACTTCCTATCCCGATTCCGGTGAACATGGACTAAAAAACAATGCCTATACCAATGTAATGACCGCCTGGGTACTGCAAAAAGCCCTTGAGATCCTCGATCTTATCGAAAAAAGCCGAAAGGAAGAATTGCTTCTGCACCTGGCCATTGATGAAAAAGAATTGTCCCTGTGGAAAAAAATCAGCAAAAAAATATTCGTTCCCTTTATTAAAGATGGTATTATTAACCAGTTTGAAGGTTATGAACAACTACAGGAGTTCCCCTGGGAGGAATACCGGGAAAAATATGGTGACATTCAACGCCTGGATCGGGTTCTTGAAAGCGAAGGCAACAGTCCCAATACATATAAAGCCAGTAAACAAGCCGATGTGCTGATGCTCTTTTATGTTTTTTCAAAGGAGGAACTTCATACCATTTTTCACCATCTCGGTTATGAATTTAAGGAAGACCATATCAGGCAAAACATCGAATATTATAAAGAGCGGACCTCCCATGGTTCTACCCTAAGCCGGTTCGTCTTTTCCTGGGTGTTATCCAAATACGACAAGAAACAGTCCTGGAAGAATTTTAAAGCGCTCCTCATCAGTGATTTCGAAGACATTCAGGGTGGGACTACCCCGGAAGGAATCCATCTCGGGGCCATGGCGGGATCCCTCGACCTTATCCAGCGTAATTTTGCCGGCCTTTCCATACGCGATGATGCTTTGTGGATAGACCCCAAATTACCGGACAGTATCGAAGAGATTTCCCTGTGCATAAATTACAGAAACCACCGGATCTGTTTCACTGCAGGGCATGAAAAGCTAAGGATTGCCTTTGAAGAAGGATGGAGTGATAAAATGAATATTGGTGTCCGTGACGCAATTCATGAATTCAACAGGGGGGAAATGCGTGAATTTCATCTCGGGCTGGGGACAGAAAATAACAAAGATTAATTCTTAAATATATGACCTCGCAATGCAGAATGGAACAGGTACACATATCGAAAATGTCTATTTAAAGTCTGCGGAGGAAGTGCTAGAAGCGGTTTCCGTAGATTCAAATAAGGGATTAACCGACAAGGATATTGAAGAGAGGTTTCGTAAATACGGCAGGAATATCCTCGAGAAACAAGAAGATAACAGCATCTGGAAAATTCTCCTCTCTCAGATAAACAATCCCGTAATTTACCTTTTATCCGCTGCATCCGTACTGGCGTTCATTTTTGGCGATATTGCCGAGGGGATTACCATAGTTATTGTATTGCTCATAAATACGGGAATTGGTTTCTGGATGGAATACAAAGCCCAGAAATCCATGAAGACCCTGAAGGAACTGGATAGAATAGAGGCGCGGGTATTACGAAATGGCAAAGAAGAAAAAATAGATGCCGAAAAAATAGTTCCCGGTGATATCCTGATCGTGGAAGCCGGTGATCTTATCGCCGCCGATGCACGCATACTGGAAAAGAATGAACTGGAAGTGGATGAATCTCCCTTAACCGGCGAATCGGTTCCGGTAAAGAAATCTTCTGCTGCTCTAATGGAAGAAAAACCCGTAGCTGACAGAAACAATATCCTGTATAAAGGAACAGCAGTAAGCGGCGGCACGGGAAAAGCCGTCGTTTACGCTACAGGGATGCAAACCGTACTGGGCAGCATTTCGGCGATGGTAGGAGAAGAAAAAAAAGATGAGATACCGTTAAATAAGAAACTAAACAAACTGGTCAAAAACCTTATTTACATCACTATAGGATTGGCCGTTGTTTTTCTGGTCATAGGGTGGATCGCCGGAGAAGAACACTATTCGCTGATCCAGACTTCCATTGCCTGGACAATTGCGGCCATTCCCGAAGGCCTGCCTATTGTGGCAAGTATAGCCCTGGCAAGGGGAATGCTTCGCCTGGCGAAAAAAAACGTGATCGTAAAAAAACTGGAAGCTGTGGAAACGTTAGGGGAAACCGGGATTATTTTCACCGACAAGACCGGCACCCTCACAATGAACCAACTTACCGTAAGCACCTTATATCTGCCCGGGGATCTGAGAATGAAGGCCGAATGGCAAAATGCCAAACCCACTATACAAGAACAGCAGGACCCGGAAAAAAATGAAAATTTTCTTCACGTTTTCAAAATTTCGGCACTGGCAAATGATGCACGCCTGGAAGAAGGGGAAAACGAAAAAGGAGAAGGAGACCCGCTGGAGATCGCTTTACTGGACTTTACTCAAAAGCTTAATCCTGACCTCTACCGGAAAATCCGTGGTCTGGAAAGAAAATTACACGATCCGTTCGATTCCGGCACGATGGTAATGGGGGCCGTATACCGGGAAAATGAAGGGTTTTATGTAGCCGCTAAGGGTGCTGCACATGCCATTTTCGATCGCTCGGATAAAATACTGACCGGCGAAGAAGTAAAAGACTTTACGGATAAAGAAAAAGAGTACTGGCACAAAAAAAATGACGAATTGTCCGAAGAAGGGTTCCGTGTACTGGCATTTTCTTATAGGAACACTGATATTCTTCCGGAAGGAGAAGAAGCCGAAGACTTTATCCGCGGAATGGTTTTTGCCGGTTTGATAGGTTTTATTGACCCTCCCCGGAAAGAAGTTGCCGACGCCATCAATACCTGTAAAAATGCGGGGATCAAAGTAATGATGGTTACCGGAGACCATCCCGGAACCGCTAAAAATGTCGGAGAGCAGGTAGGCTTATATGACCGGGAGGAGAAAAGCGGGAATGGAGTGCTTTCCGGACAAAAACTCGGCGAAGAACTGGAAAAAGAAGACGATTCCCGATTATTCACGGGCAGTATATTTTCCAGAGTGGACCCTGCCCAGAAACTGGAACTTATCAAACACTTTCAAAAAAACGGAGAAATAGTGGGGATGACGGGCGATGGCATAAACGATGCCCCCGCACTTAAAAGGGCCAATATAGGGATAGCCATGGGAAAACGAGGAACGCAGGTTGCTCAGGAAGTATCTGATATGGTATTAAAAGATGACGCTTTCGGTTCCATTGTGAAAGCCATTGAACAGGGACGTATCATCTTTGGTAATATAAGGAAGTTCATTATTTACCAGCTCTCTTATCACCTGAGTGAAATACTGATAATCGCCTTGATAAGTTTTACCTTGTTCACCCTGCCTTTACTCCCGTTACAACTGCTTTTTCTCAATCTGCTGTCCGATGTTTTTCCCGCATTGGCTTTGGGAGTCGGAGAAGGAAATCCGGGAATTATGAAAAAACCTCCCAAGGATCCCGAAGAACCTATTCTCACCAAAAAAAACTGGGCCCGGATTGCCCTTTATGGCGTGATATTTACAATATGCATTTCGGGAGCCTATTTCTTTGCCCATTTTGTTTGGGACCAACCTGAAGAAATAACAAATAACATTGCCTTTTTCAGCCTGGCATTCGCGCAGTTGCTCCATGTATTCAATATGAGAGAAGCTGACGAACATATTCTGAACAACCAGGTGACAAGGAACAATTATATCTGGATGGCCCTGGGACTGTGCTTTTCGATACTCATAGCAGCCTATTTTATTCCGGCGATTGCGGATGTCCTTTCTTTGCGGAAACTGGAACCGCGTATCTGGGGACTTATTATTATCACCAGTCTGCTGCCTTTGCTCATCATACAAGCCGGAAAACTCATGAGAAAAAACTTTTGAAATTCAAACAGGAACAGCATTCCCGGTAAAAACCTTTAAAGACCGTAAAACAGACAATTTATAAAAACCCGAATAATGAATATAGCGACTTTAACTCTTAACCCGGCCCTTGACAAAAGTACTTCCATAGATAAACTTCAGCCGGAAAAAAAGCTGAGATGTGAAGAACCGAATTATGAACCCGGCGGTGGCGGGATCAATGTTTCCAGGGCCATACATATTCTCGGGGGCGAATCACTGGCTATTTATGCGGCCGGTGGCCCGGCAGGCAATAAAATAGAAGAATTACTTAAACAGGAAAGAACAGACCAGTACCGGATTCATGTGGAAAACCCCACCCGGGAAAATTTGATGGTCATGGAAAAAACCACCGGAAACCAGTACAGGTTTGGGATGCCCGGGGGAAATTTGGACCAGGAAGAACTCCGGAAATGTATTGATGCGGTACACAGGCTGCCAGGTGAAATAAAATACCTTGTTGCCAGTGGTAGTTTACCTCCGGGTGTTCCGGATGATTTCTACGGAACAATCGCTGAAATCGCGAAAAACAAAAATATCAAATGTGTAGTAGATACTTCGGGGCAGGCTTTAATAAAAGCCGCGGAAATGGGGGTATGTATAATGAAACCTAATCTGGCGGAGTTAAGTACCCTGGCGGGAAAAAAGACAATATCAGGATTGGAGCAGGAAGAGATCGCAAAAAAGATAATAAGCGAAGGTAAAGCGGAAACCCTGATCGTTTCCCTTGGCGCACGGGGAGCCATGGTAGTTACTGAAACCACCATTAATTATGTGGTCCCTCCTACCGTAAAACAGGAGAGTACTGTAGGTGCGGGAGACTCCATGGTAGCAGGAATCGTTTTGTCCCTTTCCCGTGGCGATGACCTCCAGGATGCAGTAAAATGGGGGGTCGCCGCAGGTACGGCTGCAACCATGACACCCGGCACCGAATTATGCCGGAAAAAGGATGTGGAAAAAATATTCCGGTGGTTAAAAGAAAAAGAAACCACAGATAAATGACCCGGCCAACTCCTCCTCTGCCCCCCGATGGCTCCCATTCAATCAGAGCTGTTGCAACATAGGGTTCCGAAATAGATCGGTTTTATTCGCAGGAGAAGGTTTCCTGTAACTTCAGGAGGAGTACTAACAAAATCGCGAAAAAATCAAGTCCTTCCCTTCTTCCTGTAAAATCACCTGAAATTATGGAAAAATATTCTGAGAAAAGCACCGCAACATCCATACCTTTTCCACTTCGGGTCCAAAAAAATTTACCAGCCGTTCTTCCACTTTAGTACAACACTGAACTTTAATATATTCAGGCTGACTTTTAACAAATCATAAGGAGTCTATTACAGTTAATCTTTTTAAATTAAAGATATGTCTAACCGCTAAAATCATGAACTGATGGACCCATATATTCGTTTTTTTAAAGATCTGAGTAGCGAGGATACGGCAGAAGTCGGAGGTAAAAATGCCTCGCTGGGGGAAATGATAAACCAATTGAACCCAAAAGGTATCCGTATCCCGGACGGGTTTGCCACTACGGCCAGAGCGTACCGGGATTACCTGGAACACAATAATTTAAGAGAAAAACTAACCGCTTCACTCGATAAACTGGACAAAAAAGATTTTAAAAATCTTTCCGAGACGGGAAAAAAGATCAGGGAAGAAATCATGCGAGGGGAATTTCCCGAAGAACTCGCAGCAAAAATAAAAGAAGCTTACGGACAACTGGAGAAAAGAGAAGACTCCCTTACCAGCGTAGCGGTAAGAAGCAGTGCCACCGCCGAGGATCTCCCCGAAGCTTCATTTGCGGGCCAGCACGATTCCTTTATGAATATTCAGGGCCCGGAGCAAACCCTTGAAGCCTGTAAAAAATGTTTTGCTTCACTTTTTACTGACCGTGCCATCCGTTACCGGGAACACAATGGTTTTGACCACATGAAAGTAGCCTTGTCGGCCGGGGTACAAAAAATGGTCCGTTCAGACAAAGCTTCAGCGGGAGTTATTTTCACCATTCTACCGGACAGCGGTTATGAAAAAGTGATTTTTCTTACAGGGTCATGGGGCCTCGGCGATAATGTGGTCCAGGGAGCCGTTAACGCAGATGAATTCCATATTTTCAAACCCGCTTTAAAAAAAGGAATGCGTTCCATTATTTCCAAAAAACTGGGGACCAAAGAAAAATCCATGATCTATGCCAGCGGAAAGAAAAAAAACGACACCACGACAACAAACAAAAAAACACCTCCGGAGAAACAAAAACAATATGTTCTTACTGACGAGGAAGTAATACGGCTTGCCGTGTGGTCCCTGGAAATCGAAGAACATTATAAACGTGCTATGGATATTGAGTGGGCCAAAGACGGAGAGAACGGTAATTTATACATTGTACAGGCCAGGCCCGAAACAGTGCACTCCGGAAAAGACAAAACCAGGATCAAAGAGTACCATTTAAAAAAGGAAGGAAAGATCATTACCTCCGGTACCGGGATCGGAGATAAGATAACAAAAGGCATAAGCCGTATCTTAAACTCTCCCGATGAGTCCGACAAACTACAGGAAGGAGATGTTTTAGTAACTGAAATCACCAATCCCGATTGGGACAATGTGATGAAAAAGGCATCGGCTATTATTACCAACAGTGGCGGACGCACAAGCCATGCGGCCATTGTAGCCCGCGAACTGGGCGCCGTGGCGGTTGTTGGTACCGAAAATGCAACAAAAGCCATCGAAGACGGGCAGGAAATTACCGTATCCTGTGCCGGGGGAGATGTGGGGAATGTATTTGAAGGATTTCTGGAGTGGGAAGAAGAAGATATCGATTTCGGAAGTTATGAACAGCCTCAAACCGAAGTCATGTTGATATTGGCCGATCCGGACACGGCTTTTAATTACAGTAATTATCCCGTGAAAGGTGTTGGCTTAATGCGTCTGGAATTCGTAATAAACAACGCTATACAGATCCATCCGCTTGCACTGCGGTATTTTGATAAACTGAAAGACAGGAAAGCCCGGCAAACAATCTCCGGGTTAACGGCTTCCTATGAAAAAAAAGAGCTTTTCTTCATTGAAAAATTAGCAGAGGGGGTCGCCACTATTGCGGCCGCTTTCTATCCTCGTGATGTCATTGTAAGAATGAGTGATTTTAAATCAAACGAATATGCGAACCTGATCGGCGGAAAAGAATTCGAACCCGACGAAGAAAATCCCATGCTCGGTTTCAGAGGTGCTTCCAGGTACTATAGCGATGAATACAAAGATGGGTTTGAAATGGAATGTGAAGCCATGAAAATTGTAAGGGATGAGATGGGATTTACCAATGTAAAACTGATGATACCTTTCTGCCGCACCCCGGAAGAAGGAGAAAAAGTGGTACATCTCATGGGTGATTTCGGTTTAAAACAGGGGTGGAATGACCTGCAGATCTATGTCATGTGCGAAATTCCTTCCAACGTGTTCCAGGCAGAAAAATTTGCCGAAATTTTTGACGGTTTTTCCATCGGTTCCAATGACCTTACCCAACTTACACTGGGTCTGGACCGGGATTCGGCACAGGTAAGCTATCTGTTTGACGAAACCAATCCCTCTTCCAAACAAATCATACGTATGGCCATTGAGCAGGCTAAAAAGAAAGACCGGAAAATAGGTTTATGCGGGCAAGCACCCAGTGACCTTCCCGGCTTCGCCAGGTTTCTTGTAGAACAGGGGATCGATAGTATTTCCTTTAATCCGGATGCTGTGGCAAAAGGGATCACCAATATTCTGAAAGCCGAGAAAAAACATTGAGTACGGACCGGGAAAAACAATTCCTATGGACATAGATCAAAAACACCCATATCACAGTATAAGCAGTAAGGAAGCCCTGGAGAAAGTTTCGGGAAAACCCGAAGGCCTTTCTTCTGAAGAAGCACAGAAGAGACAGGAAGAATTCGGCAAGAACAAATTGGAGGAAAAAGGAGGTATGAACCCCCTGGTATTATTCCTTAAGCAGTTCAAGGATTTCCTCATACTGATCTTGTTTGTTGCCGCCGGAGTTGCCTGGTGGGCGGACCAGATGGCTGACGTTTATATAATCGTGGCCGTGATACTCTTTAATGCGATTATGGGGTTCACTCAGGAATATAAAGCCGAAAAGGCAATCAAGGCCATCAAAAGTCTCGGCCAGAAACACGCTTTTGTTTTACGGGATGGGGAGGAACGGGAAATTTCCTCTGAAGACGTTGTCCCCGGCGATATTGTGATACTGAAAGAAGGAAACACCATTCCGGCAGATGGCCGGTTGCTGGAAACAAAGGAACTGCGTACCGCCGAAGCTTCTTTAACCGGCGAATCCATGCCGGTCGATAAAAATCCCAATGCCGTAGAAGAAGATGCTGCCATCGGGGACCGGTTTGGTATGGTCTGGAAAAGCACGAATGTCGTTAATGGCCGGGGAAAGGCTGTAGTCACAGCCATAGCAGGAAATACCGAAATCGGGAAAATAGCAACATCCATGGATAAAATGGAGATGCAGGATTCCAATTTCAGAAAAAAAACAAATTTACTGGGAAAACAAATGGCGGTTATTGCCATTATCACTGCAGTGATCATTTTTTCCCTGGGATACTGGCTACAGGATTATGAATTCCGCGAAATTCTTCTGGTCACTATAGCAGTACTGGTCTCTACCATTCCTGAAGGGCTGCCTGCAGTCATATCCATTGTATTGGCCATAGGAGCTAACAGTATGGCAAAGCAAAAAGCGTTAATAAGGGAATTTACCGCAACCGAAATGATGGGGTCCGTTTCCGTAATCCTCGCCGATAAAACAGGAACAATCACCCAGAGTATCCTCGTAGTAAAAAAAATATTCACCGGCAGCGGAAAAGAAATAACCGTATCGGGAACCGGATACCAATTGGAGGGAAAATTCACGGAAAATAGTGAAGAATTTCATTTAAAAGAAAATCCTGTGGAACGGAAACTTTCGGCCATCGCCGCATTCTGCAACGACGCGCATATAACACGACGAAAAAAAGACAAAACGGAAGAACATGATGAAGAACCGGGAGTAACGGGAGATCCTACTGAAGTTGCCATGCTGGTCCTCAGCAAAAAATCAAAGATTAAAGAAAAGGAGCCTTACACACAATACAAACTGCTGGATGATCTCCCTTTCAAATCGGAACAAAAATTTCGGGCGTCACTGGTAGATACCGGGGAAGGCCCCGAGATTTTTGTTATTGGAGCGCCGGAACGCATACTGGCACTAAGCAAGGAATACCTGACCCCGGAAGGACCGCAAAAACTGCATAAAGAAAAGAAAAAGGAAATCCGGGAAAAAATGGATAATTATGCAGATCAGGCCCTGCGCGTACTTGCCCTGGGCTATAAAAAAACCGAAAAAAAAGCGGATCTTTCCCATGATGATATAGAAAACCTGACATGGGTAGGAATTACCGGGATTATAGACCCTCCTGCAAAAGGAGTACCGGAAGCCATCGAAGAATGCAAAACAGCAGGAATCCGTGTAGTAATGGTTACCGGCGATCACAAAAAAACAGCCACGGCCATTGCCAGGGAAATAGGGATACTGACCGGCGAAGAAAAAGAAGGGGAATACCCGGTCTCCCTGACTACAAAAGAACTGGATGTAGAAGATGAAAAGTTTGACAGGTACGTTGAAAATGTAAATATTTTCGCCAGGATGAACCCCGACACGAAATTGCGTATAGCAGAAAGGCTCCAGACAAAAGACACCCTGATAGCAATGACCGGGGACGGGGTAAATGACGCCCCCGCCCTGAAACGCGCGGACGTGGGGATCGCCATGGGAAAGCGTGGTACGGATGTGGCAAAAGATGCCGCAGAGATCGTACTCCAGGATGATAATTTCAGCAGTATTGTCAACGCTATCCGTGAAGGGAGAACCGTTTTTAACAATGTTAAAATAACGAGCTATTTTCTACTGACCACTAATTTTGCTTTTGCAATAGCCTTTATTTTCGGCATGTCCATAGGATGGCCTTTGTTATTTACGGCTGCACAGATCCTGTATGTCAACCTGATCACTGATGGTATCATGGACGTTGCCCTGGCTACAGAACAGGGACATGGGGACAGTATGCATCACCCTCCGGTAAAAAAAAGCGAAAAGATACTGAAATGGGATATCCTTCCATATCTCCTCCTGGTATCTGCGGTCATGGTCACTCTCACCTTGTTGAGTTTTCAGTATTATCTGCCCCAGGGAGAAGTAATGGCAAGAACGGGGGCTTTTATTATTGTTTCCACAACCCAGTTGTTTAATGCTTATAACATGCGTTCACTTCGGTTATCCGTATTTAAAATAGGGATGTTGAGCAACCATTGGGTAAATATAGCCTTCATAGTGGCGATTATACTTCAGGTCCTGGTAATAAAAATACCATTTCTAAGGGATTTTATGGGATTCGAAGACCTGCCTTATACACATATCCTTATCATGATGGCATTGTCCTCCCTGATAGTGGGTGTTGGCGAATTATACAAATACCTGAAATTTAAGAAAGATCTTTTTTAAGATCAAACCTCTCTTGTTCACATATTTACCTGAACTACTAATCCTGAACTGTTTATTATGAAAGAATTTGAAAACAAAAAAGTAATACTATGGGATTTTGACGGCGTGATCCTTGATTCCATGGATATAAGGGAAAAGGGATTCAGAGAAGTTTTATCCGGTTATCCCCCGGAGCAGGTTGAAAAATTACTGCAATACCATCATAAAAACAAAGGGCTTTCCCGCTATGTAAAGTTCAGATACTTTATGAAAACGGTCTTACGGCAAGAGGTGAATGAGGAAAAAGTGGAGAAATGGACAAAGGCATACTCCGAAATTATGAGGAAAGACCTTACTTCAAGGGATAGGCTGATTCGGGAAACACTGGATTTCATAAAAAATAACCATAGCCGGTATGAAATGCATGTGGTTTCCGGTTCCGATGGGGACGAGCTGCGGTTCCTGTGCCGCAAACTGGATTTATCCCCGTATTTTAAAAGCATCCAGGGTTCCCCGGAACCTAAAATCTCTCTCGTCACAAATACCCTCCGGAATTTCGGGTACGAGAACTCCGAAGTTTGCCTCATCGGGGACAGTATCAATGATTATGAAGCTGCGGCAGAGAATAACATTGATTTTTATGGTTATAATGATCCGAAACTCCGATCAAAAGGATTGAATTATATCCATTCTTTTGCATAAAGTATTCACCGGATATCCCTAAGGCCCGGCCTATGCCGGAACAGGTATAAATGCTTGTTTTTTTCGATTTCAAAAGGTCAGTCTGATTTATTTTTCTTTTCCGAAAGTACATGGGTAGTGCTGTCAAAAAACAATCCGGCAGCTTCCATTATGGTTTCCGATAAGGTGGGATGAGGACGAATAACCGAAACGAGTTCTCCTGCCGTTGCTCCCATTTCTATAGCAAAGGAAATTTCCGGAATAAGAGAACCCGCATTTTTTCCGGCAACCCCTCCTCCCAGTATTCTTCCGGTTTCGGGATGGAAAAGTAATTTGGTGAGCCCTTGCCCTGTCTCCATCATCACCGCATGCCCCGAGGCCGTCCACGGATATTTACCAGCTTTGAAGCTGATATCGTTTTCTTCGGCCATATGTTCCGTAAGCCCGCACCAGGCAATTTCAGGATTGGTAAATACGATACCGGCAATCGACCTGGGGTCATAAACTGCTCCGGGTTCACCGGCTATTACCTCTGCGGCTATCTTTCCCTCATAAGTGGCTTTATGTGCCAGAAACGGTTCCCCGGTAAGATCACCTATTGCAAAAATACCGGGGATATTGGTTTGCCGGCGCGGATCTACCTTTATAAACCCGTTCTTATCTGTCTCTATACCTGCATTTTTCAGGTCCAGGGACTCCGTATCCGGTTTCCTTCCTATCGCAACAAGTACCTTGTCATATTGTTTCTCCTGTGTTCCTTCATCATTCGTAAGAGAGACCTGTAACTTTTCTTTTCCTGTCTCTACATGTTCCACTCGGGTATTAAAATATACGGCTTTAAAAAGATTTTCATTCTCTTTTTCAAATACCTCCACAAGGTCCCGGTCCGTCCCCGGTAAAAATCCCGAAGCCATTTCGGCTATCGAAACCCTGCAGCCCAATACTGCATACATACTCCCCAATTCAAGGCCTATGTACCCTCCCCCTACAACCAGCATCTCTTCCGGGATCTCATTTATTTCCAAAGCATCTATGGAATCAAGGATATTCTTGTGGTCGGTTTTTACCCCCGGTAAACTCAAAGGGACCGAGCCGGTAGCAATCACTGCCTTCCCGAATACCAGGTCAAATGCCTCATCGTCTTCCGGTTTGATCTCCAGTGTATTTGAAGATTTGAATTTTGCCTTTCCCTGTATATATTCTATATCTCTGGACCCGGCCAGTTGTCCCAGCCCCCGGGTCAGTTTGGTTATAATATTGTTCTTCCAGTCGTTTGTTTTTTCCGGATCCATTTCCGGGTCTTTAAACTCGAGGCCGCGGTTTCCCACCTTTGCAGCCTCCTGCCTGGTCCCGGTAACATGTAACAACGCTTTGGAGGGGATGCACCCGCGGTAAAGGCATACGCCGCCGGGGTTTGCTTCCGGGTCAACAAGAGTGACTTTTACACCGAGATCGGCAGCACGAAATGCGGCGGCATACCCCCCGGGGCCTGCACCAATGATTACTAGTTCCCTTTTCTGCTCTTCTGTCATAACTGTTTATTTTCCTTTAAAATGGGTGGCTCTTCCTGAGAAAAGCTCAGCAGCTTCCATTATTGTTTCAGATAAAGTAGGATGCGGGTGAATGCTCAGGGCTATTTCCCCGGCTGTAGCCCCCATCTCTATGGCCAGGGCTATCTCGGAAATGAGACTCCCCGTTGTCTTACCAACAACGCCCCCGCCCAGTATTTTTCCGTTTCCCGCATCGAAAATCAGTTTTGTAAGGCCATTGGTAATCCCTATAGAAGCAGCCCTTCCGGAAGCTGTCCACGGATACCGTGTCACTTTTACAGCTATTCCTTTTTCCTCTGCCTCTGTTTCCATAAGTCCGCACCATGCCATCTCTGTCCGGGTAGTAGCCACCACGGAGGGAATAGCCTTCGGATTATATCTCCCCGTATCTTCCCCGGCTATCTCCTCTGCCACGAGGCGTCCTTCGTGTGCAGCTTTATTGGCGAAAAGCGGTTGCCGGGTGACATCGCCAATAGCATAAATATTCTTACGGATGGTCTTTTGTTTCCCGTCTGTTTTTATAAAACCCTCATCATCGATCTCCACCCCTGCTTTTTCCAGGTTCAGATTTGTGGTATTCGGGATTCTTCCCACGGCAACCAGGACAAGGTCATATTCTTTTTTCCATTGACCTTCCTGATTTTTCATTTCCACTGTTACTTTCTGATCTTTAACAGCTACGCTATCCACCTCGGTCTTAAAAAAATATTCATCAAACAATCCCTCATTACCCTTTTCAAATTCTTTCACCAGGTCCTGGTCCACCCAGGAGAGTACGCGGGAGTCACTTTCCACTATGGAAACCCTGCTCCCCAGGGTAGCATAAATACTGCCCACTTCAGGTCCTATGTACCCCCCTCCAATAATCAGCATACGTTCAGGGATACCATCAAGTGCAAGGGCATCTGTGGAATCCAGTATTTTCTCATGGTCAAGTTTTGCGTTAGGATGTTTTCTGGGAACAGCACCGGTGGCGATGATGGCATTTTCAAATTCATATACCTGTTTTTTTCCTTCTCCGGTTTCAATTTCTATTTCATTTGCACTTAAGAAAGAGGCTTTACCTTGTATGTATTCTATTTCCCTTTCCTCGGATAACAGGCCTATACCTTCGGTAAGTTCTTTTACTACTTTGTCTTTCCAGGCCGCTATTTTCTTAAGGTTTGTTCCGGGAGCTTCGAAACGGAGGCCCATAGTTTCGGATTTAGCGGTTTTCTCCTTTATCTGAAGCGTTTCCAGAAGAGTTTTAACCGGAATACAGCCATAGAAAAGGCAGGTTCCCCCGGGATCTGCTTCCGGGCCTATCAACGTAACGGAACGGCCGAGATCTGCAGCCCGGAAAGCTGCGGCATATCCTCCGGGGCCGGCGCCGATGATAACTATCTCTTTTTTATCTCTTTTTGACATAGTGATGTTTTAATATTTAAGCTCCCAGTAATGCTTTGTACGGGTCTTCCAATGCCTGTTTTATCCAGCTAAGGAACCCGGCCCCTTCTACCCCGTCAATAAGGCGATGGTCATAGGATAAACTCAACGGGAGTATTTCCCTGGGCTCAAAGTTGCCTCCTACATATATAGGCCTGATGGCAGCCTGTGAAATTCCCAGGATGGCAACCTGCGGATGATAAATAACGGGAGTAAAATTAGTGCCCCCGACTCCTCCCAGATTTGAAACGGAAAAATTTCCACCCTCCATTTCTTCCGGCCCTAATTTTCCGTTTCGTGCCTTTTCAGCCACTTCAGTGATCTCCACGGCCAGCTCAATAATATTTTTCCGGTCCGCATCTTTGATCACAGGCATCAATAACCCCTTATCCGTAGCTACCGCAATGCTGATGTTGATATACTTTTTCAGGATCATCTCTTTGCGTTCCATATCTACACTTGCATTGAACTTGGGGAACTGTTGTAACGCATTGGCCACTATCTTCACCAATATGGCCGTGATGGTGAGCTTACCACCCTCCTTCTGCACTTTTTCCCGGTTCTTTTCCATATATTGTTCAATCCCTGTAATATCCGCCTCATCAAATTGAAAAACATGAGGTATGTGCTGCCATGAAGCAGTGGTATTTTTTCCGGTTGCCATCCGTATCCCTGACAGGGATTTTGTTTCCACAGCACCCCATTTACTGAAATCGGGAAGAGAAAGTCCTTTTGGTTCCGCTGCTTTGTCCGTACCTTGTTTCCTCGTGTACGATTTCACATCTTCTTCAGAAATTCTTCCGCCGGGTCCGCTTCCTTCCACAGATGCCAGATCCACTCCCAGTTCCCTGGCCAGTTTTCTCACCATAGGGGAAGCAGGAAGCTCCTCTCCCGTTTTTCTTTCGTCATCAGTTCCTTCTTTTTTCTTTTCTTCGGACTCTTCCTTCTCCTCCTCTTTTTCTTTGTCTTCAGGTTCCTCTTCCTTATCCTTTTTCTCCTTTCCCTCCTTATCTTCAGGTGTTTTATTTCTCCCTTCTTCTACCTCTTCTTCTTCCCTCTTATCACCTTCCTCTTCCTTATCTTTCTTCTTTTTATTTTCTTTCTCTTTTTTTCCTTTGGCGTCCTCTTCTTCTTTTTCTTCTTCTTCACCCCCCGATTCTTTTCCGTCTTCTTCAAGAATCAGTACAACAGCCCCTACCTCTACTTCATCGCCCTCGGCTACTTTTATTTCTTTTACCGTACCTTCATGTGAGGAAGGGACTTCTGCAGATGCCTTGTCCGTTTCCAGGACAATTACCGACTGGTCCGTTTCTATATAATCTCCCGTTTCTATGAGGATTTCCGAAACGCGGGCAGAATCAACACCTTCTGATATTTGTGGAATTTTTACTTCTTTAGCCATTTTAGTTGTTTTTAATGTTTACAGATCAAGACGTTCTTGGATTTATCTTATCCGGCTCCAATTCTAATTTTTTTGCTGCCTTTTCAAGATCTTCAGCCTTTATCTTACCGGTAACCGCAAGATCGTAAAGTGCCGCATAGGCAATATGTCTGCGATCTACCTCAAAAAACCGGCGCAATTCTTTTCGTCCGTCACTCCTTCCGAATCCATCGGTCCCTAGAGAGCTTAGTTTCGAAGGAAACCATGTAGCAATGGATTCCGGCAGTGCTTTTACAAAATCTGAAGCGGCCACAAAGACACCTTCTTCCTTCTCCAGGCATTTTTCTATATAAGAAGGTTCCCTGTTGAGTTGTGCTTTTAGCCGGTTATTCCGTTCCGTATCCATTGCATTGTCATACAAAGCTTTATAACTGGTAATGCTCCATACATCCACAGCAACCCGGTATTCTTCCTCCAGCAGGTTTGCCGCTTCCAATACTTCCGGCAGAATGGCGCCACTCCCGAAGAGATGAGCCTTCTTCGCTTTCGTATCCAGTGATGTTTTTTTATACTTGTACATCCCTTTCACAATCCCTTCTTCGCATCCCTCCGGAATTTCGGGCATTGGATAGGTATCATTTCCAACTGTGATATAATAGAACAGGTCCCTTTTTTCCACATACATCTGTTCCAGGCCGTTTTTGACAATTACGGAGAGTTCATAGGCAAAAGAAGGATCATAAGCCATTACATTAGGAAATGCATAAGCATACAGATGACTCTGGCCGTCCTGGTGTTGCAGGCCTTCGCCGGGTATGCCGGTACGTCCGGAAATTCCCCCGATCAGGAAACCGCGTGCACCGGCATCGGCTGCCGCCCACATAAGATCACCCGTGCGCTGAAAACCAAACATGGAATAGAAAAAATAGAAGGGGATCATAGGAAATCCATGAGTGATATGCGCCGTACCGGCAGCGATAAAACCTCCCATACAACCCGCTTCCGTAATTCCTTCTTCCATAATGACTCCATCGTCTGATTCCTTATAGTACAAAAGGCTGTCCTGGTCCACAGGTTCATATTTCTGTCCCTCAGGAGTGTAAATCCCCACCTGGCTGAACAAGGATTCCATTCCGAATGTGCGGGATTCATCGGGAATAATGGGAACGATATGCTTTCCGTATGCTTCATCCTTTAATAATTTTCCCAGCAACTGTACCATTACCATGGTAGTAGCGGCTTCATTATCTCCCGAGCCTTTTAAAAACTGAGCAAAAACCGAGTTATCCGGCGGTGGTAACGCCGTACTCTTGTCTTCCCGCTTCGGGATATATCCTCCCAACGTTTCCCTTCTTTGTTGCAGGTACTTCATTTCTTCACTATCCGCATCCGGTTTTACAAAAGGGATCTCTTCCAACTCGTCGTCGGAAACAGGTATATGAAAAAAATCCCGGAAATATTTTAAGTGCTCTGTTTTCAGCGTTTTGGTTTGATGCGATACATTACTGGCCTCTCCCGCACTTCCCTGGCCGTATCCTTTAATTGTCTGCGCCAGGATCACCGTAGGAGCGCCTTTATGTTCCGAAGCCGCTTTATAGGCATTATATATTTTAACAGGATCGTGGCCTCCCCTTTTCAGATCTTTTAATTCGGTATCGGAATAGTTTTTTACCAATTCCTGTAATTCTTTCTCTTTTCCGAACAATTCACTCCGCAGGAAAGCACCGTCTTCGTAAGCAAATTTTTGGAACTGCCCATCCGGTAACCGGTTCAACAACCTGATCAATTTTCCGCTTTTGTCTTTTTCAAACAAGGGATCCCAGTCCTTTCCCCAAAGCACTTTGATCACATTCCAGCCGGCACCTTTAAAAAGGCCTTCCAGTTCCTGTATTATTTTTGCATTTCCTCTCACAGGGCCATCCAGCCGTTGCAGATTACAGTCCACTACAAAAATGAGGTTCTCCAGTTTATCTCTTGCCGCTACACTTATGGCACCCCGTGCTTCGGGCTCGTCCATTTCGCCGTCCCCCACAAAAACCCATACCTTCTGTTTATTTTCAGAAATAAGTCCCCGCTGTTTGAGGTACTTATTGAACCGGGCCTGGTAAATAGCCATGATAGGGCCCAACCCCATGGAAACTGTCGGGAACCTCCAGAATTCCGGCATTAAATGCGGATGCGGATAAGAGGTAAGCCCGTCTTCATATTTTATTTCCCGGCGAAAATGCCGTAGGTTTTCTTCCGTTAATCTCCCTTCCAGAAACGCACGGGCATAAATTCCGGGAGAGGCATGTCCCTGAAAGTAAACCATATCTGCTTTTCCATCCTCGTCTATCCTGAAGAAATGGTGAAAGCCTACCTCCCAGAGATCGGCTATGGAAGCATAAGTGGAAATATGTCCGCCGATCCCTTTTAATTCCCGGTTTGCTTTCGCTACCATGGCCATAGCGTTCCAGCGGATCAATCCCGTTAACTTTCCCTCAAGTTTCAGGTTTCCCGGGTATGCAGATTCCTGGAGCGTTCCTATGGAATTTATATAAGGGGTCTGCAATTCTTGTGACGGGAAAATGCCATGTTTTGCGGCTTCATCCCGGAGAAGCTGTAAAATTTCCCGTGCCCTTCCCGAAGGGGCATTGTTTATCTGCCATCGAAGAGCATCCAGCCATTCCCTGTTTTCTGTCTCAAACTGCTCAGATTTTTTCTTTTCCGTCATAGGTCAGGTATTTAAACAAATGTGTTAAAAGGTTTATGACCGAAAAATCCGGGAGAGAAGTTCCCGTTACAGGGCTTTGTCCTATACCGATAATGAAAGAAGAACGGAAGAAAAAATTATTCTTCCAAATAAGAAAACACAGGCCCTCCCTCTTCACAGGATAAGTCCCAGACTCTTTCTCTCCTCCGTTCCCTTTCTCTGCCAGTGTTAAACAAGGAGTCGTATATCCTTCTGCAGAACTGTTTATGAACTATTGCCTGAAATTCCTTCCGCGTTTTTAGCCTTCGGGAATCATGGCATTCCGGTACCATAAACAGCATATGGTTTACATTCCTAATTAAAAAAATTATCGGTCATCCCGAGAGGAATGGTATTGCGGCCTTCCCGTTTCGGGGCACAGGTGAATTCAACAAATTTTCGTTTATCTCCCAGCTTCGGGGAAAACTTCCTGCCTTGACCGGCCTGCATCTCCCGTTCCATCAGATTATTTCATTGATGGAACGGGTACCACACTTCCGGGAAGCTAAAACTTTCCGGATCTTCCGGTACCCCGGAGCATAAAATTCACGATCTCCGGTTCTTTCGGCAATCATCAACAACACCTAATTTTCTTAGAGCTTGTTTAAAAAGAATTGATTGTAGCGAAAAATGATGATTTTTGTTCCATATGAAGGCTTTTTTGAGCCGCATAGCCGTAGCTATGAGGCGAGAAAAAGACAAATATGGGGCAAAAAGGGCATTTTTTTAGCCAATTGAATTCTTTTTAAACATGCTCTAATATACTTAACATGATTGCCGGTACCTTCAAGATAGGAAAAAATAAAATAGTGACTTTAAAAATTATAAAAAATATGACCATTTTAACAGTATTACCTCGTGTTTTCTTAATTCTATTCTGCCACTTTTTGTTTTGTCTGCTTAAATCACTACAGATCTGAAAATCCAGTACTTAAATCTCACCGAAACCGGCAATACGTGATTATTCGGGTATAAAAACGTTCCTATCTTTCCTGACCGGTTATGCATATTTGGTAGTCCTATCTCTAAAGCACCATAAATCCGGTTATGTAACAGGCGTTTTAAAACCGGTGAAGAGTTTCCACCTTATCTCATTGATATTTGGTCAACTAAGCAAAAAACTCTACTTTTAAAAGACCTGTTTTAATTTCGGAACATTTCCTTAATATACCTGTCCATTGATATCACATTCTCCAAACATATCATCCCCGAGAAAATTTTCAGCATTCGTTTTATTGGTGACGGGTTTTGTGTGCTGTTCTCCCGAAATGAAGGTTATCGAGGCCCCTGTAGGAAAACCGGAAAGTTTTTCATCGACAGGTTACGCCGTTATGCCAGATAAATGGTGGACAACATTCCGGGATGAACAATTGAATATCTTAATGGACAGCGCCTTCGCCAATAATATGAACCTGACAAGTATATGGTATCAGCTGAAAGAAGCCGAGGCCATCCGCAAAACACAATCTACTTTTTTACTGCCGGATATCGAGGCAAACGCACAAACGGCAATCAGCCGCCCGAAACCCGATTTTGCCGGAGGGGAAAACACCCAACTGGGACTTTCGGCCGACTATGAAGTGGATTTATGGGGAAGGATACGGACCGATCTGAGTGCCGAAGATTTCAGGTTGCAGGCCACATATTACGATTATCAGGCCGCAGCCATGACCTTGTCTGCCGAGATCGCAATAGTCTGGTTTCAACTCCTTACGACTAAAAAACAATTGAAACTGGCTACCCAACAAATTGAAACCAATCAGAAAATCATTACACTAATCCGGGCCCGTTTCGGAGGGGGACAAATAAAAGGTGTGGATATCCTGCGCCAGCGCCAGTTACTGGAAGAAGCCAAAGATCAATACATTATTTATGAGACCAATTTAAATGTTCTGAGGAATCAACTCGCCGTGTTTACAGGGGTATCCCCCCAGGATTTTACTACGGAATTGCGGGATTCATTGCCCGACCTCCCCGATCTTCCCGTCACCGGGCTCCCCCTGGAACTTATCAGAAGGCGGCCGGACCTGCAACGTGAGTATAATTTATTGCTCGCCGCCGATCGCGATATGGCCGCAGTCGTCCGGAATAAGTTTCCCCGGCTGTCATTAAACCTCTCCATGCAGGCACGATCCAATGAATACCGCCAGCTATTTTCGGGCTGGGCATATACACTCGGGGCAAACCTGCTGGCCCCGATCTTATACTGGGGAAGGCTGCGGGCAGAGGTAGACAGGACAGAAGCAGTAAAAATGCAGCAACTTTATCAATACGGGCAAACCGTGCTTACGGCTTTTCAGGAAGTTGAAAATGCCTTGATCCGGGAAGAAAACCAGTTCAAACGCCTGGACGTCCTGGAAAACCGGTTGAGCATGGCCGAAAAAGTAAATAAGCAATTGCATATCGAATTCCTGAACGGTTTTACGGAATACCTCGATGTGCTACTGGCCCTGGAGCAACAACAACAATTACAGCGCGACTGGCTGGAAACACAACAGGAATTATACGAAATACGAATCGATTTATACCGGACCCTGGCGGGAGGTTTTAATACCGGCCGGGAAAACGAAGCCAATACCGATAGTCCGAATTAGTCCAAAAGATTATGAATAAAAAGAGCATCCTGATTATTTGTGCATTAATTCTGCTGGTTACGATAGCCATTGTCTTCCTCATTTTTACTACGGAACCTACGGCAAAGAGTGAAGCGGCCACCAAAAAAACGGCCATGCTGGTAAGTGTGGAAGCCGTGAAAGAAGGCTCGTTTATCCCGGAATTTGTGGCTACCGGAACGGTACAACCCATAGAAGACGTACAATTGAGTCCCCTGGTGAACGGACAGGTCATTCAACGTACAGCAGCATTTGTGCCGGGCGGTGTGGTAAAAAAGGGGCACTTGCTGTTAAAAATCGATCCCTCGGATTATGAAAACCAACTGGAACTGCGCAAAAGCGAATTACTCCAGGCAGAAACCAATTTAACCATAGAAATGGGCCGGCAACATATTGCCGAACAGGATTTTGCACTGGTCGGTGCCGATTCTTTATCCGATAAACAAAAGTCGCTGGTGTTACGGCAGCCCCAGTTAAATGCCGTAAAAGCCCAGCTCCAGGCTGCCAGGGCAGCCGCTGACCAGGCAACATTAAACGTACGGCGGACGCGCATAAGTGCACCGTTCGATGCCCAGGTCATTTCACAGAATGTTACCACAGGTTCTCAGGTTACTCCCGGCGATAATCTGGGACGGCTCGTAGGAATAGATTATTACTGGGTAGAGGTGAGCCTGCCCATCAACAAATTAAAATGGCTGTCTTTCCCTTCATCAGATAAAGAACAGGGGGCCGTCGTAAAGATCAGCAACAAAACATCCTGGGGAGAAAACGAAAGCAGAACAGGTTACCTGCACAAAAAAATAGGGGCGTTGGACCAGCAAACCCGCCTGGCACGTTTGCTGGTCAAGGTCCCCGATCCGTTAGGCCTTGAAACTCCGGACGAAAACATCCCCACCCTCATGGTAGGCGAATTTGTGGAAGCCCATATCCAGGGAAAAAGAATAGAACAGGTCGTAAAACTGGATCGCAATCACCTGCGCAATAACCGGACCGTCTGGGTCATGCATGACGGAAAACTGGAAATCCGGGAGGTAAATATCAGGTTGATCGATGCGAACCATGTTTATATTTCCGATGGAATACAAGGCGGAGAAAAGATAGTCACCACGAATATCAGTACCGTAACCGAGGGAGTTCCCCTGCGAACCGAAAAAGATTCGGTCACCGATTAAATAAAGTGTAACGAGATCACTGTGGAAGAGCAACACCTTCATAAACACAAAAGCAATGGCATTATCGCTTATATGGCACGGCACTCTATTGCTGCAAATTTGCTGATGTTTTTACTGGTAGGCGGCGGCATTTATACCATGTTTTCCATACAAAAAGAGGTCTTCCCACAGTTTCAACTGGATTTTGTTGAGGTCAGTGTTGTTTATCCCGGTGCCGCACCCGAAGAAGTGGAACAAGGCATACTGTTACCGGTGGAAGAATCCATCAGGGGAGTGCAGGGTATCAAAGAAATCGTATCTACGGCGGAGGAAGGTTCGGGAACCGTAACTATCGAACTTGTGGCAGGGACCAACCGGATGAAAACATTTCAGGATATCGACCAGGCCGTGAACCGCATACGGACATTTCCGGATGATATCGAAGAGCCCGAAGTAGTCTTACAAGACCGTCAGCGCGATGTGATGCAGGTCTCCTTATACGGGGATGCCGATATCTGGACCCTCCGTAAACTGGCCGAACATCTGCGAAACCAATTTTTAAGTCAGCCCGAAATTACGCAGGTCACTTTAGACAACGTTCCGGATTATGAAACCCGTATAGAAATTCCGCATTACAATCTGCGCCAGTACCAGCTGACACTGGGGCAGGTTGCCGATATTATCGAACAATCCAGCAGGGATATTCCGGCCGGGGCAGTAGAAACCAGTTCCGGAGAGATCCTCCTCAGGCTGAAGGAACGCAAGCAGTGGGCGGAAGAATTCGGCAATATCACCATTGCCTCCTCCCCTACAGGAGCACAGGTTAAATTAAGGGACATAGCTATCATTACCGATGGATTTGAAGAAACCGGGTTTCACGGCCAGTTCAATCAAAAAGCAGCTGTAAATATGGAGATTTTCAGGGTTGGAAATCAATCGCCGCTTGACATTGAAAAACTGGTGAAAAACATTTTGAACGACTTGCAGCTACCTCCCGGCGTTCAGTATCGTATTGACAGCAACCGGGCCGAGGACTATCGCGAACGGCTTTCTCTCCTTACCGAAAACGGTTTAATGGCTATTGTTATTGTCATGGTCATTCTGACCCTGTTCCTGGAATACCGGCTTGCTTTCTGGGTAATGATCGGCATGGTGGTCTCCTTTATCGGCGGAATAACACTCCTGCCGATAATAGGTGTAAGTATCAATATGATCTCCATGTTCGGATTTCTTGTAGTATTGGGGATCGTGGTGGACGATGCCATTGTGGTGGGGGAAAATGTATATGAATACCGTCAGCAGGGCATGGGTATCATGCAGGCCGCCATACAAGGTACCGGGGATGTGTCAAGACCGGTATTATTCAGTATACTTACTACCGTTATTGCTTTTATACCGCTGTTGCTCATTCCCGGGGAGACCGGTAAATTCTGGTGGCCCCTTCCGGCCGTGGTCATTGTTATCTTATTGATCTCCCTGATAGAAGCCCTGTTTATTTTGCCATCCCACCTGGGACATATCAGGAAGAAAAGGAAAAAAGGTATTCTGCTTAAACTCGAAAGTGCGCAGGACAGGTTCGCCAGGAGATTCGATCGTATCATCCAGAAATATTATCGTCCCTTTCTGGATAAATGCCTCCGGTTCCGTTACATCACGCTGACAGCTGCAGTAGCCTTGCTGCTCATCGTGGGAAGCTTTGGTTACAGTGACCATATGGGAATGATCTTAATGCCCGAAATCGCTGCCGACGAAATTGAAGCGGGGATCAGGCTCCCGGTAGGGACCACGCCCGACCAGGCTGCGGAGGTAGCCGAAGAAGTCACCGAAGCCACCCGCAAAATGTTTTCGGAAAACGATCTGTACAAAGTGGCACAAGGCATAAAAACCAATGTCCGCGGACAGAATTTCATCGATGTGGAAATCGTGATGCGCCCGCCGGATGAACGCGATATGACCGCAGCAGAGCTTATTGCCATCTGGCGTGATAATATTGGTGACATACGCGGTGTAGACCAGATTACTTTCGAAGCCGAACGCGGACCCGGCGGTGCGCGCCAGGATATCAGCGTGGATCTGAGCCATACGGATATTTCAGTCCTCGAAAAGGCAAGCCGGGCTTTTGTGGAACGCATGGAAACTTTTGAAAATACCCGTGATGTGAGCGACAATTATGATAAGGGTAAAATGCAGTACGACTTCAAGCTCCTTCCGCAGGGAAGAAACCTGGGATTAACCTCATCCGAGGTGGGCAGGCAGGTGAGGGACGCTTTTTTCGGTGCGCTCGCCATGCGGCAGCTGCGGGGCAATAACGAAGTGGAAATACGGGTAAAGCTGCCGCTGGAAGAACGCAAGGACATACGAAACCTGGAAAATTTCCTTATCCGGACACCGGATAGCGTGGAGGTTCCCCTGCTGGATGTGGTGGAAGTAGAAGAAAAAGAAGCATTTACTTCCATTAACAGACGGGACGGAAGAAGGGTGGTAAATGTGGGAATGGATGCCGAACCGGCCAATGCCGTTAGCCGGGTCCTCGCCGCTATACAGAAAGAAGTACTTCCGCAGTTACGGGCCGATTACCCGGGGCTTACATGGACCTTTGAAGGAAGCCAGGCCGATATGCGGGAATCGACAAATTCCCTGTGGGGGACCTTCTCCATGGCTCTTATGCTTATTTATGCATTGCTGGCCCTGGCGTTCAACAATTATATTCAACCCTTTATTGTGCTTTCGGCAATTCCGTTCGGAATAGTTGGCGCTGTGATCGGCCATATTATTCTCGGTTACGACCTCTCACTGGTCAGTTTAATGGGCATGATAGCGCTGGCCGGTGTTGTGGTCAATGACTCCCTTATCATGATCGATTACGCCAATGGAATACGAAAGGACCAATCGGCCTACGAAGCCATTCACGAAGCGGGGATACGGCGGTTCCGCCCTATCATGCTGACCACTTTAACTACTTTCGGGGGGCTTACACCGATTATCCTGGAAACTTCTTCACAGGCATTTTACCTCATCCCGATGGCTATTTCATTAGGTTTCGGGATTGTATTCGCCACTTCTATCATCCTGGTTATTGTTCCCTGTCTTTACCTGGCCCAGGAAGACCTTCGTATAATTGTCAAAAAAAGGAAATTTATCTGAAATTCAACGGGATATCGTGCTTCTTTGCATAAGGAACGGCCAGTTGGTTCAGGTGCCTGAGTTTCTTTTCCATCTCCCGGTCGTGGTCCTTAAACAATTTGTGAATGGCCGAGTCTATTTCTGCCTGTGACCTGTTTGCATCCAGCATCTCTGCAATATTCCTGTATTCGTTTTCAAAAATTTCCTTACCGTACTGCAATACCTCCCGGGAAGCGGCGATCAGGTCTTCAGTGTCATCTTTCAGTTTTAATTCTTCGACTTTCTTTATGGATTCGTCAACAGGGGCTATTGTGTTTTGCATAATATATTCCACAGCGGTACCCTTTTTCATTTCACCATTTTTAAATACGGTAATACGGCCCTGTTTTTCCAGTTCCCGGAGTTCCTCAAAGAATGAAGGTATGTACCTGCTTGTCACCAGATTGGCATTTAAAACAGTGATTTCCAAATCTTCCCGGGGTGAGGTCTGGTGACAGGAAAGAAAAATTAATCCTGTGAAGAGTAACAGCAATGTTTTAGCGGTTGATTTCATATGTGTTCATAATTATTCTGAATACATCAGTTTCATTTTCCCTTATTTTCTTCTTATTAAAAATACTCACTGCCGAAAGAGTATGACAGCACAATACCATGAATGTTCCCTAATACAGTGTTTTTCAGCCCTAGATTATAGTGATAAATAAGCCTGAAATACCGGAACAGATAGATCCCGGCCAGGAAATTCACGGAAGAACTGCTGCGGTAGCCGGCCCCGACCTCAAATTTATTCCCGAAACTTGTGGCAAGATTCACATCTATTTGCACGGGGGCCCCATCTTCGTACTTCAATAACATATTGGGTTTTATCACGATCTCGTTGAACCGGTTTGCAAAAAAGCGGTACCCGAAATACCCGTAGACGGGATTGGACAGGTTCAGGTCATCTCTCGAAGCCAGTTTATCTCCTAAAATATTCGGGGCTGAAACCCCCGCATAAAAATCGGCACAATTATATAAAAAACCGACCCCTACCACAGGTATGGTCGCATTGATATTTTCAGAAAACTCAGGGTCGTCCACGATACCGAGTTCCAGCAGGTTATCGTTGAACTGGTGCACCCCGGCGGTCAGCCCGAACGAAAGCACATTCTGATTGTAGATCTGCCAGTCTGGCCGATCATTTTTATAATCGAAAAATATTTTATAGGAGTATGCTGCAAAGGCATGGGTATTTGTGGTGACCCCGATCCTGTCGCGGGAAATCGCGGCACCCAGTCCCATTTTTCCCCGGGATACAGGCGAATGAGCACTCAGGGAGAAACTTTTCGGGCTTCCTTCCACACTGTTGATATATCCGTAATGGCTGAGCGTTGCCTCCGCACCCGAAGCCATTCCCGTATAAGCGGGGTTAATGATAAAAGGATTGTAATTATATTCGGGAAATAAAGCGGTTTGCTGACCAAAAACAAAGTACGATCCCAACAGCACCATAAGCAACATCAATCTATATCTCTTTCTACTCTTCATCTTAACGTCTTAAAACCAAAAATCCTTTTACTTTTTTCAGATCATTCCCCTTCCGGAGGAGCACATCAAAGAAGTAGGTCCCCGAAGGCAACCTGCCGCCACCTAATCCGGTGAGTTTATTGGCAACTCCCGTAAATACTCTGGAATGGTTGTCATAATTATCCATACGAAACACCACATCCCCCCACCTGTTGTACACGGAAACCGTGTTGTCGGGATAGTTTTCTATACCTTCTATTTCCCAGAAATCGTTAATCCCGTCACCATTGGGAGAAAAGCCGTATTTTGTTTTATTAATATCTACCCCCGTCCCGGTCGTGAAACTGATCTCCATACATCCGGAAGCACTTCCCTGTATATTATAGGGTGTGACCGCCACATAGTAGGTGGTATTTTCGTCCAGTCCGGAATGAAGATTAAAAGAATTCCCGGACACCTGCTGACGGTCGATGATATCCGCCCCCCCGGCAGCGGTACCTATTGAAATATAATACCCATCGGCATCAGCAACGGTGTTCCAGGCTATATCTGTATCTGTGGCTATATCGGAGGCGCCATCAGTCGGGCTTGTTATAACGGTACAATTAGGGGGTGTCGCTAAAGTTTCCGTAGTAAAACTGGTTTCGGTACAGCCGGTAGCATTTCCCTGGGTGTTGTATGGCACTACGCGGACGTGATAAGTGGTGTTCTCTTCCAGTCCGAAACTCAAACTATATGTATTCCCGGACACCTGCTGATGGTCGACGATATCCGCTCCCCCGGCAGCGGTACCTATTGAAATGTAATACCCGTCGGCATCAGCAATGGTGTTCCAGGATATGTTGGTATTTATGGCTACATCGGTGGCACCGTCAGACGGGCCTGTTATAGTAGTACAGCCAGGGACGGTCGGAAGGGTTTCCGTGGTAAAACCGATCCCGGTACAACCCTCCGCTTCACCGATTTCGTTAAAAGGTATCACGCTGACA
>NZ_RJTM01000004.1 GCF_003725735.1 Sinomicrobium pectinilyticum | reverse complement strand
GCGTATAGCTTGTACCGGTGACCTCTTCCCTGTTCACCAGCTCTGTTCCCCCGGGACTTGTACCCACAGACAAATAGTATCCTTCGGCGTCAGAAACGGGCTCCCAGGTGATCTCTGCTGTGAGTAACACCCCTGTAGAACCGTCTGCCGGGCCGGTTATGTCCGTACATTCCGGCGCAGTTTCAGGAATACGGATCGTGAAATCAAATTCGGGGCAATCTTCGGCCGTTCCGTAAGAATTGTATGGTGTGATCCGGATATAGTACGTTGTGTTGGCTTCGAAATCAGCTTCCGGACTGTAGGTAGTTCCGCTTTGTTGATATTGATCCAGAACATCACTCTCTCCCGGGCTGGTACCGATGGAAATATAGTAACCTTCCGCATCCGGGACGGCTTCCCAGGTGATATCCGTGTTCAGGGGAACATTTTCCTGATTATTTACGGGACTGATAATTCCTGTACAAACAGGTACTTCCCCCACGGTTTCTGTCGTAAAACTGATCTCTCCACAGTCTTCTCCTTCTCCGGTTCCGTTAAAAGGTATCACGCTGACG
>NZ_RJTM01000003.1 GCF_003725735.1 Sinomicrobium pectinilyticum | reverse complement strand
GCGTATAGCTTGTACCGGTGACCTCTTCCCTGTTCACCAGCTCTGTTCCCCCGGGACTTGTGCCAATGGATAGCCGGTAGCCTTCGGCATTGAGTATGGATTCCCAGGTTATCCCTGTTATTAATGGTACATCTGCAGAACCGTCTGCCGGGTTTGTAATCGTTGTACAGCCGGGGGGAAGAGGCGTCGGTGCCCCTATCGAAAAAC
This sequence comes from Sinomicrobium pectinilyticum, assembly GCF_003725735.1. Taxonomy (GTDB): domain Bacteria; phylum Bacteroidota; class Bacteroidia; order Flavobacteriales; family Flavobacteriaceae; genus Sinomicrobium; species Sinomicrobium pectinilyticum. Next base: position 12,943 of record NZ_RJTM01000003.1, on the reverse strand, counting down.
TAATCTCTTCACAACCCGTGGCCTCGCCTGCTTCGTTATAAGGAACTACCCTAAGATAATAGGTGCCCGACTCCGGGTCTTCAAAATCTTCTCCCGGTTCCAGTCCATCCGCCACATCCGTACCGCCCGGAGTAGTGCCCATATAGATCCGGTAGCTATCGGCTCCTGCCACACTTTCCCAGCCGATACCCTCATAAGCGGGATAGGTAGTTCCATCTACAGGCGTGACGATCACAGCACAATCTGGAGGTGTCAGCGTTTCTGTGGTAAAACTGGTTTCGATGCAATCTTCAGCACTTCCTTCGCTGTTGTACGGGGTTACAATTACGAAATAGGTAGTGTTTTCGTCGAGGTCCACTTCCGGAGTGTAGGTTGTTCCGGTTATTGATTCGTTGTTCACGATATCCGTCCCTCCGGAAATAGTTCCCATGGAAATATAGTAGCCGTCGGCTTCAGGGACTGACTCCCAGGTAATATTGATATCCCGGGGAGCATTTTCCTGACTATCCTCCGGGGTTACAATCGTTGCACAGCCCGGGACCGACACCAGGGTTTCCGTGGTAAAACCGGTTTCGGTGCAATCCTCAGCACTTCCTTCATTGTTGTAAGGGGTTACGGTTACGAAATAGGTGGTGTTTTCTTCCAGACTGATCTCCGGGGTGTAGGTCGTTCCGGTAACGGATTCTTTGTTCACAACATCCGTCCCTCCGGAAGTAGTTCCTATGGAAATGTAGTACGCGCTGGCATTGACAGCTTCTTCCCAGGTGATATTGGTGTCCAAAGACACATTTTCGGCTCCGTTAACCGGATTGGTTATCGATGTGCAATCAACCACACTGGACGTTTTTTCTGTTTTAAACTTTATTTCACTACAGCCAATAGCTTCACCGGCACTGTTATAAGATATGACCGAAACAAAATAGGTGGTATTTACTTCCAGGTTAACAGGAAGTTCAAAGACTGTTCCTGTGACCTGTTGCCGGTCTATCGTATCGGTCCCGCCGGGAGTGGTCCCGATTGAAATGGTATATCCCGTAGTATTGGGCACGGCCTCCCAGGAGATGTCAGTGTTCACTGCAACATCAACCGCCCCGTTCGCAGGAGTTGTAATTGTGGTGCAGCCCGGCAGTTGTAATTCATGCGCACCCATATCAATGTTATTGCCTATAAGACGCTCATTTTTGTAAAGGTCATTTGAAGAACCTGCCGGTGTAGCTGACACGCCATTAAATAATATTGTTCTCCCGGCGTTTGCTGCCGGACTGTTATGGCGGATACGGTAGTTCCCGTTGCTGCTATTGACAAAGAGCGGGTCAACACCTATCAGGTTATTCATGCCACCGGAATGTTCCTGCAAAATGCTTCTCCTGACATCAAGACCGGAGATATCCGAACCAGAATATGCGGGGGCAATATCCGGAGTAAATTTCCCGCCCGCTTTGTTGTTGTAAAGGATGCTGTTATAAATATGAGTATATTCCTCATCAGAAGAAAAGGAGTGAAAAACTACAGCAGTGTTGTTATTGTCTACAAAAGTGGTGTTGGCTATATCAATTCCCTCCGAATTATATATGGCTCCCCCTAAATCCGAAGCTGTGTTTTTGTCAAATAAGGAGTTAACTACTTTAACTGCCCCGGAATTATTATACATTGCCCCCCCTCTCAACTCCGAGTTATTACTGCGGAAAACAGTATTGGATACATACAGGTCATCAAAATTCACATAGATAGCTCCACCTGTATTATCGCTGTGATTATTTTCAAAATAACAATCTATAATCCTGGCATTTTCTCCCCAGGCATAGATTGCTCCACCGGGATAGTATGATGAATTATTGATGAATTTGCAATGCTTAATCTGATTGTTCTTCCCGAACCGTATATGCATTACCCCACCTCCGATATTACCGGCTTCACTGTTGTCGTTCCGGATTACACGATTGTTTTCAAATACCGAGTTTTCAATAACAATATTGTCCGTGCTCCAAAGGTAAATGGCCCCGGAGCCTATTCTGTTTGCTGAAGTATTATTCCGGAAAATGCAATTATTGATCTTCGTCCCATTCCCGCTTAAATATAATGCTCCTCCTCCCGTAACATCATTTACATGAGTTCCGGTTTTGGCAAAACCATCTTCGAAAATAAGGCCGTCAAAAACCATCTCACTTGCAGAATAGCCTGTCTTAATGATACTGTTTTTTTTATCACCGCTAAGGATACTTGGGTAAACAGCCGGATTTCTTTGGTTCCCTGTGCCGGAATATCCGCCGTATATCTCTAAAGTTTTATTAATCTGCAACGTTGGCTTTATTTTATACGTACCTTGCCTGACCCATATTTTATCATTACGGGATGCGTTGGCTATGGCATCCTCAATACTACTCGCCTGATCCCAGGAAGAACCATCCCCCGTGCCATTCGGAGTCACCCGGATAATGGTTTGCGCCTGTGCAAAAACACTCCACAAACAGGCTGTGAAAAAGGCCGTTACTAATTTCCTTTGCATACCTGTATTATTTACCCGAAGAAGTTTTCTTTTTACCAGCCACAAACATCATTTCGCTATTGCGGGTACGGAAATCGATAGTATACCCCTTTTGCTCCCGGATGGTTGTCTTATAAATGGAATCCGAAAAAACCGTACCGGACAATTCTTCGGCCGGCACATTATGATCTCCTGTGGTTTCTTTGCCCAGTACAATCATCACCGTGTCCGCCTTGACATCAGTTACCTTAAACCAGGCATAACCGTCACGGACCGGAAGTCCTCCCGGGGTCATCTGTTGAAAACGCCCGAAATAGATATCGCCGGACCGTACCTGTTCTCCCAGGTTATTAAATACCACCTGCCTGTTTCCCGCGGGGCGGTCGAATACGATCAACCCTAAGGTCGCCACACACAGCAACAGGAAAATCCAACCCGCAATGGTAATTTTAAATCTCGTTTTTTGTCGCGGTTGCTGTTTTAGTTGTTCCCCGGCAAAAATCTTCATTTCACCCGTCCATTTTCCTTTCGGAATACGTTTCCCTGAAGGTACTTCCCGGTATTCCGGCAGGACCTTTTTATGACTCGTTTTGTAGAATGCTGTTTTTACTTCGGTGCGGTAGAGGGCTAATATCATGGGGATACCCGGTGATGCCGGATTTTCCAGAGAAGTAGCCGTGATGTGAGCTATATCAATTTTTCGAAACAGTATAAGCATCGTATTCAGTTTAATTATAAATACCTGAAAATCTTTATATTTTTCAATACGCCGTGAATATATGCCTTGGCTTCCAGATCGGTTTGGGGATATTCAAAATTCAGTTCCAGGAATTGCCCCTGCCCAACATAGGTCCTGGCCACTCCTTTTATCAGCCCTTTAACCTGTTCTTCTTTGTAATAGAGTATTTGTCCTTGCAGTTCGTAGGAGTTCAGCTGTTTATGTTCTTCGTCAAAACCTTCCCCGTCCTGATTGGTATTTTTCAAAACAGTGAACAGCGCTATCTTGCCTTCTGATGTGTCATAGCTAAAGTAATAGTCGCCTTTTACAGCCTTTCGTGCCAGCCGGAAAGGCGTATCCCCGATCTTGAGATGAACCTTGTTCAAGGTTGACCTTTTATCCATATAGATTCCTGTAAAAGGGTACTCCCAGAACGTTTCTTCGGTATTTGCCGGTTTCAGCTGCTGTATTGTCGCATCCTTCCACTCTGCGATATGCAGTCCCAGTTTTTCATTTACCTCGTTCAGCTGAATAGTGTGGCCAATGTATCGGTTGCCCGGAGCGGGATAACCGTTTCAAAGATGAGCCTGCCTTTTTGATAGAGTCCCAAAAGATAGTCCTTGCCTGATGTCCGGACCCAGTAAATACCCGTTTTGTGATCACTCGTCCGGGCAAAGACGGCTGTTTCCGACAAGGTAGCACGGTGGATATCCATCGCGGCATCCGGTCCTCCCAAAATCACATTTCCCGGTGTGCTGTAAGAACGGTCCAGGAAAACCTCCTGGTCGTCATACAAAAACGTGGCATTTACAAACAAATCGCCCCACTCCGGATCCTGGTATAAGACGGTTTTCTTTTGGTAAACAGGATTCTCAGGATCGTTATAGGTTTCCCGTAATTCTCCTACGGCATTTTTGTATCGCGCCATAAACGGAAAAACCTGCTCCGCATTGGTAAACACCAGCTTGTTTTCGTCTGTTTGCTTAAGTTCATTGGAGAACGGCGCCTGGCGAAGCCATTTATCCAGGTTTTTACCGGTGAGTTGAGCTATCTCTTTTTCCCATACAAACTTTTCCGTTTTTTCAGAATTGCATGCTGCCAGGACAAATAGCAACATAAAACCACACAAACTGTTTATCCATGTCCTCATCATATATTTTTTAAAACTGTTTCATGATAAATCTTACGACCATACAATAATTCTCCTGTTTTACCCAAACAGCTTATTCCCTGTTTATTAAAAATTGAACTTCCCTTCAAAAAACTTCCCGATCAGCGGAACCGGTTTCAGTGCTTCATTAGCCGCGGTAATAATTCCGAAAATGAGCAAAATAAGCGGTACGAAACCCACCAATGAAAGGATACTTCCCAGTGAAGGAACCACGCGGATAATTATACTGAGGATGATGTTCAGGATCACGGCAAAAATGAATACCCCCAGCCCTTGTCCGAGATGATATGATGCAAGTGCGCTCTTTTGTTCGCTTCCCTTATGTTGCAAATAAGCGACGATCCATCCTATGATGGTAATGTACGATACGATTGAAATGGTCCTGGCATTCATGAATATTATGATTTTACGATTAATAATTTCAGTTAAAACTTCGGGAACAAATTTAGAGGGCTCGAAAGTCCGAAACAATTTTTAGCCGCATACACTGCGACTACAAGCTGTAAAGAAAACGTCTACAAAGCGTCTACGAAATTTGTATCTTTGAACAAGGGGTTGTAATTATTATACTTTTACCACATGGGGAGATTATTATTTATTTGCGTTTTTATCTTTTTTGCCGTTTTATTCCGTCCGCCCGTAACACAGGCACAATCTGTAGTTATCGATTCCCTGAACACCATTATTGACAATCCGGGCGCTACAAAAGGAGAACGTATCGATGCTATGGGAGAACTTGCCGAGATCATGGCCATGAACAAGCGGCCCGATGAGGCATTGAAGATCGCGGAAAACGCTCTGGAGATCAGTCACCGGGAAAAGGAAAAGGGCTATACTGCCCTCACTTATTCAACCCTAAGTTATCTATACGCACAACAGGACAGTATTGTGCTGGCGTTTCAGGCCATAGACAGTGCCTCCCGGTACGCTGCGCAAATAACGGATAAGGTCATCAAGGGGCGGATACACTCCCGCAGGGGATGGCTGGAGAACATGATAGGGAACCGGGATAAAGCCTATCAATATATGCTGGAAGCACTCCGGATGTTCGAAGGGGAAGAGGTTCCTCTTTTTCAAAGCAGTATTTACCACCACCTGGCCTCCATACAGGGCTATTGGAACGAGCCCGAAAAGCAGCTCCACTATACCCGGCTTTGTCTCGATGCCGCCCTGAAGAGCAAAGACCCGGATGCCATAAGCCATGCTTACCTGAGTCTGGGGAGCTACTATCTTTACCGTTACCGGAAAGACCAGTCCCGGCAGCTACTGGATTCGACCAGGCATTACTACACCTCGATATTAAAGCTGGTAGATTCCCGGCGAAAGCGTATTACTGCAAGGAGTATCGAAGGTATTGCCGCATTGAATATGGCCAATCTTTATTTTGAATTTTATCCGTCTTCCTATAAAGACAGTGCCGAAGTCTACCTCGATCAGGCACTTGCCAACGGGAGGGAAACCAAACACCCTGAGATCATTGTCAACAGCTACGGAATTTTAGGCGAATACGCCCGGAAGGAAGGTGATTATAACAAGGCCGAAAAGCTGTTGCAAATGGCCATGGCTGAGATTTCCGGAAATCCCCGGAGCGGAGCCCTGGAAAAATCGCGTATAACCAGCTCTCTGGCCCGGATGACCGAAGAAAACGGCGACGATTCCAAGGCCCTGACATATTACAAACAGTACATGAAGTTTGATAAGGAATTATTCGATAAGGAAAAACTTTTTATCACCCAGAAACTCGAAGCGCAATACCAATCTGAAAAAAAGGAACTCGCCCTTACGGCCGCCAGGCAGGAAGCTGCCTTTACCAAAAAACTGAACCGCTATTACCTGGTCCTGATCGCAGCCGGCTTAGTAGCTTTGTTCTTCCTGTTCCGTTCATATCACTTTAAACTAAAGGCATCCCAGCAACGGCAATTATTGCTTACCGGCGAAAAACATGAGGCAGAACTCCAGGCCAGCCTCAAAGCCGAAGAAACCGCCCGCCTGCAGGCCGAACGCGAACTTATGCAGGAACGCCTGGACCGGCTCGAAAAAGAGCTTTTGGCCGGTACATTACAGGTAGAAGAAAAGAACACCCTTCTTCAAAACTTCAAAGAAAAGCTCAATTCCCTGGATAGCAATGATCCCCTGCACCGGCAAATCAACCGCCTGATCTCCAAAAATAATGAGGTGGACAAAGGTTATGATGATATTAAAGCCGAATTTTCCGAAATACATCCCGAATTTATTGCCGGCCTTCAGCAAAAAGCGGAAAACAAACTGACCCGTCTCGATCTGAAATACTGTTCCTACATCCTCATGGGGCTGACCAACAAGGAAATTGCCATAAAACTGAATGTCGACCCGAAGAGTATCCGGATGGCCCGCTACCGGATCAAACAGAAACTGAACCTCCGGAAAGACGAAAGCCTCGACGGGTTCATCAATGACCTGGGGACAAAACCGAATACAACGGTGTAATTTTATGACTACTCCCCGGATTTTAAAGCGATTGTTTTACTACAAGGGAAAAATCATAAAAAGCCACACCGGAATGGCATGGCTTTTATTAGATATCTTATGACCTCGTTTAAGCGGTCACTTCATCCAGCAGGTTTATCTTTTATAAAAAATATAGTCCGTTACCAGGGGTTCAAGCCCGGAATCCCGGAAATCCATAGCTATCTGCCCGCGGTGATACGTGGAGTGATTGACCACGTGAAACAGAATATTGCGGATGTTGTTGGAATACGGAGCCCCCTTACTGGTTTTATAATCGATAATTTCCGAAAGGTCCTTTTGCCGTAATATCTTCCCCGTAAGGATATGGTTCTCTTCATTTACTTTTTCCTCCAATACTGCGGGAACAGCTTCCCATACCCCGTATGCCGGGGCAACACCACTCAACCGGGCATTCCATACGTGATGTGCCGTTAATATATGGTGAAACAGTTTTTTGCTTTTGTCGGGCACATTTTCCCCGGCCGAGAGAAAAGCAGTTATCAGTCTTTTATTGCAATCCAGGTTATATGCAAACAATTCGAAAAATAAAGATTTCATGTATTCGTATCGTTGGGGTTATATACACCTCAAATTTACATATTTCTCCGGTATTGTCCGCCCACTTCAAACAATGCTTCGGTAATTTGCCCCAGAGAACATACTTTGGTGGCCTCCATTAACTGTTCGAAGATATTCCCGTTTTCAACAGCCGTTTTCCGGACTTTTTCCAGTTCCGCCTGTACTCTTTTCCCTTTGGCTTTTTTCAGGTTTTCCACCGTCTGTATCTGCAATTGTTTTTCTTCTTCGGTAGCCCGTATGACTTCTCCCGGAATTACTGTTGGCGAACCTTTGGAACTCAAAAAGGTGTTGACGCCTATAATGGGGAATTCCCCGGTATGTTTCAGGTGTTCATAGTACAGGCTTTCTTCCTGGATCTTACTGCGCTGGTACATCGTTTCCATAGCTCCGAGGACTCCCCCACGCTCCGTAATGCGATCGAACTCCTTAAGTACGGCTTCCTCCACAAGGTCTGTCAGTTCTTCTATGATAAATGCCCCCTGAACAGGGTTTTCGTTCTTTGCCAGTCCGAGTTCTTTATTGATTATGAGTTGTATGGCCATTGCCCGGCGCACGCTTTCTTCCGTGGGTGTGGTTATCGCTTCGTCATAAGCATTGGTATGTAACGAATTACAGTTATCATAAATAGCGTATAATGCCTGTAACGTGGTACGGATATCGTTAAAATCGATCTCCTGTGCATGCAGGGAGCGCCCGGAGGTCTGAATATGATATTTGAGCATCTGTGCCCTTTCATTGGCTTCGTACTTGTATTTCAGGGCCTTGGACCATATCCTTCGTGCCACACGGCCTATAACCGCGTATTCGGGATCGATACCGTTGGAAAAGAAAAATGACAGGTTAGGCCCGAATTTATTGATGTCCATCCCCCTGCTCAGGTAGTATTCCACATATGTAAAGCCATTGGCCAAAGTAAAGGCGAGCTGTGTAATGGGATTGGCCCCGGCTTCAGCAATGTGGTAGCCCGAAATGGACACGGAATAGAAATTGCGCACATTGTTATCAATGAAATATTCCTGTACGTCCCCCATAAGACGCAAAGCGAATTCCGTAGAGAAAATACAGGTATTCTGTGCCTGGTCTTCTTTGAGTATATCAGCCTGTACGGTGCCCCTTACCTGGGATAGCGTTCGTTGTTTTATTTCATTATACACTTCGGCGGAAAGCACCTGGTCTCCCGTAATCCCCAGCAATAAGAGGCCGAGGCCGTCATTACCTTCGGGTAGTACATTTTTTCCACCGGCAGCGTTATACCGGGGTCTGGGCAATCCTTTATCGTCGTAAATTTCCCGAAGTTTTTTCTCTACTTCCGCTTCCAGGCCGTTCTCCCTGATATATAGCTCACATTGCTGATCTATTGCGGCATTCATAAAGAAACCGAGCAGCATGGGCGCCGGGCCGTTGATGGTCATACTTACCGAAGTTTTCGGATCGGCCAGGTTAAACCCGGAATACAGTTTTTTGGCATCGTCCAGGCAACAGATAGAAACCCCGGCATTACCTATTTTACCATAAATATCCGGGCGGTGTCCGGGATCGTTTCCGTATAAGGTGACCGAATCGAACGCTGTGGAAAGCCTCTTGGCATCCATCCCGAGGCTTACATAGTGAAAACGCCGGTTGGTACGTTCCGGTCCGCCTTCTCCCGCAAACATCCTGGTAGGATCTTCCCCCTCCCTTTTAAACGGGTATAACCCCGAGGTATACGGAAATTCTCCCGGTACATTTTCCTGAAGCACCCAGCGAAGGATATCGCCCCATGCCTCGTATTTGGGCAGGGCCACCTTGGGTATCTCCGTATGTGACAGCGATTGCGTATGGGTTTTAATACGTATTTCCCTGTCCCTTACTTTAAATATATATTCCGGTTTCTTATAACGCTCCGTTTTGCTTTTCCAGTTACAAATCGTCTCCCAGTGATGTGGGTCCAATTCCATTTTCACCCGGTCGAATTCTGCGAGTAACAATTTCAGGAATGACCTCTTTTCCTCATCTTCTGTTCTTTTCATCAATTCATCCCCGTCCAGACCGGCCTTCGTAACCAGCGAGAACGGGTCGGTCCCATTCGTAACACTGCAAACGGCCATGCATATGCCGTAAAGTTTCTGTGCTACGGCAACCTGTTTCTCCACGGCCTGGTCGTAATTCCTGTTGTTATCGGCTATTTCCGACAGGTAACGGACCCGTTTAGGCGGGATGACGAATATTTTCTCGCTCATCTCGTCGTGCCGCTCAAAGGAAGAGTTCAGGTCTGCCCCCGTCTTCCCGCTTATTTTATCTATTACATTCCTGTAGAGCATATTCATGCCGGGATCGTTGAATTGTGAGGCAATGGTTGCATAAACCGGTAGCGCATCCGGATCGGCATCCCATAACTGGTGATTCCGCTGGTATTGTTTCTTAACATCGCGGAGGGCATCGAGGGCGCCGCGCTTGTCAAATTTGTTAATGGCCACCAGGTCGGCAAAATCGAGCATATCTATTTTCTCGAGTTGTGTCGCTGCACCGAATTCGGGTGTCATAACATAAAGCGAAACATCGGAATGATCGAGAATTTCCGTATCGGACTGACCGATACCGGAAGTTTCCAGGATAACCAGGTCATATTCTGCCGCTTTGAGTACATCCACAGCTTCGGCAATATGCCTGGACAAGGCCAGGTTGGATTGTCTTGTGGCCAGCGAACGCATATACACCCTGGGATTGTTAATGGCATTCATGCGAATACGATCGCCCAGTAGTGCTCCTCCTGTCTTTCTTTTGGAAGGGTCCACAGAAAGTATGCCGATTGTCTTTTCCGGAAAATCCGCCAGGAAACGCCGTACCAGTTCATCCACCAGACTCGATTTTCCCGCTCCCCCGGTTCCCGTAATCCCCAGGACCGGGACAATCTTGCTCCCTTTTCCGGGCGTAAATCTTCTCTCGAACTCTTCGTGGTTATTTTCCGCAAGTGAAATAAGACGTGCTATGGCATTTACATTCTTATCTTTCAATGCCGAAGTCACTTCCTCCCCGTTCTGAAAAGCAGGAGAACGAAAATCGGCTTTTTCCACCAGGTCATTGATCATTCCCTGCAGCCCCATCTCGCGGCCATCGTCGGGGGAATAGATACGTGTTATCCCGTATTCGTGCAGCTCCCTGATCTCTTCCGGCAGGATGACACCGCCACCGCCGCCGAATATTTTTATATGACCGGCCCCTTTTTCCTGAAGAAGGTCGTACATGTATTTAAAATATTCATTATGTCCGCCCTGGTAAGAGGTCATGGCAATGGCATTGGCATCTTCCTGTATGGCCGTATTCACCACTTCCTCAACACTCCGGTCATGCCCCAGGTGGATAACCTCCACCCCCGTAGCCTGGATAATGCGCCTCATGATATTGATAGCCGCATCATGTCCGTCAAATAAGGAAGCTGCCGTAACTATCCTTACTTTATTTTCAGGTTTATATGTCTCTGTATTCACTTTTTATGATTTAAATCACGTTAGTCCGTATATACTTCGGAATCTTCCATAGAAAGAGGAAAATTCCCGGCTACTTCTGTTTCATTTGCAACAAAAGTGCTTATTTCGTTGTGCAATTTACGGATTTATTAAAAAACACACTGTTTTCAAGAAGATTTGTAATTTAAAAGCAATGTTAAAAATCCTGGTCATTTTTGACCTATTTTAGACTTCACATTAACCTTTGTTTAAAACCGGTTCTAAAGCTCCAAAATGGTATGAACAAAATTACATTACTTATTTCCTGCAGGGATACGCAAGGTATCATAGCTTCGGTCACACGTTTTATATACAAGAAGAACGGCAATATTATTTATATTGACCAGCATGTGGATATGGAGCACAGGGTATTTTTTATGCGGCTGGAAAGTCAGTTCGTGGAATTTCCGGGTTCCCTGGAAGATTTTAAAAACGAATTCGGTCACCGGATAGCACAACAATACGGCATGTCCTGGGAAATCCACACGGATAAGCCCCAACCCCAAATGGCCATATTTGTTTCCAGATACGATCACTGCCTTTATGATCTTCTCGGGCGGTACAATTCGGGCGAGCTTCATGTAACTATTCCTTTTATTATCAGCAACCATACAGACCTCAAACCTGTAGCCGACAGTTTTGGTATTCCTTTTCACCATATACCGGTAGGACCCGACAACAAGGAAGAAGCGGAGAAAAAACAATTATACCTGTTGCAGGAAGCCGGTGTGGATTTTATTGTGCTTGCACGTTATATGCAGATCGTATCTGAAAAACTCATCAATCATTATCCGCATAAGATCATCAATATCCACCATTCCTTTCTTCCGGCTTTTCCCGGCGCAAAACCTTATCACTCTGCCTTTAAGCGGGGGGTAAAAATCATCGGGGCCACCAGTCATTACGTGACGGAAGAACTGGATGCCGGTCCCATTATTGAACAGGACATTACCAGGGTTACGCATGCACATTCCATTGAAGACCTTGTAATGAAGGGGCGGGACCTGGAAAAAATAGTACTTGCCCGCGCAGTTAAGCTCCACATCTCCCGAAAAGTAATGGCACACAATAACAAGACTATTGTTTTTTCATAGTACATTTGTTTTTATTCCATTTTATAAAACAAATATTACATGAAAAAAGCGATCTACGTATTAGGTATTTTTTTGATTTTTTCCTGTGCGGAACTGCAGCAGGTGGTAAACCAGTTGCCTACGTCATCAACGCCCGGCAATGAGGATATTGCTTCCGGCCTGCGCCAGGCCCTGAATTTCGGTATTGAAAAGCAGGTAAGCAAACTCACACAAAAAGACGGTTTCTTTAAAAACCAGATGGTAAAAATCATGCTTCCCGCCGAGTTGCAGAAAGTGGATAAAACCCTTAGGGATATCGGTTTGGGAAACCTCGCCGACGAGGGGCTGAAAGTACTTAACCGGGCAGCGGAAGATGCGGTTAAAGAAGCTACACCCATATTTGTTAACGCCGTGAAAAATATCACTTTCAACGACGCTAAAAATATTCTTCTCGGGGCGGATAATGCTGCTACTGCATACCTGCAAAACAATACTGAGAAACAACTTTACAGCAAATTTTCCCCGGTTATCAATAATTCGCTTTCCCGGGTCGGCGCTACCGAGGTATGGAGCAATATAATCAACAAATACAATGCCCTGCCCATTACCAATAACGTAAACCCCGATCTTACGGATTATGTTACCCAGGAAGCCCTTGAAGGAGTGTTCACCATGATCGCGGTGGAGGAAAAAGAAATACGAAATAAAACGACCGCCAGGACAACAGACCTTCTAAAACGTGTTTTTGCACTTCAGGATCGCTAAAAAAGCCACACCCCCTCAATAAAAAAGGGGGTGTTTTTATTTTTTTCTCATTTCACAGGTTGCCTCACCCATAGTTTTTATCTTTTCATTATCCAAACCCCTTTAAAAATACATATATAGCAAACAGGTGTTATAAAAAATACTTTTTCTTCGCATAAATATTTAAAATCCTAACAATAA
>NZ_RJTM01000002.1 GCF_003725735.1 Sinomicrobium pectinilyticum | reverse complement strand
TTAATAATTTTATATCTATTTTATTTAATAAATTGCTAATGTAAAATTAACGCGAATAGAAATTTAAATTCTGAATTTTGTAGTGTTCGTGTGAACTTTTATTAATGATTATTTGAGTTAGTTAGTTTAGAAAAAGGGGCTTAATAAGTCCCTTTTTTTTATTTCATACGGTTTCGCAGCAACCAGCCGGGTCAGTTGGTCGGTGGTTTCGGTACATCCCGGCAAAGCCGGGACACTCAACCACCTCTGCTTGAATTACATTAGCATTTAATGATGATCCCTGTTCGTTGCTTTTCACAAAATTACAGACGACACAAGGTGGTTGAGTGATTGCCGATAGGCAATTGTACCGAAACCACCGGCATGCCCCCTCCTTCTCCAGGGGCAAACATTGTTATAGCCGCTCCCTCAGCATTTTGAAATAATCGAAAGCCTTTACAAGGCGAGACCCGTACCAGCTGAACATCTCTCCATCTACAAAGACCGTTTTGGCATGGTGGGTAAACCGTCCTGCTTCAAATGCGTGCTCTTCTTTGAAAGGATAAGGTTCTGATGAGAGAAAAACCAGGTCAGGGTCCCCTTCCAGGCGTATTTTCTTTAATTCCACCACGGGGTACCGCTCTTTATTTCCGTAAATATTCTCAAAACCGTTCAGGGTAAGCAGATGATCTATAAAAGTATTTCCTCCGGCTACCATCCAGGGTTCACGCCAGATAAAATAGGCTGCTTTCAGCACGGGTTTATCCGCTATGTATTCCCGGAAATCCCGGAGTCTGTGTTCTATTTTATCTGTAATACGGGATGCATCCGTCCGGCAGGAGAATATCTCCCCGTACTGCCGGATCAGGTCCAGGGAATCTTTTATGGTGAAGATATCCGAAACATGTACGGGGGCTATCTTTTCCAGTTCTTCTACCATTTCGCGGGTATTCTCTTCCTTATTGCATAGGATAATGTCCGGCTGCAGTTCCCTGATCCGGTCATATTTTACTTTTTTGGTCCCCCCGACAATAGTTTTCACGGATTTGAAATGGTACGGATGCACACAGAATTTCGTAATTCCTGCTATGCTGTCCTCCAACCCCAGATCGAACAGCAATTCTGTCTGGGAGGGTACCAGGGACACAATGCGCCCGGGCACTTTTTCCAGAATAATTTCGCGCTGTATCTGATCTTTAATAATCAATGGAATCGGATTTTTCAGGATTTACCCGGGCATAACGGCAGCCATGATCGATTGTATTTTCTCTGCTTCTGTCTTTGCGGCCCCGGCAAAATCCATTCCGCCGGACGCGTATATGATGCCCCTTGCCGAATTTACAAGCAAGCCGATATTTTCATTCATACCGTATTTGCATACTTCTTCCAGGCTCCCCCCTTGTGCACCAATACCGGGCACCAGCAAAAAACTATCGGGCACAATACGCCGGATATCTGCCAGGTATTCTGCTTTGGTCGCTCCTACCACATACATCAGGTTATGGCTGTTTTTCCACTTCCCGGACGTTTCCAGTATCCTTTTGTACAATTCCCTGCCTTCCGTATCTTTCGTCTGAAAATCAAAAGCTCCCTGGTTAGAGGTGAGGGCCAGCAATATGGTATGCCTGTCTTCGAATTCCAGAAAGGGCTCTACGGAATCTTTTCCCATATACGGGGCCACGGTAACCGAATCGAACCCGAGATCTTCAAAAAAAGCTTTGGCATACATGGCGGAAGTATTGCCTATATCCCCTCTTTTGGCATCGGCAATGGTAAAAATCTCGGGATATTTTTCGTTCAGGTAACCTATGGTCTTATGCAAGGCTTCCCAGCCTTTTATTCCGTAAGCTTCATAAAAAGCGATATTGGGTTTATAAGCAACAGTTACATGACTGGTAGCATCGATAATGGCCTTATTAAAGGCAAATATGGGATCTTCTTCCTCCAGCAGGTGTGCGGGGATCTTTTGCATATCTACATCCAGCCCTACACAGAGAAAGGATTTTTTCCGGTGTATCTGTCGTATCAGTTCTTGTGTTGTCATGCCGTATCGTATGGTTAATAAAATGCCGCACTTCAAAATACTTGCGGTGCGGCATTGCTGTTTGGTATATTCTTATATTCCTGCTTGTTCAAGGTAATTCCCCGGTTTGCTTAAAATACGTCGCCTTCTTTCAGTTTTTCGGTATTTTCCGCGAGTTTTAATTCTTCGATAATCTTACCGATGTCGCCGTTTATGATATTCTGAAGGTCATAAAGGGTAAGGCCTATCCTGTGATCGGTAACCCTTCCCTGCGGATAGTTGTATGTTCGTATTTTGGCACTCCTGTCCCCGCTGGAAACCATACTCTTACGCTTTGCCGCATCAGCTTCCTGTTTCTTGGCAAGTTCTCTTTCATACAAACGGGAACGCAATACCTTGATCGCTTTTTCGAGATTCTTATGCTGGGATTTTTCATCCTGGCAACGTACTTCTATCCCAGTGGGAATGTGTTGTAACTGGATTGCGGAATAGGTAGTATTCACCGACTGTCCGCCGGGTCCCGTGGATGTCGTACGGATGATCTTTACATCGCCCATGTCCAGTTCCACATCAAACTCTTCTGCTTCGGGAAGCACCATTACGGTTGCTGCCGAGGTGTGTACCCGTCCCTGGGTTTCGGTTTGCGGCACACGCTGTACGCGGTGTACTCCCGCTTCAAATTTCAGGTTCCCGTAAACATCTTCGCCGTTGACTTCAAATATGACCTCTTTAAAACCTCCGGAGGTCCCTTCGTTAAAATCCACTACATTCACTTTCCATCCGCGCCCCTCGCAATACTTGGTATACATACGGTAAAGATCACCCGCAAAAATGGATGCCTCGTCACCACCGGTACCCGCCCGGATCTCCATCATGGCATTTTTAACGTCTTCGGGGTCCTTCGGGATAAGCAAGTATTTTATTTCCTCTTCCAGTGCCGGGAGTTGCTCCCTGGCTTCCTCCAGTTGCATTTTTGCCATTTCCACCATTTCGGCATCACTGCCATCGGCAATAATTTCTTCGGCTTCGGCAATATTGTCCAGTACGGTCTTATATTCCTCCCGTTTATCCACAACACCTTTCAGGTCCTTATACTCCTTGTTGAGTTGTACATAACGCTTCTGGTCGGCTATGATATCGGGTTGTATGATAAGGTCCGAAACCTCATCAAAACGCTGTTTTACTATGTTTAACCTGTCTAACATTTAGATTTACGATTTTTGACTGACGATCCGCCTGTTTCGGGCATATCATCCCCGGTACGAACTGTCAATAAACCTGTGGTTCATTCGGTTGGCAAAATTACGATATTTTTATCAGACTAATATCCGAACACCCCGAATTCGCTTTCTATAGTAAGTTTTTTGTGGTCTGCGGCCTCTACCCTTCCCACGATCTGTGCATCTACGCCAAAAGACCGGGATATGGCCATGATATCTTCCACTATATCTTCATTTACATAGAGTTCCATTCTGTGGCCACAGTTAAACACCTGGTACATTTCTTTCCAGTCCGTTCCGGATTGCTGCTGTATAAGCCTGAACAGCGGGGGGACCTTAAAGAGATTGTCTTTTATGACGTGTAGGTTTTCGACGAAATGAAGAATTTTGGTCTGTGCCCCGCCACTGCAATGCACCATACCGCAAATGTCTTCCGGAGTGTATTTCTCCAATATTTTTTTGATGACAGGCGCATAGGTCCTTGTGGGTGACAAAACCAGTTTTCCGGCATCCAGCGGTGAACCTTCCACCGGGTCGGTAAGTTTTACACCTCCGGAATATACCAGGTCTTCCGGAACGGACGGATCAAAACTTTCGGGATATTTTTCCGCAAGATATCTGCCAAATACATCGTGCCTGGCCGAAGTAAGGCCATTGCTTCCCATACCCCCGTTGTATTCTTTCTCATATTTTGCCTGACCGAAAGAAGCCAGTCCCACGATAACATTACCGGCTCTTATGTTGGCATTATCAATAACATTTTTCCGTTGTATCCTTGCTGTTACGGTAGAATCTACGATAATAGTCCGTACCAGGTCCCCCACGTCGGCGGTTTCTCCGCCGGTAGCATGTATTTTAACCCCGAATTCCCCGAGTTCGGCAATGAGTTCTTCCGTGCCGTTTATTATCGCGGAGATAACTTCCCCGGGAACCAGGTTTTTATTCCTGCCGATGGTAGAGGATAATAATATATTATCTGTAGCACCTACACATAAGAGATCGTCTATATTCATAATAAGCGCATCCTGGGCGATCCCTTTCCACACGGAGATATCTCCTGTTTCTTTCCAGTACAGGTACGCCAGGGATGATTTGGTCCCCGCTCCGTCGGCATGCATGACCAAGCAGCTTTCTTCATCGCCGGTGAGGTAATCGGGAACTATCTTGCAAAAGGCTTTGGGAAAAAGTCCTTTATTGATATTTTTTATGGCATTGTGTACGTCTTCCTTAGAGGCCGAAACGCCCCTCTGGGAATATCTCTTACTTACCGAAGAACTCATAAATAAAGTCGTTTGCCGCAAAAATACATAATTTCAGGCTGATACCGGCCGATTTTATTGCGGATTTCATCCGCATGTCCCCATAAAAAACGGGGAGACCCTGCTCTCGCAAAATCTCCCCTTAAGGCAAAGTTTATGACCTGATTATTTGATAAACAGAAGTTCCCTGTATTTGGTAAGGGTCCATAACTCGTCATCCACGAGCAGTTCCAGTTTATCACAATGGTATCGTATTTCATCAAAATAAGGCTTCACTTTTTCGCAGTATGCTTCCGCTTTAAGTTCGGCACTGGTAATCACGTTGGCTTTCTTACGCTCTTCGATCATAGCCGTTACCTTCGAATTAATCTCGGCAATATGCTCGGAAATCTCTTCGATAAGGTCTAATTGTTCTGATGCAACTTTCTTGAAATCGGTACCGAAAACATCCTTGAGCCCCTTAACGTTGTCAATAAGGATATTCTGGTAACGGATGGCAGTAGGAATAACGTGGTTTCGCGCAATGTCTCCGAGTACCCGGCCCTCTATCTGCACCTTCATAGTGTACTCTTCCAGTTCTATTTCGTGTCGTGCCTTTACTTCCACTTTACTCATTACCTTCATTTCTTCGAACAGGGAAATGGCTTTCTTGGACACCATGGCCTTAAGCGCCGACGGTGTGGTCTTATTGTTGCTGAGTCCGCGACGCCCGGCTTCTTTTTCCCATGCGGCGCTATATCCGTCACCTTCGAAACGTATTCTTCTTGAAGATTTGATATATTCACGTAATACGTTGAATATGGCTTCGTCTTTCTTCAGTTTCTTTTTGGAGATCAGTGCATCCACCTCTTTTTTGAATTCCATGAGTTGTTTTGCCACAATCGTATTCAACACTGTCATCGGCTTACCGCAGTTGGCTTTGGAACCTACGGCACGAAGCTCAAACTTATTTCCGGTGAAAGCAAAAGGAGATGTTCTGTTACGGTCGGTATTATCCAGTAATATTTCCGGGATTTTTCCGACTACATTCAGTTTGAGGTCGGTTTTTTCCTGGGGCGACAGTTTACCGGTAGATACATCTTCCAGTTCGTCCAGAACACGGGTAAGCTGCTCGCCGATAAATACGGACATAATGGCCGGTGGTGCTTCGTTTGCTCCCAATCTGTGGTCGTTTGTTGCCGAAGCCACGGAGGCGCGGATCAGTTCTTCATACTCATTTACCGCTTTTATAGTGTTGATAAAGAATGTAAGGAACTGCAGGTTTTTCATCGGGGTACTTCCCGGGCCCAGCAGATTGATACCGGTATTGGTTGCCAATGACCAGTTATTGTGTTTTCCGGAACCGTTGATGCCGGAAAACGGTTTTTCGTGAAACAGTACTTTAAAGTAATGCCTGTCGGCAGTTTTATCCATCACATCCATTAACAGGGAATTGTGATCGACAGCCATACTTGCCTCTTCAAAGATGGGTGCAAGCTCAAACTGATTCGGGGCCACTTCATTATGACGTGTTTTAACCGGAATCCCGAGCCTCATACACTCGATCTCCAGGTCACGCATAAAATTCACCACCCTGTTGGGAATGGATCCGAAATAATGGTCATCCAGCTGCTGGCCTTTTGCCGCAGAATGCCCCAGTAACATTCTCCCGGCCTGAAGAAGATCCGGCCTGGTATAAGCAAGGGCTTTGTCCACAAGAAAATACTCCTGTTCCCACCCAAGGGTAGCCGTAACTTTGGTGACGTTCTTATCAAAGTATTTTGCCACTTCGGTAGCGGCGTTATCTATTGCCTGTAATGCCCTTAAAAGCGGTGCTTTGTTGTCCAGGGCCTCTCCTGTATAAGAAACGAATACTGTAGGGATACAAAGTGTTCCGCCGTAAATGAATGCGGGAGAAGTAGGGTCCCATGCCGTATATCCACGGGCTTCGAAAGTATTTCGGATACCGCCGTTAGGGAAACTGGATGCATCCGGCTCCTGCTGTACCAGCTGGCTTCCGTCAAATTTCTCCATGGCCATTCCTCCCCCTATGGTTTCAAAGAAGGCGTCGTGCTTTTCCGCCGTAGCTCCGGTAAGGGGCTGGAACCAGTGCGTATAGTGTGTAGCTCCTTTTGAAATAGCCCAGTCTTTCATCGCCGCAGCTACCTGGTTTGCAATTTTCCGGTTTATTTTTTCTCCAAATTCAATGGCGTTCATTACGCTGACAAAAGCTTCTTTCGTCATAAATTGCCGCATCGCCGTTTCATTGAAAACATTTTCCCCGAACAACTCCGAGCGCTTTATTGTCTCCTGCACCGGAATTGCCGTTCTGCCAAAAGTTTCCTGTATAGCCTTAAATCTGATTGTTGCCATATTGCTTTGTTGGTTATTGTTTCTGTTCTGTTTTTTACACCATTTTATTATATATACAAAATTTTTTCTTCCTTCATTTCCCCGACGCCACCTTCCGCGGGCCACCTGCCTGCTGTTTTTCCCTGAAAAACCTGGACGACATACACTCCCTGCTTTTTGTATTTTGCATCCAAATATATAAAAATACCGCAACAAAAATCTCTTTTTTTTGAACACCCCCTGCCACAAATACCGGTTTGAACAAAAAAAACCCTATCCGTTATATTTCAACCCCTCTAATACCACAATCGGAGACTTTTTTGTTTTAAAATTAAATTCCGTTAAAGATTAAACAAAAATCTACCCTTCAAAATAAATTATATTCAACAACCCCCTATTAAAAATAGGGTATACCTAAAAAGAAACGACTAAAAATACCACAACCCCTATTAAATTTACACAGTATCAAAAAAAATATTACTTTTACACCACTATACCGACGTAGATTAGTGTTCAATTTAAATTATGAAATGATATGAGCAGAGCTAAACTTGAGTACATTTGGTTAGATGGTTATGTACCGACGCAGAGCCTGAGGAGTAAGACAAAAATTGTGAGTGATTTTTCAGGCAGACTGGAAGATTGTGAAATGTGGTCTTTTGACGGTTCTTCAACAGAACAGGCAGAAGGTAACTCTTCCGATTGCCTGCTAAAGCCCGTTTTTATTTGCCCCGATCCGCAGAGAAAGAATGCCTATCTGGTAATGTGCGAGGTCCTGAATCCTAACGGAACTCCGCATGTCTCTAACGGAAGAGCTATTATAGATGATGATGATAATGACTTCTGGTTTGGTTTTGAGCAGGAATATTTCCTCTGGAATCCCGAAACTAATAAACCTCTCGGTTTCCCTGCCAACGGTTATCCGGCACCTCAGGGACAATATTACTGTTCTGTCGGTGCGAACAACGCTTACGGAAGAGAAATCGTGGAGGAACACCTGGATGTATGCCTCGAGGCCGGACTCAATGTAGAAGGTATCAATGCAGAGGTTGCTGCCGGACAATGGGAGTTCCAGATTTTCGCCAAAGGCGCTGCAGAAGCCGGCGACCAGATATGGGTAGCCCGCTATTTCCTGGAAAGAATTTGTGAAAAATACGGTATTGCAGTAAACTGGCATCCGAAACCGCTCGGACAACTTGACTGGAACGGAAGCGGTATGCATGCCAACTTCTCCAACTCTATATTGAGAACTTGTGGCGATAAAGGAGTTTACGAAAGCATTTGTGAAGCATTCCGTCCTGTAGTAACGGAACATATTGAGGTTTACGGTGCACATAATGACCAGCGACTGACCGGTAAGCACGAAACCGCTTCCATCACGGACTTCAGCTATGGTGTATCTGATCGGGGTGCTTCGATACGTATTCCTATCGGAACTGTGGAGCGCGGCTGGAAAGGATGGCTGGAAGACAGGAGACCGGCATCGAACGGTGACCCGTATAAAATTGCAGCAAGAATCATCAAAACGGTAAAATCCGTTGAAGTAAATAACGCTGTTGCCGTATAAACAGCAATAGTGAATAATTCTGTTTTTTGTGTATAATTAAAAACGCCGGCTCTCTTTCTTCGATTGCCGGCGTTTTTTGTTATATTATTCATCTTCTTCCCTTCCCGGAAACCTAGTTCACCTGCTGGGTGGTCGTGTAATGCGGAACATGTAATTTTCAGCCCCTGCTTCTTTACAGGTTACAGTGTAAAATAGACAAAGGCTATATAGGACCCGACCAGAATGATCCCTTCGGGTTTACCCAATCTCATTTTCCTGGGCAGAAACACCAGTGGCAACAATATAAAGGCATAGCCCAGCATCCAATAAAGATCGCTGCTTATAAGCCTCTCATCTTTTGCCTGTACAGGTGTTATAATGGCTGTAATACCAAGAACTGCCAGAATATTAAAGATATTGGACCCCAGAAGATTTCCCAGGGATATGGCTTTTTCTTTTCGCAATACCGCCATTATGGAGGCTGCCAGTTCAGGAATACTGGTTCCCACGGAAACTACGGTAACCGCAATGACCCGTTCACTTACTCCGTAATATCCGGCCATACCCACGGCCCCCCGTATCAATAACTCGGAGCCACCCCACAACGCAACTCCCCCGATCAGCAGGAGAAGAAGTATTTTCCCTGTTCCTGGAACTTTATCTGCCATTTCGGATACTTCATCGGGCACCTCATTATCGCCTTTATTACGGAACATTACGAGGATAAACAATATCAGCAGGGTAAATAACACCATACCTTCCCAGCGCTGTATCATCCCGTCAAAAAAGATAAAACCGTAAAGTACCAGTGAAGCCAGCATCATAAACGGCCAGTCCATTTTATAAAAGCTTTTCTGAACGGTTATCGAAGAGAGTAAAACCGTAAGCCCCAGGACTAGCCCCAGGTTGGCTATATTGGACCCCACCACATTACCCAGGGCAATATCCGAAAAGCCATCGAGTGCCGATTTTACACTTACAATCAGTTCGGGGGCAGAAGTAGCGAAAGATACTACGGTCATACCTATCACCATGCGGGGAATATGCAACCGCAATGACATCCCTACGGCGGCGCGAAGCAACCAGTCTCCTCCGAATACCAGTAAAACCAAACCTATAATTATAAATGCAATATCCATACGTACTTTTTTAACCAATTGCGAATATAGGACTTTTGCCTTTAGGACAAAACAACCCTTGTGCATTTGCCGGAAACATTATCATTTATCTATTTTTACCACTGGCATCCACTTAAAAACATATGATTTTCAATTGGTTATATTCGCGCTCTTTGAGGTTATTGTAACTCATATTCGTAAACAACTCTTTTACAGGTGTTTTAGTCGGCAGGGGATACCCTTAATTTATAATGTCATAGGTTGAACGATCAACTTCAGGTTATTTCCTATACCGGCTACTTAGCAACAGGTTATAATGGCGGTGTAAATACGGAAACGGCATGTATCTCTTCTGGTATTGCCAATGTCTCTGGCTTCGCAGTCTACATTCGGTAAAACCCCCGGCTATAACGAAAAGTATCTCTGCCAGCGCAATACCGGTAGGGGCATAATTGTGAAACAGATGGTATCACGGTCAGTCTCCTGGCAAGTTCCGGACGGGTAACCTGCCTGTAAAAATATACCTGTCTTTGCCGCCGGCCCGGTATATCGTATTCCTGGCCGGAGAATGCGGGGCCGTTTTTTGCCATTTAATGGATTGCGTATATGCCGAACCCGGATGGGTTTGCCGCTTAAGCAATTGTGTATGATATCATAAACAACCGGGTAAGCGGTCAACGGAACTGCGTATGCTGCAAACCGTATCCCTTACGATTTCTTACCCGGTCCCTTAAGCCGTAGACGCAACACTGTTAGTCGCTTAAACAATTACGGGGATTTCACAGGCAACCCGGTAAGCAGTCAACGGAATTGTGTAAGCCGCAAACGGAATCCCTCAGGCCGCAGACACAGCCCGGTTAGCCGCCTGAGCAATTGCGTATGATTTCACAGGCAACAGGATAAGCGGACAACGGAACTCTGTATACGGTAAACCGGACTCTTTACGATTTCATACCCGTTCCCTTGAACCGTAAATGTAACCCGATTAGCTGCTTAAGCAGTTGTATATGATTTCATAAGCAATCCGGTAAGCGGTAAAAGGGAACAGGTAAACCGGATACCGGACCCGGTCCGGCATATACGCAATGCCTTAAATGACTGTTTTTCGGGTTTTAAAACGGAAAGACATGCGCTTATTATGAGTATCCCGGTTTTCCAAAGATAGGCGGAATATTGAAAACCTGTCCGTACCTGGTGAGGTAGCAAGGGAAGTACCATTCGTACAATTCAAATTGTCAGGTCCTAAAAAAGTGTCGGAAGCTAAGGGGCGCAAGGAGTTCGAAGAACACATCTTCATTTTTAGCGGACATTAGTGTATTTTTACATAATTAAAAAATGTCATGAAATTTAAAACGGACCCATTTGTGCCTGCCCTGGTATTGATTGTTATCCTTGCCTACTTTTTCCCCGAAGCAGGAATCGAAGGGAGTGTTGTTCCGCTAAAGGCCATAAGCAGCATAGGGATATCCCTTATCTTCTTTTTCTACGGGTTGAAACTCAGTCCGGACAAGATTAAAAGGGGATTAAACAACTGGAAACTGCACCTGGTGGTACAATTGTCCACTTTTGTCCTGTTTCCCCTGCTCGTACTGCCTTTTTATCCTCTTATGCGCAATGCCGAACAGCATACATTGTGGCTTGCTGTTTTTTTCCTGGCATCACTTCCTTCTACCGTCTCTTCGTCCGTAGTCATGGTATCTATGGCAAAAGGTAATATTCCCGCAGCGATTTTCAATGCCAGCCTATCCGGAATTATCGGAATCCTTCTCACTCCTCTATGGGTAACACCTTTCCTCGGACAAACGAACACCAATATGGATTTCGGGCATATATATACGCAACTGGCACTGGAAGTGATTATGCCGGTAATCCTGGGGATCTTACTCCAGCCCCTGGGCGGAAAGATCGCCAACCGGTATAGCAGACAACTCAGCTTTTTTGACAAAAGTATCATCCTGCTTATCGTTTATAAAAGCTTTGCAGCATCCTTCCACTCCGGGATCTTCAGCCAGATACAGTGGCACGATATACTGCTCCTGACCGGTATTGTGCTTTCCCTTTTCTTTACGGCTTACGGACTTATCTACATTATCTCCGGAATGCTTCGCTTTAACCGCGAAGACCGTATTACCGCACTTTTCTGCGGGTCCAAGAAATCGCTTGTGCACGGTACCGTCATGTCCAAGGTATTGTTTTACAAAATGAGTACCGCCGGGATCATTTTACTCCCGCTTATGTTTTACCACGGCCTGCAGATACT
Organism: Sinomicrobium pectinilyticum; assembly: GCF_003725735.1. Lineage (GTDB taxonomy): Bacteria > Bacteroidota > Bacteroidia > Flavobacteriales > Flavobacteriaceae > Sinomicrobium > Sinomicrobium pectinilyticum. The sequence goes on along the minus strand of NZ_RJTM01000002.1, from coordinate 328,619 downwards.
CCTTATAAGTATCATTGCTTCCAGACTGGCCGGAAAGGCCCCGGCGGAAAAACAAAAAGATCAGTAAAAGACTGCAAAAAAACCTTCCGATAGCATCCGGAATAAAATGCACATCGGGGGTATTCCGGACCTATGGGAAATACTTTCCGCCACCGGGAAGAACGATTAATAATTTTCTTTCATTAAAATTACGTTATTTTCCGGTTAATTTTTTAGTATTAATTCGTCGTGAAAATGCTCAAATGGACCTAAAACACAAGGAAATACATTCATTTTGCGCATTTAATCCCGTGTATAACACACTTTATCGATAATATCTCACGTTTGCGACAATCAAAAAAAAATGTTAATTTTAACAAGTACTTTTGTGAGAAGGTGACAATCATAGGTCAAAAACAAATCCATTAAAAGATTAAACATGAAAACAAATTTCCTCCTGTTATCCGTTTTTTTCACAGCTACTTTTGGCGCGGCCGCACAGGGCCTGCCCGAAAACCCGGACCCAGGTAAATGCTATGTAAAATGTATTACCAAAGATGAGTTTGAAGAAGTGGAAGAAACGGTAGAGATCCATCCTGCTTATACCAAGCTCGAAGTGGTCCCCGCTACATACAAAACCGTTGAAGAACGCGTACTGGTCAAGGAAGCCAGTAAAAAACTGGTATATGTTCCTGCCGTATATGAAACCGTTGAAGTTCCGTATATCAAAAAGGAAGGAAGGACCGACCTGGAAATTGTACCTGCTTCCTTCGGGGATGACACCAGAACTTTTGAAGTCTATCCCCAGACTTCCGGATGGGAATACCAGACCCTGGAAGATTGCCCTTCATCAAACAAAGAAGATTGTATCACTGCCTGTTTTGTCGAATATCCCGCTCAAAGTCAGGATGTAGCTATCACAACATTGGTTAAAGATGCGGGAACAACCAATATCCCGGTTTCGGAAGAAAATGCTACATATACCAAGAAAGTGATCAAGGAACCCGCTCGAATGGACGAAGTGGAAATACCTGCCGAATATACAACCATCACAAGACAGGTTGTGGAAACACCCGCAACAACTACAAAGGTTACCGTTCCTGCCGAATATACTACGGTTACCAAAACCGTACTGAAGAAAAAAGGCGGTATTACCACCTGGGAAGAAATTGACTGTAAACTGCTCAATCCTACCATACTTCCCATATTCTATGAATATAACAGTGCCCGGCTCACTCCTGATTCCAAAAGGATCATTGACGAAAGATTGCTTCCTATCCTGAAAGAAAAGAATGTAAGCATAGAATTAATGTCCCATACCGACTCCAGGGGTAACGATGATTACAACATGGCCCTGTCCCAGCAACGTGCCGAGTCCGTAGTAAATTATCTGGTCAGCAAAGGTATTTCCAGAAGCAGGCTTATCGCCAAAGGATACGGCGAAACCCGACTGGTAAACCGTTGCTCCAATGGTGTGGAATGTTCTGAAGCCGAACATCAGAAAAACCGAAGAACAGAATTCCGTATATTGGGGAACTAGTTAAAGAGGATCTTCATAACATAACCGAAAGACTGTCTGAAAAGACGGTCTTTTTTTATTACCGGCCCGCACGCCATGTGTTCATGCGGGTTACAACCTTCATATAAACTGTGTGAGACAAAGCCAAAGGATTGCCTAAACATCATCAGGTTATACCGGTCCCCAACAAAAGGACCCGGATTTATTTTTAGCGGACACTAATAATCAAATGAAAGACAATAATAAAAGGAGACTATGATCCCAGAATATTCGTTTCTACCGGAGGATAATCACCTTATAAACGGCGGTATCTTTAGTAATCTCTATGCCATAGGTATCTTTTAACTGGTCTTTCATAAGATCGAAAAAGCGGTATTGCAGCTTCCAGTCGCGCAGCACATGATCTTCATAAGAACTTACCACAGGAATCCCCAGGACACTGCCGAGTTCGGTAAGAAAGGTCCCGAAAGTAACATTATCTGCCTGGATATGCATATCGTCCACCAGGAACCTGGGGGAATCCCTTCCCCAATCCAGTTGATCGGCATCCCATAACCCGGACGGATCGTTGACCTTCAATCGGTATACCTCTCCTTCCTTATTGAGTACATGCTCGGAAATACCGGATTTGTCATAAACGTGTTTCAATATTTGTTCCGGATCATTTTTCCATATCCCGGTCAGGGCATAAACTTCCGTAAAGTTGTTCTTATCTTCACGGATTTCTACCTGAATTGCCGATACTTTTTTCAGTAAAGCTACCAGTTCATTCGTCTTTCCTCCGAAATAAGTATATTCACCCTTCTCATACACCTGGCTTTGTCCGGACTTCTCTCCGGAGATAAAGACTTCTACGGGTTGTTCCGGACGGTGCATCACCGAAGACCTTTCTTCCCGGTCCGTTTCCCCGGTAACATCCACTATATCCGAAAAACGCTTCCCTCCCCTGTGGCGGTTGCGTTTTATAAAAGACCGTAACCTGTTCTCAGTAAGGTCTGCAGGATGCCCCTTCCATACAATCTCCCCTCTGCCATCATACAGCACACCATACGGGAGGGCGGTAATACCGTGTTTCAGAAAGGTTTCGCCGTCCTTATCCAGCGCAATGGCCAGCCGGGAAGGATGCTTGGGCATAAAACGCGTTACCACGTCTTTCGATTCTTTAGTCAGGGAGATGGCATAAAAATCATCCGGAAATTGCTTCTGCAGTGTTTCCACATATTTACTGACATGGATACAGGGCTTGCACCAGGTAGCCCAGAAATCGATAAATACCAGTTTCCCATCTTCCGGTTCCGCAAGCCTTGAAGCCTGCACGAATTCGCTCACTTTTACCTGGCCGTACACATGCCCTGCCAGGCAAAGAAAAAGGGATATAAAAATGTACTTTATTTTCTCTTCCATAGGAGTTCCGGATACAAATCTCTTCATCCGAAACAAATATAAGCTTTCGGAAGGGTTTGCTTTCCTAAATTATTAAGTCTTTAACTTTTATATCATCGCCATTTCCATGAGGTTGCACCAAACACTTTGTAATAAAACGGCAGATAAACCGGGAATATTACAGTGTTCCGTTAAAATTACCGCACGTCCCACCCGGGAAAACAAAAAATTACATAACTTTCCATACAAATCACTTTTAAAATAACCAGCCTGCCTATGTCCCGCAAAATATTTCCATTCCTTTTCACTCTTGTTTTCACGCTCTCGGGGTGCGGTGCCTCCAAGGGCATCAGGGTTAAAAAATATTTCGACGACGATTTTTTTGACCGTCAGTTTACGGGTTTTGCGCTTTACGATCCGGGCAAGGACAAAATGATATATGCCTGCCAGGCTGACAAATATTTTACCCCCGCTTCCAATACCAAGATATTTACCCTCTATGCCGGGCTGCAACTTCTTTCCGATTCCGTACCCGCCCTTCACTATTCGAAAACTGCCGACACTTTATATATAGAAGGTACAGGAAACCCTCTTTTTTTGCACCCGTATTTTAAGGACCGGGCGGTTCTCGATTTTCTGAAAGAATGTGAAGAACCGGTAGCTTTATCTTCAGGTAACTTCCATGACGACCGGTTTGGCCCCGGATGGTCCTGGGGCGATTATCCGTATTACTATTCTCCCGAAAGAGATGCATTTCCCGTCTACGGCAATGTAGTAACGGTTTATAAAAGCCGGGGAAAAATAAAAACCGTTCCGGAGTATTTCAAAGATGCCGTGAAAGTCCAGGCAGATATACTACGGCCACGGGACCTGCGCCGGAACATCTTTCACGTACCACAAAATCTGAGGGATACACTGGAAATACCTTTTATACTGAGCCCGGAACTCACATGTCAGTTATTGTCCGACACCCTGAAAAAGAAAATTTATACTACGCAGACCGCACTTCCCCGCACTAAAAAAACGCTTTACAGCAGTATTGCTTCCGACAGCCTTTATCAAAGAATGATGTATGTGAGTGATAATTTCCTGGCTGAACAGATACTGCTTATGTCTGCCGCTGCCGTATCGGACAGCCTGGACAGTAAAAAGGCAATAGACCATATCCTGGAGAGGTTTCTGCCGGGCATTCCGCAAAAGCCCCGGTGGGTAGACGGTTCCGGGCTTTCCAGGTACAACCTGTTTACCCCCGAGTCCATAGTGTATGTACTTAACAGATTGTATCATGAACAACCGAAAGAAAGGTTATTCCGCATTTTTGCCGCAGGCGGACAATCCGGGACATTAAAAGGGTTTTACAAAGGTAAAAACGGTATTCCCTACCTCTATGCCAAATCCGGTACATTAAGCAATAATCACAATCTCAGCGGGTATTTAATTACCTCATCCGGAAACGTCTTGATCTTCAGTTATATGAACAATCACTATATGCACCCCACGGGGGAAGTCAAAAAACGGATGGAAACCCTGTTACGCCATATACGGGACCATTATTAAAAACATGTTTCTTTAATCGCCCCTCTTCATCCGCTACCGTATTTAACTCCTTCGGCCGGGGCTGTTTTTGTTTTGCCTGTTTTGACCCGTCAGCAGCACTTCTTCGCCATGAATAGCCGTGGTTTCCCGAAAAATCACATCAGCAACTGCTTTAATTTATTAATTTTACCTCATGAGAAAGCTTATTCTACCTTTAATATATGTTTTTGTTGTTGGCTGTACTCCGAACTACGGGCAACTCAGGCTCCTTACCAGGTTACCTAAAGAGTTAAAAGAAAACTCCGGGATAGAAATCATTGCATGCGACAGTACAATATGGGCCGTCAATGATTCGGGGAACAAAGATCATATTTACCAGGTAGGTTTTGACGGAAAAATGCGAAGGGAAATCAAGCTAAAAAAAGCAGGGAATACGGACTGGGAAGAAATTACGAAAGACAATGACAACAACCTGTACATCGGCGATTTCGGCAACAATAACAATAAACGAAAAGACCTCACTATCTATAAAATCCCCGATCCCGCTACGGTTAAAGGAGAAGAGGTCGAGGCAGAAAAAATAACATTTCATTACCCGGAACAAAAAGACTTTCCCCCCAAAGCAAAGCATAAATATTATGATGCGGAGGCTTTCTTTTTTCTGAACGGCTATTTTTACGTGTTCACAAAAAACCGGTCCACCCCCTTTGACGGCCTTTCTTTTCTATACAGGGTCCCGGCCCGCAAGGGGCACCACAAGGCCGAGCTCATAGACAAATACACCTTCTGTACGGATAAAGAAGGGTGCAGGGTAACAGCCGCCGCCATTTCTCCGGACGAAAAGACCGTGGCATTATTGGGGCATGACAAGGTATGGCTATTCTCGGGCTTTACAGATGACAACTTCTTTCGTGTGGGCACCAGAGAAGTCGTGGAACTCGGCCATTCTTCCCAAAAGGAAGGACTGTGCTTTACGGACAACCATACCCTGCTCATCAGCGATGAGGCCAGCGGCAGCTCGGGAAGGAACCTTTATGAGCTTAAACTGGATGATATCAAAAATTAAATCCTAATCCGAATACGAAACGGTTACTGTCTTTGGAGTTGAAATACGAAACATTGGCCGTGAACATGTTAATGGCATTGAGATATAGCCCTCCCCCTACGGAGTTGTGCCATTTGCCCGAATTATCATCTGCTATCCATACTCTTCCGTAATCAAACCCACCGTATGTTCCGAATGTCATAGGGAAAAGTCCGGTACGGAACTGTGCCAGGGTAAACCTCAGGTCGTTGTTGTTATAAAAAGATGTCCGCCCTATAAACCGCTGGTTGCGGAACCCCCGTAGTCCGTCCATACCTCCGATACCGGCCCCCTGGTAAAATTCGAATTCATTTCCCGTATTAAACCTGGCCTTGAATTTGGTGGCATACACTATTTTGCCCCTGGTATCGACATTGACCGTAAAACGCACCTGCGGAATGATATACAGGAAATCCCTGCTATTGGCCAGGTTGGTCTTATACCCGGCGGTAAAGTCGAACTGCATGCCCAGTGTCGGCAGGGAGCTACTGTCAAAATTGGAATACCCATAGGTCACTTCCGCCCCCAGGAACTTTTGCCATTCAAAAATATCGGCATTCACTGCCGCTTCATTGATATATCTTCCGGAAGTTTCCTCTATTTCTATCATTTCGAAAAGCGGCCCTATTTTAAAGTACCCGCCCAGGTAGCCTTCCCACGCCAGTTTTGGAGACAGCCCGAAACTACTCATCCTTACACGGTTATAATCCATGTCCCGCTCTTTTTGCGGGTTTTCGCTTTCGTTACCATAGCCAAAATAATTCACTGCAAAAAGAGGACTGGTAAAAAAAGCATCGGCAGCAAAGCGCCAGTTATTCGTTACGTTCAGTATTTCCCCCGAATAGCCCAGGTCAAATCCTTTGGTGGCAAAATAATACCCTCCTTTTATACTGTGTTTCTGGGTATAGGGATCCTGTCGCAGGCCCTTACCGATAAAAGTGTATTTGAGCCCGAGTTTTACCCCGTCATCCGGGTTAAATCCGAAATCCGGGAAAAGCTGCCCTACATTGGTTTTTACTTTCTTGGGGTCGTAGGTGTTCAGGTCATAGTTATCGGAAAGCCTTGGTGTTACCGGCGATTCCAGGGTGATTTTCTTGGACTTGTAATCGTAAATTTTTATCTTTTTACGGTTGTCTATTTTATAGGTATCATTGTTTTGTCCCCCGATGATCTTTATCGGGATCAGCGCATTCCCTTCCCCGATAACCTCAAAAACATCTTTATCATCCAGGCCGTACAACCATATTTCTCCGGTTTCTTCACGGTTAAAGGTAACATCTGTGAATTTTTCTTTCTTTTCTCCCTGGATAATACGATAGGCTTCAACCCTGGTCATACCATTTTTTTCACGGGTAATTACAAAATAATCGTCCTTATCCGTACCATATACAACGGGATTCTTTTTCAGTAAATAATAATATTCTTCAGCTATCTGAGGCAGAAATTCTTTTCGTTGCAAAAGCACGGACTTTACTTTTTCTATTATTTTACGGTCCAGCTCTTTCGGAAGATAGGAAAAGGCCCTCTCTACCGTTTCTTCATCGATATGCTGCATTATATAATCCGCCTCTTCCTGCCAATCCCGAAGCGTATGGGCATTAAGAACGGCCATATCCAGCGGAAAGGGCTCTGCATTGAACCATTTCAGGCTTCGTATTTCCGGGGTATAGTTTTGCATCATCCGCACTCCCGGGATCATCCTGGTCACCAGTTTCAGGAACGGCCCGTCGAAATCGGAGAACACCTGGTCCCGGTCTCTCGGTACCGGTTTGTAAAGCATTTTTCCATTCTCCTCTCCTGCCTCGGCCCAGCGCCACTGGTCACCATGCCTGTCCCAGTCTCCCAGGAGCATGTCGAACAACCTGGAACGTATGTAAAGGCGTTCATCTGTCGTATTTTCGTCCCTTCGCCTTAATTTTTTCAACATATCCGTAGTGCTGAGTATCTTATCAGAATAACCAAAACCGGCTACATCTCCATGATTGTCCGTTACACGTTCCTCGATGAGGTACAAAGCGTCCCCATACCTGTCGTTATAACGTCCGAGGGCTTTTTGTTTCGGTATATAATACAATTCGGGATTGGCGTGCAACACGCCTACGACATCGGACAACTCTCCTACGGTAAGCGCGGCATAAGGGAAAGCGGTGGTATAAAAATCCATAACCAGCGCTTCGGTATAGGAGTCTTCCAGGTCGTCCTGTATATACTGGTCCTTAAATGCCACGGATTGTAAAAAACGGAGAGCCCCTTTACGTACTTCCCGCATCATATACTGTTTTCCTTCCTTATTTTCCATACGAAGGGAATTGGTCTGGTGGCCTCCTCCGGCCCGTATGGGAGTTAATCCGCCGTAAAGCGTATCCAGGGACACTGTCCGGGCTTCTATGCGTTTACCATATTCCTTCCGGTAATGTTTTCCCCATATGGCGGAATATATGCTTCCCTTGCGCACTTCATTTTCTTCATATATTCCGGCTCTTACCGTTTCGGGGAAATCGCGGGGGAAGTCCCGCTGCAAAGTATCCGAAGATCCCCGCATGACTTCTGTCCGGAACAGCGGATCTGTAAAATCATTTTCCTGGCCGTAGAATTCCGCAACGGCGCTTCCGTCTCTTAACACGGTCATTTTCACATACCCCTGTCCTCCATAGGAAAAAACCCCATCCTTTTTAATGCTGGAAGGCGCTATTTTAGATCCGGAGCCACTTATTATCAGCGGAATATTACGGCTCACGGCATACTGAAGATTATGCTCATGCCCGGAGACGAATACTACATTGTCGGTTTGCTGGGCCAGGGTAAACAACCGGTCCGTCAGTTCCCGGTAGGGTTTGCTCTGAATATCCTGCGGAGAAATACCACTGGTCTTGCGGATAAAGTTCAGCAACGAACCTATTATTGGCAGCGGGATGGTATTTCTGACAGGGTACAAATGCTTATCCGGAGAAAACTGTCCGCCATGTCCACCATTACTCAACAAAGGATGGTGCATAGCTATCAATAATATTTTTCCCTGTGATTTATTGATATAACTTTCAACTTCTTCGAAAAACTGTTCCCGGGTTTTGATATCACAGTCATCATTCATCGTGGGATGTTTGTCCCAGTCTTCGATAAACCATTGGGAATCTATCAGCAAAAGGTCTACCTCATCATTGATCTTTTCTCTTTCCAACGGGCAGCCGTCTTCCGGAAGGAACGAGTTCTTCCCGAGAATGTTATCCACGTGTTTTTCCTGGCGTCTTAATCCTTTCAACCCATCGGAATACCAATCGTGATTACCGGGTATGAAAATGGTCCTTCCCTTGATTTTTTTTCCTATTTCCGCCTGGATATCTATACGGTATTCGGCCAGTTCCCTGCCTTCTTCCTCCTTGTCGGGCATTCCGGACGGATAAATATTGTCCCCGAGAAAAACAACCGTACTGTTTTTTGTCGCCTTTTCCATTTCTTTTTCGAAAGCCCGTAAGGCTACGGACTTTTCTCCCATCAGGGAATTTCCGGCATCTCCTATAAAATAAAAGGTATGGGACACATCGGCCGGATCGGGGGCAGTTGTACTTTTCGTCCCTGTTTTATACCGGGGCTTATATGTTGCACAGGAGTATCCGATAGCTGCAATTATACACAGCAAAGCAATCTTTTTAATTTTTATCATAACAATAAAAACACTAATTTTAATTTTTAACTAATTTAGGTAAATTATGGATACCATTCTCCGGCAGGTTGAGGATTACGTACTAAAAATAATGAGCGAACAGCTCCCTAATCATTACTTCTATCATAACTATACTCATACGCAACGGGTTGTTAAACATATCAATGAACTAATAGCTGCAGAAAACCTGGATGAAAAGGAAAGTGAAATCGTTAGGATAGCAGGGTGGTTCCACGATGTAGGGTATATCAAAAATCCTAAAGACCACGAATTGGAAAGCGCCGGGATCGCGGAAGATTTTCTCCGGGAAAGAAATTATCCGGAAGACCGCATTGCCATCGTAAAAGAATGTATACTGATTACCAAAAAGTACGGCAAGCCTTCCGGCATACTGCAAAAAATCATCTGCGACGCTGACTTCTCACATTTTGCCTCCACAAACTATATGGAGATATCCGACCTGTTACGGGAAGAACTCCGCCTGTTACACGGGCAGACTTATACGGATATCGAATGGGTGGAAACCAATATCCATATGTTCGAGGAGCACCATAAATTTTACACTGCACACGCCATTGCCACCTGGCAGCCACAAAAGAGCAAAAACCTGCTGAAACTTAAAAAGAACCTTACGAAACTCCTGGAGAAAAAGGATAAGGAGAGGTTGAAAAAGGCTGACTTCAAACGTAAAAAGAAAAAAGCGGAAACCCCGGAAAGGGGTGTGGAGACCCTTTTCCGGGTGACCCTGAGAAATCATACCAACCTGAGTAATATTGCCGACAGCAAGGCCAATATTCTCCTTTCCGTTAATGCCATAATCATATCACTGGCCCTGTCTACCCTTATTCCGAAACTGGATAAAGCAAGTAACTCCTATTTACTTATTCCCACTATCCTCTTCGTAGGGTTCAGTGTAGCCTCTATCGCATTTTCAGTTCTGGCCACTAGGCCCAATATAACCAGCGGGAAGTTTTCCAGGGAAGATGTAAAAAACAAAAAGGTCAACCTGCTGTTCTTCGGCAATTTTCATAAAATGAGCCTTGACGAATACGAAGATGCCATGAAAGATGTACGGGAGGACAAGGAATACCTGTACAACTCCCTGACCAAAGACCTGTATTACCTGGGTAAGGTACTGGATAAAAAATACCGTTTACTGCGCATTACATATACCATATTCCTCATCGGGATCATCGTATCGGTACTGGCTTTCGGTATTGCTACCTACTATGTTAATTACGGTTACTAAACGGTACCATCCGGACCCTGTCAGGAAGCTATCTCTTTCATCAGGTCCTCATAGGTATACACCCGGGCGTCTTCTTTTCCTCTCTTGTAAAGGACTTCCACCCTCAGTGCCTTGAGTCCTGTTACCCCTTGAAGTTCTTCCAGTTCGAGAATTTCCACATTTTCGCCGAAATATTTCTTGGCCTGGAGGAAACGGATATATCTCAGGTATTCTTCTTCATCCTTACTGCCGGAATACACGATGGCTATCTTTCCTTTCTGGGTTACCCTGTCTTCCGAATCCCGGATCAATGCCTTGTCCAGGCGTTTCTTGATGATCTCATAACGGGCATTGTAGGTCCCGTCCACATCAAACTGCTTTTCATCCATACGGAAGCGGATGGAAAGCGGGGAATTGTATACCAGGAGCAGCGAAGCTACATCGAGTTTTATCGGAAGTTCCTTTTGCAGGGTATAGTATTCGTTCTCCATTTCCCACATGATCTGCAACTGCCACAACCTGAGGTTATACAGGTAGATGTCATTGTACCCCCGTCTGTGGGCGATTGAAGCCCCTATATACATATTATGCTCCACTCCGTCGGTTTTATACCGTTCGAAGTAATGGGGGAACATTCTCTGTGCTTCTTCCTGTTTTCTGTCCAGTACGGAGGCCAGTTTTTTGTTGATGAGATTTACCGATTCATCATAATTTTTCCTGTGATCGTATATCGCTTCATGCACCGGATCGAGACTGTTAAGATATTCATCAATGGCCTCTGCAATACCTGTATTAAGGCTTTTCAGGTGATCAAAGAAAGGGTGTATCTCTTCTTTGAGGAAATCGAGTACATTCTGTTCGCTCCCTGCATTCAGCACTTGCAGTATTTCCTGCAAATGCTGGTTCAGCCGGAAACTGATCTCTTCATAGATAGGCAGGTGTTCAGTTTCTATGGCACTTTCCAGTATCTTACTTACGTGAGACAACTGAATGATAAGGTCTTTTCGGATGGCTTCGTTCCTCGCCCTTGACGAATCTTTTATATCTATCTGTCCGTAAAGGGGGTATACATTATTAAACACAATTTCCCGGAGAGAAGCCGTTATACCTCCGGCCTGTCTTTTCAGATAATGGTGTACCTCTTTTTCAAACTTCCACTTTACACTGGGATGGATGGAAGTATATTCCTGTTGTATAATGGCCTCCACCTGATTGGCCTCTTCTGTTTTTGCCCTTGAAATGGCAGTGATCAGGTAAGGCATGATGTCTTCCAGTTTTTGTGCATTGACACTGTTCAGTTCCAGGGCCCGGGGCGACCCGAGTTCCATGATCCCGTAGAGCGACCTGTCATCTGCCACTATCGGGGCAAATATTACACTCTTAACTCCCTGTTTCTTCAGGTTTTTGAAGGAAGCATCCTTTTCATTTTTTTCATAATACTTATCCACATCAGCTATGGCAAAGTATTTTTTCTCCCGCAGTAACTTTTTGCATGAAAACCTGCACAGGGCAACATCACCGGAAATCTCCGTTTCCTCTCCCATAATGAAACTGTGCATTTCCTTGTCCGGACTGCGTTCGAACTTTTCTTCATCGGTATTGTAGGCACAGAAACCGACGGTGAGATCGGGAATGCCGTAAAGGGAACTGAATATCTTCCGGAAATCATCGATAAATCCTTCCTTATTATCGGTATGGATGCCGAGCAGGGTGGTTTTCAGGTCCGAGATAACATTATCGACAGTAGCATCGTACATATTGCATATACCAAAACCTTTGAGTATCCAGCTTTGGGGAGGGAATTTTTCTTTCCACAACTTCAGGTCATCGAAGTTGTTAAGCAGTTCCTCTATATCTTCTTCCGTAATTTCCCCGGCGTTCTCCGTAGGGAAAATATCCATATAATCCGCATTGTACAACACGCGGTAGTGCCTCATAATATTATTGGCATCCGGGATGTCATAAAAAACGGGTCGCTGAAAATTGACATTTATATTATAGTAGAATTTAAGGATAACCGTACATGCCATGATATACTTGTTCTCCTCGCTCATATTCCGCAGTTTGAGGTCGAAACCTTCACCCGCTTCCCTTACGATCTTCTTAAAGCGCTCCGTAGCATTGAAAATCAGGTTTTCAAAAGGTATGGCCGCTATCTTGATTTCGTTATTCGTAAGTGCGGGAGAAAAGGTATCGCGGAGCAACATATTTATGATATCCGCATATTTGTCCAGAAGTTTTTCGTCGGTAAAACCTTCGCGCAATTCCGGATAAGGCTTCTGGACTTCCAGTATTTTCCTGGCTTTCATAGCGACGAATTCATCATCGCTACGGGCTTGTTCCTCATAGAAATCCAACAAACTATGGAAACTTATCTTTACTGAAAAAGGTGAATCTTTAACCTGGCTTCTCATAACGCAAATTTACTAAATTTATTGTTTCAACCATCACTATCCCCTTATATTCCCTTAATGTCCACATTTTACATATTATTCATATTCAGCTTATTATTAAGTATTTGGCACCGCTTTCAAAAACTAATTGTATTCGAGTTAAAATATGCGTTAAATCGACCGTCCGGAAAACAGCTATGCCAAAGAGTTTATTAACTTTGTAAAAAAATCTTATGATAGAGAATATAAAAGCCGAGATTGCCCCCCTGCGAAACCAGCTTCTGCACCACTCGCTTTACAACAATATCAATCAACCGGATGACCTGAGACTTTTTTTGGAATATCATGTATTTGCCGTCTGGGATTTCATGTCGTTATTAAAAGCCTTACAACAAAAACTGACCTGTACCACGACACCGTGGATACCTACCGGTGCCCCGGAGTTGCGCTACCTCGTCAACGAGATCGTTCTGGCGGAAGAAACAGATATCAATAAGGAAGGAAAACACCAGAGCCACTACGAAATGTACCTGGAAGCCATGAAAGAATGCCAGGCGGATACATCCAGAATAGAAAATTTCATAGCCGACCTGCTATCCCTGAAAAACATACTGGTAGACATAAAACTCAGTGAACTGCCCCAGGCCGTAAAGGATTTTCTCAATTTTACTTTTTTCCTCATCGAAGAGGGCAAACCTCATAAGATAGCCTCTGCCTTTACTTTTGGGAGAGAAGATCTGATACCGGAAATGTTTACGGCCATCTTACGGGAAATGCAACGGAATTTCCCCGAATTCGGGATAAACAAACTGGTGTATTATTTCGGGCGCCACATTGAACTGGACCAGGATGAACACGGCCCTATGGCACTTCGTATGGTAGATGAACTCTGCGAAGACAACGAGCAGAAGTGGAAAGAAGCCGGTGAAGCCGCATCAACAGCCCTTCAAATGCGTATCGCCTTATGGGATACCATTGAAGAAGAAATTATAAAAGCCAGGGAAAATTCACTGGCTTAGAATGTGCCGATTAGCAAATTTGATAATGAATCAATTACAAGCCTCTACCATAATCTTCCATTACCAAATTTGCTAATTGTCCCATTAATTAATCAGCACATTGACTCAGGATTCCGGAGCAAGTTCCAGCTCCAGTCCGTCCATATCTTCGGTAATGGGTAACTGACATCCCAGACGACTGTTGTCCTTTACATGAAATGCCTCAAAAAGCATTGCCTCTTCATCGGGCCCCATTTCGGGCAGGGAATGTCCGGAAAGGACATAACACTGACAGGAAGCGCACATGGCCATCCCGCCGCAGGTACCTTCTACCGGCAGTTCATATGCTTTGCACAATTCCATGATGTTCATGGCCATATCGGTAGGTGCATCCAGTTCATGTACCACACCTTCCCTGTCTTTGATCTTAATCTTTATATCGGACATTACTCGTAATTTCAAAAATGCAAATTTATGAAATAAGCGGCTAAGTCACCGGATTTAAAAACAATGATTTTGTTATATCCGGAAGTACTTGTCTGCCTTAGGCCGAAATATCCGCACCTACCCCCTGTTTCCTCAGTTTTTATCACCTTTCAGTATCAAATAATACGGAATAATTGCACTGGAAAACCGGGCAGTCCCGCGTCTATGTCCTTTGTATGGGAATGATTATGCAGACGAGGTATGTTGTTATTTTTTAAACTTCAGGACCTTCCCGGTGTTGTTGTGATCTTCAGAAGTAATCCTGTCTTCCGTAATATTCCCTGATTCCACGGATATGGTACCGTTTTCCTTACCGGATATTTTCAGCGATGTTTTATGTTCCGCGTTGACTTTTACCTCCCGGAGTTGTATGTTTTTCCCATTATGAATCGTTAACGGCACTCCTTCTTTATTTGTAACGGTAACATTTTTTAGGGAAAGGTTATCCGTATCGATCATGGTAATACCGTTTCGTGTTTCGAAGTAAGCATTTTCCAGGTGTACATTCTTCAGTTTCATTTCGGGTAGTCCCATGAAGAAGGCCGCTGTTTCCGAGTTTACCGCAGTGATATTCTTCATGTAGATATCCCGAAATACCGGCGTTTCCTCGGTCACCGGTTCCCGATTCCCGTCCCGGGCTTCTGTTTCCGCATCCTGGTCTTCTTCCAGCAAAGGGGAATTGCCTCCGTAGAACATGTTGAACCGGATAGTCTCGGTGGGAATGTCTTTCATATCGATACCGGAGATATAGATATTCTCCACAATACCTCCCCGTCCGCGTGTACTTTTAAAACGCAGCCCCACATCCGTACCGATAAAAGTACAATTGCTCACATGGACATTACGCACGCCGCCTGACATCTCACTTCCTATGACAAAGCCCCCGTGCCCGTGGTATACGACATTGTTTTTAACAATGACATTTTCGGTTGCAATGCCGCGATCCCTGCCATCCTTATCTTTCCCCGACTTAAAACAGATAGCATCATCTCCAACGTCAAAGGAGTTGTTATAGATAACCACATTTTTACAGGATTCCAGGTCCAGTCCGTCCCCGTTTTGAGAATACCAGGGGTTCCTTACGGTAAGATTGCGTAAGGTGAGATCTTCGCACATCAGCGGATGCAGGTTCCACGCCGGTGAATTCTGAAAGGTAGGCCCGTCCAGCAATACCTTTTTACATCCTACGAGACTTACCATCACGGGGCGCAGATAATCCTTCACTGTTTCAAACCCGGCCTTGCTTTTAAAATCCGGTACATTAAAATTATTTTTACTGTCCCCTCTTTTCGACTTTTCGGAAGGGTACCATATTTTACCGTCATCGCTGAGCACACCGCCGGATTTTATTTTTTTCTTCCATTGGGCTGCAGTCATTTTACCCGACTTTACCGGTCTCCAGGCATCTCCGTTACCGTCGAATATACCTTTTCCCGTAATGGCTATATTTTCCAGGTTCCGTCCGTTGATCGGCGATTGGCATCTGTAAGTGTTGAGCCCTTCAAAACTGGTATTTACCAGCGGGTAATCATCAAAATCATCACTGAAGATTACCAGTGCTCCTTCTTCCGCATGCAGTTCCACATTACTTTTAAGCGTTATCGGGCCGGTAAGCCACATTCCGCGGGGAATAACCACCGTGCCGCCTCCTTTTTCGGACACATGGCCGATAGCATTGGTGAATGCCCTGGTATTTTTTACGACCCCGCCGCTTTCGGCTCCGAAAAACTCAATACTGACTTTGTAATCCGGAAAACGGGGCTCTTTTACTTCGGACATTTTAAATTCTATACCGGAATAGATATCCGTGTCCCCTGCGCTCTGGGCAAATGTTTTATTTGCGACGGCCAATATAACTGCCGGCACCAAAAAGAGTACCGGTAACTTCGTTCGGTTTATGCTAAACATTGTTATATAATAAAGTTTTGGTTTTTAGTTCTGTTTACAATTTTATTTTTTCCGGGTTCCAGTCATCTTCCCCTTTTAATATGTTTTCTACAGTATAATTTTCCACCTCCGTATCGGATAACTGACAGGACCACGGTACTCTCTCTTCCGTATTTGCTCCGGGACCCATAGAATTGTACTCGGCATAAAATGCCGTCAGTTGCGTTTCCGGCTTGTCCCAGTTATGCCAGCCTTCTGGCTTTACATGTTTACTGAGGTAGCAGTTGATAAAAACCGTTTTGGCATACGGGCGCCAGGGCCTTCCCAGATAGAAAGTACTGTTCCCCCTCCCGGTGATTCTGCAGTTGAGAAATACAAAACCGTATTCGGATTCTTCCGGAGTAGAGGCAGCAGTGACATAGCCTTTTCCTTTACAGTTTATCACACAACTCTCAAAAACCGCCGTAGACCAGCCGAATATAAAATCGACAGTCCCTTCGATGTAACAGTTTTTATAGTATTGCCTGCTTTTTTTACCGTGCAGATAAAGCGTATCCTGGTTGCCCAGAAACTTACAATTTTCAAAAATGGCCCTGTCACCTTCTATCCGTATGGCTACGGCCTGCCCCACGTGTCCGGCGCTATTCCGGAATGTGATATTTTTGGCTTTGAAATCATCTGCAAAAACAAAAAAGGAAGAAGAGCCTGAAGTTCCTATTTCCTCTCCGAAAATGTTCTTTTTGGATGCGTAATCATCATAGGTGAGGATAGTGTATGTCATACTCTCTCCTATAAAAGTAACATTGGTCTTGGAGGCCGGTAAGACGAGTTTTTCTTTATACTCGCCATTCTTTATCAATATCTTTGTTTCCTTCTTCCTGTAATCCGGTACGGCATTTATGGCCTCTCTTACCGTTTTAAAATCCCCGCCCCCGTTTTTATCCACCACGAAATCAAATTCCTTGTCATTCGAAGCCTGGATTGCGCAAAAAAACCCAAACAATAACAAAACTGTGGTGAGCCTGTACTTCATTTTGAAAGAATTCATTATATTTAGAAAATTTTTGTAATCGATTACACTAAATTATGTCTTTTCGCAATATACACAAACTTTTTTTGCTGATGATTTAAAAAAAAGTGACCGGTACGATACCCGGACGGAAATGTAAATACGAGAAGACCACGGCCCCCGGCTGTCAATTAACTTTTTTTATGCATCTTTGTCCTGATAATAAGCTGTCAATTAGGTAAGAACGGGCATATAGATTAAGATAACAAAACCGATGAACAAGGTTACCATTTACGATATTTCCAAAAAACTCAATATCAGTGCGGCCACAGTTTCCAGGGCACTGAATAACAATCCGAAGATAAGTCTTAAAACGCGGGAACTGGTTATGAAGACTGCCGCGGAAATGAATTACGAGCAGAATACACTGGCCCTGGCCCTTAAAAGCGGGAAGAGCAATACGGTGGGGATACTCGTACCTTATATGGACCGGAGTTTCTTTTCCTCCGTAATCCGCGGTATCGAAGAAGAGCTGTATCCGCACGGATATCATGTTATTATATGCCAGACCCGCGACGATGCCAAAAGTGAGGTCCAGAACATCAATACACTGCTCAATGCCCAGGTTGACGGTATTTTCATGTCCGTTTCCAAAACGACCAAAGACACTTTGCATATAGACCGCGTGTTGCAAAAGGGAATCCCCCTCATATTCTTTGACCGTAAAAAAAACCTGCCCGGGGTTAGTTCTGTTACTATCGATGACTTCAACGGGGCATATATGTCTGTGGAACATCTTATCCGGCAGGGGTGTAAACGCATAGCCCATTTTATGGGGAATATAAACCTGGAAATCTATAAAGACCGCTATAATGGTTACCTGAAGGCGCTGACCGATTATAACCTCCCTTACAGCAAAGACTATATAGTCCAGACTAACAGTAAGGTGGAATCGGGTACTGCTGCGGTTAAAAAACTCATGAAACTTCCGGAACCACCGGATGCCATCTTCTCTTCCAGTGACTTTACGGCCCTCGGTGCTGTACAGGAACTAAAAAAAACCGGCATAAGAGTACCGGAAGATATATGTATTTCCGGCTTCAGTAACGAATCTTTTACCCAGTACACGGAACCTACCATGACAACCGTAGACCAAACCCCCATTAAGATGGGAAAGATGTCCGCACGGGTCTTTCTTGAACAGATAGACGAGGAAATATCGGTTGCCATCGAAAAGAAAGTGGTCCTTTCTCCCCAGCTTATTATCCGGGATTCTTCCAACCGGACAGGCAGGGAATAACAGGGCACCTTTAAACAATCAAGCCCGAGGCAAGGCAAATGATACCTGCAGAATGCTTAAACGGACCTTTCCGCAGCAAAATATGATTAGCATGCTGAAATAAGCCAGAGGCAACCACTAAAACAGCATAGCTTTTCCAATTCATCCCACTTCTTTTAGAGTTTAGGTTTTTTAATTTACAAACACAAGGCACAATTGAACCGGGGCCCGGGGCCTTCCTGCTCCTGATCTGACAGAATCCAAAAAAACTGTAAAAACTGAGGTGCCCGGATAATAATTATCCGGGCACCTCAGTTTTTTAAATTCGCTCCTCACCTTACAGGGAAACACCCCTTTTCCAGGGGATAAAATCATTCTGGTCCAGTTGCATGGCCTTTGTCTTTTCTTCGCCACTTGCCACACGCACGATAAATTCTAATATTTCCTCCCCCATTTCTTCGATAGATTTCTCTCCCCGTATCACGGCTCCCGTATCCACATCGATAATATCGGGCATTTTACGTACCAGTTCGGTATTGGAAGAGACCTTGACAACCGGGGTAACGGGATTACCCGTAGGTGTCCCCAATCCGGTAGTAAATACAATGATGTTTGCCCCGGAACCTGCCAGCCCAGTAGTACTTTCCACATCGTTTCCGGGTGTACACAACAGGTTGAGCCCGGGTTTGGTTACATATTCCGTATAATCCAGAACAGCAGTTACGGGAGAAGTACCTCCCTTTTTGGCTGCCCCTGCCGACTTCATGGCATCGGTAATGAGACCATCGCGGATATTCCCCGGGGAAGGGTTCATATCAAAACCGGAACCGGCATCTATGGCCGATTGCTCATAGGCTTTCATAAGGGCCAGGAATTTTTCCGCATCTTCATCTTCCACACAACGGTTAACAAGTTCCTGCTCTACCCCGCACAACTCGGGGAATTCGGAAAGTACGGGAGATCCTCCGAGGGCAGCCAGCAGATCTGAGGCATAGCCCAGTGCGGGATTGGCGGAAATCCCGGAAAATCCGTCAGAACCTCCGCACTCCAGCCCCACTTTAAGCTTAGACAAAGGTGCGGGTATCCGTTTTATCTTATCTGCTTCTTTAATGGCCTCAAAAGATTCCCTGATTATGGTATTGAGCATATCCTCTACGGTGCCCATCTTCTGTTGCTCGTAAATAAGGACGGGCTTTTTGAGATCGGGATTGATCTTTTTTACCGCTGCCTGGAAAATATCTATCTGCAGGTTCTGACATCCGAGGCTGAGTACCGTTGCACCGGCTACATTCGGATTATTCACATACCCTGCCAGAAGCCTGGCCAGTGTTACGGAATCCTGCCGGATACCTCCGCAACCTCCCTGATGGGTGATAAACCTTACTTCTATGTTATCAAAGATCCCTTTGTCCCGCTCTTCTTCCATAACGGGGGTTTTCCCGGTATCCCCGCTTATCAGGCTACGGAGCAGGAGCCTTTGGCTGTTGGTCTTGTAATAGGACAGTTCTTTTTCGAAAACATCTTTCAGTAATTCTATATTCCGGTTTTCACAAAATACCAGAGGGAAGAAGAGCCATACATTGGCTGTTCCTACCTGTCCGTCCTCTCTGGGGTATCCCATAAAGGTCCTGTCTTTCCACCGGGTTATATCCGGGGCTTTCCAGGAAGTGGTTTCCGTTTTTCCGGAAACTTTACCGCTCTGGTGCTTCACGTTCTCCGTGGTTAAAAGACCTCCTTTGGGAATATATTCACTGGCCTTCCCCACAAGCACACCATACATCAGTATCCGGTCCCCTTCTTCCAGGTCCGTAAGCGCTATTTTATGTTTCGCCCTGCTATCGGATATCACCCGGATATCACTCCCTTCGAAGGTCACTGTTTCGCCTGCCTTCAGATCTGACAAGGCTACAGCTACATTATCCTCCGGGTGTACTTTAATTAATTTCGTTTTCATCTTCAATCCATTTTTTAGTTCTGAACAACTGCATCCGGCACGGGAGACAGGGGTTTTACTTTGCCCTTAAACCCGTTTTCCCATACCTCAGCCCTCATTTACACGGCTGTTTCCCTGTATTTCTCCAGGCCTTTTTCCACACCGTGTTCTTCGATATTCTCCAGGGCGGCGGCTACGGCATCTTCAAGTCCGGGGGCCGTTTTTGTCAGGTCCTCATCCCAGAAATACGTATTGCCGAGTATACTGTTTACCGTCTCTCCATATCCCGGGAGCTCCCATGCTTCTTCAAAAGCCTTTACGATATCGTTACTGTCCTGTACCGGCAGGCCGGCACCTTTCCATTCCCCTTTGTAAAAACGGATCAGGCATGCCATGGCGTATACCAGGTTTACCGGAAGTTCACCTTTTCGCCGGTAATATTCCGTAAGGCTGGGCAACACCCTTACCTTGAATTTGGAAACCGAATTGAGAGCTATACTTGCCAGCCGATGCTTTATAAACGGGTTCCGGAAGCGGTCCATTACCTGTTCCGCAAAATCCCGGAGTTCCGTTTCATCCATATCAAGTGTTGGAATGATCTCATCAAATACCACATCCTTTACAAAACCGCCTGTAAACCCGTCGTCAATAGTCTCTTTTACGGTTTCGTTGCCGTACAGGAGTGAAAACGGCACCATCGCCGTATGTGCTCCGTTCAGTATACGCACTTTACGGGTGCGATAAGGTTGTATGCTATCCACTATTTTTATGTCCAGTCCGGCTTTGTCCAGCGGTATTTTTGCCGTCAGTTCCTCTTTGCCTTCTATAACCCACAGCAAAAAGGTTTCGGCAGATACCATCAGTTTATCTTCATAAGACAACTGGCCCTGGAATTCCCCGAGTTGATCTTTGGGATATCCGGGAACAATACGGTCTACCAGGGTATTATGAAAACTGTTGTGCTGTTCTATCCAGTCTTTAAATTCGCTGCCAAGTTCCCACAATTCCACATACTTCAGGATAATTTCCTTCAGGGCATCAGCATTGTTATTGATAAGTTCACAAGGAATGATCGTCAGTCCTTTCGCCGGGTCTCCCTTAAAATGCTTAAACCTGCGGTGTAACAGCACCGTTAGTTTCCCCGGGAAAGAAGAAGGTGGCTGCATATCGGGCGTGTCTTTCTCTTCAAAGGCTATCCCGGCTTCCGTGGTATTGGAAATAACAAACTGAAGTTCTTCCTCTTCGGCCAGATCTAGGTAGGCACCAAAACCGGCGTACGGATCAATTCCCTGCTGAATACAGGATATTAATCTTTTTTCCTGTATTTCCTCGCCCTTCTGAACACCTTTCATAAACAACGTATACAATCCGTCCTGATCATTGAGAAGGTTTACCAATCCGTTCTCCAGCGGCTGGACCACTGCGACTCCCGCCTGAAAATCCGCTTCTTCGTTCAGCTTATCTATGACATAATCGACAAAGGCCCTCAAAAAGTTACCTTCACCGAATTGCACCACCTTTACCGGGAACTTCGCTTCAAGTTCCTGACTCTTCCTGTCCAGTTTTTTCATTTGTTTTTTAATCCGTTTATTTCTCTTGCTCCGAAGTGCGGACAACAGCCCGGCTCTCCGGATTTCAGTTAGTTTATTTTTGTTAATCGGTTATTCTCTCCGGCATTTAATATTATAACCGGTTTAATTCGTGTTTTAAATACACTTTAATTATCAGCACTACAGGTATCCCTATGCCTGTCATGGCATCATAACACTCACATAACGCCCCCGCTTAATCCTCCATAAGGCCAGGCAGCCAGGTAGAGATTTCCGGAATATAGGTAACCAGCAACAGCACTATAAACATGGCGATGAAAAGTGGCACCAGGGGCTTTATCACCTTTTGAATGGTAGTCTGTGCTATGCCTACACCGACAAAAAGGACCGATCCTACCGGTGGTGTACAGAGTCCTACACAAAGATTCATTACCATCATGATCCCGAAATGCACCGGGTCCACCCCCAGATCTTTCACCACGGGCAAAAATATGGGCGTAAATATCAGTACTGCCGGGGTCATATCCATAAACATCCCTACAACCAGCAATATGAGGTTTATCATCAGCAGGATAACATACTTATTATCACTGAGCCCAAGCAAAGCCGCACTTACGGACTGGGGTATATCTTCGTAGGACATCACCCATGACATGGCCATGGAAGTCGCTATAAGGAGCATTACGATAGAATTGGTCCTTGCCGAACTCAGAAATACTCTGTACAATTTTTTCATGTCCATTTCCTTGTATACAAAGGAAAGTACCAGGCTGTATAAAACGGCAATCCCCGACGCTTCGGTAGCTGTGAATATCCCGGCGACTATACCACCTATAACCACAACCAGCAAAAACAGACTGGGAAATGCATTCAAAAAAGAGGTAAGTACCTGCTTTACCGTAGATCTTTCTCCTGCCGGATATTTCTTTCGTTTTATCCATACCGCGGCAACTGCCATGAGAGCAAGCCCCATCAGAATACCGGGAATATAACCTGCCAGAAACAGGGCCGCTATGGAAACCCCGCCACTTGCCAGTGAATATACAATAAGGATGTTGGAAGGCGGAATAACCAGTCCTGTTGTCGAAGAAGTTACATTCAGTGCGGCGCCAAACTCCCTGGAATAACCTTCTTTTTCCATATGAGGCCCCAGTATACCGCCTATGGCGGAGGTTGCGGCCAGCGCCGAACCGGAAATAGCCCCGAACAGCATTGCCGAAACTACGTTTACGTAAGACAAGCCCCCCGGCAATGAGCCTATGAGCGACTTGGCAAATGTAATAAGCCTTTCGGCTATACCGCCCTGGTTCATGATTTGGCCTGCCAGTACAAAGAAAGGAATGGCCAGCAGGGCAAAACTATCCAGGCCGGTAGCCATTCGCTGGGCCACCGTGGTAAAAGCCGGAAGAGAATCTATGGTAACCAGCATGGTAACCAGGCTGGATATACCTATGCTCCAGGCCACCGGAACACCTATGGCCAGTAACAGGACAAACGATATCAGAAGTATAAGTATCTCGGTAATCATATCAAATATTTTTCAGGGTTCGTAATTTCTATCCACTTGTATATGAGTATCACCACACCGCTCAACGGTATAACAGTGTACACATAAGACAATGGCAGGTGCAAAGCTGCGGAGCTCTGCCCCAGGATATGATTGAGATATACCAGTCTGGCACCACCTATGATAAATACCAGAATACTGAATAACATAATAAGACAGTTGATAAATATTCTGAGGTTCATCCTGTCTGCTTTTTTCAGTCTGGGAGGCAGTATTTCTATAGCAAGATGGTCTTGCTGTCCGGAGCAGTAGGCCGCGCCCAGAATACCTACCCAAATGAGTAAAAACCTGGCTATTTCTTCGGTTACCGAACTCGGTGCATTAAGTATGTATCGGGAAAAAACCTGCCATAAAACAGCCACTACCAGTATGGCGAGAAGTACCACGAGAAAACCTCCAAGTAACCTGTCTATTTTTTTCTTCATAATCCGTTAAGTTGGTTTTTTTAATAAAATTGATTGATTTGATTTATTCCGGATTGACCGGGTTTATTCTGCCTGAATAGCTTCTATGATCTCTTTCAGGTGTTTGTCCTTTTTAAAAGCCTCATACATAACGGAAACTTTTTCCCGGAAAGGTTCTTTATCCGGATATATAACCTCTACTCCTGCTTTTTTGATCTCCTCGAGTGCATGATTCTCCGCTTCTTCCCATATCTTCCTCTCGTATACAACCGATTCCATGGCCGCTTCTTCCAGCCATTTCTTTTCCTGGTCGCTCAGCGAATTCCAGATAGTAGTACTTATCAGCAGCATATCCGGAAGGGTAGTGTGTTCATCGACAATATAATACTTACACACTTCGTAATGATGCGACAGATAAAAGCTGGGCAGGTTATTTTCCGCTCCGTCCACAATGCCTTGCTGTAAAGCGGTATACAGCTCTCCCCAGGAGATCGGGGTAGGTGACCCTCCCAGGCTCTTAACCATATCTATAGCTGTCTGGCTCTCCATCACACGGAGTTTTAACCCCCTAAGGTCTTCCGGTTTACGCACGGGTTTCTTGGTATAAAAACTCCGGCTTCCCGCATCGTAAAAAGCAACCCCCTTTAATCTTACTCCCACACTGGCATTCAGAAGTTGTTTTCCTATTTCTCCGTCCATAACTTTATGGGAGTGTGCCTTGTCCCGGAACAAGAAAGGCAATCCGAACAATTTAAAATCGGGAACAAAATTTTCGAGTACTCCTACGGAGACTTTAGTCATTCCCAGGCTGCCTATCTGCAGTAACTCCAGGCACTCTCTTTCCGTTCCCAGCTGCTGACTGGGATATATCTTTATCTGCATGCTGCCGTCCGATTTCTCCGCGAGTCGTTTGGCCATAAAAGTCATGGCTTCGTGGACCGGGTGCGAGGCGTCCAGGCCATGCCCCAGTTTTATCACTTTCACTTTTCCGGCTTCCTGACAGGAAGAAAAGAGCATAAAAAACAGGGCAAGGACGGTATATTGAATCGAACTTCGTTTTTTTATCATTTTTTTGGCAAGATTGATTGATTATTGTCTTTTGCGGTCTCTTTACTGCATACGCCTTATTATCTGACCTTATTTATTATGGCTACGACCTCTTTCACCGTGCCGGTAATCCTCTCCGGGTCATAGCTGCCGTCCGCATTTTTCGTGAAGAGTTTAGATCCTATGCCCACACAGTGTACTCCGGCACCGAACCAGGCGGAAAGATTTTCTTCCGTAGGTTCTACTCCTCCGGTAGGCATAATGCTTGTCCACGGAAACGGGCCTTTCACTGCCTTCACAAATTCAGGTCCTCCTACCTGTGTTCCCGGAAATATTTTTACGACTTCGGCACCCAGTTCTTCGGCATGGGAAATCTCTGTGAGTGAACCGCAACCGGGAGACCACATTACTTTTCTGCGGTTACATACCTTAGCCATCTCCGGGTTTAGTACGGGAGATACTATAAAGGCTGCGCCCAATTGCAGATAAAGCGATGTGGTACCGGGGTCCACTACGGAACCTACTCCGAGTATCATCTCCGGAAGTTCTTTTTCGGCATATCTATTGAGTTCGGCGAAAACTTCGTGCGCATAATCGCCCCTGTTGGTAAATTCAAAAACCCTGGCACCGCCATCATAACAGGCCTTTAAAACCGTTTTGCATACTTCCGCATCCTTGTGATAGAAGACCGGAACGATACCGGTTTCTTTCATCTTTAACGCTACGGATATTCTTGTAAATCGGGACATAAGCTATTATTGTGTTATCTGGTTATTTATATTATCGGGTTCACTGCTATTTAAATAATGACCATCGGTATGGTTATTATTACCGTTTTATCCTACCGGATATATTCCCTTCGACCACCTCTAAAACTTCCGCTACCGATACGAGGTTTACGTCTCCTTCAATGGTATGTTTCAGGGCGCAGGCGGCATTGGCAAATGCTATGGTTTTCCGGTCATCGAAGTGTTGCAATCCGTAGATAAGCCCGGCAGCGTAAGCATCCCCGGTACCTATCCTGTCTACTACATGGGCAACTTCCAGCGCTTCGGTCTCCAGGTATTCCTCTCCGTTCCAGGCCCTGGCGCTTATTTTCTGTGAGGAGGCATTGCCCCCGTTCCTCACTTTGTCAAAGACCTTTGTTATGGAAGGAAACCGTTCTAACAATTCTTTGGCTGCTTCTGTAAAGCCATCTTTATCACTTGTGTGGGTTGTTCCGAGTATTTCATTGATCTCGTTTACACCACCGATAAAAATCGTCGAATATTCCAGCATATCTGTCAGTATCCTGCGGGCATCTTTACCATAATTCCAGAGGTCTTTCCTGTAGGTAGGATCTGCCGTGACGTTCATTCCGTTCTTCCGGGCCTGTTTCAGCCCTTCCTGCAGCGTTAACCACGCTCCTTCGGAAATCGCGGGAGTTATCCCTGTCCAGTGAAACCAGCCGGCGCCCTCCATTATCTCTTCCCAGTTTACCATCTCCGGCTGTATTCCGGCAAATGCGGAATGGGCCCTGTTATATGCTATGGTACTGGAACGCATAACCGCACCGACTTCGAGAAAATAAAGTCCCAGAGGAGCATTGCGTTTTACCACCCCGGAAGTATTTATGCCATACCGTTTCATCGTACCTATTGCCGCCTGCCCTACGATATCATCGGAAACACAGGTTACATGCTTTACTTCATTCCCGAAATTTGCCAGTGAGGCTCCCACGTTCATTTCGGTTCCCCCGAAGTAAAATTCCAGTTTATTACTCTGGCTTATCTTTTTATACCCTTCCGGGGACAGCCTCATAAGTACTTCTCCGAAAGTAACCGTTTTATCCATAAAATTCTTTTTATTGGCAATATAGTGATCTTTGGTTTTTCTTCCTCCCTGTTCCGTCCCGAATCCGAAACCGTTTTTTATTTATCCCGAATAATCAACCTGGTTTAATCTCACCCGGTAATCGGCTGTTTGTTTTAATATATCGTCAGGAACAAAACAGAAGTACCCGAGGTAACTGTTAAATCTTCCCTGTAACATAGAGGCGGAAATCCGACATCTTACTACCTGATCAGAACCCGAAATAGTCTTTCGCATTATTGTAGCAGATATCCGAAACTATTTTTCCTATCCACTCCATATCGGCGGGCAGTTCCCCGTTTTCGATCTCTTCCCCGAAGAGGTTACATACCAGTCTTCGGAAATACTCATGTCTCGGGAATGACAGAAAGCTTCTCGAATCGGTAAGCATGCCCACAAAACAACTGATAAGTCCCATATTGGAGAGGGCGTTCATCTGTTTGGTCATTCCGTCTTTCTGATCCAGGAACCACCATCCGGAACCGAACTGTACCTTTCCCTTTACACTGCCGTCGTTAAAATTACCTATCATACTGGCCATAACCTCATTATCTGCAGGGTTAAGGTTGTACAAAATGGTTTTGGCAAGCTTGTTTTTACTGTCCAGTTTATTCAGAAAACGGGACAACGCTACCGATTGCGTAAAATCACCAATAGAATCCCATCCGGTGTCAGGTCCGAGAAGGCGGTTCATCCTGCTGTTGTTATTTCTCAGTGCTCCCAGGTGAAACTGCTGCACCCAACCAAATTCACAATAAGTTTCCGCCAGGAAGTACAATACGGCACTCTGGAATTTCAAAGCTTCTTCACGAGTTATTGTTTTCCCGTTTCTTTTCTTTTCAAAAACAGCTTTTACTTCCGCCTCGGTATAATCTTCACTGTATATCTGTTCCAATCCGTGATCGGAAACCCTGCTTCCGTTATCGTGGAAGTACTGTATCCTTTTTTTCAGCACTTCCAGAAGATCATTGTAATTCCCTATAGCCATTCCCGCCGCTTCCCCGAGTTTTTCCACATAGTCATTAAACCCTTCGTTGGTGATCATAATAGCCTTATCGGGGCGGAAAGAAGTGGTCACTTTCACCGGGTAGTCACTTCCTGCCAGCTTTTGGTGATGTTCCAGCGAATCCGTAGGGTCTTCCGTAGTACAAACCACTTCCACGTTCATTTTGGTCAGCAAGCCGCGACAACTGTATGCCGTCGTATTCAGTTTCTCATTGGCCTGCCTGTATATCTCATCTGCCGTTTTTTCGCTCAGTAATGTCTCTATACCGAAATATCTTTTGAGCTCCAGGTGTGTCCAGTGGTAAAGGGGATTGCGCAGCGTGTAAGGCACTGTTTCTGCCCATGCCCGGAATTTTTCCTCATCTGTTCCGTTCCCGGTTATGTACTTCTCATCGATACCCAGGGTACGCATGGCACGCCACTTGTAATGATCTCCATAGATCCATATCTGTGTAAGGTTCTCAAAAACCTTGTCCCCGGCGATCTGATCGGGAGGCAAATGGCAATGGTAATCGATAATGGGTTGTTTTTCCGCATAGTTAAAATACAGTTCCCTAGCGTAATCGTTGCTCAGTAAAAAGCTTTCGTCCTTAATAAAACTCATGGTAAGATATTATCTGAATATGTTCTATCTCTGTGAACAGGTTAGGGTTTTCCCCTATCTCCTGTTCTTCTATTTTTCATTTGCGGGTTTTCCTATGGTGGCCAGTATACCCCCGTCCACATAAACGATCTGTCCGTTGACAAAATCACTCGCCCTGGATGCCAGGAAAACCACGGTCCCGGCCAGATCTTCCGGATCGCCCCATCTGCCGGTGGGGGTACGGTTAATAATAAACTCGTTGAAGGGGTTGCCATCCACACGTATAGGTGCCGTCTGGGACGTGGCAAAATACCCCGGACCAATACCATTCACCTGGATATTGTATTTGGCCCATTCCGTAGCCAGGTTGCGGGTAAGCATTTTCAGGCCTCCTTTGGCCGCCGCATAAGCACTTACATTGTTCCTTCCCAGTTCACTCATCATTGAGCAGATATTAATAATCTTTCCGGCTTTTCTTTCTACCATTCCTTTTGCCACAAGTCTGCTCATTATAAAAGGCCCTACAAGATCCACATCTATGACCCTTCGAAAATCTTCCACGGCCATATCCAGTGCCAGTTCGCGTTTGATGATTCCCGCATTGTTGACCAGGATGTCGACAGGACCGACTTCTCTTTCTATCTTCTCCACATTTTCGGCAGCAGCTTTCTCATCGGTTACGTCAAAAATATATCCCGACGTTTTATATCCTTTGGAAGTGTAATGTTTCAGGGCGCTTTCCAGTTTGGAAGGAGTTGTGCTGGTGATTACCAGTTCCGCCCCCGCTTCGCCGAGACCTTCTGCCATAGCCATTCCCAGGCCATGTGTCCCTCCCGTAACCATTGCGCGTTTGTTCGCTAAACTGAATAAATCCATATGGTATTATATTTTTAGACCGGTCACATAAACCGAAACCCGGAACGATTGTTCCCGGAGGCGTTTCCGTTTATGCGGCCATTGTTATCTTCTTTTTTATTTCATTTCGTTCGGCGGGCATACATCCATGTCCCCATAATCGAGGTTCTCCCCTGCCATTCCCCAGATAAAGGAGTAATTGGAAGTGCCTGCCCCGGAGTGGATAGACCATTCCGGCGACAATACTGCCTGGTGGTTGTGCATAAATATATGCCTGGTTTCCTGCGGTTGTCCCATAAAATGACATACGGCATGCCCTTCGGCCAGGTCAAAATAGAAATATGCTTCCATCCTTCTTTCGTGTGTATGTGCCGGCATGGTGTTCCATATATTGCCCTCTACAAGTTCCGTCAACCCCATTTGCAACTGGCAGGTTTCTACTATACTGTTTACGATCAGCTTATTGAGTATCCTTTTGTTTGCGGATTTGTCATCACCGAGCGGTATGATTTCAGCCTCATCCTTACCCACTTTTTTAGTGGGGAACTTTTTATGTGCCGGCGCGGAATTTATATAGAAAAGCGGCTGTCCTTCCACAGAAGCGGAAAAGATCACTTCCTTGCTCTCTTTACCTATATAAAGGGCCTCTTTTTTGTGCAGGGTATACTCTACCCCGTCCACAATTACTTTACCGGTTGCCCCTACATTGATAACCCCCATTTCCCTGCGATCAAGAAAATTCTCGGATTTCAGATAAGGTATGGTCTCCAGAACCAGATCTTTTTTTACCGGCATGGCACCTCCGACAATATACCTGTCATACATGGAATAAGTGAGTTTTATTTCATCTCCCGAGAAAACAGGGTCAATTAGAAATTCATCTCTCAGTTTTTGTGTGTCATACGTTTTTGCGTCCTTTGGGCTGGCCGCATATCTGAATTCTGCTGTAGTCATTTGAACAAATGTATTTTTGGTTAATGCAATCGATTACACAAATATAAAATAAAAATTTGCTTGTACTTAATAATTTTTGTTTTTTTCAACAATAGAAACATTTTTTTAATAAAAAGCACAAGCTATAATAGCTAATTCACAAAACTATCAAATATTTTCTTCCTGTCAATAACGGTTTTCTAAAAGATTTTGTAAAGTTTGTGAAATGTATTACGAATTCCCGTTTACCGGCAAAAAACACAGGTCCGGAAAAAAGGAAAAACAACCGGAAAAAAGGGTGATTTCGAAAATAGCGGGGAACGATGTGGAAAACACCTGTTTTAAAATCCGGGATTTACAGAACAGAAGCCCGTTAAGTTTTAAGTTTTCCATCCGGGCAACAAACCCGACAACCCTTACAGGAAAGGGCGCCATACGGAACGGAGTTGTGAAGTATACTTACGGAGAACTGTAGCACAACCCCGACCGGATGACATGTTTTTAGATATTGTTGAATTTATATGCCAGACCGTTACGAACTACAGGTCCCGGCTTTCTGTAAACAATGGGAAACCCTGCATATTCCTCCGGTCCCCGTACCGTATTTCCTATTTCAGGTATTTGTCCACCAGGTAAACCAGCGAAGCCATGGTCGCTGCCCCCAATTGCAATTCGCGCTTGTTTACATGTTCGAAGGTATCGTTTGCAGCATGGTGGTGGTCAAAATAACGCTGTGAATCAGGCATTAGTCCGGCCAGTACAATATCATTTTCTTTCAGCGGCCTGATATCTGCCCCGCTATGTCCTTTCCGGAAAAGATGGATCAGGTAAGGCTCAAATAAAGGTTTCCAGCTATTTATAAGATTGTATTGGCTGTCATTGCATTCCAGGTTGAACCCCCGCGGGGTAAATCCTCCGGCATCACTTTCAAGGGCAAATACGTGTTTTTCGTTTTTCGCTCTGGCCACTTCGGCGTATTTGTTTCCTCCTCTCAGTCCGTTTTCTTCATTCATGAACAATACCACGCGAAGGGTGCGTTTGGGTTTATACCCGGTTTTTTTTAAAAGCCGCAGCACTTCCATGCTTTGCACGCAACCCGCGCCATCATCGTGAGCGCCATCACCGAGATCCCAGGAATCCAGGTGTCCGCCTACAACCATGATCTCATCAGGACGTTCACTTCCCTTTATCTCACCGATTACATTATAGGATTTTACATCTTCGTACTGCCGGCAGGTTTGTTTGAGGTAAAAGCGTATATCCGGATTGAGTTTCAGCATACCGCTCAGCAACTCGGCACCGTTTGTGCTGATCGCCGCAGCCGGAATGCGTTGTGACTCGGGCATATCTCCATAGCTCATGGCCCCGGCATGCGGATAATCGTCCAGGCGCAGGTTCATAGAACGGACGATAACCCCGACTGCACCGTATTTCCCGGCTTCCATAGCCCCGGAGTAACGTTGGTCCACACATCCGCCATAAGCCTCAAAAGTTTGTATCAGGTTGGCCTGCATGGGCCGGTTGTAAAAAACGATCTTTCCTTCTACCTTTTCTCTTCCGAGTTTTTCAAGGTCCTCGAGCCCCTGTACCTCCACTACCTGTGCCTTAATTCCGGTGGCCGGGGTGGCTACGGAACCTCCGAGTGCACATACCGGGACATTGGTAGTTTTTCCCGGGGATGTTTCTATGTATGCTATTTCGGGAGTGCCTCTTACCCATTTCGGGACCATTACGGGCTGCAGCCATACGTTATCCAGCCCGAGGGAATCCAGTTGTTTTTTGGTATAGTTTACGGCCATTTCCGCATTCAGGGAACCGGAAAGCCTTCCTCCTATCTGATTGGACAGGTACTCCAGCCAGTCATATCCCTTCGCGTCCAGCAGGGCAGTATCGTATATGGCCCTTATTTGTTTTTCATCTTTATTTTGCCCGAAAACCGGGCCCAAAGCTATTAAAAAGACTAAAAAGATCAATTTCCTCATACGTGAAACAGGTGGTTTAGGATTAACATGATGTCCGGGAAGGCAGTTAAGGTGAGAAAATACGGGAACGGTGTTTACCTTTACTGCTTTTCTACCCTGACGATTCAAAAATAAGAACTATTGCTCACAATATCCTATTCCCCCTCCAACTGTTTTTTATAATATTCCAGGTTTGCCATGGTATCTTCATCCAGTTGCGGCTCCTTTATGTTTTTGTACTTTTTGAGTTCGTCATACAGAATGTCCGCGAGGATAAGCCTACAGGCTTTTTTATTATCGGCCGGAAGCACATACCAGGGGGCATGCGCCGTTGAAGTACGGTTTATAGCTTCCTCGTAATATTTCAGGTACTCATCCCAAAGTTTGCGTTCCTCCAGGTCGCCCGGGGAAAATTTCCAGTTCTTGCTCTTTTTGTTCAGCCGGCGGAGCAGGCGTTGCCTTTGCTCTTCCTTGGAAATATGCAGAAAAAATTTAAAGATCAGCGTACCGTTCTCCGCCACGAGCTTTTCGAAGTTATTGATCTGTTCAAAACGTTTGTCCCAGAATTCCGGGCCTATGTCGTTCACACTTTCGATACCGGGAATATTTTCATTCAGCACATACTCCGGGTGGACCCGTGTTACCAGTACGTTTTCGTAATGAGTGCGGTTGAACACGCTGAATTTCCCGCGTTCCGGCAATGCGAGATAATGCCGCCACAGATAATCGTGCCGCAATTCCAGCATTGAGGGGATTTTAAAACTGTGCACCACTACACCACGGGCATTGAGGTCCTTGAAAACCTCGCGGATAAGGCTATCCTTTCCGGCAGTGTCCATTCCCTGGATACAGATCAGTACGCCGTATTTTCCGTGGGCATACATCCGGTTCTGAAACTCTGCCAGTTTCTTCCGTTCTCCCGAAAGGGCTTCTTCCAGCTCTTCCTCCGTTGCCCCCAGCGTATTCAGGGTAGGGATGTCTTTTAACCGGACAGTTTCTTCTATCCTGTAGTGCGAAGTCTTGATTTTTTCCATATAACGTGGTTTACGGTTAAAGATAAAAAGAATTTCGCATAGTCCCGCTCCTCTTCTTCTGCCTGCCCCGCGATTCCTTATTAATTCTTATCTTTATGGAAAACCCCGCTAAACTCCCCACATGAACCGAAAGAAACGAATGGATATAGCCCTGCTGGCAATACGGCTGGCTTTTGGCTTCCGACTGATATACGGCGTATCGGATAATATCATGCACTGGGACCGGATGCTGGAATTCCGTGATTTTCTTCTCGAAAACGGCTTTCCCTTCCCCCTGATATGCGGCCTTATTTCCGTGTATACTCAATTATTTGCAGGTATAAGCTGGATCATCGGATATAAGGTCAGGGTTTTCAGCCTGTTGATGCTGCTTAACTTTACCATTGCCATTATACAGGTACACCTGTGGCACGGAGATTCTTATATACAAACAGCTCCTGCTATCCATATGCTGGTTGTAGCCTTCCTGATATATTTTGCCCATGCAGGAAAATATTCGGCAGATGCCTACCTGGAAAAAAAGAAAAAAAAACACCAACGGCATGTTCAAACCTTTTAGCCCATGAAGAATATGATCCACACCCAGTACGAACTGGTAAAGCAATCGCGGGAGATATTGCTGGATTACTGCGCCGGCATTTCCCCGAAAGACTTTACGGCAGAAAACAGCACATTTGGCAGGGGAAGCATCCGGAACCTGCTGGTACATACAGGTAACACCTATGAATTCTGGATAGGGGAACAGGCATTGCAGAAAGTGAAGGTGCCCACTCCCTATCATGCCATCCCTGCGGTGAACGAATTACGGCTTTTTTACAAAGACATCGACATGCTCATGGAGGAATTTCTCAACCGCTATCTGCCCGACTTCAGCAAGGCCATAACCGTTCGTAAAAAGGGAGAGACCGAAAATATCCGGCCACTACAGCTGTTCACCCATGTCATTACCCATGAATTTCACCATAAAGGGCAGGTACTTTCCCTGAGCAGGCACCTGGGATATATTCCGGTTGATACGGATATTATCCGTTAACGGCAGGTGCCCCGCTATTTCAATCCGCAAAGCACCGGGAGAAAAACCCCTGTAACGAACCTGTGAGACCAAACTAACAATGTTTCCATATTAATTCCTATTTTTGCGGCACATATGGTTTGCTCATTTTTGGCGAACAACTTATAATACCGAAAGAAAATGATACAGATCAAATCACCGGAACAAATAGAGCTGATGCGGGAAAGTGCCCTGATCGTATCCAGGACACTGGGTATGCTGGCCAAAGAAGTAAAACCCGGTGTTACTACTTTATATCTCGACAAACTGGCGGAAGAGTTCATTCGCGATCACGGGGCCGAACCGGGCTTCCTGGGATTGTATGACTTTCCGAATACACTTTGTATGAGCCCCAATGCCCAGGTAGTTCATGGTATTCCGAACGACACTCCTATGGA
Source organism: Sinomicrobium pectinilyticum (assembly GCF_003725735.1). Lineage (GTDB taxonomy): Bacteria > Bacteroidota > Bacteroidia > Flavobacteriales > Flavobacteriaceae > Sinomicrobium > Sinomicrobium pectinilyticum. The sequence continues at coordinate 294,005 of NZ_RJTM01000002.1, read as the reverse complement.
AGAAGGCGATATTATTTCTATCGATTGCGGAGCAGTGAAAAACGGATTCTACGGAGACCATGCCTATACTTTCGAAGTCGGCGAAGTGAGTGACGATATAAAAAATCTACTCCGTATCACCAAAGAATCACTCTACGAGGGAATAAGACAATTCCGTGCCGGTAACAGGGTAGGTGATGTGGGGTTTGCCATACAGCAATACTGTGAAAACCACGGTTATGGTGTGGTACGCGAACTGGTTGGCCACGGACTGGGCTCTAAAATGCACGAAGATCCGGAAATGCCCAATTACGGCAAACGGGGCCGGGGAAAGAAATTTGCCGAAGGTATGGTGGTCGCTATCGAACCGATGATAAATATGGGCACACAGCGCATCAAACAACTGAGGGACGGCTGGACCATCCTCACTGCCGATGGCAAACCCAGTGCGCATTTTGAACATGATGTAGCTATTGTAAACGGTAAGCCCGAACTGCTTTCCACTTTTGCCTATATTTACGAGGCCCTGGGAATTCAAAGCAATGAAGAAGACGAATTCCGGAAAGAGGCCCTCGTACTGTAATATGCCTTTTTTCCAATATCCCAATCCCGTTTGTCCCGGAAGCCCCCGTAATGAAAAGGTTGTTTAAAGCCATATTGCGTTTTATACCCAGGCCCTGGCTTATACGGGCGAGTTACTGGGTGAGTCCTGTGATGGCCGTTGCCATGCGTGGAAATACTTACACCGATCCCATAGACGGCAGAAGCTACCGGTCTTTTCTCCCTTACGGATATGAAAAACAGCGGGAAAACGTCCTGTCGCCCGGTACGCTTTCCCTGGAGAGGCACCGGCTCCTGTGGCTTTACCTGAAGCATGAGACAGATTTTTTCACCGCTCCGAAAAAAGTATTGCATTTTGCCCCGGAGCAGGCTTTCTATAAACGCTTCCGCAAACAGCAGAACCTTGATTATACCACCACCGACCTGGAATCACCGTTGGCCGATGTAAAGGCGGATATCTGTCATCTCCCTTTCGAGGACAACAGTTTCGACATTATTCTCTGTAACCATGTTCTGGAACATATTCCGGATGACACTACAGCCATGCGTGAGCTATATCGCGTACTGAAACCGGGCGGAATGGGAATTTTCCAGATACCGCAGGACCTTAACCGGGAAGACACCTTTGAGGACAACTCCATCACCGATCCCAGGGAAAGGGCGGCGATTTTCGGCCAGTACGATCATGTAAGGGTATACGGACGGGATTATTTCGACAAACTGCGCAGCATAGGCTTTAAGGTCAAAGAAGTGGATTATACCCGACAACTTCCTCCGGAAGCAGTACAACGCCATGTCTTGGCCCCGGGAGAAATCATTCCCGTTTGTTTCAAATAAGAAGAAGTCCGGAACCTTTTCAATTTTTTACTCCACAATAAGGGATTTAAACCCTTCTGTCATATATCTCTGCATTTTGTTATTTTCATCCATATACAGGATGAATGCATGTACGTCGGGTTTCTTTTTCAGCAATTCTTTAGCTTTTTCCAATCCCGTCACCATAAATGTGGTCGCATAGGCATCGGCCTCCATACAGGTTCTGGCAACTATTGTGGTACTTAATACATTTCCCTTTTTGGTATATCCGGTGACCGGGTCTATGGTATGCACATATTTTTCACCGGTGATGGTATCGGTAATAGTCTTGCGATAATTTCCGGAAGTGGCCATTCCCATGTCTTTCAGGTGAATTTTAGCTATAAAAGAACGCTCTTCCTCCTCCTGTAAAGGATCATCTATGGCAACCACCCATTCCCTGTCCTTGGCCGTATTCCTGCCACGTGTGGCGAGCTCACCCCCTACTTCGGCTATAAAATTGTCAATCCCCCTGTCGAGAAAAAAATCAACGATAACATCTACCGTATATCCCTGCGCAATGGCATTAAAATCAAAATATATGTTTTTGTTTTTCTTGCGAATGGTATTACGGGAAGTAAGGGCCACCTTATCAAAACCACAATATTGCAACAGGCTGTCCACCTTGGTGCTGTCCAGAGGTATCCTGTGATGATCGGGACCAAATCCCCAGGCCCTGACCAAAGTACCTATTGTAGGATCGAAGCTTCCCCCCGATTCCTCCCATACGCTCTGTGAGGCCAGGAAAACATTCCGGAAATTCTCGTCCACCACTACGGTACTGTCGCCGGAATTGATTTTGGATATATCCGAATCCGGCCGGTACGTGGACATGGACATGTCTATGGACAGCAATATGGAATCTATCGCGGGTTTAAGATCTTCTCCTTTACGGTCCGTTATATATTTTATATTATAAGTACTCCCCTGCGCCTCTCCACGGATAATTACCGCTTCGGGCTTGGTAGCCGGCTGGCAGCCCGTAAGTCCGGCACCTGTTATAAATAATACTGCTGCTATGTTAAACAATCTCCTGGATACCATCATAGTTTATAACATAATTACGGTCTCTTACAACCGGTTCTTCATAATTTTCCGCATTGGCTATACCCACACCGGCATAGTACGTCCTCGCCTTGAACTTAAGAGCGTGCTCTCTCATAATCTCCATATATACCACATCGAACTCTTTGGGGTTTTCAGGATAAAGCACGGCCTTTACCACCACAAAGTGCAGTTTTTTGTTCTTCAGGCATACAAACTGGGGGTCTTTTTTGAGCTTGCTGTTTACAGCGATAAACTCAAAACCCTTTGCTTCCAGGTCTTTCCCGACAACGTTCATAGCGAGGTTATGCAATTCCTGTTCACTAAGAATTTCCATGCGGCAAAGATACTTATTTAAAAGGGATTCGCCGCCTAAAACCACGGTTTGTATAGAAAAGCAGGTTAGGTACTACGATGGTACGCGCACGCCTTTTCTTCTCTGTAACCACTGTTACACAGTTCCGGAAAGTTGTACGTACTTTTGTTCCATAATTTTATGCAGATTATGGATTTTATCTTTAAACCATTTCCGTGGTACCTCTCCGGGGTGCTTATCGGAGCCGTGATGCTCCTGTTAATATACATGGGTAAAAATTTTGGTATGTCTTCGAACCTCCGTACCCTTTGTTCTGTTTTCGGGGGCGGTAAATATTCCGGATTTTTTCGTTTTGACTGGAAAGCCCAGCGGTGGAACCTTCTCGTTGTTCTGGGAGCGATGATCGGCGGATTTATCGCAGTTCATTTTCTGTCGGACGGCAGCGGTGTAAACCTGAACCCGGAGACGGTTGCTCAACTGGGCCGAATGAATATTGATGCACCGGAAGGAAAACTGCTACCGGATGCCATATTCGGTATGGAGAATGCTTTCACTCCGAAAGGCCTACTGATATTGCTGGGGGGAGGTTTTCTTGTGGGATTCGGGGCCCGTTATGCGGGAGGATGCACTTCCGGACATGCCATAAGCGGCATAAGCAACCTGCAACTGCCCTCGGTGATCGCTGTTATCGGTTTTTTCCTGGGCGGATTGCTGATGTCCCATTTTATACTCCCGCTTATCTTTTGACAAGAGATCAGCCTAAAAACAATTGTTATATGAAATTTATCAAGTTCTTGCTCGTAGGTATCTTTTTCGGAATTGTACTCACCAAGTCCGAGGCGGTTTCGTGGTACAGGATATATGAAATGTTCCACTTTCAGTCCTTTCACATGTACGGTATTATCATGGTAGCCATAGGTACCGGGGTTATGGGCATACAGGTTTACAAACGCAAAAAGATGAAAAATACGGAAGGGGAGATCATCCGGATTCCGGATAAGGACAAAGGTATCACCCGTTATCTTTTGGGGGGCATTCTCTTCGGGCTCGGATGGGCACTGGCCGGGGCATGTCCCGGGCCCATGTACATTCTTTTCGGGGCAGGTTTCTGGAGTATGGGTATCGTTATCGTGGGTGCCCTGGCCGGAACTTTTGCATACGGACTGCTCAAAGATAAATTGCCGCATTAAGTACCCGAAGGCATTATAGAAAAAGCCTGCCGGACGAATGATCCGGCAGGCCCTGCTTATCAATTTATCAATCTCTTCGCCTAATTTTTAAGCGGCAGAAATCCGTAATTTTCGGAATAATCCAGCATCTGTGCTTCAAAGCTCTCCGGCTGCGTTACTTTAATAGCGGTAATCTCACCGGCATCATCGGTTTCCGGTACCAGCACAGGGTTTACAAAACCACTGTAAGGAGCCGATTTAAATACTTTGTTCCTGTCCAGGACTTCCTTGTGCACCTCCGGGTCTACCTTCACCCCGTATCCTTCCACAAGCGCTTTGGCCGCTTCGTAATCCCCTTCGGACTTTATGCGCTGGGTCTCGCGAAGCAATTCCCCGAATAATTCTCTCAGTTTATCGTAATCGTTAATATTGTAATAGGTCTTACCATCCCTGTTTATCTTTTCTATGACATTGTCCTTCTTACCTTTTTCGTAGACCCAGGCAGCTACCCACTGGCGGTTTCGCATATGTGCTTCTTCCACATCCTTGCCAAGTTCCAGGCGAACAAGCTGTGTGAGCAAACCATTGCGTATGTAGCCGTCATATTCTGCCATGGCGACCTTTCGATAATCATCAGCCAGGCCAAGTTCCTGTATTTTAGGGTCCATAATATAATACAGCCCTACCAGGTCCGCTCTTCCTTCTTCGAGCGTAGAGGCATAGTTTTTAAGAGTTTCCTTGGTTTCCCCGACACCCGGATTCAGTTTTCCGGAAGCATGTCCTATCACTTCATGGAGGGCCGTATGCAGTTTTCCTCCCAGGTCGCCGTACTTTCTGGCCAATTCCAGTTCTTCCTCATCATTGACAAATTCTTTTAAACGATCCCCGCTTCCGGCATTGTTATATGCCTCTATGATATTTCCCAAAGACACGGATTTGGAGCCATGTGCTGTGCGGATCCAGTTTGCATTGGGAAGATTTACCCCTATGGGAGTGCTGGGAGATGCATCTCCGGCCTCACCGGCTACGATCACGGTTTTGTAAGACACTCCCACTACATTTTCCTTTTTGTGTTCGGGCATTAAAGGCGAATTGTCTTCAAACCATTGTGCATTATGGGCCAGAACTTCCATCTTTTTAGACATCTCAAAATCCTTGATTTGTACAATGGATTCATATGAACCGCGATATCCCTTGGGATCGTTGTACACCTCTATGAAACTGTTGATATAATCGATATTGCCTTCCGTGGCTTCGGTCCAGGCTACATTATACTCATCCCAGGTTCGCAGGTCCCCAGTTTTGTAATAATCTATAAGTAAACCGAGGGCTTCTCCCTGTTTTTTATTTTCTGCCACTCCTTTAGCCTTCTCAAGCCAGTAAATGATCTTGTCAATGGCTTTACCATACATTCCGCCGCTTTTCCAGACTTTCTCTACCAGCTTACCATTTTCCTTAACCAGTTTTGAATTAAGGCCGAAAGAAAGCGGTTTTGCCGGGTCGGGAGATTTCATCTTCGCATAGAAGGCATCTACTTCATCCGCGCTGATGTCCTCACCGTAGAAATTTATTGCCGATCCCTTTATCAGGCCTTTGGAAGCATCCAGGTTTACTTTTTTGGCATCGGCATCATTAAAGAGTATGTCCGCAACGGCACCGTCAAGTTCTGTCCCCGTTTCCTTCAGAAGGATATCCAGATATTCTTTACTAAAACCCGGTTTTATTTTATCATTGGAATAATGGTGATGGATACCATTGGAAAACCATACACGCTTGAGGTAAACTTCAAATGCCTTCCAGTTGTCCGACTCTTTATCTCCCTGATAGCTTTTATAAATATTTTCCAGGGCCTTTCGTATTGTCAGGTTGTGTTTGTAATTCTGGTCCCACATGATATCTCTTCCTGAAAGACCTGCCTGCGTAAGGTAATAAACCAGTTTTTGTTCTTTAAGGCTCAGGTTATCCCAGCCCGGTATCTGATAACGGAGAACACGAAGGTCCGCAAACTGCTCTACGACATAATCAAACTTTTTTTCCGAAACTTCCGGTTTTTTCTCCCGGTTCTCCTTTTTTTCATCGCCACAGGAAAATAATAATCCGCATGCCAACAAAAAGCTAACCCCTATTTTTGTATTCATGTTTAGTGATTTTTGAATAGAATGACACAAAAATAACAATTATACAACTACAATTAACCTAAATGTTATTTTTTGAATTCCAGGGACCGGCAGGGAAGCAAAACTTCGGGTTGCGGATTACAACCTGTTGTTGGTATTGATGCAGAGAAATCTGAAAAAACAAAAAGACCGATGCAGCAATTGCATCGGTCTTTTGTATAATAATATTCTCTCCGGACCGGATTATCCTCCGAAGTCGTCGAATCTTACATTCTCAGGTGGTACGCCGAAGTCATCGCACATTTTTTCCACCGCTTTGTTCATCAACGGAGGTCCGCAGAAATAAAACTCTATATCTTCGGGCGCCTCGTGATGATTCAGGTACTGATCTATAACCGCCTGGTGTACGAATCCAAGGAATCCGTCCCCTTCGGCATCATCTACATTTTTCTTTTCTTTCCAGTTATCTTCCGGCAGCGGCTCGGACAACACTACATAGAACTTGAAGTTAGGGAATTCATCTTCCAGTTCTTTAAAGTGATCAAGGTAGAACAATTCCCTTTTGGAACGTCCTCCATACCAGTAACTCACTTTTCTACCGGTTCTCAGGGTTTTGAACAGGTGATACAGGTGCGAACGCATGGGGGCCATACCTGCCCCTCCACCTACGTAAAGCATTTCTGCCTCCGAAGGATTGATAAAGAATTCTCCGTAAGGTCCGGAAATAACCACTTTATCGCCTTTTTTCCTGGAGAAAATATAAGAAGACGCTATACCCGGATTTACATCCATCCAGTTATTTTTGGCGCGGTCCCAAGGCGGTGTTGCAACCCGGACATTAAGCATGATCTCTCTTCCTTCCGCAGGGTAAGAAGCCATGGAGTAAGCACGCTCAACCGTCTCGTCGTTTTTCATTACCAACGGCCACAGATTGAATTTATCCCACTCCATTTTGAACTTTTCGGGTTCTCCCGGGTGTTCCTTAGGGTGTGCGGTAATATCGATATCCTTAAATTCCACCACACATTTGGGGATTTCGATCTGGATGTAACCTCCCGGCTGATAATCCATATCCTCGGGGATCTCCACAACGAATTCCTTAATAAAAGAAGCCACGTTATAATTCCTGACCACAACCGCTTCCCATTTCTTGATCCCGAATACTTCTTCCGGAACTTCTATGGTCATGTCCTGCTTCACTTTTACCTGGCAACCCAACCGCCATCCTTCGGCAATCTCTTTCCTGGTAAAGTGCGGTTCTTCCGTAGGAAGGATATTCCCTCCTCCTTCCAGTACCCGGCACTTACACTGAATACAGGTGCCACCGCCACCACAGGCAGACGGCAGAAATATTTTGTTGTTCCCCAGGGTTGACAGCAGCGTGCCCCCGGAAGAAACCTCAACATCCTTTTCGCCATTGATATGCAGGGATACCGGTCCTGACGGTACTAATTTGGCCTTAGCCCCAAGGAGGATAATAACCAATACCAGGATCAATAACACACATGCTACAATACTCACTAAGATTACTGAATAATCCATATCTTAAATATAAAACAATTTATAATGAAATTCCCATAAAACTCATAAAGCCTATCGCCATCAACCCGGTAATGATAAAAGTTATCCCCAGTCCACGCAGGGGTGCGGGAACATTGGAATAGGTGATTTTTTCACGGATAGCGGCAATGGCCAATATGGCAAGGAACCAACCTATACCGGAGCCAACTCCGTATATAGCGGACTCTCCTACACCTCCGAAGTCCTTTTGCTGCATGAACAGCGATCCCCCGAGGATAGCACAGTTTACCGCAATAAGAGGGAGGAATATACCGAGTGCTCCGTATAGCGCGGGAGCAAATTTTTCTACAACCATCTCCACAAGCTGCACCATTGACGCGATCACCGCAATAAACATGATGTAGCTGAGAAAGCTTAAATCCACATTTGCATAACTCTCACCCATCCACGACAAAGCTCCGGGTTTCAAAAGATAGTTATCCAGCAAATAGTTGATAGGAACCGTAATCGCCAGTACAAAAATAACGGCGGCTCCGAGACCAACTGCTGTTTTTACGGTTTTGGATACCGCAAGGTAAGAACACATGCCCAGGAAGTAGGCAAAAATCATGTTCTCTATGAAAATACTCCTTACAAAAAGATTTACGTAATCCATGTTTCTGATTTTTACAAGGGTGTTGCCTCTATTCTTTTTCTATTAATTTTCTGTTCCTGGAACGTTGCATCCAGATGAAGATACCAACGGTTATCAACGCCATAGGCGGGAACAGCATAAACCCGTTATTCTCATATCCCAGTGCATACAAACCGGTAGATTCTGCCATGGTAACCCCTTTATGCCCCAATACCTCTATACCGAATAATTTACCAGAACCGAACAACTCCCTGAAGAAAGCCACTACGATAAGGATAAGGCCATAACCGGCCGCGTTACCTATGGCATCCAGGAAAGACTTCCACGGGCCATTACCTAGGGCAAAAGCTTCCAGGCGCCCCATCAGGATACAGTTGGTAATAATCAAACCTACGAATACGGAAAGCTGTTTACTTACATCATAGGCAAAAGCTTTCAGCACCTGGTCTACCAGAATTACCAGGGAAGCAACAATAACAAGCTGCACGATAATACGGATACGGCTGGGGATCATGCTGCGGAGCAACGATACCACAACGTTACTACAGGCAAGTACCGCCAATACCGCAAGGCTCATTACCACTGCAGGTTTCAACTGAACAGTGATCGCAAGCGCAGAACATATACCCAGTACCTGTACGGTAATCGGGTTGTTATCATTTAACGGATCGGATATCAGCTGTCTGTTCTTTTTGGAAAAAAGCGGTTCTTTTTCTTCGGAAACAAACAGAACTATGGGTGATTTTTTTTCTTTTTTACTCATGGCAATTAATTTAGTGCTAATTGAGTTTTTTGTTTCTTAAAGTAAGGCAGATAGTGTGACAGACGTTCTTTTATCATTGCTGTTACCCCATTACCGGTAATTGTTGCTCCGGAAATGGCATCTACCTCATTTTCTCCTTTGGCACCGCTGCTTTTGGAAACACGCACACCAACAAGCTCGTCACTTTCGTCAAATATCTTTTTACCTTCAAACTGTGCCTGGAACCACGGCTGAGTAATTTCCGCCCCCAGACCAGGGGTTTCACCGGCATGGTCAAAGGTAACCCCTACTATGGTATTCAGATCATCTTTCAGAGAAACATACCCCCATATGGCATTCCATAATCCCGCTCCCCTCAAAGGTACGATATAATACTTTTCTCCTTCAACATCCGCTACGTAAAGAGGAAAATGCTGTTCGTCAACCGGAAGCTTCAATTCCTTGTTCAGGTCTACATCAAAAGCATCGGAACTTTCATCTACGGAACCATCAGCTACCAATGACAATTCTTCCTTAATATAGTCTTTATATTTTCCTTCGGCAGCTTCCCGCTCCACGTCTATTCCGATAGATTTCAGGATATTCTGCATTTTTTCTTTCCTTACATTCTCACTCTGCTTCGGTTTGAGGGAAGTCGCTGCGAAAGCAAGCAGAAACGCAACGATTACCACCATCCCTATAGCAAAGATAAATGTATATGTATTACTTTCTCGGTTCATCACTAAGCAGTTTTAAGTTGTTTAGACGCGGCCAGTCTCTTCTTTCTCCTTTTAATGTTAGCTTCCAAAACATAATGATCAATGGTCGGCGCAAAGACATTCATCAACAGTATTCCCAGCATTACCCCTTCCGGGTATGCGGGGTTGAACACACGGATCATAATACAGAAGAACCCTACCAGTATACCGTATATCCATTTCCCCTTGGTTGTTTGAGCCGCAGATACGGGATCCGTGGCCATAAACACGATACCGAAAGCAAAACCGCCTACAATAAGATGCTGATACCACGGGAAAGCCATCAATGCATTAGCGTCCCAAAGGTTGAACAGCAGCCCCATTATGGAGCCTCCAATTACTCCGCCTAGCATAATTCTCCAGCTTCCTACTCCGGTAAAGATTAATAGTGCCGCTCCCACCAGGATAAACAGGGTGGATGTCTCGCCTATAGATCCCGGAATAGCTCCGCTAAACATATCAAACATACTGAAATGAACCTCGTGTCCGGCTGCCAGGCTTCCCAGGATGGTCTCTCCTGAAATCGCATCAACATTGGTAGCTTCGGAAACCCATACCTTGTTTCCCGACATAAATGTAGGGTATGCAAAAAAGGCAAAAGCCCTGGCAACCAAAGCGGGGTTCAGAATATTCATACCCGTACCGCCAAAGGCTTCTTTTCCGATCAACACGGCAAATGCAACGGAAAGACCTACCATCCATAAAGGGATATCCACAGGCATGATCATAGGAATCAGCATTCCTGTTACCAGATACCCTTCGTTTACTTCATGCCCCCTGTATATCGCAAAGATAAATTCTATGGTAAGACCTACTCCGTAAGACACTATTATAAGAGGAAGCACCTTCCACAGACCGTGAGTGAATGCATCCATAAAAGCCACGTCTCCGCCGTTGAGCTGGTGCAGGTATTGGTACCCCGTATTATAAATACCGTAAATCAGAGCCGGCAGAAGTGCAATTACCACAGTGATCATGGTACGTTTCAGGTCTACCGCATCACGGATATGCGCACCTTTTTTCGTGGTATGGTTGGGCACGTAAAGGAACGTGTCCAACGCATTGATCGCAGGTGCGAACTTCTCCCATTTTTCCCCTTTTCCGAAGGGTTTCTTCAGTTGATCTATTTTATTTCTTAAAAACTTCATAGCTTATATATTAGCCAACTTCTTTAATCATTAAATCCAGTCCCTGTCTGATAATTTCCTGTGCTTCGATCTTGGAAGTACAGGTATAATCCACCAGTGCAAAGTCTTCGGGAGCTACTTCGTAAATCCCCAGGTTTTCCATTTTCTCGATATTGTTTACCATACAGGCTTTCAACAACTGCATGGGGTAAACATCCATCGGCATTACCTTTTCCATCTCACCGGTGACTACCAGTGCCCTCTCTTCACCGTTCAGGTTGGTATTTACCTTATATTTCTTATTGGGGAACAACCATGCAAAAGAAGTATGGTGCGTACTCGGTATGTTGTTATCTTTGAAAGGTAACCATCCGAACATCCTGTATTCATTGCCTTCGGGAATGAGGGTAACCGTATTGTGATAGAACCCGATAAAACCGTCTGCGGATATCTTGTCTCCCGTAAGTACATCACCGCTGATAATCCTTACATCGGCAGAATCATTATCCACAAGGGCTTTTACGGCAGATCCTATCTTCACCCTGTAATACTGAGGCTTATCCGCTTCGGAACCTGCCAGGGCAACCGTACGCGTAGCATCGAATTTACCGGTGCGGAACAGTTTACCTATTATGGCCACATCTTCGGGGTTGATAACCCAAACCCGTTCTCCTGCATTTACAGGATCGATATGATGTATCTGCACGCCCACATTTCCGGCAGGGTGCGGACCGGAAACCCGGTGAATTTCCACTCCTTTTATATTATTGAAAAAAGAAGAGCCTTTACCAACAGACAAATGGGTCTTCCCTGCTGTCAGTTTGGCCACGGCATTGATTCCTGCTTGGAAATCCTCTTCCCTGCCCTGAAGTACAAACTCCGTATCGGCCGCCAGCGGAGCACTTGTGTAAGCTGAAATAAAAATAGCTTTGGGAGTGTCATCCGGATTGGCAATTACGTCATAGGGACGCTGCCGGATAAAAGGCCAGCATCCGCTTTCCAGTAAAAACGCCTTTACTTCTTCAGAAGAAAGGTGTGCCGGGTCCTTGGCATCAAACTCGTTGTAAACATCCTGGTCATCGGCTTCAATTACTACTTCGAGTATTCTACGCTTAGCGCCTCTTCTGATTTCCGCGAGTGTCCCGCTTACCGGAGCTACGAATTTTATTTTTTCGTTGTACTTGGAATAGAAAATAACATCACCTGCTTTTACTTTTTCTCCCTCTTTCACAACCATTTTAGGAGTAGTGTTGTGAAAATCAGTGGGTTTTAGTGCGAAGGTTTTAACTCTCGGGGCCTCTGAAACTACTTTTTCCGCCTCCCCTTTCAAATTGATGTTTAAACCTTTTCTGATACGAATGTCATTGGACATGTTACAATTGGATTGTTTTGAAAAATAGGTTATTCAAAAATTCATGCAAATTTATAAATTTATAGAGTATTTATTATCTAAGGGAAAGCACTGTTTTCGTTATTTATATTTATTCTAAACAAATGCTTTGTTTTTGATTCCAAACCCCACAAACAACACCGTCAGAAAAGACCGAAGCATATTGACCGAAGTCGCGTTATAAAAAAACTGTCCCCCGCAAACCACATATAGTCCGTAACACCACAATTCCGGCGTATTCTCCCCGGCAGACCGGAAAAGTGCAGCAACGGGCATACCTGTCTTCCATCTCATTTTTTGTGTATCTTTACCGCATGATGCACAGAAAAAAGTATTTCCTCCTCCTGGCACTCATACCCTTAACCCTGTCCGGTCTCTTTGCACAGGCAGAATACGAGGTAGAACCGCCGGAATATATAAAATCCATCGTTTTTAAAAGCGACGGGGAGAACAAGGACGACCAGTTTCCCATTATAACACTGGGAGAAACTTTCACCTTGTCTTTTGATGACCTGCGGGCAAGGGAATCGGACTACTATTACCGTATTCTCCACTGCAATGCGGACTGGACCCCTTCGGACCTGCTAAAATCGCAATTCCTGGATGGTGTGGACAATCAGAGGATACAGGATTACCGGAATTCGGTCACCACCCTGCAGCCCTACTCACATTATGACCTTACATTACCCAATTCGCGAACCCGGCTGAAACTCTCGGGTAATTATATCCTTAAAATATATGACAGCAACAACAAACTGATGTTCTCCAGGCGTTTTGTCGTTTTTAAAGACATGGTTTCGGTAGGCGTGGTGCTGAAAAGAGCCCGGGAAATGGCTGTGATCGCTGAAAAACAGGTTGTACAACTCACCATAAACACCAATGGCCAGCCCCTGGTAAACCCGCAGCAGGAAGTGAAGGTCGTTATACTGCAAAACCACAACTGGAATACGGCGATCACCGGGATCAAGCCGCAGTTCTACTCCGGTAACCAGTTAATTTACAAATACGATAAAGAGACCTCGTTTGACGGGGGTAACGAATACCTGTATTTCGACAACAAAGAAATACGGGCTTCCACCAATACGATTTCCGGCACGGAACTGCTCGATGTATACAATACCTATTTGTTTACCAATACGGTCGATACCGGCAAACCCTACACCTATTACCCGGACATCAACGGGGATTTTGAAATACGTACACTGGACGGAAATGACAGGGACAATGCTACGGAAGCGGACTATGCCGACGTCCATTTCAGCTTGAAGTATGACCAGGAACTGGGACTCAATGAGGTTTATGTATACGGCAAGTTCAACAACTACCAGCTTACCGAACAAAACAGAATGACCCTGGACGAAAGCGGTGAAAGGCTGCAGGTTAAGATCCGCCTTAAACAAGGGTTCTACAACTACAAGTTTGTCATGGCCGGGACGGACGGAACAGATTATACCACCATAAACGGCAATCATTTTGAAACGGAGAACAACTATCTTGTCCTGGTATATTACCGGAATTTCGGCGATATGTATGACAGTCTCATCGGTATCGGAAGCGGTACTTCGGTAAACATCTCCAATTAAGCAGGCTGCCCTTACGGGGTCCCGGATAAAAAAATTTATTCGCAAATTGAATCAGATAAAACTAAAATTTGTATTTTTGTTTGGAGGGATACTATATCCGTACCTGTAAACAACCCGGCATTGTGGTTATACTACTTTAAGCTTTTCATATGATCACACAAATAACCAAAGGCATAAAAATCTCGGTAATCACCAGTTTTGAAGGTACCTTCTTCAAGAACTACAGGATGCATTTTGCTTTCGGTTACAAGATCACCATAGAGAACCAGAGCAAGGATTCCGTACAGCTCACTTCAAGGCACTGGCAGATTTACGATTCACTCAACCACCCCGAATTTGTAGACGGGGAGGGAGTAATAGGCAAAAAACCGGTGTTAAAACCGGGAGAATCTCACTCTTACAGTTCCGGGTGCCTGCTGACATCCCCTATCGGGGCCATGCGGGGGCATTATAATATGGTGAATTTTACTTCTACCCGAAAGTTCCGGGTGTATATTCCCACATTTAAATTATGCGCCCCCTTTGCACTTAATTAAATAAGATCTTTTCTAATCTTTCTTATCATACTCCTTCTGGTACCGGAGTAATGCCTCTATAAAATAATAATCGCCATAGGTAAGCGGTACATCCACTTCGGATTTCTGAGGTATATGCCCTACCCCGTGTTTTAAAAGGAATCCCCCGTTAGTCCCTTCGGAAGCTACATAATTTTCCGTAGCGAGGGTATGAAGTATTTTTTGGGCATTTACCGCGTATTTTTCAGCTTTATCCCTTTTTACATAATTTTTAAGTTCCAGTAAAGCTGACGCTATAATGGCACCTGCCGAAGAATCTCTCAAAGCATCCGGAATATCAGGTGCGTCGAAATCCCAGTAAGGAACTTTATCTTCCGGCAGATTAGGATGGTTCAGTATAAATTCGGCGATCTTTACCGCCTGGTCCAGGTATTTACGCTTACCTGTTGCCCGGTACATTACCGTATACCCATAGAGCCCCCAGGCCTGTCCCCTCGCCCACGCAGATGCATCGGAGAAGCCCTGAGCCGTTTTCTTTTCTTTGACCTTTCCGGTATTCACATCATAATTAAGTACGTGATAAGAACTGTTGTCTTTACGGAAATGGTTTTTCATGGTAGTGTCCGCATGCCTTACCGCTATATCATAATAGGTTGAATCCCCGCTGTGTTCAGTCGCCCAGAAAAGAAGTTCCAGGTTCATCATATTATCTATAATAACCAGGAAATCGTCATTATTCGAATCCCAGGAACGTATACACCCGACGGTTTCATCGAACCTGGAGGCAAGCGACTTTGCACTGTTCATCAATATTTCTTCATAGGCCGGTGAAGGAGCCATTCTCTCGGTATTACCGAAACTGCAGAACATCATAAAACCCAGGTCGTGCGTCCCGGTATTGAATTGTTCTTTAGCGAGTATCTCCATAATACGGTCGGCTTCCTTTTTCAGAGTACCATCTCCCGTATTTTCGTATAAATACAACAAAACACCGGGATAGAAACCACTGCACCACCATCCGGAATCACTAGTTTCCAGTTTATCTGATTCCGCATAATACGTTTTCGGGAATCTGTCATCGGGCAACAGTGTCATCATATGCTTATACTGAACAACCGCTCTTTGCAGTACCCGGTCTGCCGCCGTATACAGATCGTTATTATTTTTCTGGGCGGCTGCCGGAACTGCAAAAGTCAGTACCAGGATTAAAAAGATCACTTTTTTCATTTTTTCTTTTGTTTGGTTTGTTAGGTTCAACTTATTTTTTCCGGTCTTCTACGTAGCTGTCACGTTTAAACCATGCCCGGGGTATTTCCAGAACACGCACGGGAGTTGCCGGCCTTATTGCTATGCCTTCATGATCTGTTTGTTCTACTTCCTGAACAAAAAGGTGCAATTGCTTCCTGCTTTTCCATAGCTCCGTATCATAAGATGGCTCCCACTGTCCCACGGATGACGATGTGAGGTCGTACACCCTCCACCCGGCACTATCATTGATACCTGTACTTACCAGGGAAATTTTATTTTCTCTTTCTTCATCCCGGAAAAGCAAATGGAGCGATATATTTTCGTTTTCTTCGGTCAGTAATAACTGGGGACGGGAAAGCGGTATTCTCTTGGTCCCGCTGCCTCCCAGTTCAAAAGGTGTCTGCCGGAATCCGGTCACACGTCTTTTCCAGTCTTTGCTTTCTTTATATACTACCTGGTATTGCGGTACCCCGTCCTGTTCCCAGTAAGTTGCTATATAGGGTACTCCACGGGCATCGGCCGCCATTGATGTCTGGTTTATAAGACCGCTCCCTTCGGGAACCTGCCAGGCATATTCTGCCGTAGATTCTGTAATGGGTAATACATACTTTTCGCCCGTAGATTTTTCCCAGCTGATTCCGCCGTCACGTGATCTGGCATAGCATAAATCGTGATTGGACGCCACATCCCATGTCTCTCTCCATACCCAGGAAAGATGTATGGTCCCTCTATCATCCACACAGGCCTGCCAGTAAGCACTTCGTTGTTCTTCTCCGTCTATGAGATTACGGTGCAGAAGCTTCCACTGTTTCCGGGAAACATCATAAGTACTGACCACCATATTCCCGCGTCCCGACCCTCCGGACCTGTAGAAAAACAACAGGTTACCACCGGGTAATGCATAAAACTCCGGGTAGGTCACCATGTCTTCTTCCACGCCGGTCATCATTCGTTCTTCTCCCAGCTCCAGGGCCAAGGGCTCCCTGCTCTGCGCATACCGCAACGGCGTATTGTGGTGGTCCCATGCCACATGCAGGTACCCGTCTCCGTCTATGGCCATACTTATGGAATTGTGAGCATCGGATATGTTGCCCTTAAACCGGGTTTTCCGCACTGTCCATACTGTATCCGTAAGTTGCCGCGTGCCGAGAACCAGAAAAGTATCTTCATCATAGTAAGCTGTAAACTGCCTCCCCTTATGACTGACCAGGGAGTTTTTCCGGAATACTACCGTATTTACCGAATTGTTAGCCCATCCCCGTCCCACGACGGTCTCCCGCACGTCCTGGGCAATGGACACGGAAAGAAAAAAGAGGGTACAGATTGTACTGATCATTTTCTTTCTGCCCCGCTGTTTCCTCCTGTAACGGTTACGCATTACTGTCATTTTTTCTTTTTTATAAGGAGCGTGATCTTTGTACCGTTACATTTTTCGCATAATAGTAAGTCTCCGTTCCGGGTCCGGGTGAACCGGAAGAGCCTTCCATCTGCAGGTTGATGATCAGCCAGAGCGGTTTTCCTGTAAAATCCGCCCGGTGGGTACCCGTTCTTTTCCCGTCTATAAAATATTCTATTGTTATATTTTCATCATTTACCCGTTTCAGTATGGCCGTGTAAGTATGCCAGGTTTCCATAGCTGAAGGAATATTTTTCTTGATCGTAGAAACCTCCTCCGGGGTTATAAAGGTATTTTGCCAGTTATAGGGATCTCCTTTGAATTCCAGTATATCACTTTCCGGCGGCCATCCGTCTACCGCCGTTAGCCAGAAAGCGGGCCATGTCCCCCTGGCTGTCGGGGCACGGAACTCTCCGGAAACCTTGTATACGGGGTATTCCTTGCTTACGGTAATATGATGTTTGGCATGTATGGCTGCGGAATGGTATCGTATTTTCTGATACGGTGGACTACTGCTCTTTCCTTCATCTTTCTCCACGGGGGTTGCCTTGATCTGAAGAACATTATCGTTTAGCATTAACTGTTCCCGGTTTTCCGGGCCTGCATACATCCTGGCCGAACCATTGTGATCGCTGCCCCAGGGATACAAGTAATTCCAGTGCATCTCCAGATTGTTGTAATCGCTGAAGGAAGTACCGTCTATGACTGTTTCCCAGTCCGGTTCTTTATCTTTTTGCGGATAATATGCATGATCGCGCGAAATTTTTCTTCCGCTCCATATTTTCTTCTGCGTCCAGCTGGCCGGGGCATCTGTCCAGAAAGGGGCATCTGCAGGCAGTCCGAGTACCAGAAACACTTCCGTGCACAAATACAGGCTGCCGGTAGAAAGGTATCCTTCGGCAATCTCCGGATCACGACCGTAAAACCCGAGGGTGAGCCATCCGTTCTCATCAAACATATCCGGGGCCTGCTGATGCCTTTGTATTACCGCATGAAGGGCCGAGCGCACCTGTGCAGGAGCAATCCCTTCCGGTAATTTCTCCAGTAAGGCCATCTGTGATAAAGCCTGGAAAGCACCGTACCTGTATGGCAGGGACCGGCCGATGGGAGGATAGGTTCCCTCCGGAGATATCAGCCTTTCCTGTATTGCGGCATAGCGTTGGGCCCGCTCTGTCAACAGGCGGTAATCATGCAGAAACCGGTTGTATTTATCGTCTCCCGAGGTATCCCTTTTTTCCCTGAGAACAGCACCTATATCGAGCAACATGGGCTGTATGACATAACTGTTGTAATAATCCCAGTGAAAGTCCGGCCCGTCTCCGTAAACACCATCTCCCAGATACCATTCTTTATGTTTGTTCAGGGCATACTCTATACGGACCAGGTCTGCTTTCCCTTCAAATTTCAACAGAGCAGCCTCCACCATGGCAGTAAACAACAGCCAGTTGCTGTATGCCGGGGAAATGTCGCGGGTAGCTTTGAGAGCCGTTAACACATTGGCCTGTGTTTCTTTGTCCAGTCTTTCCCATAATTGTGTAGGGGCACGCAGCAAACCCTGGGCAAAAAAAGCGGCATCGACCAGGGGCTGCCCGCCCTCCGTAAAGTTCATAAAGTCGGCAGCATCCGGATCAGTGGCATGCTGTATACCTTTCAACGCTAACCGGATATATTTTTCCCTGAGCTTCCCTTCTGCGGTATTGTCCGGTCCGAGTTCCAGCCAGGGGGCCATCCCCGAAAGTGTCCTGCCAAACGCCTCCAGGTAGGTCACCTGTTTCCGGTCTCCCCAGGGATTGGCAGTGGTCTCTACGGGCATTGTTTTTTTTAACTCGTCCCTGCTTATCGCTTCCAGCACCGGGGATGCTATTTTTACAAGACTGGCGATAAAATATTCCCGGGATTTCTTACCATCCGGAATTCCTTCGTCCTGTCCTTGTGCGAATCCCGAAGGAACGGAAATGAAAAATAACAACAGTAGGGCTACAAAATGTTTACGCATATCTTGTCCTTGAAATTTTATTGGTCTTAAAAAAAGTTTAAAACTATGCACTTTAGTGTATCTTCCTTTCAGGTTCTAAAAAGTTATTTATGCCACCAATTCACGAATGAATATGGGCTTGTACTTATAAAAATATTGGCGAATTCATGGCCAAACAGACTTTCAGTCTGTCACAAACCTGTGAACTTCATGTCCATAGGAGTGGTTTAGTTTCCGAATACATTAGCTGTCACGTAGAGCAAGGGGAAAAATATTCCGTCTTTATCTCTTCCGAATATAAAAAATTACGCTCACATGAGAATCAGTTTATACTTCATAGAAATACTATCACTTAATTACCATATGCCGGATTGAGGCGGTTATATGTTCTTAATCAAGTTGATAATCGATAATTGGTATAGTATTCGAATCAAACTTACTTTAATATCCCGGATTTTGCTCCAGGGTAGCATCTTTGTTCAGTTGTATCTCTCTGAGGGGGATAGGCAGCAACAGGTGAGTCGGGGTCAATCCCCGTATCTGCATTCCCGTGGGAGCCCCGGTATTCAGCGCTGCCCGTTCTACCAGTGTCCCGGTGCGCATGAGGGTCATCCGGCGGTTTTCTTCCCCAATGAGTTCGCGTACCCTTTCATCGAGTATAAAATCCATATCGATATCCCCGGCAGAAACCTCTGAGGTATTGGCTCTTTTGCGGATGGCATTGACGGATAGGGCAGCTTCTGCTGTTTTTCCCTGCATGAGCTGTGCTTCTGCCCTAAGCAGGTAGGTCTCTCCCAGTCGCATGAGAATAAAATCTTTCCACATTCCAAAACCAAAAGTATCCCTCGGATCGAAATGTCTCCACTTCATCGTGTAAGGATTAATGATAAAGAGCGTATCCGGGCCCTGATAGGCCACTTTTTGTCCGTAGTTTTCATCCTGGGGGTCATTATACCAGAACTCCCTGCGGATATTGTGTTGGGAATTCCGCATATCCCCATCTTCGTAGAGATCATATAAAACCCAATTATTCAGCCGCATCCTGGACAATCCCCTGCCACCGAGAGAATCGGCAGGGAGCATGCCTTTTCGATTGTGATATGCACCTCCCCATACTCTTCGTTGCTGTGGGTTTCCGGTCATTCCTCCCGGTACGTCACTGGGGTTTTCTGCTTCCAGCACCCAGATGGCTTCCGTATTGCCCTGTGACCTGCGCTGATTGCCGTAAATAAACATATCCGAAAAAGGATCTCCCGCTCCGGAAGCATTTACACCGTACCGGCTGGTTATAAGGCTGTATTTTTCACTGTCTATAATGAAATCGCACTGTTCTTCTGCTTTAGCAGGTTGGTCCATACGCAGGTAGGCAACGGCAAGCAATTGTGCCGCAACGTACTTATTTGCCCTGGCTTCGGCCGGGGCTTCCCCTACTTCGGGGAGATTGTTCACCGCATAAAGAAGGTCCTCCTCTATCAATGTGTTTACCTCACCCAGGGAAGCTCTTACATAATCAGTTTTAGGTTCGGACAAAGGTTCTGTGGTTAAGGGCACCCCGCCGTAACATGTGGCCAGGATGTTATAGGCCAGGGCACGGAAAAAACGGGCTTCAGCATTGACCTTGTCCTTGTCTTCTTCGGTCATCCCGGTGATCTCCAGTTCAGGGTTTTCGATATTGGCAATGATAATATTGGCGTTGTTAATCATCTGATAGGCCCAGCGCCAGGTAAAATATGCCGCCGCGTCATCTGCGGTGAGCAGATCGTATTCGTAGTAAGGCACTTCAATCCCTTCGGGCTGTGTAGGCCATACAATATCGGTACCGGATTGCCATACGCTTACCCAGCCCTGGCGGTCACTCTTGGAATACCAGTTACTCAAATGATTATACAAACCGACCAGGGAAGCCTCAAACCCAAGAGCATTGGTCAGAGCTTCCGGGGTATAGTTGGATCGGGAATCTTCATCAAGAAAGGACTTGCTGCAGGATATACACAGGAGCAATGCCATGCAAAAGCAGCTTATTATTTTTATGTATGTTTTCATTTTCTCAAACTTTTTGGTTATTAGATAAAACCTGGCTGCTTATAATGATAAGTTCAGCCCGAATGAAATGGTCCGTGTGATTGGGTAATTATTCTCCCATTCCCGGGAACCTCTCGGATCATGGTTATTTTCCGGGTCCCAGCCTATCCAGTCAGTAAAGGTATACAGGTTTCTTGCAGCTATATAGAACGTTAAACTGTTCACTCCGTAAGCTTCCAGAAAGGATGATGGGACGGAATAACTAAGCCTTACATCTTTTATACGTACATAGCTGTTATCCCGCGGATAGCCATAGCCCCTTGTATTGGTGTACCGCAAAGAAGGCCATTTATCGCTCTGGTTTTCAGGTGTCCAATACCCCACTTCCGCAGGAGTATTTCTACGGCCCGCTTCATCCCCATAGCTTATATCGGAATTATTCTTTAATCCTCCCTGTGCGGTCTGTACAAATACACTGAGGTAGAAATTCTTGTAGCGGAACGTATTGGTAAGTCCGCCGTACCATTTGGGAAGAGAGGTTCCAAGATAGGTCCTGTCGTTTTCCGGGTCTATGATACCATCATTATTGAGGTCGGCAAATTTTATGTCCCCCGGCCGTGCCGTAGGGTCATGCCCCAAATGATCTTCATTGGCAATTTCATTTTCCTGCCATATCCCCACCATTTTATAATCGTAGATAGCCTGCAACGACTTACCTATGAACCATCGGTTGGCGATATCATTTTCACCATCACCATATATTTCCAGTATTTTGTTCTTGTTTGTGGAAAAGTTGACATCGGTTTCCCAACTGAAATCATCAGTTTGTACATTTACCGTACTCAGCGTAACCTCCAGACCGGTATTCTGCATTTCTCCGAGATTATCCCATACCGATTCGTAACCGCCGACACTGGGAATATTGCGCTCCAGTAATATATCCCTGGTCTTGTTTTTGTAAGCTTCTATACTTCCGCGAATCCTGTTCCCGAAAAATCCGAAATCGAGTCCTATATTCCCGGAAGCGGTGGTTTCCCAGTTGAGATTGGGATTTCCGATTCTTCCAGCCAGGGCACCTACTGCCGTTGACCCGCCAAACGGATAGAGGACGGTATTTGCCGTGGTAATACTCTGGTTGACCCCGACTGCCTGGTTGCCCGTTTCCCCGTATGAAAAGCGCAATTTTAACTGATTGACCTTCTCCGACCCGGACAGGAACTTCTCATTGTGAATATTCCACCCCAATGCCAGTGAGGGGAACACTCCATATTTATCGGTATTTGAACCAAATGCGGAGTATCCGTCCCTTCTCGCGGTCAGCGTCAGCAAATAGCGGCTGTCATAGGAATAATTGATCCTCCCCATCTGCGAAACCAGTGTGGATTGCCAGCTATAGGAGCCCCTGGGTACATTATCGGCAATAAATCCGGCACTTATATTAGCCGCTGCATTTATATTATTGAAAGATAATTCATCATTAACAAAGCCAACCGCATCTACAGCCGTGGCAAAATATTCATTTTCCTGGGCACTGTACAGGGCGGTGATATCTATATGATGTTTACCAAAATCCTTATTCCAGGTAAGGATATTCTCAACGACCCAGTTGTTCTCTTCGGTATTCCGGATATAAGCGGTACCGTTATTGTCATTCGCCGCACGTCCTTCGTAAGTGGCCAGGCGGCCCGGCCTGTGTACGTAAGAAACGTTCAACCGGTATTTCAGACCATCTATAAAACCCGGGGTAAGTTCGGCATAACCACTTCCGGTAAGGTTCTTATCCCTTTCCAGCCTGTCGGTGGCAAGGCCCAACATAGGATTTTCAAACAACTGTTCGGGTGACATCGGATATATTTCATAATTGCCTTCATCGTTGTATACCTGTGAATACGGGCTCATTGCTGCGGCAAAAAGGAAATTCGCCCTGCCACCGTCGTAGTTGTTGGCCGTAAAAAAGGCAGAAGTCCCTACTTTTAAATAATCGGTAATTTGAATATCCAGGTTAGAACGGAAACTCGTCCGGTTGAACTGGTATCCTTTTATTACGCCTTCCTGGTCCAGATAGCCCCCGGACACATAATATTTTACTTTTTCCGTACCTCCGGACACGCTTATATTGTGTTCCTGTATGGTCCCGGCCCGGGTTACGGCATCCAGCCAGTCGGTAGTAATCCCGGCATTATAATTATTTATCTCAAAGGTATTCGGAAGCACATCGGTCTGCTCCAGCCCCCTTGCCCGCATGTAATCGGCATATTTTTGTACATAAGCCTCCGGGCCTCGCGGTTCCAGCCTGTGCGCAAGGCTTTCGAGCCCCGCATAGCCGTTATAGCTGATCCTGGGTTTGCCGGAGAGCCCTCTTTTAGTGGTAATCAATATCACTCCGTTGGAGCCCCGTGTACCGTATATGGCTACGGCAGAAGCATCTTTCAAAATTTCTATGGACTCGATATCTCCGGGGTTAATATCATTGGTAGTACCAAAAAAAGGAGAGCCGTCAACCACGATAAACGGACTGGTATTGGCATTGATGGAATTTACCCCGCGTATCTGTATCTGGCCCGTGCTTCCGGGTACAGACGAATTCTGGCTGATATTAAGACCTGCCGTAGTTCCCTGTATGGCCTGGGAAAGATTGGTCACAGGGAGATTGGACAGGCGTTCTTTAGGTACAGAAACCACTGCCCCGGTTACATCCGATCGCTTCTGCGTACCATACCCTATTACCACGACCTCGTCCAACTGGGCAAGATCTTCTTCCAATGCAACGTGGATAACCTCCTTTCCGTTTACCGTTATTTCCTGATTTTTAAATCCTACATAAGAAAATACGAGCACGGCATCCGGGTTACCGACCTCCAATTCATAGTGTCCGTCAAAATCAGTGACCACCCCTTTTGTGGTGCCCTTGACCATCACTGAAGTCCCGGGAAGAGGCTGGCCATCTGCAGCAGAGGTTACCTGTCCGGTTATTCCCTGCACAACATCTCTCACAATTTTTCCGTCATGTCTTGTATCATCGGCATACAGTCTCACTATCGAAACCATGTTTACTGACAGTACGCACCAAATGCCCAATACTGTTTTTCGGGTCCATTTCATACTTTAAAAATTTGGTTAATTGGTTAATTTGTTTCATTCCTTCCCTTACTCTCCGGCAGATCTATCATCCTTTTGATATTAGTCTCAGCTAAACATCTCTAAAAATACAATCGATTGTATTTTAGCGGAAATTTTTCCAGAGAATACAAAACCGTAAGTAATAAGGGATAAATTTAGAAGAATTTAAGACTAAAACAAAATTAAATGTGAACAGTACACAAAAAAAGTATTGAATAATTAATATATCTATAAAAAAAGCCAACACTATTGAGCATTGGCATTTCTTCTATACTAGTAATCACCTTATCTACAACCTCTTAAAACTCAGCAAGCAAGCATTTTTTCTTCTTAAGCATGGTCCGTTCTCCCGGCCGATGACTGTACCCGTAACAGTTTCCGGACCGGCTGACCAGAACCGGGATCGTTAATTTCGGTCCCGGGGTCAAAATAGGTCTTAAAACTGTACTTCCACGGGATTGGCGAGTCTCACAGCAAAATTTTTCAGGTAAGTGTTCCATTCCCCTGCGTTGGCAAACTGCTTACTTTTATCCCATCCGAAACCTGCGTAATAGGACACTTTTTTATCCTCCGCACCGGCCATGATCAACAACTGGCTCCCGTCTTTATAATCCGTGCGGTGATCTTTATAATCCAATATCAGCGCGGGGTCTATAACCACGCCTACACCAAGCTCCGAACCATCCATCGGTTCCCAGTAGCTGAACCACCCTTCTTCCTTATTCGTCCTGACCTTTCCTTCTTTTTCATGGAGTGTGAGTCCTATGGTTATATTGGGTAGCGGCTCATTACTTTCGAAAGAAGATTCAAAATGACTGAGATTGGATCCCAGGTCAAGACTTATGCGTTTTGTTTCCTTTACCTGTATACTGTCCGCATTCCAGGAAGCGTATTGCAGTTCAAACACAGTACGTATGGGACCTGTTGCAATGGTCTTATAGTCCGTAAAGTTCCTGGAGGTATACAGTGAATCTTTAATCCATATACCCGTACCTCCTACTCCGCGGCTGGACCCTACATGATACGGATCGTAGCCTTCCCCGGAATCGATGTGGTAAGCACCTTTTTTCTCATCGTTGTTCTTGTACCATTTGTTTATAATAGGGTACGGCACTCTCTTCAGCCAGGCATCCATTCCGCTAGACAATGTTCCGTCGGGCAGGTTTTCCTCTGCCCTTCGCTGGGCATCCGGTCCGTAAGTACGAAAGGCTACCCTATCGTTCTCCCAGGCATAGTCATCGGTCCTCTCGGGAACAAAACGCGAAAAGGTAGATAATTCAGTCTGTGGTCCGCGAAAGCCGCTTTCGGCTATACCGGCCGTTAGTTTCCTGATTTCCCCATCCTTGAGGTCTACCTGAAAAAGAAGTTCGTCCGGGGTCCCGTCCGAATCACTGTCCAGCAATTGGGTCACCAGGGTATCTCCGGAGACTTTATCCGTAATAAAAAGTCTTTCCGGGCCGGCAGTAGCGGTCAATGCGGCAAATTTTTCCGCGGCTATACTTACCGTTTCCGAAGAGCGATCTGTATCGAGGGGGTTTTTAACCGAGAATTCCAATACCGGGGAAGGCTGTTCACAACCCATCAATGCCCCCAGTAATAAAATCCCCGCGGTCAGTTTTTTCATAAATTGATTTTTTTAAAATTAAACTTGATCGATCTGTCTGTTCCTTCAAAGATAAACAAATGAGCAAAAAGCCTTATCTGCTCAGGGGGTTGTAAAATACAATTATGGTGCTCGTTGGTTAAAAAATGATCATATTTTTACAAAAACATACAGACCCTGCCCCGGAAATAACGCCGGGAGGGCCTGTTGATATCGGAATTACATCCGCTTTTTCCTATCCGTTAGTAGCCCGGGTTCTGAACCAGTTTATCGTTCCGGTTCATCTCATCCCGGTGAATAGAAATAAAATACATCTTATCCAGCCAGGTCCTGTTTTCAATTCCGGGATCAAGAGTTTGCGGAGTATAGGTATAATCATAGCTCTCCGGATCATAGTGATATACACTTACATCAGCACCCGGTTTTAAAGCACCGAATATACTGATGGTGCGTACCTGCTGCCCGACGGTCTCCTCGGCTATCATCCATCTCCTGACATCGTGAAAACGGTGTTCTTCATATGCCAGTTCCACGCGGCGTTCGTTCCTGTACCTTTCCATCAGGGCATCTCCGGATTCGGTAATTTCAGGCATCCCTACACGGTAACGTATTTTATTGAGCCAGTTCCGCGCTTCCTCGTCTTCCCCGAGTTCTATACAGGCTTCCACATAATTCAGGACCGCTTCGGTATACTTCAGTACCGGCCACGGGATCTGCTGCCTGGTGTTCTGATCTACGATAGCCGGGTTGGGATCTATGAATTTGCGCATGGTATACCCCGTATAACTACCGTTCCAGTCTTCAATAGGACTGTTTCTGGTATCCAGACCATAAAATACTTCTTTCTCTCCCTGGCTATTAATAACTTCATAGCGCCCTGTCTGTATCTGGTTTACCGTGTCTCTCTCGGTAACATCATCTGTCCTGGGTTTCCAGTCCGCACCATCGTGCAGGATACTGGCATACAGGCGGGGATCGCGATTATTATACGGGGCCCCGGCGTGTACGGGATTATTCCAGTCAAAACGACTGCCGTCAATCATTTCATAATCGTCCACCAGGTTCTGGGTGGGAGTGTTACCGGACCAGTTATGGTAACCATTGGGGCCGTTGTTTCTTCCCACATAAGCCCCTCCTTCGTCTTTTTCATCTACAAAATACCGCCCCAGGAGCAATTCTATACCTGCAGACGCATCGGCCACGGAGCTTCCGCCTCCTAAAGAAACGGCTATATAATTTTCTTCTCCTTCTTCGGGAGTTACGGGTTCGGACAGGTTTAGTTGATATCCCTTGTTCATGTCCACAACTGCTTTGGCGGCCGCTTTGGCTTTTTCCCATCGTTCGGTTCTGCTTCCGGAGGTATAACCGAGATATTCGGGATTGGAGTATCCTGCAATTAAGGAAGAATTGGACGAAGCAGTCGGGATATCGTGCAGGTCGCTTGCCGCGTACAATAATACGCGAGCCTTCAGGGCCATTGCCGAAATATTCGTCGCTCTTCCGAGCGCAGTAGGCTGTCCGTCCAGCAATTCTATTGCCGCATCACAGTCTGCCACAATAAAATTGATACATTCTTCATAGGTATTTCTAGGAACAGTATAGTCTTCCTCCCGCAATTCATATACCTTCTCTATCAGGGGAACTGCCCCGTAATACCGTAACAACTGCTGGTAAAAGAAGGCGCGCAGAAAACGGGCCTCTCCTTTGAGCCTTTCCACGAGTTCCGGATTGTCAAACAGGGGATCTTCGAGGTTTTTAAGGGCTATATTAGTGGCACGGATACGCTTGTACATGTTCCCCCATTCATAATTATCACTTATCCATCCCTGGCTGGCGGGATTGGAATTGGCGCCATTGAACTCTTTATACCCCCGGCCGGAATGGGTAAACAGTGCTTCATCAGACGCGGAAGCCAGCATTTCCTCGTCAAAGCCACCCTGTCCGAAACCGTTGTATATATCAATAACGAACGCCTCGGACAAGCCCTCATCCGCCCATACTTCGGAAGCCTCTACTTCATTCAACGGTTTTGTATCTACAAAATCATCGCTACATGATGCTGTCGCAAAAAATGCGACAAACACGTACATATATATTTGTTTTATTCTTGATGTGTTCATTACAAAAGATTTTAAAAGGTTACGGATACTCCCATGTTCACGATACGGGACTGCGGATAATAATGTCCGATGGAGTTCACGGATTCCGGATCCAGTACTTTTATTTTGCTCCACGTAGCCAGGTTGAGCCCGCTCAGGTATACCCGAAGGCTGCTCACCCCTATTTTATCTCCTACTTCGGCAGGAAGGTTATAGCCCAGTTCCACGTTTTTCAGGCGGATATAGTTTGTGCTCCTCAACCAGTAGGTATTGTCGAACGAATAATATTGATCGCTGCGATCGGTAATCCTGGGATGTACACTGCTGGGGTTGTCTACCGTCCAGCGGTTTTCATAGAAATCCAGCAGATAGTTTCCTATAGCCCCGGATTCGTCCGTACCTACCCGTAGCTCTCCTCCGGCTGCTCCCTGGAAGAGGATGGAAAGATCGAAATCTTTATACTGCGCACCCAGGTTAAGGCCTCCCTGAAATGTCGGCTGATTATTCCTGTCGCGGCGCACCCGGTCATCCGGTGTTATTCTTCCGTCGCCGTCATAATCCTTATACTTCATATCCCCGGGCCGCAGGGTGTTGGTAATATCACTGTAGTCCAGTGAATTATTGGCTATTTCTTCTTCGTCGCGGAATACACCGTCGTAGATATAGTAGAGTCCGGCATCTATGGCACTTCCGGTAGACCGTTGCCATTCCGGGGCACCGGGCGCTTCGTCCCAGAATTTGATCTTGTTCTTGGCATATCCCCCGTTTACACTTACATTGTACTGTACTTCTCCGGCGGTACCGTTATACCCGACGTTGAATTCCCATCCGCGGTTCTCCAGCTTACCGATGTTTTCCGCCGGAAGCGTCATCCCGGTGGTTTGCGGTACGGAAGCATTTCTCCTCCAGAGAATACTGCTCCGCTTGTTCAGGAACATATCCAGTTCGAAGTTCACCCTTCCGTTAAACAATTGTCCGTCCAGTCCTATGTTGTAGTTATTCGCCTCTTCCCAGGTGATCATCGTATTAGGCACCCGGCTTTCGAACAGGCTACTTGTCACATTTCCATCTACTATATAAGAACCGAAGCCATAAGTAGAATAATACTGGTATTCCTGTAGTGTTTGTTCGCCATCTCCATTGGCATCGAAATAGATATTATCATTACCCATTTGCCCCCAGGAAGCCCGGAGTTTCAGGTAGTTTACGAACTCTACATTGTCTTTCCAGAAATTCTCTTCGGAGATACGCCATCCCAGCATAACCCCGGGAAAGAAACCGTACCGGCTGTCCTGGGGGAACATGTAGGAGCCATCGTATCGCCATAAAAATTCGGCAAGGTATTTTTCCTTATAGTTATAGCCAACCCTTCCGAAGTAATTGAGACGTGCCCGTTCCCAGGCATCTCCCCCGTTATTTCTTTCCGCTGCTCCACCCGCAAACATCTGGTCAATAACGGCGGAAATAAAGTAGCGACGGAAAGCGAAGAAATTGTCATTCCTTATAGTCTCCCGGTTTACCCCGGCAAGAAAATTGAGTTCATGGTCCCCGAACTTACGATCGTAAGTAAGTACACCTCCCAGCAATATGTTCAGCTGGTCCTGGTTTTCCTGCCGCAGGTTCGGCTCGGCAGGTCCGCGTTTACCGGCAACCAGTTTCGGAGTTTCCCCGTCCTCTTCGTATTCTCCCTGCCAGGTATAGAGATACCAGGGAGTCTCCCAGCGTTTTTTCTGCTGAATGTATTTATCCACAGCTGCAGTCCCGGTAAACTTCAATCCTTCCACCCACGGGATTTTGATCTCTATTTTTCCATTGGTTTGAAAGTAATACCTCCGGTCGCGGTCATACCCGGTCTGACTTGTGGTAATAACCACCGGGTTTTCCCCGTATTCGATATCCGGCCCCGGCATTCCGTTGGGCCAGAAAGCAGGCTGTGTGGGGTTACCCCGCATCAGCATACGGAATATGGCACTTGCCGCTTTTGTCGGGTAATTTCTGTCTTCCTGCCTTCCAAGTACTCCTATCTGGGTAGTAATGTATTCGTTTACCTTTGCGTCCAGGTTTATACGCAGGTCATACTGTTCATAGTTCGTTGCGGAATTCTTGTAATACGCATCCTGTTTCTGGTACCCCAGGGAGGTAAGGAACTTCATATTCTCATTTCCCCCGGTGAGTTGAATATTGTGCCTTTCCTGTTTGGACCAGTTCTTAAAAGTAGCATCAAACCAGTCCGTATCCGGATGTCCCCAGGGATCGGAACCATCACGGAACTTCTGGAAATCATCGGGCATGAAAGGTGCGGTAACCGTATTTCCGTTCGGACGGGTATAGGTACCGCTCTCCCGGAAGGCAGTAGTAGCACCCTGCCATTCGGATACCGGCAGTTTATAAACTTCCAGATCGTTTCGCATCTCGGCATACTGTGTGGCATTGGCAAGGTCGGGAATTACGGTAGGCTGTGAAAACCCGAGGTTATAATTATAGCTGAGCCGGGGTTTGCCATCGCTTCCCCTTTTTGTAGTAACGAGGATCACCCCGTTGGCGGCCCGTGCCCCGTAAATCGCTGCCGATGCATCTTTCAGAACGGAGATGTTTTCAATATCGGCGGGGTTCAGCCGGGAAAAACCTCCTTCCCGTGCGGGAATCCCGTCTATAACCACCAGGGGACTGCTATCGCCAAAAGAATTGCTACCGCGGATACGGATATTGGAATCATCCGCACCAGGTTCTCCGCTGTCCTGTGTAGCAATCACCCCGGGCATACGCCCGGCAATGGCATTGGAAACGTTTACCGTGGGGGATTTTGCCAGTTCTTTGCTCTGAATGGTGGCAACAGAACCGGTAACCGTTTCCCTTTTCTGCTCGCCGTACCCCACTACGACAACTTCATCGAGCTGTGCAAGGTCTTCCTGAAGCGCTATATTCACAACTTCCTTTCCTTCAACCGCCACTTCCGTGGTTTTAAATCCTACGTAAGATATTACCAGTACCGCATCCGGTCCGGAAACTTCTATAGAATAATTGCCGTCAAAATCAGCCACAACGCCGTTGGTTGTACCCTTCTCCATAATACTTGCTCCTGCAAGAGGCATTCCGTCGGTCTGGGCAGTTACCTGCCCGGTCACGGAATGAAAAAGTGGAGCACTTTCCAATCCGGTTTCTGCCGGAGAGGAAACATCCCTAGCATACAGCAGGCCGGTCATGCTGCTGATTAACAAAATACAAATTGTATTCCGCCATAATACCATCAAGGCACTAAATCCAGTTTTCTTCATAAAATTAAATTTTGATTGGTGTTAAAAATAATTCTTTCAATAATGTTGTAAATACTTACATAATCAGAAAAAATCGAAACAGAATACCCAGGAAAAAACGCTCTTTTTTAATAGATCGAACGTTATAAGTGTTAACAAAACACTAATATGCGAATTAATATTTAAAAATAAAAATCAAAAATTATTGATAAGTATATACGATATTGGGACATAAAAGCATATTATAACAATGTTCACGATAACACAAATATATAAAGTATCTTTACACCGAAAAGTATCATTCCCATCCGGCTTCTCATCGAAAACGATT
Organism: Sinomicrobium pectinilyticum; assembly: GCF_003725735.1. GTDB lineage: Bacteria > Bacteroidota > Bacteroidia > Flavobacteriales > Flavobacteriaceae > Sinomicrobium > Sinomicrobium pectinilyticum. The sequence goes on along the minus strand of NZ_RJTM01000002.1, from coordinate 262,646 downwards.
TCGTTAATATTTATGTCCTTCAAGTTATAAGAGAATAACCTATATTTAACAATAATAAATTCTTATGTTATTTAAATACAACCTATATTTTTGTACAGAAATTACATGCTTATTTTTTTTATGGGAAAGGCCTGAGAACACCGGAAGGCTTTCTTAAAGATCTTCCACAAGTTTAAATAACAAGAAGAAAGGATAAAAACACCTGATTTTACGTTAAAATAACATTTGTCAATAATTTTTAAAATATAATTTACATTATATGTAAGAATTTATTTATATATTTGTAACGTGTTACAAGGTTAGTTTTGGTTTTATTTAGCACGACCCCCGTAAGGGGGTTTTTTCATTTATATACATCTGACTGTCATTTTATACAAAGCTTAATCTTTGTAATATATACGGATTTTTCCTTCTTTTTCCGTATTACAAGGGCCGGAAATTATTTCGGTAAAATTGTTTACCTTGTCACCCGTTAATCTTCTACAAATTTGAGTGCAAACGGCGTAAATAACTCTTTTCTTATTCATCAGCTGAAAAAAGGAGAAGAAACAGCGTTTGAAGCGTTATTTCATCTCTACTTCGAAAAACTGCACCATTTTGCCACCAGTTATATTGAGAATTCCGAAGATGCCCGGGAAATTGTCCAAAATACCTTCTACAAACTCTGGAAAAAAAAGGGTACCCTTCCCGTAGACATCAACCTGAATGCATACCTCTTTTCCATGGTTAAAAATGATTGCCTGGACTACTTCAAACATCTCAAAGTGAAATACAGGTACCGGGAAGAAATAGAGAAAGACCGTGCCAGGATATTGGAAAGTTCCCTTCAGGACGATCCGAGCCTGCAACTCATAGAAGACGAATTGTTGCAAAAAGTAAACCGGCTTATCAATGACCTTCCTCCGGGATGCCGGGAAATTTTCATAAAAAGCAGGTTCGAGGGCCTCAAGTACAAGGAAATAGCCGACGAACTCAATATCTCTCCGAAAACCGTTGAAAATCAGATATCCAAAGCGCTCCGATATCTTAGAAATGAACTCAGCGAATACTTCACTTTATTTTTTTAACAGTTTCCCCGATAAAAAAACACCTATTTAACATAGGGGTAACTTTAATATAAATCGTTCTTAATACGTATGGACAAAAAAGAACTTTTGCAATTTATCGCCAACCAGGGAGATTCTGAATTTCAGAAAAGGGTAATTTCCTGGATTGAGGCATCCCGGGAAAACCGGGAATATTTCAATCGTCTCAAGGCCGAGCAGGTAATGGCTTTCTCCCCCTCCCGAAGAAATAATATTTCCGGGGAATTCCGGGAATTTTCCGAACGTCTCCGCCGCGAAAAAAGAAATTACTCCGGGATATTTTCTACTGCAGCCATTGCGGCTATAGCCATCTTTGCTTCTGTTTTTTTCATGCTTCGCTCCGGGGAAACTAAAGACAACACCTTGTTTTCTGCCATAGCGTCAGAACAAAAAGAATTTACCCTTGCAGACGGGAGCAGAATATTTCTCAATTCCGAAAGTACCCTGGAAATTTCCCCCGGGTTCAATAAAGAAACACGGACCGTAAAATTAAATGGTGAAGCTTTTTTTGATGTAGCCCGAAACGAACAGGTGCCTTTTATCGTAGAAACCCGCAGTGGCGTAAAAATAAAAGTACTTGGCACAAGTTTCAATATAAGGTCCTATAAAGATAACAACACCATAGAAACCACTCTGGTAAGTGGTAAAGTGGAAATATATGAAGAGGATAACACCTCTCCTTCCGCTGTGCTGGCACCCAGGCAAAAGGCCGTTTTCCGGAAAGAAGAACAGGACATTCGTATAGAACAGGTCGCTACCGAAGCAATAACCTCCTGGAAAGAAGGTATCCTGACCTTTGACAATGCCCCGCTGAGCAGTGTGGTCAAGGACATCGAAAGATGGTATGGGATCTCTATCCGTATTGAGGACCCGGCCATTGAAGACTATACATTTTCGGGAAAATTCCGAAAAGAATACAACATAACCCAGGTTCTCGATATTTTAAGAACCTCATCACCAATCCATTATAATTATGATAAAACAAAAAAACACGTGACATTAAAACAACGTGATTAATCCTGTAAAAAGGGAAGTGTTGCAGCACTTCCCTTCTGTTTGGGATTCGAAATTGCTAAAAGGGCATTTTAACAATCAAAAACCGTTTAAAGTTATGAAAAAAAAGCAACAAGTTGCCCGGCAGGCATCACACCGATGTTTCTGTCCGGGAAGGCTCTACCGTATTATGAAGATCTATTCTCTACTTCTCTGCATCACCATTGTCAAAATATCCGCATGGAGCACTTCCGTTTACAGTCAGAACGTAGCGCTGAACTACCGGGATACAGAACTCAAGGAAATTTTACAGACCATAGAAGAGCAAACCGATTATATTTTCTTCTACAACACAAAAATAGTAGACGAAAAAATGAAGATCGATATCAGTCTTACCAGTAATAATATCGGTGAGGTACTGAACGCACTGCTTAAGAATACCGGTATCCGGTTTAAGATATTAAGCCAGAGTATCGTACTGTACAAAGAAGATAATACAGATAATACTCCTCCCGAAAACGAAGAAGATATACCGGGTTTTGTCGGCGCGGTTCCCATAGGCAAGCCGTTACAGGACAAAATGAATATCACGGGAACTGTCCTCGATGATACCGGTGTTCCGCTACCCGGAGTAAATATTCTGGTACAGGGCACCACTTCGGGTACACAAACTGATTTTGACGGCAAGTTCGGTATACAGGCCGCAAAGGGAGATGTACTGGAATTAAGCTATATCGGTTTTAAAAAGCAGCTTATTACCCTGGACGGCAGTAAAACTGATTTTACCATAACCCTGCAACCGGAAGCAGACCAGCTCAATGAGGTCATTGTAGTAGCTTATGATAAGCAGAGTAAGGCATCCTATACCGGGGCTGCCGTGGATGTAGACATCAAAAAAATAGAAGAATCACCCCTGGCTTCTTTTCAGGAAGGTTTACAAGGAAATGTTGCAGGTGTGCAGATGTCCACACAAAGCGGGCAACCGGGGGCCGCGCCTAATATCCGTATACGGGGAATAGGCTCTATCAACGCAGGTTCGGACCCGCTGTATGTTATAGACGGGATTCCCGTTGTATCGGGTAATATTGCCCAGATTGCCACAAGTTCCAACACCATAGCGGGAATCAACCCCAAAGATATTGCCTCCATAACTGTACTGAAAGACGCATCCGCCACGGCCATATATGGTTCCAGAGGGGCTAACGGGGTCATACTCATTACCACCAAGAAAGGAAAGTCCGGAAAAACCAGGTTCGATTTCAGTACGCAATACGGGGTGAGCAGTATGATACTCCCGGACAGGCTGAGACCACTCAATACCGGGCAACTCTCCGAACTTCTGATCGAGGGCCGGACAAATACCGGCGAAACGCGCGAAGAGGCCGAGGATTATATCTTCAGCAGGATAAACAGAAATACAGATACGGACTGGGTAGACGTAATTACCCGTAACGGTCAGTACCACCAGTATAACCTCAGTGCCAGCGGTGGAAGTGATAAGACCAGTTTCTATGCTTCCCTCGGCCTGTTCGATCAGCAGGGGGTTATCATCGGTATCGATTACAAGAAACTGAATGCCAAACTCAATGTAACACATAAGGCTACGGACAAACTCACCATCGATTTCGGGGTCTCCGCCAGCAACCAGAAACTGCATACCAACAGCGATGCGGGAAATGCCGCCAACCCGGTAAGAGCACTGTTCAGGGTTGTACCGTGGGAACCCGTGTACAACGATGACGGCTCCTATAACACGGACATACTTTTGACATATAACCCCGTCGGACTGGTCAATGAGAATATCCGGGAAACCAAATTATACGGTATTCTGGGAAACCTGGGGCTCACTTATGATTTTACGGAAAACCTCAGTTTCGAGACCAAGGGAAATATAGACTTCAATCTCGCCGATGAATTCCGGTATGATAATCCTTATTTCGGTGAAGGCAGGAATGACGGCGGCCTGGGACGGGCATACGACAATAAAATCCTAAACTACAACATTACCAACCTTCTCAAATACAAATGGCATATTAACCAGGATCACAACCTGAATTTCATACTTGGCCAGGAAGCCCAGAAGATCACCCGTAGTTCCGTCTTCGCCTTTGCCAGCAATTACGGTGCCCCGGGACTGAAAACCCTGGAAAATGCTTCCGTATACCGGGAAGCGTCCAGCAGCAAGACCGCTTCATCCATAGCTTCTTACTTCTTTAATGTAAATTATACGTACCAAAACAAATACGTGTTCAATGTTACTGCCCGAAGAGACGGTTCCTCCAGGTTTGGCTCCGATGTACGATATGCCAATTTCGGTTCTGTAGGCTTTGCCTGGAATATCAGTTCAGAAGATTTTATGGAGAACGTAAACTTCGTAAACCGCCTGAAATTGCGAAGCAGTTACGGGATAAACGGAAACCAGGAAATAGGTGACTTTGCCTCCCGGGGCCTGTACGGTACCGGTGAAGACTATGACGGGGAACCCGGCTATGCCTATAGCCAGCAATCCAATCCCCGTCTCACCTGGGAAAAGAACAAGCCTTTTAATGTCGGTGTTGATTTCAGCCTGTTCAACAAGATCGACGGTACCGTAGAATATTACACCCGTACCACTACCGACCTGCTTTTCCAGGTTCCGATTTCGGCAACAAACGGGCTCACCAGTTACCTGGCCAATATCGGGGAGATGAAAAATTCCGGATGGGAAATTTCCCTGAATTCGATCAATATAGAAAACCCGGAAGGTTTCGGTTGGACCACAGGGCTCAATTTCACTTCCAATTCCAATACAATCACCAAACTCCAGGATGACGCTCCTATTGTGGACGGCCAGTATATACGGGAAATCGGCGATGATTTTTATACGTTCTACATGCCCGGATATGCCGGTGTAGATCCGGCTAACGGTGATGCCCTCTGGTATACGGACGGAACAAGAACAGAGACCACCAACGAATATTCACAGGCACAGCCTTTTAAGCAGGGAAGTGCGCTTCCAAAATTCTATGCAGGGCTTACCAATAGTCTTAGCTATAAGAACTTTAATCTTTCGTTCCTGCTATATCTCAACTACGGCAATAAGGTATATGACTACTGGGGCCGGTACACCAACAGTGACGGAAGCGCAGGACTCAACGACCGTGGGAACATGACCCGGAACATTTATGATAACAGGTGGCGGCAGCCCGGCGATATTACCGATGTGCCTAAAGTGGTGTGGGGCAATACCCAGTCCGGAAGATCTACGCAACATTCCAGCCGCTTCTTGTATGACGGTACCTACCTGAGATTAAGGGACGTAACTTTCTCTTATTCTTTACCCAAAAACGTAACGGAGACCCTTTCCATAAACAATCTCCGGTTTTATATAAAAACCACCAATATACTTACCTGGGTAAAAGACAATAAAATAGAAGTTGATCCCGAAGTGGGTATTGACGGACAATCCGATCTTAGAATTCCCATTTCCAAACAGTTCATGTTCGGCCTAGATCTCTCATTCTAAAACTTTAAACCAATGATCCGAAATATAAAACATACCATTACTTCATTGCTTCTTATAACCTGTATGGTTTCCTGCAGCAGTGATTTTCTCGACATAGAACCGGAACAAAATGTTTCCGCAGAACAGGCAATAACTGATGTCAATACCCTGCAAACCGCAATAAACGGCGTGTACAGCAAACTGCAAAGTTCCGATTATTACGGACGCAGTATGTATGTTATCCCCGAACTCATGGCGGATAACCTGGCCCTGAGTATCCGGAATACGGGAAGATACCTGGATTACGACGGTTTTGTAGTAAGCGAAGAAGATACTTTTGCAGATGGGTTGTGGAACACCTTGTACGAGGTTATCGTCAATGCTTCCAAAGCCATAGAAGGCGGTGAAAAACTGGAGATTGTTTCCGGTGAACAACAGGAACAGATCAACCAGCTCGTGGGTGAGGCCTATGCGCTGAGGGCCCTGGCCCATTTTGACCTGGTCAGGCTTTTTGCCCAGCCTTATAATTATACCCCCGATGCAGACCATCCGGGCATTCCGGTCATTAACCGTTCCGAAGATAATGAGATCTCTCCGGCCCGAAACACCGTCAAAGAAGTATATGAGCAAGTAAATACCGATCTTGCTAAGGCCCTCGAAAAAATTACCGCCGATAAAAAGAACGGCAGGTTTACCTCCTATGCCGTTAAAGCCCTTGCTGCCAGGTCATATCTATACCAGGAGGATTATACCAATGCCATAAAATACAGTACGGAAGTTATAGATAACGGAGGGTTCAGCCTGGCGGGCAATGAGAATTATCCTGATTTATGGGCAGAAGAATTCAATTCCGAATCTATTTTTGAGATCGTCAATACCGTGGCGGATAATGCGGGAACCAACGGACTTGGGCATTATTTCGATCCGGGTGGTTATGCAGATGCCCTGGTTACCACCGACTTGTTTAACCTCTATGACAGTAATGATGCCAGGCTGGGAGCCATAAAAAAAGGTTCCAAGACAGGGGCGGAAGAAAATGCGCTTTTTGTCTACAAATTTCCCCGGGGAACATCAAGAGATGATAATGTCCGCATCCTCCGCCTTGCCGAACAGTTCCTGATCCGGGCAGAGGCCTATGCCAAAACCGGGAAAGATGCCGAGGCACGTGCAGACCTCCTGAAAGTTATGGAAAGGGCCACCCCCGGCGCAAGTGCCGCAGGCGAAAGCGGAGATGCACTGGTAGATCGCATTCTCCTGGAAAGAAGAAAAGAACTGGCATTTGAGGGTCATCGTCTGTTTGACCTCAACCGCAACAAAAAAGATGTGAGGATCATTCAAAGCGAAAATATTATAGAGGCACCTTATCCCAACGATAAATTTATACTCCCTATTCCTTTAAACGAACTCAATGCCAATCCTGATATAGCACCACAAAACCCAGGTTACTAATGATTTCCTTATCATACAAGCCCTATACCCTATACAAAAAACATGTCTTCCGGATCGCAGGAAGTACCAGGACAAGTACCCCTGTTGTCCTGGTACGCCTCCGTTTCGAAAGTGTGGACGGTTTCGGTGAAGCTTCCATGCCGCCCTTGTACGGCGAAAGCATCGCTACCGCAACTGATTTTTTGTCCCGTGTAGACCTTGCTCCTTTTAAAGATCCCTTTAATGCGGAAGAAATACTGGATTATGTAGACCATATTGCCCCGGGAAATCCTGCGGTAAAAGCATCCATAGATATCGCCCTGCACGACCTTATCGGTAAACTGCTCCACATCCCCCTGCATTCTTATTTCGGTCTTCCCGGAAAAGAACTCGTTACCAGTAAAACCATAGGGATAGACACAGCAGATATCATCCGCGAAAGGGTAAGAGAGGCACATGATTTCAGGTTTCTCAAAATTAAGCTGGGTGGAGAAAATGACAGGGAAATTATAGATACTGTCCGTCAAGAAACAGATAAGCCTTTATATATAGATGCCAACCAGGGATGGAAAGATAAAGAGAAAGCTCTTGACAAAATCGAATGGCTCAGAGATCAGAATGTTATTTTTATAGAACAGCCCATGCCCACAACCGCCCTGAAGGACATGGAATGGCTTGTAGCACGGTCTCCCCTTCCGCTTATAGGCGACGAAAGCATTCAAAGATTTACGGGTGTGATATCTGCCGGAAGGTACTTCCACGCTATCAATATTAAATTGATGAAATCCACCGGGCTCCGGGAGGCGTACCGGATGGCATCGGCGGCCAGAAAAACAGGCTTAAAAATTATGCTGGGGTGCATGTCCGAAACCTCCTGTGCTATTGCCGCGGCTTCCCAGTTGGGAGCCATGGCCGACTGGATTGACCTGGACGGAAATCTCGGAATTAAAAACGATCCCTTTACCGGGCATAAAGTAGAAAACGGAATCATTAAACCCAATGGTCTTCCAGGGTTGGGACTGGTAACACCAAACTGGGATAAAATTAAACCCGATGTACAGTAAATTATACCTCTTTTTAATAACAGCCACTTTGCTGCTTCTTTTTTCCATGGCATGTACCCGTGAAAAAAAAGAAAAAAAGCAGGAACAGCAGTTCATTAATGATACAGCCCTGGAAAATTTCTTCGACACTTTGTACACGAAGAAAATGTTTAACGGAGCCGTAGCCGTAAAAAAAGACGGGGTACTCATTTTCAAAAAAACATATGGCAAGGCCAATATGGAAAGAAAGACTCCTTTTACACCACACACAGCTATGGAAATAGCTTCCGTTTCCAAACAATTTACGGCAGCTGCCATTCAACTCCTTCAACAGCAGGGAAAGCTCGAGACGGACCTTCCCGCATATAACTATCTCGGACAGGATTTTCCTTACAGGAATATCACAGTCAAAAATTTACTGACCCATACTTCCGGGTTACCGGATTACGAGGATTATTTCCGTAAACAATGGGATACCACACGTATTGCCTGCAACGCTGATATACTGGCTTACTTTAAGGAGAAAAAACCTGCCCTCTTAAGCAGTCCCGGCACGGAGTTCCATTATTCCAATTCCGGATTTGTACTCCTCGCGGAAATAGTCCGTGCCGTAAGTGGTAAAACCCTGGATGTATTCCTCCGGGAAAACATTTTTGAAAAAGCCGGAATGGTAAACAGCGGTTTTTACGAACGCGACAGTATCTGGTCTATGGAAAATTATGCTCCCGCCTACCGCATCGATCCCGCCACCTGTACCTATGTCCGGCCGGAAACCCTCTCCGGGAAATACTATTATCGTTTTCTCAGCGGCAGACTTGGCCCCGGGCGGCTTTCTTCCAGCCTGGATGACCTTATTCGCTGGGACAGTATATTGTATACCGATAAAATTCTCAATGCCGAAAGTAAAAAAACAATCTTCAGGGCATACCCTCCTTCCACGGAAGATTCTGATTACGGTTTCGGATGGCACATCCGGCAGGACGACAGTCTCGGGAAAATCGTATACCACACAGGGAGCTGGGCGGGAAACCTGTCTTACATCAAGAGGTTTACAAAGACGGGGAGCCTCGTCATTATACTCAATAATACTTTTGAGTCCGCCTATATGAAAGATATTCGTAGGAGCGTAGATGCCTATGTAAAAGGGAAACCTCTTCGGCTTCCCCGGGTCAAGGCCCACGACCGGTTACAAAAAGAAATATGCCAGCTGAATGCCAGTAATATTACGGATTGGCAAACAGAAAACCGGGATGCGGACTGGGACAGGGAAAGTCTTGAAAAACTGGAGAAAACCTATATCAAGACCAGAGAAAAAGAGAAAGCAAATATTGTTTCCCTAGTATTGAATAACCTCAGACATAATATGACCTCCGATGAGTGAAACATCAACCCCATGGATAACGAATGATGCTGTAGTGTTCGGAATACTGGCCGTTACATTGGGAGTGATTTTTATTACTTCGGCCAGTAATAATCCTTACTTGAAGCGTTTTTACCGCATAGTTCCTTCGGTACTGCTGTGTTATTTCATTCCGGCATTGTTCAATACCTTCAATATAATAGATGGTGAAAAATCCGGCTTGTATTTCGTGGCCTCCCGTTATCTCCTGCCTGCAAGTCTGGTATTACTGACGATAAGTATAAACTTCCGGGAACTCAAAAAACTGGGAAGCAAAGCTATTATCATGTTTCTTGCCGGTACAGTGGGTATCATTCTGGGAGCCCCTATAGCACTCTATACCGTAGGTTCCGTTTTCCCGGACGTATTACACCCCGGAGGAGAGGAGGTCTGGCGCGGCCTTACTACCATTGCAGGTAGCTGGATTGGCGGAGGGGCCAACCAGACCGCCATGTACGAAGTGTTTGGAGCCAGTTCGGACCTGTTTGCCCAAATGATCGCTGTAGATGTTCTTGTAGCCAATTTATGGATGGGATTTCTGTTGTACTGGTCCCAGCGTCCACAGGTTATAGACAAATGGTTAAAGGCAGACAGTACGCCTATATACGAACTGGAAAGCCGGCTGGAAAAACAACAGGCAGGCCAATGGCTCCCGGTTACCGCCAACAGGTTGATGGTCTTAATTGCCATAGGTTTCGGCATTACCGGCCTGGCCCATTTCCTGGCCGATGGTATTGCGCCCTTTTTTCAGGATAATTATCCGCAACTCGAAAAATACTCCCTGACCAGCAGTTTTTTCTGGCTCGTTGTTCTGGCCACGACATTCGGGCTCGCCCTGTCATTTACCAGGGCAAGACAGGTAGAAGCGTACGGGGCCTCCAGGACAGGCAGTATATTTCTGTATATCCTGGTGGCTACCATAGGCATGCATATGGATCTCGGGGCCCTGCTGAACAATCCGAAGTTCTTTCTCATAGGCATAGTATGGATACTGGTACATATAACGACCATGCTCATTGTGGCCCGGATTATAAAAGCCCCTTTCTTTTTTATTGCGGTGGGAAGCCAGGCCAATATAGGAGGCGCGGCTTCCGCTCCCATAGTTGCAGCTTCCTTTAGTCCTTACCTGGCACCCGTCGGCGTACTTCTCGCCGTACTGGGATATGCCGTGGGTACATACGGCGCTTATATATGCGGGGTTATTTTATACAATATTTTTGGTTATTTATGAATGAAACAGAGGGCACAGGGGGTAAGATCCCCGTGCCCTTATTTTAACCCTGCCTTAAGGAATCTTAGAAAACATACTTTAAACCGGGAAAAATTCATCCCCGGATATTCTTTCCTGAAAATAAATTTATTTACATCATACTTTTTCGTATTATTGAAGCATATACCATGTGCAATCATGCGTCATCTTCTTTCATTAATCCTTATCTGTATTTTTCTCCTTTCGTCATGTGAGGACCGAAAGACACATCCGGTACAGTTTTATTACTGGAAAAGCAAGACCCGTATCGGGGAAACGGAAAAACAGTTTTTCGAACAGCTGGGAGCTACCCGGCTATACCTTCGCCTTTTTGATGTAGACATACAGAAAGGAATACCCCAACCCCAGGCGGCAATCCGTTCATTCGATGCGAAAGCATTACCGGCGGAATACATTCCGGTAGTGTTTATTACCAATCGTACCTTTACGCATATATCCGTCACAGATACCGATAAACTGGCAAAAGATGTCTTCGCCCTGGTCCGGAAAATAATGTCGGACAATCAATTGGGAGACCCGGAGGAAATACAAATAGACTGTGACTGGACAGCTACCACCAAAGACCGTTTTTTCCGTTTTCTGGATACATTTCGAACCGTTTCCGGTAAAAAAACAACGTGTACCCTGCGGCTTCACCAGGTAAAATACCGGGACGAAACCGGAGTTCCCCCGGCAGATAAGGTGTATCTTATGGCCTATGCTACCTCCAGCCCTGTAGAGAACGACGGAAAAAATTCCATTCTGGACCTTACCCTGTTGAAGGATTATCTCGGGGACATTGGAAATTACCCCCTGGATTTTGACGTGGCCCTCCCCCTTTATTCCTGGGCCGTAGTGACCAACCACCTGGGCAGGACAAAACTTATCAACGGTGTTACAAAGGAGGAACTACCGGATAAAATCTACCGGAAAACAGACGAACACTCCTTCGAATTACAGGAAGATACCTTTTTACGGGGTATCTATCTCAACCGGGGGTTCCGGATTCGTGTAGAACATATATCTCCCGAATTGCTGCAGGAAGCCAAAGACTTTCTCAGCAAGAAGATCAATAAACGGTATAACTATATATATTATCACCTGGACAGCCTGTTCCTTCCGAGGTTTTCTCCGGAGGACCTGCAATAAAAAATACCGGAATCCGAGTATTTTCTGTTTGTTCCCTATAGGTTACTTTTAACTTCCGGAACAAAACAAAAGCTGAAAAAAAACTCTATATCACATACACCTGTTTCCGTAACCTTCGGGGAAATAAAGTGCTAAAAACGAACCGCAATCCTATGAAACAAATAGTATTCTACACCGCATTTTTACTAACCTCTTTCGCTTATTCCGTATTGGCACATACCCCTGGTAACCATACCACTTCTTATTGTGCGGGTGATTTCGGGGAAGATTATACGTATTATAACCTCTTTGCACAGGAAAATATAGAGGAACCCCGTTACCAGGCTTTTTTGCTCACTTACGACAGCAGTTTTTATACCCCGGACAAAACGGACGGTACGGAAAACAATGAAAACATAGAAGAGTGGCAGAAGTACCTCGGCATATCTTACGAACAAGCCCTTTACCTGGTATTTCAATCAGGAAGGGAGGATCTCCGGGCATTGGCACAGGAAAAGACCGTAGCCGACAAAAAACTGGGTTTCATCGATAAGAACTTCATAAAAAAATACAAACAGGCATTATTATACCTGGCATATGCCAAGTACCTGGAACCCTATATGGCTGTAAAAGGAGACCGCAGGTATTACTGGGGCAATGTGCCCGAGCATACCGTGGAAGAACTGGATTACGACAAGGTGATACAGGTCCTGGAAAAAAGCTGGCAGGCAGAAACCGACAAAGAACTCAAACTCCGTTATGGCTATCAATTGGTCCGTTTTGCCCATTATTCCCGGAGATACCGGGAAGCCATAGGTTATTTCAATACTCATGTGGAAAGCCTGGACTATAAACCGGTAATATATTATTATGCCCTGGACCAGAAAGGAGGTGCCGAAAGAGGGCTCGGAAATTATATGCAGGCACATTACGATTTCTCCCGGTTTTTCACCCATACCAAAAACCGGAAAGAACAGGCTTACGCTTCCATGCGCGTTACCCGCGACCTCGATTTTGAAGCGCTTCTGTCCGAAGCGGAAACCATCACGGCAAAAAACGACCTGTATATGCTGCTGGGATACCGGGATTTCAATAATCCGCTATCGCCTTTTGAGAAGATAATACAGAACGATCCCAATGCTCCGCAGGCTAAAGTACTTATGGCAAGAGCAGTTAACCAGCTGGAAAGGAATTTTTTCCCTACCCGTTATTACTGCTCCTACCGGAACCCCGCCTGCATGGAAGGTCTCGAAGATTACCGTATCCCCCTGAATATGGACAACAATGCCGAATCTTTTCTGAAACAGGCTCTTGAAAGTGCATTACAGCAGGCCGGGAACAATAAGGTCCGCGAGCAGGAATTCTGGCAACTGACCACGGCCTGGCTGTATTTTATCCGGGGGAACTATAAGGCCGCCGAAGATCACCTGGAAAAAGTGAATAGCAAAAATGTAAAGATCCTCGGGCAAAAAGATAAACTCGCTATGTTGATCGACATTACGCAACAACCGGAGATCACCGAAGGTTTTGAAGAGACCTTAATGAAAAAATACGGGAACGTACTGGATACGAAAACACCGGCTAATGTCTACTATTCACCGGATTCTCACGGCACACGTGGTTTTATAACCGATGTGCTGGCCAATCGCTTTTTTTTACAGAAGGACTACGCCAAAGCATTTTTACTTCAAAACCCCATTACTGCACTGGAATACAACCCTGACCTGGAAATTCTCTCTGCCATAGAAGAACTCTGTCACAAGAAGAACAAAAATTCTTTTGAAGAGATGCTGGTTAAGAGCATTCCCCCGGTGGAATACGATTACCAGGCCAAGAAGTATATACAGAAAACCGGGTTTGACCTGGACAGTTATGCCGCCAATATGAAAGGCAATGTATACCTATGGAAAGGAGAACCTGAAAAAGCCCTCTCCGAGTTCAGAAAAATAACAAATGGGGATAATACTTCCTATAAAAATTTTTCCGACATTCCGGGCAGTATATTCGGTTACAACCGCATTGAGTGCTTCGAATGCCCGGAAGAACAGGTAATGCAAACGGATTATATGAATGATTTTACCTTTATTCCCCCTTCCGTAAATAAAAAGCAACTCGCGGAGATACTTATCCGGCTGAAAAAAGAAGGAGAAGGAAATGGTGAGAAAGCGGCAAAGGCAAATTACCTTCTGGGAAATTTCTTTTTCAATACCTCACTTCTCGGGTACTACAGGAATATACTTACCTTCAGTGGCTCCAACGCCAATAATTCCAAATTCCATAATTATCCCGACTGGAACGGTCATTTCGAAGAAAAAGCACCTGAATACCTGCTTTATTTCAAGGATTATGAATGGAGCCCCTGGTTCAAAGACAATTTTGACCGTCCGCTGGCTTACCTGACAACTGCACTCGATAAGACCGGTGATGAAGAACTCAAGGCAAGAATACTTTTTGCCGCCTCCAAATGTGAACAGGGAATTTTCTACAGTACCCAAAATGACCCGGAACTGAACAATCTCAAAAACCTGGATTACAAAGCCAGGCAAACACGCCGGATAGAAATAAAAACCTCGGCATACCGCCGTTATTTCCAATTACTCAAAGAATACAGCCACACTGCATTCTATGAAGAAGTAAAGACACATTGCAAGTATTTTGACTATTACAGTACAAATTATTGATAGGGGGATGTGCTTATTACGGAACGGTTTATTGTATCGTTTCCTTGTGTTTGGTCCCCCATTTTTTTAGCATGTCCAGTATGGGTACGAGCTGCTCTCCGATATCCGTAAGTTCGTATTCCACCCGTGGCGGCACTTCAGCATATACGGTTCGCTTTACTAACCGGTTAGCTTCCATTTTCCTTAAATGCAGGGTGAGCATGCGTTCCGTAATATTCGGCATTCGCCGGCGAAGCTCGCTGAAGCGCAGTTTTCCTCCCGCCAGGTAACAGCATATGGCTATGGTCCATCGCCCGCCTATGAGATTGGCAGCGTAAACCTCCTCACATTCCGCATCCAGTATCTGCCTGTTCTCATAATTCGTGGAAGTTTTCTTTATTTTCCCCATACTTACATTTTTGTCTGTACCATACAATAGGTTGCTAATATACGCAATATATAGCTTAATTTATACTTTTACTTCCACGGAAAACCAGGCTTAAGAGGGTTCCATCCGTGCATGCCATGCATATCAGGCTCACAGATAAACATGAGGCCCCGGTGTAGTTTCCCTGTCACCGGTTACGGCCTTATTTGACTTCGGAAGCCTCCGAAGCGGGCATAACATCACAGGGAAATCAAAAGAAAAGTATAATTAAAAAACTCAGAAAAACAACATGAAAAAACTGGTTATTGTCATTCATCCCGATCCGGAACATTCTGCGGTGAACAAACGTTGGGTAAACGAACTGGAAAAATACCCGGAGGTTTATACCATACACGATCTCTATGCCCGGTATCCCGATGGGAAGATCGACGTGGAAAGCGAACAGCAGTTACTGGAAAGATTCGACGCCATCGTATTCCAGTTTCCCTTTTACTGGTTCAGCGCCCCTCCCCTTTTCAAACAGTGGCAGGATGAGGTGCTTACCCACGGATGGGCTTACGGCAAAGGCAGTCCGTATAAACTGGCCGGGAAAAAGGTAGCCCTGGCCATATCTGCCGGTATTAACGAAGAAGATTACAAGCCTTCAGGAAGGTACAAATATACCCTGGCACAGCTTACTGCCCCGTTCGAGATTACTTTTGGCTATATCCGGGCAACTTATCGCCCGCTCTTTGCATTCTATGGCACGGAACACAACGGCACACAGGAAAGAATAGAAGAAAGCACACTGGAATATATGGACTTTCTCCGGAATCTATAATATGGTACTGCCGGCCGTGGCCTCCCCCCGGGAGGTCGCGGCATATATACTGAAGGGTTACTGTCAGGTCATTCCTCCTGCTTTGTACCTCTGTCAGATATCCGAATACGATACCGGATATAAAAACAGAATATCCGCTTTGGACACATTGTTCTGGTATTCCGGCTTTGCCGAAAGTGTTTTCCAGTACGGGTCATTTCCGAAAGCTTCCCAGTGATCGTCACGGGCCGCTTTGTTTTCAAAAGTAGTCAGGTACATCAGGTTGGGCATATGGCTTCCGGAAATGACCTCCCCGTAAAAAACCGCATTAAAGCCGAGTTTTTTAAAAAGTCCCACTTCATCCCCCTCATTGAACATCTTCACCTTGTTCCTGTACAATTTCTCCGTGGGGCTCTCATAACTCCGCAACTCGTATATCCGGCTTTCCTTCGGGGAATTCAGCTTCGGCAGTTCATAATGAGGATGTTTTTCAAAAGCATCCAAAAGAATAACTTCCTTACGGTCATAAGGCGGATTGTTAAAAGCGGCATTCAGATACACGGTACCGGACGAAAGATAAGCTTCGTCTTTATTCAGTTGTGCTTCCAGATTGAAAAACTCCTGCCTGGTCTTAAAAGGAACAAAGACATATATTTTGTTTTTGTCATTTTCAGTTCCGGGAGCCACGGGCTTAAAGACTCCTACATCTGCTATACCGTTACGGTGCAGGGCAGGCAGGTAAGTGTTTTCGAGGTAAGCATCTAGTTGCTTTTCCTGTTCTTTGGTCGAATATTCGTAAATGGTAAGCTGGTAAAAGTCCCTGGCCAATGCTGCGGGCAATACCCCGAAACATATTATGGCGAATAAAAGAGCGGTAAGTGATCGTATCATTTTTTTAGTTTTTTTGACAAATATCTTTCTTTAATACAGTTTTTATTTTCCGGAAAACCGAAGCTCCCTGCAAAGATATAAGTTACGGACAAAGTCCCGGTATGCCTGTGGCAAATCGGTATATTAATTATATGTCATGTCACCTGGCCGCTTCCTCCCGGGAAGCACCTTCTTCCTCTTCTTTCTTCCATGAAAAGCGGGAAAAGGCAAATGCGATGAAGAGTGCGATAATCCCCTGGACAAACAGGCTTACCGGGGCTCCTATCCGTTCGGATACGGCGCCTATGAGCAACCCTCCGAGCGGCATCATCCCGAAAGCGGCCATGGCCTGGTAGCTCATGGCCCTGCCCCGCATCTCCGGTTTTGATTTTGTCTGCACCAGTATATTGCACACAGTGGTCTGTGCCATGGCCCCGAAACCGATAAGTACCGCAAACAATAACACCACGGGAAGGTTTTGTATCCGGGAAAACAGCAATAAAGAGATGCCCAGAATTACCGTATTTATCGCAAGTATTCTTTTTAACCTGCTCCCCTCTTTCAACGAAGCCAGAAAAAATGCCCCGGAAATTGCCCCCAACCCTATAAAACCCATGATATACCCGTATGTGGTAGCATCGCCTTCAAAAACCACCTTTGCAAATACAGGCAACAGAGTACGATAGGGCAATACAAACAGGCTTACCAGCGTGAGCATAAGCAACGGCATACCTATTTCGGGAGTCCTGTAGAGGTATTGAAAACCGTCTTTCAGTTCCTTGCCTACTTTCTGCTGCGGTGGCGGTGCCGGTTGCGGCGGAAGTTTCATCAGTAAAAGACATACGATAATAGCTATAAAACTTACGGCATTTATTAAGAAACAGGTACCTGCCCCCCATTCGGACAACACAATCCCTGCCAATGCCGGGCCCACCATTTTTGCGAGATTGGTCAGTGATGAGTTCAGCGCAAGTGCATTGGGCAGGTCTTCCGGTTCGTTTACCATTTCATGTACCAGGGGTTGCCGTGCGGGAACGTCAAAGGCATTGATAGTCCCCAGCAGTGCACTGAGCACGAGCAGAACCCATACCGCATCGTGCCCCGTATAGGTCACTACCGTAAGAATAACTGCCTGTACCATGGAAAGAGACTGCGTAAGCAATATCAGCCTGTAACGGTTGTAACGGTCCGATACGATACCGCCAAGGGCCGAAAAGAGAAACGACGGGAACTGCTCGGCAAACAGGGTCAGCCCCAGCATAAAGGGAGAATGTGTCATGCTGTACACCACCCAGATCACGGCCGTGCGCTGCATCCACATCCCCATCCTGGATATGGATTGCCCCGTAAAAAACAATGCGTAGTTACGATTTCCGAAAGCCCTGAATGTACTGCTTTTAAAGGGAAAAGACATACCTGCTTATCTTGTTTGCAAGGAAAAGGTTGATTACTGTTCCGGAATGTTCCTCTTTTCCGGTTTTTCAGGAGTAGCACTCCAAACCGGGTGTATTATATCAGAAAAAAGTATCCGGAAAAAGAAATAAACCAGGCCACACCCGGTTTATAAAATATATAGCAAAGGTACATATATCTGCCGGAATACAAGGTTACCCGCCACCAAATCACACCCATTGTCTTGCCCGGCTAAAGAAAACCGGAAAGGCACCTCCGTTTCAAAAGGTGCCGGGAAGTATGTGTCTGTTACTCTGCGGTTCTTTTTCAGGTCGGGAATCTATGCCCTCACAGCCTTAAACAGGGATAAAAAAATATAATCCGGAAACCCTTTTTACGGTGTAATCTCCAGAGACCGTATTTGTTCCTCCCTGATCCCAAATCGGAACTTCAGTACTACCGGGCTCCCTTCGAAGGTCCCGGATACCTTGGAAGTCAGTACATAAACATCATCTTCCGCAGTTATGTCCAGGGGTTCCAGGACGGTTTTGTATTTTGCATTCGTATTCCTGTTCCATGTCTGGATTTCAGATTTTCCGCGATGCACCTGTCCCTCATCATACACTATGGCCGTTTCCGAAAAACAATCGGCATAGGCAACACTATCCGATTCCTGTTGTGCCTTGAGCAGTCTTTTTAAAATGTTCGGTATATCCATACTATCTTTTTTAGGTTGAAATGAATAAGATTATCCCACAGTAGGAATTGTTCCCCCGTCAATTACATATTCCGTGCCGGTGAGATAGCCTGCTCCCGGTGACACCAGAAAACCGACCAGCTCCGCTACCTCTGCAGGTTGCGCAGGCCGGCCCATGGGTATCCCTCCCAGCCCGTCCATAACGCTTTGCTTTGCTTCTTCTACAGTTGTCCCGGAACTTTCCGCAATTCGCTCCATCATCCTGATTGATGAACCGGTCATTATCCACCCGGGAGACACCGTCAATACACGGACACCTTTGGGAGCTACTTCGTTGGAAAGGCTTTTGCTGTAATTAACCAGCCCTGCTTTTGCCGCCGCATAGGGCAAGGTGGAATCATATAGGGGCAGTCTTGCCTGGATAGAGGCTATGTGAATAATAACCCCGCTCCCTTGTTCCAGCATCCGGGGCAGAAAGCCCCTGTCCAGTCTTACCGGAGCCAGTAAATTGGTATGAATAGTGGACTCCCAATCGGCATCGGTCAATACGGCAAATCCTCCGCCGGGTGTTTCCGAACCACCGAGGTTGTTTATCAGAATATCCAGCCTGCCATAGTTCCGGAACACCTCGTTTAGTACTTTTTGTGTTCCTTCCGGGCGGCTCAGATCTGCAGCTATAAAATACAGCTCTTCCTTATTCTCTTCCGGCTCATTCCTGGCTGTGACAATAACTGTTGCCCCTGCCCGGAGCAAGCGTTCGGCTATGGCTTTTCCCGTTCCCCGCGTACCGCCCGTAACCAGGGCGATCTTTCCGGATAATTCGTTATTAAAATGAGAAGTGTCTTTCATCCGTTTATTTTTACTGTTTTTCAATGCCACAAAGTTCCGGAGTACGAGTACTTTCCGCAAGTACGGAAAAACGAATTGCATAGGGAGAAATTTATCCCCTATTGTTTATCTTGCATCCTAAAACTAATTTTGTTTTATGTACGAAAGAAAAATTCCACCCAACCTTAACTGCGGGCTGGACCTCGTCGCTGAAGTACTTTACGGCAAGTGGAAGATACGATTGCTTTGGTTTATCAGCGAAGGTTGCAAACGCCCCAGTGAACTACAGCGCAAAATACCTGATGCTTCCCGGAGGGTGCTGAATATGCAGCTAAACGAACTGGAAGAACACGAACTGGTGAGCAAAAAAGTCTATCCGGTAGTACCTCCAAAAGTGGAATACAGCCTGACCGGTTTCGGGGAAACCCTCATCCCCGTCATCGCCGTTTTAGGACAATGGGGAGATCACAATGAAGAAAAATTGCGCAGGGTGATCCTTAAGCGCTTTGAAAATTAGCCCCCTACACCCCCCGTTTTTTGCCTTCCCTTCAGCCTCGACCCATTCCGTTTACCGTGCTTTTATTATTCACAATAAGATTCGGCACCCAGGCCAGCCACGCTACAATACGGTAAGCATCCAGGAAATTGCCCAGCAACATTTCCAATAACGGCAGCCATATTCTCAACGTTACCGCGGCAAAACAGCTTGCATAACTGTATACCATAAACCTCCTGTGTTTTTCTATCTGTCCTTTCCTCGCCGCATCAAAACCCAGAACCGTGGTGGTTAACCAGACCACGCTCAGCGAAATAAACCCGGATACCGGGATAATACCTCCTGTAGCATGGAACCCGATGAAAAATCCGCAAATACCACTGATCAGTACCGAAACTACATAAATCTTCCCCACATTCCTGTGCAATCCCATATTGTGTAGTCGCCATTTCTCTCCAAACTGTAACCACCCTACCAGAAGAGCCAGGCCGCCAAAAGCTATATGACCATAAAAACCGAGGATATATAAAGCGGAACCCAAAAGTGCTTCGCCTTTTGACCCTAACAATCCGAAGTGGTTATCATTCATAAAATAAACAACGGGGTATATCCCTATAAGAACAGATAATGTACCGAATAGGACCCAGGCAGCTTTTTTCATCTTTGTTGATATTTGCTGCATCAGTCAGAAAACAGCCGGAAATGTTACAGCTTTAAGCCTGTAAAATACTATGGATGAGATATCCCGAAGTTTAACCTGTTTGCTATAGGTATATTAATGATCCTACAATAACTTATCACCACATCCGTGTATCCGTGGCTGAAACGGGTAAATACATTAGGACCATTCTTTGGTCGTATCAGAATGTTTTAAAGGTAATTCGGAAATAAACAGGTTTATACGGAATTTAAAGAGTAC
Source organism: Sinomicrobium pectinilyticum (assembly GCF_003725735.1). Classification (GTDB taxonomy): domain Bacteria; phylum Bacteroidota; class Bacteroidia; order Flavobacteriales; family Flavobacteriaceae; genus Sinomicrobium; species Sinomicrobium pectinilyticum. The sequence goes on along the minus strand of NZ_RJTM01000002.1, from coordinate 241,788 downwards.
CTTTAAAGGATATAAAAAATCCATTCGGAAACCTTTTCTATCATCACTTAAAAGCAATACTACCTCTTAAGAAGAAAAGCATTTTAAAGACCATTACCTGCAGTGATAAATCCCCCCGGAAGCAGTAATGGCCCCTGAAAAAATCCGGATGATAACCTATTACAATTTTTTCACCTATTCCGAGACATCTATGAGACAATTAAAAATATCCCGCCAAATCACCAACAGAAAAGATTCTACACTGGACAAGTACCTGCAGGATATTGGCAAAATAGCTTTGATAACAAGTGAGCAGGAAGTGGAACTGGCCGTAAAGGTAAGGCAAGGGGACCAACAGGCCTTAAATACCCTGGTCCGATCGAACCTCAGATTTGTGGTTTCGGTCGCCAAACAATATCAATTCCAGGGATTACCACTTTCCGACCTTATTAACGAAGGAAACCTGGGGCTCATTAAAGCCGCCATGCGGTTTGACGAAACCCGGGGATTCAAATTTATTTCCTACGCGGTGTGGTGGATCCGGCAGGCCATGATACAGGCCATTAACGAGAATTCCCGGATTGTAAGGCTCCCGTTAAATAAAATAGGGGTCATCGGAAAAATCAACCAGGCTACCACATTCCTCGAACAGGCTTTCGAGCGAAAACCTTCTTCCGAAGAAATATCCGAATTCCTGGAAATTTCCGTTTCCGAAATTGAGACCTGCCTTGAAAACTCCGGGAGGAACGTTTCCCTGGATTCTCCTTTCGACGAAGGAGAAAATGACAACGGTAACTTGTATGCCGTGATAAAATCGTCCGATTCCCCTGATCCTGACGGGGACCTGATGGATGCATCACTGCGATCAGATATCGGTAATTTACTCAAAACATTATCCGCAAGGGAGAGAGAAGTTATGATACAGTTTTACGGGCTCGAGGGAAAAGCACCCGAGCGGTTAGAGAATATCGGCAGCCGGATGAACCTGACAAGGGAACGGGTCCGACAGATAAAAAATCACGCTATCCGGCAGTTAAAAGCATCGGACATTTCCACATCTCTGTTAAAATACCTGGGGTAATGGCCGGCGGTTTTGATATAATGACCGGGAGGCCGTCACTCAACAACCTGGAGGGACTACTCGAATCATACTATAGTCGGGGGCAATGTCTTTTTAAACCTCTGGATATCTTCATATTCCTCTATGCCGAGATATTCCGTAAGTTTCAGAAGTGATATTTTCTTGTCCAGGTAATATGCCGTAAGGACATTCCGCATTTTAGAAAATTCACCCTCGTAGAGTAGCTGAAAATATACTTTTACAGTTTCGCCGGATGTTAATTTCAGCTTGCAATAATTGCCCGTTCCGTTTGAACGTCTCGGGTTAAAATCACCCCTTGACGAGTATTCCACCTTATCCTCATAATCACGTACCGAGAATTCCATCTTTTCGATTTGATGTAGCGGGTACTCTTTTTCATGAACCACAATACTCCCTTCACTGAAAACTATGGTCCCGTTAAACCTGCCCATTAATGTTTTACGTACGGACCACTGTTTTATCATAAAAAACACCCCTAAAGCAGACCCGGCAAAAAAAATATATTTCCCTGCTTTCTCCACTCTCTCCCCGGCCTCATAATTTTTAGCCAGGTGAAGCAGCAGTAAAGCCCCCAGAATGAGAGTATATACGACCTGGTTGGCCGATAATACCAACTTTCGCTGCCTCTCAAATACAGGAAACCTGACTTCCTTCATTATTTACCGCACTTTTACCCAAAGATACATAATTCCCTTTCTTCACAACCATTTACCCGGCATGCTTTATCCGCACGAAAAGAATACACCCAAACCTATGACATCACAAACACCCGGCAAGGTAGATGGGCATTCATTTCTGTTGCCATCAAACAGGCACCGGGAGCGTAGCCCTAAATTTACCTGTATCCATTTGCAACTCTCCCTTTTACTTCATATTTTTAAAGAGCCTTATTAATCATGTAATTAACCAAATCATGGGCATTACCCCGCCCCTTACTTATGACAAAAGAAACCTACCTGGATTTACAGACTTTGAGCGAAGAAGAAGCATACAAAGTAGTAGAACGTTTAAGGGGCTTTCCCCGCCCCCGATACCCTTTCCCGGATATTACTCCTCCCTATTTTCAGAGACTGCGGGAAGAATCCTGTAAATGGATCGACGAAGACTTTGGCTTTCATTCGGAAGCCGCCAGGGAAAAGCATAAAACGCATTACTTTACGGATATTAATGCCAGGGCCATGCCTTTCCTGACCTTTGAAGAACAGATCCCCGTAGGCAGGTTTACAGGCACCTTTGCCATGCTCGATGATTACCTAGGCCGGGCAACTGTGGAAGAAATTTATGTAATGCGGGAAAGGATCGCGGATATACTGACAGGTAAAGAAGAAGCGGAGCCACAGGATCATGGAGTGTACCACCAAACCTACCTGATCAGAAAAGAATGTCTCCGGCTCGGTATGCCCATACGGCAGTTCAATAAATTTGCCTCAGAGATAGATGCCCTGATCTGCGGTTATCAGAACGAAAAGCAATATGTGCTTGCCAACACACCACCACCATTCGCTGTCTATACCATTATTCGCGATCTGACGGCGGGAGGTATTCCTTATGCCAAATATGCCTGCCTGCAAAAAAATTACCGTTCGCTACCGGATATAGTGCTGGACCACCCTCATATACTCGCCATTCACACCATAATATCCCGTTTGATAGGATATCATAACGACATTATTTCCCTGCCTAAAGAGTTATGCAGACGAGGTGATGTAATCAACATTGTGCCCGTACTCATGCACGAATACAATCTGAACCTGGAAGATGCTTATATGAAAGCCATGGAAATCCACGATAGTACGCTGGACGAATTTATGATATTACTGGAAAATCTGCCTGATTTTGGTCCGTGGCAGGAACTTGCCTATGAATACGCAAAGGATTTCGGCATCATGCTGCAAGGCGTATGGTCATGGCATACAAAGGGTGATAATAACCGATATACACAAGGATCGATCGTTGACTCCGAATTTGACAGTACAAAATGGGAATGGCAAGACAAGGGAAAAGGTGTATGGAATCGATAGGGATATGAGGTTAACAACGTATGTTACCTTATCCCAAAAACATAAGAAGAACGGTTGATTTTTATACCGGGAGAAAACAGCCCCCGTTTCTGATAAATTCAACCGAAAAAACCAAAGCCAAGGTGGCTGAGTGGCAACCGCAGGCTGTTGTACCGAAGCCACCGGAACATTCAGGACATTGAATTTTGCATATGCTACCCCGATAAAGCCAAAGCCAAGGTGGCTGAGTGGCAGCCGCAGACTATTGTATCGAAATCACCGGAACACTCAGACTATTAAAATTTGCATATGCTATCCCGATAAAGCCAAAGCCAAGGTGGCTGAGTGGCAGCCGAAGGCTGCCGTACCGAAGCCACCGACTACCCGACTACAAATTCCGGCATTCCAAAATCCCCGGACTATCAACTTTTCCCGTATATTTGCGACAAAATCCGATTGTCATAACATGAGTAACAACACCATAACTGCTACCGACTACAATTTTCCGGGACAGAAAAATGTCTATAAAGGCAAGGTCCGCGAAGTGTATACCTTAAACAATGACCTATTGGTAATGATCGCCACCGACCGGCTTTCGGCCTTTGATGTGGTAATGCCCAGGGGAATCCCTTACAAAGGACAGATACTGAACCAGATCGCTACCAAAATGATGAAGGCTACAGAAGACATCGTGCCTAACTGGCTTATTGCCACTCCCGACCCGAATGTAGCGGTAGGCCATAAATGTACCCCGTTTAAGGTAGAAATGGTGATCCGCGGTTATCTTTCCGGTCATGCTGCCAGGGAATACCACGCCGGAAAACGGCTTTTATGCGGTGTACCCATGCCAGAGGGAATGAAGGAAAATGACAAGTTTCCGGAGCCTATTATTACCCCTTCCACCAAGGCAGACAACGGTGCTCATGACGAAGATATTTCCCGTGAGGATATCCTGAAAAAAGATATTGTTTCCGAAGAAGATTACACCCAACTGGAAGTTTACACCAAAGCACTTTTTCAACGCGGAACCGAAATTGCTTCCAAACAGGGACTTATTCTCGTCGATACCAAATATGAATTCGGAAAGACCTCAGACGGTAAAATCGTGCTTATCGACGAAATACACACGCCGGATTCTTCACGTTACTTTTATGCCGATGGTTACCAGGAACGCCAGGATAAGGGAGAAAAACAAAAACAGCTATCCAAGGAGTTCGTTCGCCAATGGTTGATCGAAAACGGTTTCCAGGGTAAGGAAGGGCAACAAATACCGGATATGACGGACGAATACATCAACTCTGTGTCCGAGCGGTACATAGAGCTGTACGAACAGATTACGGGGGAAACTTTCCGACGTGCCGATATCAGCAATATACAAGCGCGTATTGAGAAAAACGTACTGGCTTACCTGAATTCGGAATCGTAGGTTCTTACTTCCAAAGATGTGTCATTCTGTAACGGGATTCTTCGCTTCGCTCAGAATGACACGTTTGGGAGGTGTGAGCGTGTTATGCTTTTTTCCTTTCCGAAGGGAGAAAAACAGTCAGTAATCCCAGTAATGGCAGGAAGGAGCACATCTTAAACACATATCCGATACTGGTAGCATCGGCAATATCGCCTAAAACTGCCGATCCTATTCCGGCAATACCGAAAGCAAAGCCGAAAAACAGGCCGGACACCATCCCTACTTTCCCCGGAATAAGTTCCTGGGCATAGACCAGTATGGCAGAAAATGCCGAAGACAATATCAGCCCTATAAGTACGGTAAGCGTTCCGGTCCAGAACAGGTTCATATAGGGCAGCATAAGTGTAAAGGGAGCTATTCCCAGTATACTGAACCATATGACATACTTACGCCCGAAACGGTCACCCAGCGGCCCGCCGAAAAATGTACCGGCAGCTATGGCAAACAGGAAGACAAACAAATACACTTGTGAAGCCTGCACGGATACATCAAATTTATCCATCAGGTAAAATGTATAATAGCTGGTAAGGCTGGTCATGTAAATATACTTCGAAAAAATAAGGAACAGCAATACCACAATAGACCAGGTTACCTGGGTCCTGGACAAGCGATGGCCCAGGGCATGATCGTATGTTTTTTTCTTTTTGGCCGGCGAACGATGCAGGTTGTTCTTGTACCATTGCCCTACGCGGGACAGTACAACAATAGCCAACAGGGCCGCCAGGGAGAACCAGATCACTGAAAACTGCCCGAACGGTACAATGATCATCGCAGCCAGCAAAGGCCCCATGGAGCTTCCGGCATTTCCTCCTACCTGGAAAAGGGACTGGGCCATACCATGCCTTCCCCCCGATGCCATATGGGCAATGCGCGAAGCCTCCGGGTGAAATACGGACGATCCCATTCCTATCAGTCCTACGGCAAGCAGAACCATACCGAAATTAGGTGCCATAGACAGGACAACCAGGCCTATCAGGGTAAATCCCATTCCTATAGCCAGGGAATACGGCTTGGGGTATTTGTCTGTATATAGCCCCACCAAAGGCTGTAAAAGTGAAGCGGTTAACTGAAAGGTAAGCGTAATAAGTCCTACCTGGGCAAAACTCAGTTTAAAAGATTCCTTTACCAGCGGATAAATGGAAGGAATGAGCGATTGCAATGTGTCGTTCATCATATGCGAAAAACTCAGGGCGAACAATACGGGAAAAACCGTCTTTTCCACTCCGGCATCCGAACCGGAATAAACAGAAGCATTTTTAGACATAACAGATTAAGATTTAAAAAAGCAAATTTATAGTCCCTTCTTTTATGACCTACCCGATTTTTCGTTTTTTTACGATGTTCAAATCGAAAAAGGGGAGCACGGCAGATTGGCTAATTTTAAATACTTTTGCATCAAAGAAAAAGCCATGCTGCCAAACGATACGATCATAGCCTTAGCCACCCCAAGCGGTGCCGGAGCCATTGCGGTCCTCCGGCTGTCCGGAAAAGATGCCATCCGTATCGCGGATGAAAAATTCCGGTCAGTAAAAGGAAAAAAACTGTCCGGACAAAAGAGTCATACCATTCACCTGGGGCATATTACGGACGGGCCTAAAGTACTGGACGAAGTATTAGTCAGCATTTTCAAAGGCCCCCACTCCTATACCGGGGAAAACGTGGTGGAGATCTCCTGTCACGGTTCGCCTTATATCCAAAGGGAGATCATCCAGCTTTTTTTACGAAACGGCTGCCGTATGGCCAATGCCGGCGAATTTACCCTCCGTGCCTTCCTCAACGGTAAACTCGACCTCAGCCAGGCCGAAGCCGTGGCCGACCTCATCGCTTCGGACAACGAAGCCTCACACCAGGTTGCCATACAGCAGATGCGCGGTGGATTTTCCGGGGAAATCGAAAAACTCCGACAGGAACTCCTGGACTTCGCTTCCCTCATCGAACTGGAACTCGATTTTGCCGAAGAAGACGTAGAGTTTGCGGATCGTAGCCGGTTTGAAGAGTTACTGCAACGTATAGAATTGGTCCTGAAACGGCTGATCGACTCGTTTGCCGTAGGAAATGTGATCAAGAATGGTATTCCCGTCGCCATCGTAGGTGCCCCTAACGTAGGAAAATCTACCCTGCTCAATGCCCTGCTCAACGAGGAACGCGCCATTGTAAGCGATATCGCCGGAACTACCCGCGATACCATCGAAGACGAAATGGTCATTAGCGGCATAGGTTTCCGTTTTATCGACACGGCCGGCATCCGGGAAACCGAAGATGTGGTGGAAAGCATCGGCATTAAAAAGACCTTTGAAAAGATCACCCAGGCACAGGTGGTCATTTATCTTTTCGATGCCTCTCATTTTGCTGAAAACAGCAAGACCATCATAGTGGAGATCGAAAAGATCAAAAACAAATTTCCGCAAAAGCCCCTCCTTATCCTGGCCAACAAAATAGATTTGGCCGATGCGGATCAGATAAAAAACAGCCTCGACTACGAAAACCTGCTGCTCATTTCAGCCCGGGAAAACACCGGCATTGACAGCCTTAAAGACAAACTGTTGGAATTTGTAAATACAGGTGCACTTCGCAATAACGAAACCATCGTCACCAACTCCCGCCACTATGACGCCCTGCTCAAGGCACTGGGAGATATCCAGAAAGTACAGCACGGGTTACAGTCCGGCCTGTCCGGGGATCTTCTGGCTATTGATATCCGCGAGGCGTTATATCATTTCGGGGAGATCACGGGGCAGGTAACCAATGATGAGTTGCTGGGAAATATTTTTGCTAATTTTTGTATCGGGAAGTAAATCTACTTTCTTTTAGTTTTTATTACTACATTATTAATTGATTATCAAATAAATAACTCCATTTTTATTTTCACTTCTCAATACATTTTTCTATGTTTGTTACACCTACAGTACACCTCATCGCATAAAACTCACAACGAGGTGTACCAAATTACACCTCGAAATGAAAATAAGTTTAAAAAGGAAAAAACTCAATAGCGGCAAGATCAGTCTTTATATTGAATATTATAAAGGCTCGTATATTGACAATGACGGAAGAAAAAAACACTTGCGGGAATTCGAATACCTGAAACAACATTTACACCAGGACCCAAAAACCGCTGAGGAAAAAAGAGAGAATAAAGAGGCCTTAGAATTGGCCGAACAGATATTAACCCTGCGCAAAGCGGATTATATCCAGGGAAAATACAATATCAAAAATGACAGAAAAGCTAAAACTAACTTTCTGGAATACTACGACAAATTAAAAGAAGAGCGGTATGAAAGCAAAGGCAACTACGATAATTGGGATGCAGCTCTAAAGCATATCGAAAAATACTGCCCGCCAGCTATCACCTTTGCGGATATAGATGAGAATTTCGTCAAAGGTTTTAAAAAATATTTGAACACCAAAGCCAAAACAAAAGGGGGTACTCCCCTATCGCAAAACTCAAAATACACCTATTTCAATAAATTCAAAGCCTGCCTGCGCACTGCTTTTGAAGAAGATTATCTCGATAAAAATATCATCAAAAGCGTTAAAGGTTTCGAGCAGGGGGAATCTCAAAGGGAATACCTTACCTATTCCGAATTACAGGCTTTAACCAGGGCAAAATGTAAATACCCTGTTTTGAAATCAGCATTTATTTTTAGCTGCCTTACCGGGCTAAGGTGGAGTGACATCAATAAACTAACCTGGTCCGAAATCCGGGATGAAGATGACAGCTCCCGAATTGTGTTCAGGCAGAAAAAAACCGAAGGTTTGGAGTATCTTTATATCTCCAACCAGGCAAGAGACCTGCTTGGTAAACGTGGAAATGGAAGTGAGCGGGTATTTACAGGACTTAAATACGGTGCTCATTTTAATGCGGAAATATTAAGATGGTGCATGCGAGCCGGTATCACCAAACACATTACTTTCCATAGCGCCCGGCATACGTGTGCGGTCCTGCTCCTGGAACACGGTGCGGACATATACACCGTATCCAAAATTCTCGGTCACCGGGAATTGAGAACTACTGAAATCTACGCCAAGATTGTTGATACTAAAATGAAAGAGGCGGCTAATATTATACCTGAACTTAAAATTTAATAATGTGTTCAATTCCTTTTATGAAAAAATACACCGGATAGAGAAAAGGATTAATTCTGTTTCAAGCAAAAGGGTTGAAAAGTTCATAGTTATTTGGATTATATCAACCCTGATTCTTCTGGGGTATAGTGTTTTTAATCTTGACTTTATGTCTGTTTGGTGGAGAACCATTCTGTTACTCGCTTTACTACTTTTTCTCTTTAGCTATTTTATCATATTAGGCTATAAACAATACAAAAGGAAGCACACTAAAGAAGCTATAAACCTCCCCAATACCTCCGATTCCGTTTTGAATATAAACCAAACGGAGATCCTGATAAACTTCCTGAAAAAATGGTTTAGCTCACCAAAGGGTTCTGATGCCCTGGAAAATGACCTGAAAAATCTTTTGGGATTAAATCTGGCAAACATAGAAGATGGTGGCCTGATCTCCGAGGCCAATAAAAAAATAGACATTGGAAGGATTCTTTTTCAAATCGCTCATATCGGAATTTGGGACGAAGAGGATGTAAAAAAGATTTACGGCAAGAGTATCATTTCCCATAACCGGAGCATCAACGCTTTTAAGGACAATACTTTCAACGATCACAAAAACAGCTTAAAAGAGAAGAAAAAGCTCTATATCAAAGATAGTATTGATATCCCCAAAATATTAGGTATTAAGAGACCTCCCCTTTGATCTAATTGTTTTTACTTGTTTATTTTGGTTTTTAATCCTCCATGTTATATTATACTATAATTTTGTTTTCAGGAATTCTACAAGCTGCCAATATGGATAAAATACCTTATACGCAGTTCTTTATGAACGAATTAATTTCTCAGTTAATGCTAGTAAACATAACAACTCAAATAATTCGCCAAATAATTATGATTATCAGGACCTTTCATACACCTCCTTATACGAAATCCAATAATTATCGTAGTTTTATATTGTACAGTTTTTTAAGAATCAGCACAGTAGTATCCTAAAATTATGTACAACCGGGTGAATCCCGGTTAAAGTCGGTAGTTCAATCCACATTTGTTCATGAAGTTATACATCAAATACATGGTAAGTTTAAGATGTAAACTCCTTGTCAGACAGGAGTTGGAAAAACTAGGCCTACATCATATCAGTATTGAACTTGGCATGGTTGAAATTAAAGAGGAGATCACCGAAGAGCAAAAACAGGGACTGAAATCAAACCTGGCCGCATCGGGCCTGGAATTGCTGGATGACAAAAAAAGTATTCTGGTCGATAAAATAAAGAGTGTCATTATAGAAATGATACACTACGCCGAAGAAATCCCCAAAGGAAATTATTCTGATTACATTAGTGAAAAACTCGGTTATAATTACATTTATTTATCCAATCTGTTTTCAGAGGTCAAAGGCATTACCATACAGCATTTTATTATCAAGCACAAAATAGAAAAAGCAAAAGAACTTATACTTTACGACGAATTAAACCTTACCGAAATCTCGTATAGACTGCATTACAGTAGTGTTGCCCACCTGTCTAACCAATTCAAGAAAATTACCGGACATTCTCCCTCATTTTATAAAAAACTGGGAAAAAAAAGAAAGGATACACTGGAAAACCTGTGACATCTATAACTTTCTGTTTTAGTTGTGTAACATATTATATTGTATTAGTGTCATCTTTGTATCAGTACAATGAAGTACTCACTAAAATTACAGTATCATGGAAAACAGGAATAAACAAGCAAGTGAACTTTTTAAAGTTCAAGGTGATTGGGGAAAACAATCCAAGGCCTTACAAGAAAAATATCCTAGTCTTACCAGCGAAGATGTAAAGTTTGAAACCGGTAAAGAGGCGGATTTGTTCAAAAGACTTGAAACCCGGTTAGAAAAAAACCGCAATGAGGTTATTAGCATTTTAAAAACAACCCATCAGGCTTGTTCTTAATAGTACCAGGGTCAGTTAAAATCTGACTCACCTGAAAAGAGCAGTCCTTGAGGAAGCTGTTCTTTTCTTGTTTCCCAAAACTGTAATAATATAGGCAGTTCTGTAACACAAGCCATGTTACTTTCCTTAATTTTTCCGGAAAAGATATATTAACAATTTAACAAGTTAGGATCATGTCAAAAGAAAAAAAAGACAAACAAAAAAACAGTAAGACCCCGGCATCGAAAACAGCAAAAGAAAAAAAACAGGCCAAGGCGGAGAAAAAAAGAGCTAAATAGTACGAATAGCCACATGCAACAAAAAGTACCAGACCATGGAAAATCCAGAATTCAAAAAATCAATTGCTTTCAGAATTAAGGACAAGCTCAATTATATATCAAATACCATAGTCACAAAATATATTCTGAATGAAAAGACCGGAAATATCATGGTCATGGCCATAGACTATGGTAAAGTTTATATTCCTAAGACAACACCTTTTTCAACATTCGTACAGGTTATTGAAGGAGAAGCCGAAGTTGTTATTAATGAACAATCGATCTATTTACAAAATGGCGATTGTATGATTATTCCGGGAAGCACCCCCCACACCATAGAAGCCAATCAAAGGTTTAAAATGCTTTCGGTCATTCTAAAAAGTGGTTATGATGAATAGAAGTATAATCCAAAGACAAAAAAGCCATGAATAATTTATTTAAAACAGGAGATGTAGTCTGTGCCAAAATAAACCCAACGCAGCCTCTGGTAGTCAGGGTTTTTGCAAGAGGGGTTTACTATTGCGATGTAAAAAACCATCCTGAAGAGAAAGAACAGGTTTATTTCGAAAGGGAAATAAAGGTTTTCAGCGAATCACAGACTTTATAAACGTAATCATGTAATTTCGAAACCTCTGCATGTACTACGCAAGTTCAATAATTATCTGTCTTCAGAACCTACAACCATTAAAGTCAATAAATGGAAAATTCCTAATTCAATGGTTTTTTTCCTTTCCATCCTTAAACAGGTAGCAAAAAACTCAGGAGACAATTCATGCCGCCCCGTAATACAAGATATTCTTAAGGTTTTAATTAGGAATAGCAAAAAATTATGCTTACCTTGTATCTTATATAAAATATAGTTCTGCGGTCAGCGTTTTCTGCTCTTTTATTGAATGCTTCTCTCTTCTGTATTTTACATAGCGATAGTGCACTAAACATTTACAAGCTGAATTTAAAAGATCCCGGACATAGGACAGGTGATGTTTTCTTATGTCTTCGTAGGAATTCAGGATGAAACAAATATTAATTTCCCTACTTTTTCCCGGACTTTCCGTCTTTTCCTGCGACAGGGCTAAAAAAGTTTTAGCTCCGTCTTCCGGTTAATGACAACAAGCTACAAAAAAGGCTGCGGCTTAAAAATACCATATTATGAATACCTTGAAATTTTCAGCAAACAAACGTTCGGACTTCTCCAGAACATTGAGGAAGAGGGTAAACGCTTACTTTAAAACCCACAACATCAGCAAACATGCCAACAAAAGCATGGTTAGCAAAACGGCGATCATGCTTTTAGCTTTCTTTGCTCCCCTGGTCCTTATAAACACCGGCATCATTCATCATGCATTTCTGCTCTTTGTCCTGTATGTAATCAGCGGATTGGGCATGGCAGGGATAGGAATGGGCGTCATGCACGATGCCATTCACGGTTCTTACTCCAAACACCGGAAAGTAAACAAGTGCCTGGGTTATACCATGAATCTCATAGGCGCCAATGCCACGGTATGGAAAATACAGCACAATGTGTTACACCATACCTACACCAACATTCAGCAGGCGGACGATGACATCAATGTTCCGTTCTTCCTGAGGTTCTCACCGCATGCCAGGAAGCACTGGCTCCACAGGTTTCAGCATGTCTATGTATGGTTCTTTTACGGAATTTCCACCCTGATGTGGATCACTGCCAAAGATTTTGTAAGGCTTACCCGGTATAAAAACATGGGGCTGCTGAACCGGGAACAGAAATATAAAAAGGAACTCTTTAAACTGATTGGGTGGAAACTGCTTTATTATTCCTATGCACTGGTCCTGCCGCTTATTATGGTTCCCCTGTCGCCCTGGATCGTTATACTGGCTTTTTTGTGCATGCACGTGGTCACCGGCCTGTGGATAAGCAGTATTTTCCAGGTGGCCCATATCATGCCCGCCAACGAATATCCGCTGGCCGACAAGGACGGCGTTATAGAAAATGACTGGTTTCTCCATCAACTGGAAACGACCAGTAATTTTTCGCCCCGAAGCCGGTTCTTCTCCTGGCTCATAGGAGGCCTGAACTACCAGGTAGAGCATCATCTACTGCCTAATATATGCCATGTTCACTACAGGAAAATATCTCATATCGTTGCGAAAACGGCACATGAATACGGCCTTCCCTACCACATAAAAAAGACTTTTGTCTCTGCTATTGCAGATCACGTAAGAATGCTCCGGCGGTTGGGAAAAATAGAAATGACGATGGTATCGTCCTGATCTGTTTGTTTATCCTTTCAAACCATCAAATCCAATCGTTGGAAGGGGCATACTGCAATAAATGTCACAACGGTTTAAATTGTCCTTGTCATATTATTGTCAGGCCACCCGGTAAGCAGGGTGGTCTTTTTATTCCCATCCACACCATTGTTGTTTCCAATTGAAATTCAGCAATTTTAAATTCAGTAACTGTGATAGTCCGGCAAAATAAAAGTGCTTGTCACAACGGATATAGCCTTGTGGGGATCGATATAGACAATGTCACTCATGTGATTAATTCCAGACACCACGAACCCTTTGCAGTTACATTCACCGTATAGGAAGAACAGGTAGAACAAGAAAGCGAGGAATGGCCTATACATTTATTAACTAATCCGTTAAATCATTGTATTATAAAAAAGAAATGTATTGCTAAGACATGACATGGAAAATTACCTGCTCGCCGACAACTATCAATAAGTCTCTTTGATCTAATTGTTTTTACTTGTTTATTTCGGTTTTTAATCCTCCCTGTTATTTCATGCTATAATTTTGTTTTCAGGAATTTTACAAAAAGAAAACAAAGGCCTTTGTTCATTACTAATCTAAAAGTTATGACTAATGGACAATTTGGAATTATCAGAACGACTTGAAAGAATTGAAAAACTTCTTTCAGCAAGCAAGAGCGTACTAACCTTCACAGAGGCTTGTGATTACACAGGTATATCCAGAAGCTATATGTACAAACTGACCTCTACCGGAAATATTCCGCACTCCAAACCGAATAATAAGATGATATTTTTCGACAAGGAGAAGCTGGATAAATGGCTATTGCGTAATCACAAAAAATCGGAAAAAGATATCCAGGAAGAGGCTTTGGGCTATACGCTTAGAAATAAGCGATAGTTACTTTCCTATTGCTTTAAAATTCCGATCACAATATTACCATCGTTTGGCCAGACATATCAAACAGATCTTTACCAATTCACAGGTTTGTTTGATATGTTTCTCCTAATCTGCTTTTACTCCCAGCAGATTACATTGCTCTATATCGAAACTGAGACATAAACGAAAGCAGACAACCAAAAAAAATTATCCGGCTGAGTAAGAATTTCGAGATGTGTTTTTGTTGCCACAAAAACAATCTCGCTTTTGCTCCCGGAGGTCGCAAAAGAAAAATTTTAGATAGTACAAGAATACATGCTGAATCTATTTATTTCATATTCCGTTGGTACGAAAAAGCAAACATAACAAAAGCACGTATATCAAATTTCGCTGCACACAGTACGAAAAAAAGTTGCTGTATGTCAAAGCCAAAAGAGCCGGTTTGAGTATAAGTGCTTATTGTCGGAGGGCTGTTATGGAAGACCGAATCGTAGAACGGTTAACCGAAGAACAACTGGATGCCTATAAAATGCTGGTGCGGTATCACAACAACTTTAAACGTATTGCCAATATGTTCCGCAAACAAAACCCAAAACTGTCCGATGAAGTCATACAATTAGCCCGTGAGATAAAAACACACCTGTATAATTTTAAAAAATGATAGGTAAAGGCAAATCCATAGCACATACCCGGGCTTCCATGCAATACGGATGGAACCAGGAAAAGAATGCCGAAATTGTCTATACCCAAAACCTCTGCGGAGAGAACCCGAAAGAAGTCACTAAAGAATTTCAAATGATACAGCAAATGAATGTTCGTTGTGAAAAGAATACTTTAAGTTTTGTGCTTAGTCCCACTATCGAAGACGGCAGGACCCTAAGCCGGGAAGACCTGGAGGAACTCACCGATACCTTTATGAAAGAAATGGAATTGGGGGAGCGACAAGCCATTGCCTTTGTGCACCGAAATAAGGCACACACCCATATTCATCTGTATGTGAACCGGATTGATTTTCAGGGGAAGGCCTATAAAGACAACTATATTGGCAAACGCAGCCAGAGGGCTGCCGAAAGAACTGCACAGCAATTACAACTTACCACAGTTAAAGAGGTACAGCAGAGCAAGACTCAATCCCTGAAACACATCCGGAGAGAGATTAAACAGATACACGACCGGATCATACAGCAACACAGACCGAAAAGTTTTGATGAGTACATCACCCTGATGAAACGGCAACGGGTTTCAGTAATCCCAACTATCAATAAGCAAAACCAGTTACAGGGTTTCCGGTTTCAGTACAAGAACCATAACCTGAAAGGTAGCGAAGTACACCGGGAGATGTCCGGGGCAAAGTTAGGCCTGGCCTTATCCCGTAATCAACGGTTCGGACAGAAGCTAATGCAAAACAATCAGGTAAGCCTGATGGGAAAAGCCGTGGAGATTAGCGGAAATATGGCAGCAAAAGTAACCAAAGAATTGGCCAAACAAGTAGCTAAAAGAGTAAGAGACACAGGCTTTGAAATAGGATATTAAAAACAGTAATGTTATGGCTAAATTAGAAGAAATCGCAGAACTGCTCACCGAAGAAATCTACGGGTTTAATAAATCCATTGACCGATTGGAAGAGTTGTCGGAATACCTTGGGGATATAAAAGTCAGGGCAGACGCCACTAATATTGAACAACTGTTACAAAAACACTTCCACAAGCAAGAGGAAAACCTATCGGGGCAGAGCAGTAAACTGGATAAAGTTTATGAAACGATGGAAGACACCTATCTTCTTCCGCGATGGATTGTCATTCTATTTTTTGTATGTGTTGGAGTAACTTTTCTTTCGGTAGGTGCTGCTATTTTTTATTACCAAAAAAATGATAATACCAAGGAAACGATGACCCAGTATATCCGGCACTATAACAGTTTTTTTAAGGATACCCCGGAAGCTAAAAAGCTATACCAAGAATGGACAGACAAGGAAAAAAACCGCGCAAAATAGTATTAGTTCGGTAAGGATTTGGGGGCCTTTTGGGTATGGCCTTCCCTATGACCTGGGCAAAAAAGCTATCTATGGGCCATCCCTTTGTTTTATCTGGAAATTTAGGTCTATAAAATAAGAGAGCCCACGCGTTGTATATACTGTTCGTATTTAGTGAGTGTCATTGACCTCACCTTACGGGTGTACAAGCACCCTCTATAGACCTCTTAGTCTGTGATGAGTTCAATACCAGCTTTCTCGGCTTTGTACTTTATTTTTGCCATGAGTTCATAATAACTCCAGTTTCGCAATACAAATTCTTCCTCCTTAGCGATCCCGATCTTGTCCTCCTGATTTAATAAAATGAGCGTTCCTGCCTGATGTTTAATACAAAAATCGATCAATCTCCTGCTGTATATGTGTATACGATGATGCACATAATTACTTTCTGCACTGCGGAGTTTGTTCACGGCCTTTAATTTTCTTTCTGCCCCTTTGCCCGATCTGGAATGGGTCGCCCCGATCTGTGCCCTTTTCAGGGCCGCCTGTATGGCCAATCTTCTGTACAGGAACTCTTCCTTGGTGCCAATGGTAAGCCTGGTGTTAGCAGTCTTCACTACAATGGGATATTCAAGGGACAAAGAAGCCTCCGCTATCACTTCCGGTCTTAGGCCATGTTTTTCTTTTTCAATTTCAAAAACAGGCAGCCAGAAGATTTTGCCATCCTTTAGTTTGATATGGGAAGTACAAAGTTTGGTCTCCCCTTTTATCACCCGCTCCAATAGTCTTCGTTTGTCGGTGTAATCTTTTCTCAGGTAAGTACGAAAGGGAATTTGGAACAAACGAAAGCAAAAGACCTGTTTCTCCGTTTTAAAGGATAATCCGCTAAGGCACTCGGGGCCAAAGGGAAAAGCCATGTCCTTTCTAAAGTTCTTTAGCGAGCGTTCGCCTTTCCAGTATTCGGGCTTGTTTTTGTTAAAGGAGGCGATCAAGGTCCTATTCAGGTTGGACAATATGTTCGTAGGGATGTCCCCTTTAAAGCGATCTGATACCACGCGATAGGTCGTATTGATACGGGAGCGTTGCAAGATTCCTTGCTCGTCTTTTTTTTCGTCGGACAGTTTGTACTTTATGCCATCGGACAAATAAAAGAACTCCTTGATCATTTCCTGTACATACAAATGGGAAACAATAAGGTTAGCCGCTCTAAAACATCGGTTCTGCCACTGGTAGAGCTTATCCAGTTTTTCCTTCCGTTCTTCTTTAGTAGGTAGATCAACCAGTAACTGGATCTTTCGGGTGAGTTTCAGGGTAGACTTTTCCATACTAAGCAGATTCTAATTGTAGATTATGCTTCTCTTGCATGAGTTTATATGCGGCTACAAATTCTTTGTGAACTTCTTTTTGGGACAAGTTCAACTCTTCGGCAATCAATGCAAAGGAATACTTCTTGTTGCATCTGAGTTCCAATACCATTTCCTGTTCCTGGGACATTACATTCGGAGCCTTTACAGCATTAACAGGGGATTTTTGCTCATTCGCATGTGTACTTCCGTGATGGACGATGGTTTTAATGTCCTGGATAGCCCGCTTTACCTCGTTGCTGGTTTCGGTGATCCCTTTTCCCATAGCTTTGGCTATGGCTTTATACCGAAAGCCGTATTTTAAGCAGAGTTCAATTAAATGCCTTCTTTCTGCATTAAGCAGGGGCAATATGCTTTTGACCCGGTCGAAGGCCGTTTGCTTAGACTCCTGGTCTTCCAGGTTTTCAGACACACTTGCAGGATCGTACCCCGCCATATAGTCCTGGTAATTGTCGTAGTCCTCTAACGAATTGACTTTCCTGAAAAACTTATTCCTGGGTTTGGTGTAGTACGAAATACATTCCCTTCTCATCACAAACTTTAAGAAATAGAGAATATGCTCAGGTCTTTCTATCCTGTCCCTGAGCACCCATAACTTTAAAAAAGTATCCTGGACCAGGGATTCTACTACGAAATGGTCCTTTAGCATTCGATTACCGATCCAAAAGATGATTCCGCGATATTGCGCATAAATTTGTTCTAAAGCGGCAGGGTCGCCATTTTTTAATAATTCAAAATACTTTGGAAGGGGATTGTTTATACTTTTCATAGGGTATAAAGTTTTGCAAATAGTTTTTTTTTGGGAATACTTAGGGCAAAAGAATTCCCTTGCAAGACTTCATAGTGATCATATGCAGAAACCTTTGCTTTGGAGAAGAAGAGTTATTGAGAAAGCCCATGATAGAAAATGGATGGGCGTGGAACTCTACTTATCGAACAGGGGTACTGGCATACCTTACAGCGATAAAAGAGCCCACGCCCGGGTCGTGAGCAATCTTACTTATCCTCTCGCTGTAAATGAAAAGTGCCAGTTTTCCGTTCGAGATTCAAAGCAATTGCTTCCAATATTTTCTATTTGAAGAATTGCAAATTTATGTTAATCCATACAAATATAATAAAAAACTATAAACGGTAAGATATATCATACCATTATTTTTTAGGATAAGTAAGAAATTTATTGATTAAAATAAAATAAGAGTGACAGAAAAGGAAAAACTTGGGAAGTATTTATTAAAACTTAGGGAAAGAATTCCAAGTAAAGAGTATGATAAAGAACATATTTCCCAACAAGAACTCGCTGACAGTAATACCGGTTTAACCAAATTCTTCATAGGGACTGTTGAAAGAGGAGAAGCTAATCCTACCTTAGATAAATTGATTCTTTTAGCCAAGGCATTGGATTTAAAGACAATAACTCTACTTGAGTTAGAAATTAATGTAGATAAGTACATCAAAGAATTAGAGAAGAAATAAACCTCGCTGACGCTCGTTTAAGTAAAACGAAAACAAGTATCTTCCGTAAAAACGCGTTTATAACATTTTCCGTTGATCTCAAGTTCTGAATTTTCAAAATTAATCTTCTTTTATCTCCAACTACAAGTCCACCTCGGAGAAAGAGGAAACTTCAGCAACAGGAGCTTTCAAATTTCGTTTAACTACTCGATGCGGCCACACGTTGACATAAAGCCAATTATCTACGAAAATCCATCAACAAAATGGAATCTCAGAATATTACTTTACATTTTCTCGGTTTAGACATGAAAAATTCCATTCAATGGGCGAAAGATATAGCTGATTAGTATGACCCATTAATAGAAAAAGAAGATGAACTGTTAAAAGATGTAGACAAGGATACATTAAAACCTAAAAGGTGGGAATGGTACAGATATTAATTTCATGAATAAAATTGAAATGTATAGTATTTTTTCGAGTAATTAAGCAAAAATCACTATATTACTCGAAATTTTACTAAAGTTGAATTTCACTGATTTTATAAAAGAGCGGTTATCCTTTGAAGAATACGCTTTTACTTGGAACGAATTACTTCAGGCCAAAACAAATAAGTCGGACGTTTCAATTAGGAGCGAATTGTCTTATGCTATAAACAAAGGAGACATAATTCCTCTAAGGCAGCATTTTTATTTAATAATCCCTCCCCGATACTCTCGTCTTGGAAAATTACCTATAGAACTCTATATTGATAAATTATTTACTTATCTAAACAGACATTACTATTTAGGCTTATATTCTGCTGCTAAATTTTATGGAGCCAGCCATCAACAGATTCAAAAAGATTATATATTGCATGACAAATCTCCCCTATTATCTATTTCTAAAGATACAATAAAGTTGGATTTTTTCACTGTTTCCAATTGGCCACAAAAAAATATCTTGTCAAGAAAAGGAGATGCTGGAATGTTTAAAATATCCAGCCCTGGACTCACAGCCGTTGATTTGCTCCATCACCAAACCAAAATAGGAGGATTAAACAGAATGGTTTCTGTCATAGAAGAATTAATTGAAGAAATATCCCTTTCAGATATAAAAGATCTATTGTCCTGGTATCCACATAAAAGTGTACTACAACGATTGGGATTTTTATTAGATGAACTATCTCCCAATTCTGAGTCAGCAGAACTTATTTATGAACATCTGAAACATCAAAAATTTTACCCGGTATTATTAACTCCCAAACCCAAACAAAAAGCAGGCGCAGTAAATAACAGATGGAGAGTAGATGTAAATATTAAAATTGAAAGTGACTTATGATTCCAAGACCGGAAATAGCCAAATGGCAAATAAATGCCCCCTGGAAAGAATTTTCCCAAGTTGAGCAAGATCTTATAATAAGTAGAACCTTAATTGAAATTTTCTCTGATGATTTTCTTAGGGAGAATCTGGCCTTTCGTGGAGGTACGGCTCTTCATAAACTATATCTCAATCCTGCTCCCAGATATTCGGAAGATATAGACCTCGTTCAGATCAAACCGGGTCCTATAAAACCAATAATGCAACGTTTGGGAGAAGTAATCACTTTTTTTGAGGAAAAAAGAAGCACTAAAATAGGGGGACATGGAGCAAAAGCATTCTACAGGTTTACTTCGGAATATGAAAATATCAGACTCCGATTAAAACTTGAAATAAATTGTAAAGAGCACTTCAATATATTACCCTGGGTAGAATTTCCCTATGAAGTGGATAGTAACTGGTTTAAAGGTAAGACCAATATTCGCACCTATGACATACAAGAACTGTTAGGCACCAAACTCAGGGCATTATACCAACGCAACAAAGGGAGGGATCTTTTTGATTTGGACTATTCCAGGTTAAAGAAAGAACTTGATTATCCTTTGATTCTAAATTGCTTTAAAGAGTATATGAAATTTGCTGTTGGAAGATCTCCCAGTAGTAAAGAATTTCTAATGAATTTAGAAGAAAAAGAAAATGACCCTGATTTTAAAGGAGACATGGAGGCCTTACTACGACCGGAAATAAAGTACGATCAGTCGGCAGCTTTTGACTGGATAAAAAAAGAATTAGTCGATAAAATATAAACTACTTATGTCAGAAGAACACAAAAAACAACTCGAACAGCAGCTCTGGAATATAGCGAATACTCTCAGAGGCAAAATGAATGCCGATGAGTTTCGCGATTACATATTAGGCTTTATTTTCTATAAATACTTGGCCGAGAAAATGGAAATATATGCCGATTCCATTTTAAAACCGGATGGCATAAAATTTACAGATATTGACGAAAACACAGAGGAAGGTCAGGCTTATATACAAGCGATAAGAGAAGAGGCCTTAGAAAAATTGGGCTACTTCTTAAAACCTTCCGAATTGTTTTCTGCCATTGCAAAAAGAGGGAATCACAATACAGAAGAAAAATCTTTAAGTCAGGCAGCAGAACCTACAGAAACCTATAACACCAAGCACAATTTCATCTTAGAAGATCTACAGAAAATCCTAAATAATGTACAAAACAGCACCATGGGTACTGAGAGTGAGGAGGATTTTGACAATCTCTTTGAGGACATGGATCTTAACTCTACCAAATTAGGAAAGACACCGGAGGCACGTAACGGAATTATAGCCAAAGTATTGGCACACCTAGATAAAATAGATTTTGAATTAGAGCAAACAGAATTAGATGTATTGGGTGATGCTTACGAATACCTGATAGGAAAGTTTGCAAGTGGAGCCGGTAAAAAAGCCGGAGAATTCTATACACCCCAGGAAGTAAGTATGGTTTTAGCCAAATTGGTAACGGCCGGTAAAAAGAAACTGAAATCGGCATATGACCCAACTTGTGGTAGTGGGTCCTTATTGTTACGTGTAGCCAAAGAAGTAGAAGAAGTCAACAATTTTTACGGTCAGGAATTAAATCGTACTACTTACAATCTGGCACGTATGAATATGATTTTACATGATGTGCATTACCGTAAGTTTGACATTAAACAAGAAGACACCCTAGAACATCCACAACACTTAGAACACCGATTCGAAGCTATTGTTGCCAATCCACCATTTTCTGCCAAGTGGAGTGCCAACCAACTTTTTATGAGTGATGACCGCTTTAGTCAATATGGGAAATTGGCACCAAAAAGTAAAGCGGATTTTGCTTTCGTCCAGCACATGATCTATCAGCTTGACGAAAACGGTACTATGGCTATTGTTTTACCACATGGTGTGTTATTTAGAGGAAGTGCCGAAGGACACATAAGAGAATATCTGATTAAGGAGAAGAACTATTTGGATGCTGTAATTGGATTACCTGCAAATATCTTTTATGGAACGGGAATACCCACCTGCATTTTAGTATTCAAAAAATGTAGGGAAAACCCGGATGATATTTTATTCATTGATGCCAGTGAACATTATGAAAAAGTAAAAACCCAAAATGTACTGCGTCAAGAAGATATTGATAAAATTATTGAAACTTATATAGAACGTAAAACTGAAGATAAATACAGTTATGTTGCGAACCTTTCCGAAATTGAAGAAAATGACTATAACCTTAATATCCCTCGATATGTAGATACTTTTGAGGAAGAAGAGCCAGTTGACATTGATACAGTAATGGCAGAGATAAAAAACTTGGAGACCCAACGTGCAGAGTTGGACATGGAAATTGCAGGGTATTTTCAGGAATTGGGATTAAGTTTTTAACTTTTAAAATCCTTAATGTTTATAGCAAAGAAATTTATTTTATATAATGACACAAAAAAGTAAAGAAGGTCGTAACGTCCCCAATTTGAGATTTCCGGGGTTTGGCTATGAATGGACACAAACAACTCTCGAAGCATGCTCAGAATCTTTGGAATATGGAATGAATTCTGCTGCTATGACATTTGATGGAAAAAATAAATATATTAGAATTACAGATATAGACGAAGCTTCATCAAAATACAATCCTGATGTTCCTGTTTCTCCTGAAGGCGATTTGGAAGATAAATATCTTGTGAAGGAAAATGACATTCTATTTGCTAGAACAGGTGCAAGTACAGGCAAGAGTTACTTATACAATATTAATGATGGTAAACTATATTTCGCCGGATTTTTAATAAAAGTGAAAGTAAATCATTTAAATAATGCAAATTTCATTTTTAATCAAACCAAAACAGATCACTATCAAAGATGGGTTACTGTAATGTCTATGAGGTCAGGTCAGCCTGGAATTAATTCAAAAGAATATGCAAGTTTCAAATTTTGGGTTCCATCAAAATCTGAACAAGATAAAATAGCCTCTTTCTTCACAATAATTGACAAGAGAATTGAAGCCCAAAGCAAAATAATTGAAGATTATAAATTGCTAAAAAAAGGGTTAATGCAGAAAATCTTCAAACAAAAAATACGGTTTAAAGATAAGGATGGACAAGAGTTGCATGAGTGGGAAATAAAGAAACTGTCAAATCTTTGTGAACGTGTAAGTAGAAAGAATAAAGAGGATAATAAAAATGTACTTACTATATCTGCTCAACTTGGTTTAATTAACCAAGAAGAATATTTTAACACATCTGTTTCAGCTAAAAATGTGACTGGATATTATCTTTTAGAGAAAAATGAGTTTGCTTATAACAAAAGTTACTCTAAAGGTTATCCAATGGGTGCCGTTAAAAGGCTTAAAAAGTATGAGAAAGGTGTTGTTTCAACACTATATATATGCTTCGAATTTAACGCTGAAGTAAGTTTAGAATTTATGGAGCAGTATTTTGAATCTGGATTTCACAATCACGAATTATCAAAAGTAGCACAAGAAGGTGCTAGAAACCACGGTTTACTAAATATTGCTGTTGGAGATTTTTTTGCCACTAAACTGTTACTGCCTTCAAAACAAGAACAACAAAAAATAGCATCAACATTATCTGCTATTGACGACAAAATAGAGCTTGAGACTAAACTACTAGAGCAATTTAAGACTCAAAAGCAATACTTTTTACAAAACCTATTCATTTAAATTGCTTTTAGTAAAAAGCAAGTAGCAGGAGTGGAAAATGCCTACGTGGTAAAAGACGATATAGAAATAAGTTTTGGAAACATCATTCCTGTTTGTCTTTATGTATTAAATAAACAGGTTTTGTAGCAGATACTTTTTTTGTTGTTGATATTGCTCTAAAATGTATTTCTCTTTTTCTATTTTTTCATCAATGGACGAAAGGAAATTGGCGATTCTGATTTGCTCATCAATACAAGGTAAAGGGATTTTTATTTTTGAAAAATTTTCAAAAAATAAATATTGTCTTACACCTCCTTCACTATATCTTAATACGTCTTTTTTGAATGGAAAAGTTTCTAAGTACTGATATAAATACTCATCTTGTAGCTCTTCTTTGGTTTTAAAACAGACATATAGTGAGCTAACAATGACGTCCTCTAAATCTCTGCTATAACCAATGGAACCTACATTTATACGAGCTGGATTGTATGCAAAAGTATTTTTTTTGATTAACTTATAAAGGCTAATATCATAACCTCTATCATTACTATTCATTCCTTCAAATTGCTCATTTTGGGGTAAAAAGCCTTCTTTATTATTAATTGAATATATTGGGTATTGAATATTTTTTTTATTCTTGTTACCTGTTTTCGTAATTAATTTACCTAATTGAATTTTTGTCCACTCAGGAAATTTATTTCCATTATTACTTTTGAATCTTATTTTTTGTAAAAAAATCTTTTGCCTTAAACCAATCATTAAGGACTCAAAATTTTCAATTATTTTGCTTTGGGTTTGAATGCGTTGGTCTAACCTTGAAAGGAAGGAGGTGATTTTTTCCTGTTCTTTTTCTGAAGGGAAAGAGAGTTTTATATTAGAAATTCGTCTAGCACTTATACTCAACACTTTTGTTCCTTGTGCCTCTTTCTGGATTTGTAATCTAACGTTTTTTGATTTGAATAGATATCCATTAAACCCTTTAAAAAACAATCCTTGCTTTGGTCTTGCGAGAAGAGTATGCAGTCCTGAAAGCAATTTTTCATTATTTAAATTTAATATTTCAATACTTTTCCCAACATCAATCAAATCTTCGGAAGCATCAGCAAAAACAAGATCTCCTTCTTTACAATAATAATCATCAGAAATTCGATCTAGTGAGATATTCTTGTTCACATAGGGCACCTCTTCTCTGGTAATATCTAATAGGGTTTGAAATTTAGTATGAATATCACCGTAATGTATATTTTTAACTGCTCCATTATCATAATTTAAATCATTTCTTGAAAAGGAATTCGTCACCTTAAAATCCATTAGCCTTCCCAGCTTCTCTTTACACCAATCATCTTTATAATCCGGAAATCTCAAATTGGGGACATTTCCGAATCTTAATCCTTAAGGTTATAAAATCTCTTTTATTTTCCTTTGAGTTTTAAATCTTAAAATTCAAAAAATGACCAAACAAAAGACCATTTCAGAAATTACTACCTTATGGCAAGCTGACAAAAAGCAATATGTTAAAAAATCAAGTTTTTCGGCTTATGCATTATTGGTCGAGAACCACATACTCCCCTCTTTTGGCAACCATTATAACATTAATGAAGCAGAAGTACAGGCCTTTGTTTTCCGGAAATTAGAGCAAGGTCTCTGCCAGAAAACCATAAAAGATATTTTAATTGTTCTAAAGATGACACTTAAATTTGGTGCTAAGAACAATTGGTTGGACTACAAAGAGTTTGATATTCAGTTCCCAACGGTAAGAGAGAATCAAACGGTTGAAATTTTAAGTCGCACCCACCAAAAAAAGATTATGCAGCATGTACAGCAACATTTCACCTTTCGAAATCTGGGAGTTTATTTATGTTTAAGTACCGGTATGCGTATTGGTGAGGTATGTGCCCTAACCTGGGAAGATATTGATACAGAAAATGGCATCATTAACATCAATAAAACCATACAGCGTATTTACACTATTGAATCAGGTATTCGTAAAACAGAATTGATTCTGGACACTCCAAAAACCAAAAACTCCATCAGGGAAGTGCCCATGAATCGGGATTTGTTACGTATGTTAAAACCTATTAAAAAAGTAATGAATCCTAATTTTTTCGTATTAACTAACGAAGTCAAACCTACAGAACCAAGAACATACAGAAGTTATTATAAAAAGTTTATGCAGGAATTAGAAATGCCGGATCTTAAATTTCATGGTCTTAGGCATAGCTTCGCTACCAGGTGTATTGAAAGCAAATGCGATTACAAAACCGTAAGTGTATTATTAGGGCATTCTAACATCAGTACAACATTAAACTTATATGTTCACCCAAACATAGAACAAAAGAAAAAAGCTATTGATCAAATGTATCGTTCGTTGAAATGATATTTACTATTTTTAGCTTTTTAAACAACCAAGAATGTCAACTCAACCAGAACAGGTATTAGAAAAACAATTAATAGAGCAGCTTTCAACTATAGGATATACTAAAGTTAATATTCCGGATGAAGCTGCTTTATTAACCAATCTGAAGACTCAGTTAGAAAAACATAATGATATAACCTTTACAGAAAAAGAGTTTGAACGAGTTCTCAATATACTAAGCAAAGGTTCTGTTTTTGAAAAGGCCAAAACCCTACGAGAAAAACAGCATATTGTAAGGGATAATGGAGAAAATTTATATTTCGAGTTTTTAAATACAGAGCATTGGTGTCAAAACCAGTACCAGGTTACCCACCAGGTTACTATGGAGGGTTCATACAAAAACCGTTATGACGTTACCTTGTTAATCAATGGATTGCCATTGGTGCAGATAGAATTGAAGCGTAGAGGTTTGGAAATGAAAGAAGCCTTTAACCAAATAAACCGCTATCAACGACATTCATTTGGTGCTAAATCTGCTTTATTTCAATACGTACAGATATTTGTAATTAGTAATGGGGTTAATACAAAATATTACGCTAACAACAGGCATCAATCCTTTAAACAAACCTTTTATTGGACCAATAAAGAAAACAAACGCTTAACCAACATTCTTAATGGGTTTACCTCCGAGTTTTTAGAGCCTTGTCATATCTCAAAAATGATATGCAAGTACATTGTGCTAAATGAAACCCATAAAGTTTTAATGGTATTGCGCCCTTATCAATTCTATGCTGTAGAGGCTTTAATAGACAGAGTAAAGAACTCAACCAAAAATGGTTATATATGGCATACCACAGGCTCAGGAAAGACTTTAACCTCATTTAAGGCAAGCCAGATCATTATGAAAATGCCACAAGTTAAAAAAGTGGTGTTTGTGGTAGATAGAAAAGATTTGGATTACCAAACTACCAAAGAATTCAATAGTTTTTCTAAAGGTAGTATTGATGGTACAGATAATACAAGGGCATTGGTAAAGCAGTTCAGCGATGATACCAGAATCATTGTAACCACCATTCAGAAACTAAATACAGCCATCAGCAGAAAGAGCTACTTGGCAAAAATGGAACAACTTAAAGACGAACGGATTGTCTTTATTTTTGATGAGTGCCACCGTAGTCAATTTGGAGAAACCCATAACCGCATTAAGTCGTTTTTTAACAACCATCAAATGTTTGGTTTTACAGGCACGCCAATTTTTGCAGATAATGCCGTTAAAAACGAATTAGGAAAACGCACTACCAAAGAATTATTTGGTAAATGTTTACACAAATATGTGATTACAGATGCTATTAAGGACGAAAATGTGTTAAAGTTTTCTGTAGAATATGTAGGCAAGTATAAGCAAAAAGAATCTGCTACCGAAATAGATATTGAAGTAGAAGACATTGACCGCAAAGAATTAATGGAATCCCCTAAGCGATTGGAAAAAATTGCTGATTATATCATTGCTAATCACAACCGAAAAACACATAGTAAAGAATTTACGGCTATGTTTTGTGTTGGGAGCACTGACATGATAGTAAATTATTATGATATACTTCAGCGTAAAAAAGAAGAAGGTAAACACAACCTAAAAATAGCAACCATATTCAGCTATGTCGCAAACGAAGATGATGCGGATGCCAATGGCTATATTCCTGAAGAAGTTTCTGTAGTTGAGGAAGCTGCTGTCCTATACGGTATGAATGCCCACAAACGGGACAAATTGGAAAGTTATATAGGACATTATAACGAAATGTTTGGTTCTAACTTCTCTACCAAAGATAGCCAATCCTTTTACAACTATTACAACGATATCTCCAAGAAAGTAAAAGAACAAAAGATTGACGTACTGTTAGTCGTAAATATGTTCCTAACAGGCTTTGATAGTCCTACTTTAAACACTTTATATGTAGATAAAAATTTAAAGTACCACGGATTAATACAAGCCTATTCACGTACCAACAGAATAATAAACGAGCAGAAGTCACAAGGAAACATTGTTGTGTTCCGAAACCTTAAAAAAGCTACAGACCAAGCCATAACGCTATTTAGTAATAAGGAAGCCATAGAGGTTATTATAATGCAGCCCTATGAAGAGTATGTGCAGAAATTCAATGAAGCATTTATCAATTTACTCAAAATAACGCCAACAGTCAATAGTGTTAATGATTTAGTAAGTGAAGAAGACGAATTAGAATTTATCAAGGCATTTAGGGAATTGATGCGTCTCAAAAACATACTAACAACCTTTGCCAATTTCGACTGGGAAGATTTAGCCATGCATGAGCAATTGTTTAATGATTACAGAAGTAAATATTTAGATTTATGGCAAAAAACCAAACATGATTCTGCTAAAGAAAAAGTGTCAATTCTTAATGATGTAGATTTTGAGTTGGAACTGATTCATAGAGATGAAATTAACGTTACTTACATATTAAAGCTCTTAGCTGCATTGAAAGATGCTAAAGAATCAGAACAAGAAGCTAAGAAAAAAGAAATTGTCGATATCCTTTCTGGTGAAGCCAATTTGCGTAGTAAGCGTGAATTGATTGAAAAATTCATTCAAGAAAATTTACCTGTAATTGAAGATTCTGACGAGATTCCTCAAGAATTTGAAAAATTCTGGACAGAAGAACAAAAAATGGCATTCGATAAGTTTGTAAAAGAAGAAAACCTATCATCCCAAAAAACCCAGAAACTTATTGAAGATTACCTTTATGCCGAAAGAGAGCCATTACGTGACGAACTATTAGGCCTGATTGAAGGCGATAAACCCTCAGTTTTAAAACGTAAAACAATAGGTGACAGAATTTTGAGTAAAGTGATTAACTTTGTAGATACCTTTATCAATGGAATGGATAATTAATTAAAAATCAATGCAAAAACATACAGCTAAAATAACATCAAAAAGTATAGAGCAAAGTGGCTTACCTACAGATTATAGAAAAGCTATTGCTGAATATATCTGGAACGGTTTTGATGCCAATGCCTCAAGAATAGATATTAATTTTGATGCTAATGAAGTTGGTTTTATTAATCATCTTTCCATAGTAGATAATGGCACAGGAATAGACATAAGTACTTTAGACGATACTTTTGGAAACTTTTTAGATTCTCAAAAAGAACAATCCTTCTCTGCAACAGGGTTTGTAAAAGGGAAAAAAGGAAAAGGACGTTATTCATTTACAAATTTTTGTCACAAAGCAATTTGGAATACAACATTTAACAATGCAAACAAACTTTTAAATTTTACTATTTCAATTGAAAAATCTGATAGTGTAAATTATGCAGTATCAAATGAAAAGACCATTAAAAAAGGACAAAATACTGGAACTATAGTTTCATTTGAAAAGTTCTTTAACTTAACAGGAGATTTATTAGAATCAGATGATTTTCAACAATTTATAGCCCAAGAATTTGGCTGGTTTCTCTATTTAAATAAGGATAAAGGTTATAAATTAGTTTTAAATGGTGGTGAAATAAATTATCAGTCTATTATAGCCGATACTGATAGTTTTGATTTACAAATAGGGAAGAACAATTTTAAAATCACCTACATAAGGTGGTCAAAGAAAATTGGTGATAAGTATTTTTATTATTTCTTGAACTCTAAACAGCTTGAAATAGGTAGAAAGCATACATCATTTAATAATAAAGCAATTGAATTTCACCACTCTTTATATGTTGAGTCCCTATATTTTGATGATTTTGAAGAAACTAAGGAAAACGAGCCTACATTAGGCTTCTTTCAAAATCAAGCAGATGATACGTACAAAGCATTAATAAGTCATTTAAATGTATTCCTCAAAGAGAAAGAAAAGTACTTCATAAAAGAAAATAAGGCAGATGAACTAATTAAGAGGTATAACAAAGATAGAGTATTTCCAAAATTTAAGTCCAATGCTTATGAGAGGTTAAGAAAACAAGATTTAGAAAATGTAGTAAAAGAAATATATTGTGCTGAGCCAAAAATCTTCTTAAAACTAAATAAGGAACAAAGCAAAACTTTAGTAGGCTTTTTAAATCTTTTATTAGATTCTGAAGAAAGAGAAAATATACTGACTATACTGGAGAGTGTTACAAAATTGGATGAAGAAGAAAGAGAAGAATTGGCAAAGGCACTTAAAAATACAGAACTTAAACATATTGTCTCATTAGTTAGATTTTTAGAAAACAGGTTTAAGGTTATCAATTCCCTGAAAGCTTTAGTTTTTGACCTCGAAAAATATACCAACGAAAGGGAACATATTCAAAAAGTTATTGAATCAAATTATTGGTTGTTTGGAGAACAATATCACTTAATTTCAGCAGACGACAATTTTGAGATCTTATTACATAATTATCTTCATTTTGTAGAAGCAGAAAATAAAAAGCCTAATATTAGCTCACTTAATAAAAAGAACAAGCTAAAGCGACCAGATATATTTATTTGTCGACAAAACTTCTATCCAGATCCTCTTACAGAAAGTGATATTATAGAAGAAAATATAATTGTAGAGCTTAAAAGACCTTCTGTAATCATTGGCATAGATCAATTTAGGCAGATTGAGAATTATATGAGGTTTATAGTTGAAGAGGAACAATTTAATAGTCAGCATCGAAAATGGAAATTTTTGTTAGTTGGTAAAAAAGTTGATGATTACATAAAAGATCAATACGATAATCAGAAGAATAAGGGCAAAAAATTCCTAGTGCAATCAATCAGAAATTATGAATTTTATGCAATGACTTGGGATGATGTATTTACAGACTACCGTTTAAAAAATAAACATATGGTAGACAAGCTTAAATTTAAAGATACTGTACTTGAAGAACTCAAGGATGCAGGGGTTTCATTAGATAAAGAGGCATCTGACCTATTAACATATAGAACTCAGTCTAATTAGTCAATTTTATTACCTTTACTTCTTTCCAAATAAATCGTCAAAAAAGGCAACTAAAGTCTTACACCAAAATTACACCTCCCCTGTTCCAACTCTTGTGAATAAAAGGGATAAAAAATATTGTATCGGTAAATAAATTCATCAAACAACACCAAAAAACACCCAACCAACACAAACAAAATCAATACATTACAAAAAATATTTTGGCCTAAGGCTTTTTTCAGGAAACAAAAGATGCAGCACTCTCCTGCATCCTGAAGAACAAAAAAGTCTAAAACTCCCCTCTCTAGACTTTGTTATTCAATTTTAGTCAGAACCAAAACCGTGAAATTATTGATTCCGGGAGTACCTCCCCGACTTCCTGTGTATAAACCACGACATAAAACCGATCACTGTTCCTACACAGAGTGTTGTCCATAACGCCTTCTGATCTGCTGTCAAAGCCAGCCCGATAAAGATCATAGAGGTTATTGCCATGGTCCTTGCCAGTATCTTTAAACCAAAGCTATTCTGAGCCTTACTGCTTTCATCTGCCGGTTTTGTTTTTTCCCCGTGACTGACTGTATCTTTGATCTTTTTATACAGGCGGTACTCTTCAGAAACTTTACCCCAGCTTCTCGCCCATATTTCGTAGCCCGATAAAAATAAAATGGGAATAAGGGAGCCTGCCAGCATTTCTTCTGCCCTGTTTAATGAAATACCGGTTAACAAGGGATGCAGAAATTTAAGGTAGAGATTCAGGGAAAGGCCCAGGAGGGTACACCACAAGATTGATTTTCCCGTATGATACCGGGAGAACAATGCCCATATAGGCGGACCGTACAAGGAGCATCCCGTTACTGCCCCTACGCTTAAAACTATTTCCACTATACCTCCGGCGGATGGCACCAACAGTGCTACACCAATAGTCATAATTCCAAAAACAATAACAGCAAGTTTGGCTATAAGCATCAGATGCTTCGGTTGGGTATCAGGCCGGACCGACTTATATAAATCATTAGTAAACACAGCCGCTGCCAGGTTTAAGGTCGTATTTACGGAACTCGCCGTAGCGAACACCATACCTCCCAGCATCAATCCCACCAGTCCCCGGGGGAGTACGGCCTTACACATCATCAGGTAAGCTCCTTCATTTTCCAATCCGGACAAATCCGGGTTGACCACCCTGTAGATCATGGGAGGCAACATCCATACAAAGGGACTTATGAGATACAGTATCGCAAACAGATATCCTACCTTTCTGGCCGACTTGGGACTATCTACACTGGTATACCGCTGGACATAAGCCCAATTCCCTCCGATAAAAATTCCGTTATAAATACCGAATGCCAGTAAAAAAAGCCAGGAATATTCTTCGTTCACCGGCATAAAGAAATCGGGAGGGGTATGAGTAAACAATTCTTCTACGCCCCCTATTTTATCAAATGCCAGCGGTACGACAATAAGCACCGCTCCTGTAAGTACTATAAACTGAATAACATCCGTAATCATTACCCCCCAAAGGCCTCCGACAGCAGTATAGATAATAATTAAAATCCCCAGTACCAGGATACAGGCTTCAATGGGAAATCCCGTGGATACATTTATAATTTTAGCCACCGGGTAAAGGAAGGCCCCGGTATACATCAGAGAGATCAGCAGAATAAGATAACTGTAAAATTTCTGAACGGTCAGTCCCAACCGTCTGGACACAAATTCCGCTGCCGTCAATGCACGTGATTTTTGCCATGCAGGGGCGATAAACATACCTACGAAAAACCCTCCGAGACACATGGTAAGCTGAATGGCTATGGAAACAAAACCATACTGGTAGGCTATGGATCCCCACACTACAAATGTTCCTGCCGAAAAGAAACTCATAAACAAAGACAGTGAACTGATCTGCCACGGTACCGCTCCTCCCGCTGCGAAGTAAGACTTCATGGAATTCCCCGTTTTTCCGAATGACAGCCCCGCCGCAATAATAATGCCTGTAAAAACAAACATCACGATATAATCCAAAATTCCCATGTTCTGTCTTTTAGCGATAACAACGAACGGCAAACAATGCGGCCGGGACATCTCTTGAAGGATGTTCCATTGTAATAGTTAATTCCCGGGTGATTATCGTAGTTTTCAAATCTACTCTGTTTATGGTCTGATAGTTGCCAGTTTTTTCAAATACGACCTCTCCTTTATCATCCAATATCTTATAATTCCTCACACAGAAGGGCATCACCGATTCCGGATGTCCCATTAAAACGCTTTCCATCGGGTGGTCGTAATCCGTATCAAAAAATAATTCAATCCTGCTGATCTCCCTGGGCTTTTCCCAGCTTATTTTAACGCATGGCTCCGCATCATTCAAATCGGCCACCCATGCATTCGGGGTTGTAGTAGGCCGGTAGACTCCTGTTTTGATATGTTCCTTACCAAAAGGGTGTAACGGCGGATCGATCTTCATGGCCACATTATGTCCCCCGGGCCGCCGCTGAGGGCACCAGAACTCAAATTCGTCCATCCCGATGTCTTCCGGGGGAACCTGCTTCCCATAGTTGGATACTGCTTTGTTCACCAGGTTAAATGTCGATAATATCCCGGTAACCCGAAGGGAGGACCTGTAAAGTTCCACATCCCGGTTTTTGTGCAAAATGATAAAGGCATAAGCCCGCTCCTTTATATGTGCTGAAAACGCTACCCGAACAGTTTCTCTGCCTTTTTTTACTGCCACGGCAAACTTCTCCAGGGAAACATCCGGTGTAAAGTTTCCTGTTTTCCCGCTGATCCGCAATTCAACATCCAGAACAGTATCGTTTTTCGCTTCGAGGTCAAAAGTTATCGCCGGTAATTTTCCTTCCTGTAAAGGGAGCATCTGTGCAACCGAAATATCCAGCGGAAGTACGAAATCGGCACTTAAACATCCCAATGCGAAAGTACTTGACACAGTCAGACTTCCCTGTTGAACCAGATCGGTATCATCATGTAATACCAGTTCGGGGATATGCTGACCACTTTTCAGTAACTCGTGTTGCAGATCGGTTATAAAGCCTTTCTCCAGGATATCCCGCGGGTTCAGATACCCCTTATGATATATTTCTGTAACAACTGTATGCCCCGTTTCCTTGTCTTCTGTCATATCTTCAGCAGCCCCCCCATGATTCGCGTACGACTGTTCGCGCTTTGTTTTTACAAATTTATTTTCAACGGCTCCTTTTGTCCCGGCAATGTAAGCAGCCATTCCTACAGCCTGTCCGATATAGGCTGCGGTAGCCATAACCCTGGTCGAAGCAAAAGCTACATGTGTTGCACTGATGATTCTCCCAGCCAGGAAAAGGTTCTTTATATTCCTGCTGTATAAACACCTGTACGGAATCTGGTAAATACCTTTGGCATGCCATTGGTTGCACCCCGGTTTTTCACTGAACACCCCGTCTGCCGGGTGCAAATCTATGGACCATCCACCGTAAGCCACAGCATCTTCATGGGTTCTCTGCTCCACAATATCCTGTTGACGAAGCATATAGTCTCCTTCAAACCGCCGGCTTTCCCGTTTTCCGGGAATAGTCCCCACCCATTCCAACGTCATATTTTCGGCTTCCGGAAATTCACCAGAGTTCTTGATATAATCCCAGGCACCATACACCACCTTCCATAGTTCCCATTTGATCTTTTCCGTATCGTATACGGTATCCATTCGTCCCCCGTACTCCAGCCACCAAAGCTTACATCCATACTCTTTGGCATTAAAACTCCTGAAACGGGGAATTTCCTTACTGACATCCATGGCAAAATCCGGTGCCTTGAATTTTACAGGCCTTCCCGTATCCTTACTGTAAAAATACAGGCTGTGCCCTAAAAGCTGCCCGTATTCTTCGGTAGGAGCAAATTTTTCTCCGAACTCTTCTTTGCTCTCGGCCCCCATTCTAAAGGCTGCCCCCGATAGAAAACCGACAATACCGTCACCGGAAGCATCACAGAATAATGGTGCATGGACAATGTAATCGGTCGAATTCTGGCTGCAAAAACCTTTTACTGCTCCTATGCTGTCATCAGTCAGCTTCCGGACTTCGTAAACAGCGGTATTCAACAGTAAGGTTATATTAGGTTCTGCCTTTACCTTATCAAGCAGTATTGCATCGAATATCAGCGGGTTTCCTTCCCTGTTCCTGTACATATTCTCTACCAGCAGTTCATCTACCACCCCACCTTCACGGCTCCACCTGTTGTTATTGCCGAGGTGAGAGGTGGCGCCGAGTATCCATAAGCGAACTTCACTAGACGAATTTCCCCCCAATACGGGCCTGTCCTGTACCAATACCACCTTTACTCCCTTCCTCGCTGCGGTGATGGCGGTGCATACCCCCGAAAGTCCACCACCTACAACAGCAAGTTCCGTGTGATATATTTCGGTATTTAACTTCCTGTTCGCTTCACAGTCCCTTTTTATCATAGCTTAAGTTTCTTTATCTTTTTACCCCTGATCCACATAAATTATGATAGCATCAGGATAGCATTTCTTTTTATTTTCTTTATTCAATACTATAACTGTACCGGTCAATGTAATTCCAGCTCCTGTATTTCACTTCCGGCTTTTCCTCTTAATTCCCTGTACTTTTTCTTCATATCCTCCAGTTTATCCGGCTGTTTTTCCGCCAGGTTATGCTGTTCGCCCGGGTCTTCCGCAAGATTATACAACTGATAGGTCTTCGCAGCCCCCATTTCAATATTCACTTGTTTCTGTACTACTGCCCCGGGATACGGGGGGATCATGACCCAATCCCCAT
Organism: Sinomicrobium pectinilyticum; assembly: GCF_003725735.1. Lineage (GTDB taxonomy): Bacteria > Bacteroidota > Bacteroidia > Flavobacteriales > Flavobacteriaceae > Sinomicrobium > Sinomicrobium pectinilyticum. The sequence continues at coordinate 206,056 of NZ_RJTM01000002.1, read as the reverse complement.
CCCTGAGGATGGTTCGCGATGTACCTTCCAGGATAAGGGTTTCACGTCCTTTATTGCTTTTACCCAGAAAAGCATCCAGGTAATCCTCACTGTCCGTTCCTGTTACTTGCTGACCGGTAAATTGTGCCAGTGAGGCCAGTAAATCGACCTGGCACACTATGGCATCGGACACCTGCGGTTTGATTTTCCCTTTCCAGAAAACGGCGAACGGCACCCGGAACCCGGCCTCATATATGCTGTATTTTCCACCTCTCAGCGGACCTCCCGGACGATGATTGCCCACCTTTTCCACGGCGTTGTCATAGTACCCGTCGTTTAGTACCGGACCATTGTCACTGGTAAAAATGATCAATGTACTCTCCAGCAGACCTTCTTCTTCCAGTGTTTTGACAAATGCACCTATACAGGCATCGGCCTCAACAATGACATCCCCCCGGGGGCCCATATCCGTTTTTCCCACAAACCTGGGATGCGGTGTACGGGGTACATGAGGCTGCTGCATGGCATAATAGAGAAAGAAGGGCGATGATCGCTCCTCCCGTACAAAAGACTGTGCCCGGGCCAAAAAGGTATCTGCCATGTCCTCATCCACCCATTTTGCATTCTCGCCGCCCTTCATGTAACCTATTCGGGGAATACCATTTACGATACTCTGGTTATGCCCGTGATGCCACTTCATTTTCAGCAATTCGGGGTTGTCCAGTCCTGTGGGTTCTCCCTCAAAATTATGTTCGTAACTCACCCGGATGGGGTCATCGGCTTCCAGCCCTGCCACGTTGCCATTTTCTATGTATACCGTGGGGACGCGATCCTGGGTTGCGGCCAGGATAAAAGCTTCGTCAAAACCTACTTCGTTAGGACCCGGGCTTATATGCTCATTCCAGTCTACCTGCCCTGTTCCGAGACCCAAATGCCATTTCCCCACAATACCTGTGTAATAACCCGCCTTTTTCAACATCTTCGGCAGGGTCTGCTGAGCCGTATCAATAATAAGCGGGGCAGTTCCGGGAAGGATCTTTGCATCGCTGTTACGCCAAGGATATACACCCGTAAGCAGGGCATACCTGCTCGGGGTACAGGTCGAGGAGGCGGCATACCCGTCGGTAAAACGGATACCGTTTTCTACAAGGTAATCCATATTAGGCGTAGGTATTCCCTCTGCTCCGTAAGCTCCAAGGTCTCCATACCCCAGGTCGTCCATATTTATAATTACGATATTGGGTAATACAGGATCAGGGCCGGATGTTTCTTTCTGTTGTGAATTACAACTGCCGAGAAAGGATAGTACAATCCCCGCAGCCAGTATGCCGGTAATTTGATGTGTTTGTTTTTTCATTTTTTGATACATTATTTATTTCCTGGTCATTATCTGAGTTTCGAAAACTACTTAACAGCTTGACACCGCTTTACTCGTTACCTGTTACTAGCATCCCGGGGTTGCTTTTCCGATCGGCAACAATGGTCTCTTCCACCTGCCGGAACACATTTCCTTTGATGAGAAGGTCGAGTGTCCCGCTAGCCACGATACCTTTTTCACCGTACATTATCGTATTTCCGATGATTTGAATATTGGTTAGCGGAGGGGATTTTTTTTTCAGTTTCGCAGCCGCCTTATCCTTATCAAAAAAGACCAGTTTTTCGCCTTTTTCCTGGTTCCGGATACCGATAGCCCCGGTAATGCCGTAACGCGCCATCCAACCGGAATGGGATATTCTGTTGTTTTCGATCCTTACATTTTTCGGCACCACACCTTCACCTTCATTAATGGCGGCCCCGATCATGATGGCCGGGTACATGATATGATCGAACGTATTATTTACGATCGTTACGTCAGTATTCCTGATCAGGCTGGCACTTCCCGCAATATTTCTGAATTCGGAATTGCTCAGGGCATAATGGTCTATATTCCACCCGTAGATTTGGCACAGCGTTTTATCGGTAACAAAATCCGGTATATTTTCTTCAAAAGTCAGCAGAAAACCTCCCTTGTTTTCTATGGGTCTTATAACCGATTTACGAACGGTACACAAAACTTCTTCCCGGCCATTCCAGAACCCGATCTTCGATCCTTCAGGAATAGGCAATATTGCTCCTTTTTTCTTCTTTAACCATATTGTGTTTTTATTAATGACCCGGTATGGTGAAAGAAAAGAGCCGTGGACATTCTGCCCATCCCATCGCACTCCTTCCATATATAATTCGTCCATAACAATTTTACCCCGGCAAGCATAAAGCTTCCACCCGTCCCTGGAACCGACGGCCAGCTGATTATCCGGCGCCATGATCTTAATTTTTCCCGCAGTGATATTTTCACACGCCTGAGCTTGCATACAAAATCCGATGGCATTATAGGTCCATACATTTTCTACAAAGAGGTCATGACATCCATAAAAATTGACCTGAACGCCTTTATATGAAAAATGCCAGCTCAGGCCTTCGCCTACCTCAACCCCGGAAGCTACTGTGGGTGAATTGAGTTTCATGATACGTTCGGCCGGGTCACCTTCCACATGCCATGTATATTCTTCCTTCTTCTTATATACATCGCCTCCATAGGTGGGACTTTCTGCTTTTTTAAGGGTTTTGGTAGAAAGGTCCCAAATATTACTCGTAAAAAACAATGTTCCGTCAATCACCGGGTTTCCTTCGAATATTTTTACGGTAACGGATTGCCCGTCATTGGCAATGACCTCTCCTGCGGTCGAGTAGCGCGGAGCATTATCGAAAATGACATGTTGCAGGCGGAAATTATTACATTCCCGTACAGACAATATGGGTTTTCCATACATATCGTTCCTGAAGTCATAATGCCGGAGAAATGTTGTTGCGGGATTTCCTTCACTATCCTTACTGCCTCTCATGGTAAAATCATGAAGCTTCGTAACTTCAATAGCAGTATTCTTTGTAACATCTCCCACAAACAGGTCGTACGTACCGGCCTCGAATACCAATGCTTTGGCCCCTACGGTTTTTGCGTGTTCCAAAGCCTGTTTAATCGCATTAATATCACATTTCGAATCATCGGGAAATGCTCCGAAATCGGTAACATTCACAATTTTATCCCGGGCATGGCCCATATGATGGCCTGTTATCCACATGGCGATCACTACTAAAAATCCTTTGTAGATCATTTTCTAATTTTTGTTTTTCTGCCTGAAGGCTCTTTATTTAACTCTTTTACCAAGACACAAAACCGCTCCTCCGTTCTTTTCGAGCTCCACGGATAATACATCATCCGGTAACTGCACTGTATCTGTTACAAAAGGTGTGATTATTTCGCTGTAATACCTGCTCCTGGCATTGGTTCCTTTTGCTATGGGATTGGGAATACTTTCGGAAGCATCGTGATATAAAATGGCTTCTTTAGCTGCGGAGTTCAACACCGCAAGGTCTATTTCACACGTCTTTCTCTCTCCTCCGTTGATTATACCGATGTACCAGTCATCCCCTTTACGCCGGGCCATGATCGCTAATTCGCCGATCCGGCTTCCGGGTAATACCAAGGTCTCATCCCATACCGTAGGCATCTCTTTAATGAGAGGCAAAGCTCCAGCCACGGACGGATGGTGCAACAATATTTCCGGGTTCTCTGCTATGACCTGCAAAGGAGAGGTAAACAAAACCAATGTAGCCAACTGATGGGCCCAGGTGGTTTCGCCAGTGGCTGTAAATGCCAACGGCGTATAATCACCATGCCCGGAAACAAACCTTGTAAAAGGAAGTGCCGCATTATGAGATGCCGTTATCGGTCCTTCGGGATGTGTGTTCAGTTCCAGCCCTCTTATTCCTTCACGGGTAAGTTCATTGGGGTAGCTCCTTATTTCTCCTGTTGCGGCCTGGCACCCGTGAAAATTCACCATCAGTTTCCGTGCTGCGGCATGGCGAAGTACGGCCTCGTCAAAGTCAATCAGCGTTTTGCGCTCTCCATCCATGAAATCAACTTTAATTCCGCTGACACCTGCATTATGAAGGCTGTCCATAAAGGATTGCATCTGTTGATAATCCCCTTCCGGGAAATTGAGTTCTTTGGAGTGTTTCCATACCCATATACCTACATCCTTCTCTTTTCCGTAATCGCATATGGCTTTTAAGGCCTGCCATTTACCGGGCCATTTCTCCCAACCGGCATCAATGAGGTTGTATTCGAAATCCAATGCTTCGGCAGCATCGATCATCTTTTTTTCCTCTTCGGGTGTGCCGGTGAGGTTTGACCACCATCGCCAGACCGATCTTCCCGGCCTGATCCAGCTTCGGTCAGCAAATAATGCGGGATCGGCTTCAGGGTTGAGACTCGTAATGACACTTTGCTGATGGACCAGTTGATTGAGGTCTTCCGCAACTAAAGCTATTCTCCAGGGAGAAATAACATTGCCGCGGACCTCAAACCCGGACTTTCCTTCAAAAAAATCGGCTTTCAGGGTGTTCTCCGGAAGTGCTTCATAACGCAAGCCGCTGTAATTAAACAACCCGGCTTCTGCCAGGATGCCGTACCCTCCGTTCGAATACCCGAAAATCAGTGGTTTTCCCTGTACAGGACCGGTTCCGGAAACCACAGGAAGCTGTTCTATGGTTGTTGACATCCACTCGCCTGCATAAGATTTCAGCTTCCAGTTGTTATTACGTTCAAAGTACCAGACTTTAGTATCAGCCGGTATGGTCCATGAAGATTCTTCACCGGTAACACGATATATTTCTTTCCCCCCGCCTGCTTTATACCTATATGCTGTGCCCTGGTCAAAGACCCTGAATTCAAGTTGTTCTCCCTTACTGAATTCAAGCAGGTATTCATTCCATTTGATTATAGCCGTATCTGTTATTCCCATTACACTGACCACTTCTTGCTTGGGAAACGGCCCTTGCAGGCTGGTCAGGGAAGAAAAAAGGTTTTCCTTTTCCAGGATGTTCAACCCCAGGAATCCTTTTTCCATAAAAACAAAGTCCTGCTTTGCAGCTTTTATGTTGTACCCGGTACTGTCTTTCCGGATGTTCACCCGTACTTCCATATCCGGGCTAACCAATACAATATTCTTTTTGTCACTGTTACATGAAAAAAAGATATATCCCGATAAAGCCAGGCAAACTATAATCCGATTATACATATAAAATAGGTCTGATCAATTCGTTAATATTTTTCTCACCGGGGATTCTTAAAGATCCGGGCTCTCCGTTTTTTTCCAGGGAGACCATTGACTTTTTACTCCTTCTTTTTCTTCCCTGATCCGAACTTCAAAGCCCTCTCCGGGATTCACCCTTATTTTAACAGACCCTTCGAGCGGGGTAACCCGTTCCCGGATGTGTTTTTCTTCTCCCAATGGTCTGTACTGTATCCTGTAACGGCTTTCTCCCGACCGTACGCTGTATCCCACCACTATCCCGTCTTCCAGTTGCATCGCAGCCCTTATCACGGGAGGCAGGGAACCTCCGGAAAATTTTATCTTCTGCACCAGGGGTTTGCTTCGCCCCAGATGATTGACAGCATATATCTTTACTTCTGTTCCCGGCTGAAGGTTTTCTTCCGGAACATCCACCCATTGTTCCCGGGTAGTGATGGTCTCCCCGGATGGAAATTCCAAAAGGATATCCGTACCGGGCAATGCCGTACCGAAATACAGCCTTGCTTCGGTATCTCCCGATATAGTGTGTAACACCTTTGGCTGGTCCGGGACTTTTCTGTATAAAACCCGGTCATAAACAGTATGTCCTGTTCGGCTGACCAGATTCACCTTTGCATATATCCATTCACCCGGGCTTTCTCTGGCATAAGAAAACGCATGTGTTAAGTCAGGATCACCCGGGGTGATGTCCTTTAGTCCCGTCTCCTTTTCGGATAGCATTTTTCCCGTTTTATCGTGTAAGGACAATCGAAGTTTATACCCGCTCAATGTATAGGTAGGCAACTCGTTCTCAGCTCTGGGGCTGATGCGTACCTGAACGGTGTGATTTTTATCGTCCCATTGCACATCTAAGTCCGAAACCGGGGCGAAGGCTTTTCGTATCTGCCGGGCTGCACGTTTGGGTTTACGCCACACATCAACAACTCCCCAGGTACGGTCGCCTCCCAAAGGTGTGCCCTTGAAATCGCTCCGGTAATCATTATACGTCCACAGTGACGCTCCGGCGATATACGGAAGTTTTCCTATCTCGGCTAACCCGGCTGTAACGTTTTGATCCAGGCTGTCATCGCGGCTGTACCCTATCTGTTTTTGTCCGAATTCGGTAATAAAGACCGGTTTATCCGGCCAGCGCTGATGAATGGTGCGGGCAGACTTCACAAAATCTCCATAGTTGTTAAAACAGATCAGGTCGGCATGCCGGGCAGGTTCCATGTTAATGTCTATGCCTTCCCGGAAAGCGGTGTGGCTCACATAGGTTACCAGCCTGCCGGTATCCAGTTCCTTTTTCACATACTTTATCATAGACACTATATATTGGTATTGCTCACGACTCATATGAAGTGTTTTCCAGTCTTTGATATCCAGGGACAGTTCGTTCCCAACACTCCATCCTATGACCGACGGATGATTATAGTCGCGTCCTATCATCACTTGCAGCCACTGCCTGGTCACCGGGTTATTTTCGAAGGCCTGAGGGTCATTCCTCCCCCATACGGGTATTTCCTGGATGATAAGCATCCCTATTTCGTCTGCATATGCCAGCAGCTCCGGCGACAGGGGGGCGTGCATCATCCTTGTCATGTTGCATCCCAGACTCTTCATATGGTCCAGGTCTTTCTTTATCAGCCACAAAGGTTCTGTATTGCCCGTAGCCCTGTGATCGTGTACCCGGTTAAACCCGACCAGCCTGACCGGTTCCCCGTTCAGCAGCAGGCGATTTTCCCGGACCTCCACTTTACGAAAACCGAAATGTGTTTTTTTGTGATGTATTATTTTTCCGTTTTCCCGGACCGTCACTTCACAGCCATAAAGACCAGGATGATCGAAATGCCAGAGCTTAACTGTTCCCTGCAACTTGAGGGACAGGTTTTTTATCACGGATGTTTCGCTATTGATCGTAACCTTATAGGTAGTATCCCGGATCACCGAATGGAATTCCTTATCGGCAAAAACTTTAACGGAAACAGTCATATCTTCCTGTTTTCTCCCGTTATTTTCCAGACCGTAATCAATATTTACCATGCCTTTCCCGGTTTGCAGGTCCACTTCCGGTGTCACCTTCAACTGGTTGATCCTTACCGAAGTATTCCGGACCAGGGTCACATCCCTGCTGATCCCGCCCCAGGCCCACCAGGCTCCCCTGGCATAGGAGTTATCGGCCATCACCACTATGGTATTGGTTTCCCCCGCAGAAAGCAGGTCCTCCACCCTGAATTCGAAGGGAGTGTACCCGCCTTTATGGCTCCCCACATAATGCCCGTTGACATAGACATAGGCTTTTTCGTAAACTGCGCCGAAACGGATACGAATAAAACCGTTTTTCCATTCCGGGGGAATACGGATCTCTTTTTTATAGACTCCCATACCTTTGTACAGGGCATACCCGGATTCCGTATCCCAGTTGCCGGGTATCCATAAAGAATCTTTTTCCTTCCATACGGAACGGGGGTGTACCAGGGGTATGGCTTCTTCCATACGGTGTACGGTTTTAAACGCCCAGTAACCATTCAGGGAAAGGCGCTCTTCTCCATTCGTTGCCTTTAATCCTGCCGGATATATAAACAGGACCGCTATCCATATAACAATACTGAATTTAAATGCATCAGCCATTACAAACCTGCTTTTCCCAGACGCCCCCATAAGGAATGCCCTTCTTTTTTAACAAATGTATTTCCGTATGTAATCATTTCTGCGGTTAAAAACCCGTTTCTCATGGTGTAAGTGCTTTATTGGCGTCCAGTTCTGCCTTGGGAACGGGCCACTGGTATCCTTTGGACGGGTCGTAAGAACGCGAGAATACCGAATAGACTTCGTATGAAATATTATTGGCTTTCGGGGAAAGTTTGTCAGGCCTGAAACCACGCAGATCGGCATTGTAGACTTCTTCCCCTATATCCCAGCGCATTACATCAAATATCCGCAGCCCTTCAAAGGCAAATTCCACTCTTCTTTCGTGACGGATGACCGCCATCAGTTCTTCCGGCGAAAGTCCGGTACCTTCCACATCTTCAACCTTGGGCATCATCACGCTTTCCCTTTGACGGACCTGGTTGATCAGGGCATACACCTCTGCTTCATTATAGCTTCCCTGCTCCACCAGGGCTTCTGCTTCCATGAGCAATATATCGGCATAGCGGATAATGACGGGATTAACTCCGGAGGCGTTCTGAACACCGTTATCAGAATAATCCACGTATTTCCTTACCTTGAAACCGGTAAAATTAGCATTTTGCTGTTGTATGGGATAATACACTACGGGTTCTCCCGTCTGCGGGTTGTAATCTCTTATGGAATAAGGCACTACAAGCGAATAATGCAGGCGGGGGTCACGATCCTGAAAACGATTGTCATATCCTCCTTCTTTTATATATTCGGAAGGTGCTGCCAGTCCGCTTGATCTCACCGTAGGATCATATAATGTATTATCCGGATCGTTGATAGACAAACCGTTCGTGGAATAAAACTGTTCATACAGGTCATGTCCCACCATATAGCCGCTCCAGGAACGGAAACGGGTATACCACTGGTTAGACAACCCGAAATCCCTTGAGTCTTTTTCGAACTGCATATCAAATATGACTTCCTTATTAGCAGCCTCTCCTTCGGGCAGGAACAACAGCTTGTATTCCGGCATAATCTGGTATACGCCCAACTCCCTTACTTTCTTACAATAATCTGCGGCTTCCGCATAACGCTGGTTAAACAGCAATGCCCGGGCCTTTATGGCCAAAGCTGCCCCCCTGGTTGCCCTCCCCCTGTTATCATCCGAATAGGTAACAGGCAGCAATCCGGCTGCTGTTTCCAGGTCGTTCAATACCATTTCTAAAATTTCCGGTTTGGGAGTCAGCGGTTTATTGCTTCCTTCCAGTCCCTCGGGCTTCGTACGCAGGGGAACATCGCCAAAAAAGAATGACAGATCAAAATAAGCCAGGGCGCGCAGAAACAGGGCTTCCCCCTTGTATTGGTCATAGCTGCTCTGTGGCATCTCCACATCATCTATATAATGTAATACGGTATTAGCCCTCAGGATCACCTTATAATCTCTCGACCACTTATTGCCTATCTGGGGGGTTTCATTGTTATAGTTTCTCGTCCACAATAACTGATAATCCACAAAATAACCGTCGTCTACGATAAAATCGGTAAACAGGGGTTCGTAAATATCGGAAATATAGGCCTTATAAATACCATTTACGGCTTCCCTGATGTCCTTCTCATTATTAAAATTGTCCGGCGACAGAAAGTCTATGGGGTTGCGATCCAAATATTCGTCGTCGCAGGAAAAGGTTAAAAATAAAAGGCCTGTAAAAACGAACCATATGATGTTTTTCTTTTCCATGAGTTTAAAAATTTAAGTTTAGCCCTATAGTGTAACTCGAAACCTGCGGGTGAAACGCCGCGGTAACATTATTATAACTGCGTTCGGGATCAAATCCGTCAACAAAAGGCGTCAGGAGCAACAGGTTTTCCGCATTGAAAAATATCCTGCAGCGATCTACCTTATACAACTGAATAAATTTATCGGGAAGGTCATAACTGAACTGTACGCTTTTGAGACGAAAATAGGATGCGTCGTAAATGTTATAACTGGTAACCAGGGCATCGCGGGTCTTATCCACGTATAATCGCTGGTATTTATTTGAAGGGTTTTCATAGGTCCAGTGATGATTTGCTATTTCCTTGCTCAACGGGCCCTGCGTATTAAAGAACGGAGCTATTACATTACCATTCATATATGCATCTGCCCCGACAACTCCCTGGCCGATAATATTCAGACCGAACCGTTTATAGGAAAGGTCTATCCCGAACCCATACTGATATTTGGGCAGCGGGTTACCGATCAGAGTCCGGTCATCCGGGGTAATGGCCTTATCACCGTTGGTATCGGCAAGTTTTATATCTCCCGGAGCCGGATTATCCATTAGTCCGGATTGGTCGGCGTAACCATCTTTTAATATATACTCACGCTCGGCATGCGGAATAGCCGGGTCACTATCGCTTTGCCATATGAAATCGGAAACCTGGTATATTCCCTCTGTTTTATAACCGTAAAACGATGAGAAAGGATGCCCCACTACGCTCCGGGTATTGGCCGTATGGTCTACGAAAGGCAATCCGCCCAGGTCGGTGAGTTTGTTATTGAGGTAGGTAAAGTTAGCAGAAACAGCATAATTAAAACCATCTGCAAGATAGGGAGACTTGTAATTTACACTTACTTCCACTCCTTTATTGATCATGGTGCCAATGTTCTGGTATGGAAGTGTACTTACACCCAATGAAGGCGGTACTGTGACCCTTGCCAGAATATCATAGGTCTTTTTCCGGAACACATCAGCTTCCAGGCTCAGCCTGTTCCAGAGGGAGAGATCGAACCCGATATTGACCTGCTCGGTGGTTTCCCAACGCACCGACCTGTTGGCCAGCAGGTTTGTTCCCCTGCCGGGAACAATGGTGTTTCCGAAGGCATAGTACTCCTGTCCGCTCATTTCATCTGCAAAGGCATACGGGGTCCAGATATTCTGGTTCCCCAGGCGGCCCCATGATCCGCGTAGCTTCAGGCTCATAAAATCAAGTTTTTCCATGAATTTCTCTTCACTTACACGCCAGGCCAGTGAGAGCGATGGAAAATTCCCCCATTTATTACCTTCGGCAAAACGAGAAGAACCATCCCTCCGGAAATTAAATTCCAGCAGGTACTTGCCATCGAAAGCGTAGTTAAACCTTCCGAAATAGGAAGCCGTGGCAAATTCATTAGCCACACTGTTTAAGTAAAACGTATTGGGGTCACCGAAATTAAAGATCGGGGCATTGCTGGACAATTCGCGTACGGAGCCGTCGTCTCTTTTGTAGATGGTTTCCAGTTTTTCATGGGCCGCAAAGAACTGCATGTCGTGTTTCCCGATGGACAAGGCATACTCCAAAGACAACAACAGGGTATTCCGGTCTCTTTGCAACGACTGTTTTTCCAGTGATGATAATCGTTTGTTGGTACTGCTCTCCAGGAAATCTCCGGCCGTGTAGAACTCCGGGGAATAATTTTCGTAATGGCTTATCAGCTTGTTATTGGCCATCAGTACTTTTCCCTTCAGGTTTTTAACAGGGGTAATTTCTACGGAAGCTCTTGTATTGAGTTGATTCCCCAATGTTTTTGTTCCCCCGCCAAGTTCTTTCCCGGCCAGGTACCGGGCGGGGTAACCGTATAAATTCGCTTCTCCTGTCTCCGGATCATTGGAGCGGACAAAAGTGGTCGGTATCATTCCGGCGATCTGTGCCATCACCGTATTGGTCCTGTCGGTCAATTCATCTACACGATCCCGGTAACCGTTTGCCCCTATGGATACGGTTACCTTATTATTAAAAAAGTTTCCCCAAAGATTACTGTTAAAGGACAAACGGTTTGCCCCGGTTCCGATCAGTACTCCTTCCTGATCTTTATAGGATATGGAATTTGAGATCCCATAGTTTTTTCCCCTGGCACGTAAAGCAACATAATGATCCTGCATAGTTCCTTGTTGGAAATACACATCGTACCAATCGGTATTAGGATATTGGGGATCTGTCTGGCTCCGGTATTTTTCAATACTTTCTTCTGTAAAAGCGGCAGGTTGGCCTACATTCTGCCGGGCCTCGTTCATTAATGTAGCATAGGTCCACGAATCGACGATCCCGGGCAGACGTGTAGCCTGACTAACGGAAAACGTTCCCTTATATTCCACCTTCAATTCACCGCTTCCGCCATTTCCTTTTTTTGTCTCGATCAATATGACGCCGGCAGACGCCCTTGAACCGTAAATTGCGGCAGATGCGGCATCCTTTAATATGGAAACAGAAGCTATATCATTAGGACTTACATCATTCAGGCTTCCCTGTACACCATCTATAATAACCAGTGGCTGGTTGTTATTGTCTATCGATGACACTCCCCGTATACGTATCTCGGCCATATCATCACCCGGTCGTCCCGAATTCTGTACAACTCCCATACCGGCAACTTTTCCCTGTAACAACTGGTCTACCGAACTCAATGCCCTGCCTTCTACCTCGTCTACCGATACTGACGTTACCGCTCCCGTAAGGTTGGCCTTTTTCTGTGTACCGTACCCTATGACCACCACTTCATCGAGAGCGGCCACATCCTCTTCGAGTTGTATGTTGATTTCGGTACGACTATCGACATTGACTTTCTGTTTACTGTAACCGACATAGCTGAACACCAATACGGCATCGGGAGCGGCAGTAATGGAGTACGCTCCATCCATATTTGCCACTGTCCCGGTGGCGGTTCCCTCTACTACTATATTGGCAAAAGGTATAGGTTCACCATCTGCCGTAGTAATTGTACCGGAAACCGTAAGTTCCTGGCCCCATGCACAATTAATACACAGACCGGCCAATAGTACCAATAATAGATTTTCTCTCATCTTATGGTTTTTTAATTTATAGCGATTGATTAATTACGGATCTACATGTGACGTGTTTGCAAACCCGCCGATTCTTTCCGGTTCGAAAGAGGTATCCGTAGTCAGCAAGATTCTGTCGCATCTTGCAAAATATTGTGAACTGTCATAAATCTCCAGGACATTCACCCCCGCATCCAGAGTAAATTCTCCTCCCGATTGCCATTCGTACCCCACTTCTCCGTGTGTGCCAAATTCAACAGGGGATACTTCTCCGTTTACGATCATTTTAAATTTTCGTGCTCCCTGTTGTGTATCAAAGTCCCTGGACCTTACCCATAACCTGTACACACCGGGTTCGTCAACCACAACTCCTGTAGTGGCTTTGAGATCAGTAGAATTCCGTGTAGCGTCAAAACCTGTAAATCCTTTCAATACCACGGTGCGATCTATATCTTTTTCCACCTTCCAGTTATTGATATCCGCAAAGTCCTCGGCTTCCATCCACAGGTCTGTCCCGTTTGACTGCTGGGGCCCCCGAAGTGAATCCAGATACTGAAGGAACTCAACTTTTCTAACATGATATTGAGACGGGCTTATCTCATAAGCCCGAATGTAATCTACATACATGGCTCCGTCTCCTGTGGCATTTGTTTCAGAAGCTATGGAAGTAATCCACAAGTAGACATCGTGCTGGGGTGCATCACGGATATCTATGGTCTTTAATAATTCCCCGTCAAGAAAGTAGTTAATATAATCCGGGCTATACTCAAAACCATAGGTATGAAAATCCTGTGACAAATCGGAGGTAGCCTCATATGTGCCTTCGCCAATCGACCCCATATAGACCGAAGACCCTCTGAGCGTTGACCAGTCTATGGCCCCGTAGCGAAACTTAGTATTGGGAAAATCGCCATAGTGTTCAAAACAGTCTATTTCTATACGTGCACCCGTACTGTCGGCATATATCGGATCGGGATCATCAAACCCGCTTTTTCCGATGGCCCAGAAAGATTGGTGCCAGCCATACCCGTCATCCAGCTTTGCACTGATCTCATAATAGCCGTAACTATTCGGTTGTTTGGTGATAATTCCTCCTCCGGTGAAAGGTTTGCCCTGGTAATTTTCTTCCTCAAGGAGAATTTTCAGGGTATCGTCATTAACCACCACATTATCCGGCCGCTGACAACTCTGAAATTTGCAGTCCGTACGGTACTTCCATCTTGTACTGTCGAGAGTTTTACCGCAAAAATTATCTTCCCATACCAACGTGTAGCCGGGTAGCGTTGCAGTGTAAGTCATCGCATCTTCCCCTGTAATCACATCGGATGTCTCAAACGACTGTTTCTCACAACCTGCCAGTAAAATGACAGCTATCATTAAAAAGTTAACCGATGCTTTTTCCCCGGAGCAGAAAACCCGTTTCAACAACGGTTTTAGTCTGATTGACCTGTACGGATCAATACATCCGTACCAAAGATTTGTAATTGTTTTCATAATTTTAGTCTGGTTTGGTGTGGTCTGTTTTAATGGCAATGATAGCGGAATAAAATCAAAACACCAAATTATTTATGTAAAAAATTATCATATCTTCAATTATCCTGGTTTGGTCTGCTCTTTTTCTTGTTTTAGACACACAAAAAGGGTAAATTTGTCATTTATTAATAAACACTATAATAACATATAGTTGGAAAAGGCTCCTGAATCTACGCCGAACAATACCGGTAACATGCACCGCTTAAAGTACCTGCAGCTGGTTGATTATATCATGTCGCTGGTAGAAGAGGAAAAATTAAGCATCAATGACCGGCTTCCTTCTCTTGCCCAACTCACCAGCCGGCTCAAAATAAGTAAGGAAACTGCTTTAAAAGGTTTGAATTACCTCTCGGAGAAGGGAATTATAGAATCGGAATACCGCAAAGGCTACTATTTAAAGCGTATCAAACAGCATTTGCCCTACCGGGTGTGCCTTATCCTGGATAAGATGAATATCCTCCGCGACCAGGTTTATCAATCTTTTCTGGAAACCATAAAAGATCACGCCGATGTGGATGTATTCTTTCACCATCATAATTTTAAGGTATTTGAAAAACTGGTCGAAGAAAACCTGAACAACTATACGCATTTTGTCATAGTAACATATTTTAAGGAAGACCCGGCAACAGTACTAAGCAAAATACCTCCGCATAAACGGGTGATTATAGATCACCGGGAAAACACGCTGGAAGATGAACATACCTGTATCTACCAGGATCACAAATCGGACATCCGGGATTCCCTGACCACATTATTACCGCAACTGGAAAAATATAGGCGACTGGTGCTGGTGGTTCCGCCGGAAGCTTTTCATGCCAGCGACCTTATAGAAGGTTTCGAATCCTTTGCCGCGCAGTACAACAAAGAGTACCGGATCATTCACGGCATAAATGAAAAAACAACCCAAAAAGGCGATGCCTACATCACTTTCAACCGTTATGACAAGGATGATGTGGATATTATAAAGATTACCCGGAAAAAGAACTGGAAACTCGGCAAAGACATCGGCCTGATCTCCTATAATGATACTGCTGTCAAAGAGGTCCTGGAAAATGGGATCACAGTAATCAGTTCTGATTTCCGGAAAATGGGAGAAGAGGCGGCCAAAGCAATATTAAACCGTACAACCGTAACGCTTCGCGACCCGGCTAAAGTTATTATTCGCAACTCATTATAATGTATCTAAAGTTATTTTCTTTCTGTTAAGCAGTGGTTTCAATTAAGGTGAATAATGTTAAACTTATGGACTACTAGTGTTCTATTTGTTTATTTTAAGGCTTTTAAAAAGCTCCTCTCTTGAGATCAAGGCCTGTGCTGAACCAGCCGAAGTGGAGGTCATCCTGATTTCAATCGGGATCGGAGGGTTTGAAAGTTCTTCCGGTCTTGCGGCAGATGTCGTTTCGTATAGAAGATTACAGGTCTTCCCTTTGAAGTTGCAGACTAAGCAAAAAATGTCGGACTATCAGTAAGCTTTTCCCCGGTTTTAAATTCATCAGGTATTTCATGAGACATTGTGTAGGTTAAGTTAGTGTCTGTCCATAGTCTTTAGTTTGGAAAGATACCTCATTCCTCGTGAATTTATCCGGCTTTCCCATGACGATTTTATAAAACCGTAAAAAAACCGGCAATCCCGGAACAAGTTTGCAAGACATACACCGGAAGACCGGATAAAACATTCTGACGCAAATATCAGAACACTTTAAACCTCTATCAATAAGCTAAATAAGCACACTCTATTCGCCCTTCAGGACCTCTGCCGGATTACTCTTCGCTGCCTTTATCGTCTGGGACCCGATCATAATAAATGCGATAAATAATACCACCAGCAAACCGACAAACAATTCGGCAGCATGAACGGGCGTATGATACGGAAACCTGGTGAGCACAACGTTTTCGAAAAAGAGATAAGTAACGGGCAGCGCAATGATGGCCGATATCGACAGCAGTACGATAAAACCACGGCTCAATAAGTAGACAAGCTTGCCGGAACTTGCACCCAGCACTTTACGGATACTGATTTCCTTCAGCCTGGTTTCGGTAGTGAACGCCACCATTCCGAACAACCCCATCGAGGCGATGGAGATAGCGAGGAATGAAAGGAAACCAATAATCTTCATCATGGCAGAAAGTTCGCTGTATGCATCTTCTATTGCCGCGTCATAAAATTCAGCCTGAAAAGGGTGAACAGGATCGATCTTCTTCCATGCAGCCTCAATTCCGGCCATCGTGGTCGGCATGTCTGTACTTCGTATCCTGACATTAACAATAGCCCTGTCTTCCGGTGTCCAGAACTGGAATGCGACCGGCTCAATGAGATCCTGGACTTTACCGTAATGAAAATCTTTTATAACCCCGACAATGGTCATTTTGCGTTCCTCCGAGAAATCGGGGGGGTATGACAGCACAATCTCCTCCCCGATCGCGTTCTCCGGATCATCGGCACCTATATTAAACCGTTTTAAGACCTGCTGGTTAACGATGACTTCCCTCGCGGCATTGGCTGTAGTGGGCCGTCCAATGAAATTTCCTCCCGCAATGAACCTGTATTCGTGCAGAGGCAGATAATTTTCGTCCACGTGATTGGTCAGGACCATGGCGGAGTCGCGTGAATCCCTGTATTTCATAAAAGTACCCCATGCATTTCCGATGCTGGTGACAATCATTGACCGGGACAGGGCGGTTACTTCCGGTATCTCACCCAGTTCGTCGAGAAGCCCTGCAGTTTTATTTCCCTGCATATCGATGTTCAGGATATTTTCTGTTTTGAACCCCAGGTCAAATGCCAGAATGTTCTTGTACTGCACATAGCCGATGGCGGTTGCCGTTATAAAGATAAGGGTAATCGTGTATTGAATCACCACCAGGGCACGTCTGAGCGATACGTGTTTGAGTACTTTCACCGGTGACACATTTCTGAGCGCATTGATCGCACTGACTTTCGAAAAAAACAGTGCAGGCATAAATCCGGCAATAATACCTACGGTAACCGAAAAAATAATAAAAGCTATGACCATGGACGGAGACAGTTCGAGCTTCACCAGGTGTTGCATCTCCGGTGCCATCTTTATCAGCTGCGGCCGCAATATGAGAAATATAAAAAATGAGAGAAGAAGGGCTGCCAGGGAGATCAGGATCGCCTCCACCAGGAACTGTTGCCGTATCTGGCTTTTTCCCGCACCGATAGCTTTGCGAAGACCCACTTCCTTAAAGCGCCGCATGGCACGTGCTATGGTGAGAATGGTATAGTTGAAACATGCCGACAATATCACAACCAGTGCGAGCCCGCCGAGTATCCATAGTACAACCGGGGGCATGTGCGGACCAACCGGGCCCATGGATACGAGATCTTCTCCGATCACAATTTTGTATAAAGGGAGAAGCTCGAGTTGGATTTTGGTACTTTTTTCAGCGAGATTTTCTTCCTTTGCAATTTTATCAAGTTGCGAGCGGATTGAAGGCATATCTGCATTTTCCGGCATCAGGAGGTATACGTAGTTCGACGACATGCTTGTCCATGCCCCGAAATCAGTATCATCTTTGTTTATTTGTTCGGCCGAGGAGAACGACACCAGTGCTTCAAATTTGATATGCGAAAAGAAGGGAACGTCCTTCATTACACCGGTCACCTTGTAATTGAGCGTATCGAATGCAATCGCCTTACCAAGTGCCGGTTCGTCGCCGAACAGTTTTTTGGCTGCCGTCTCCGTGAGAACGATCGAGTAAGGTTCTTTCAGCGCCGTGCCGGGATTGCCTTCCAGCATCGGGAACGTAAATATCCTGAACAGCGACGGTTCCGCCCAAAAGCCCTCTATAGGAAGAATATTATCGGCAACCTTCGCATCCTGCGCAAAACCGTTGCGCAAAATAGCTACTTCTTCGATGCCGGTCACCTTCTCCCGGATAAGCTTTCCGGCCTTTATTGACGTAGTTGCAACCTTGCTGTTTTGTTCACTGTTAAAAGTAGTTATATTGGTAATGCGGTAAATCCGCTCACCATTCCTGTTGAACTTATCGTACGAATACAGGTCTAACATGAACGCGATCAGCAGTAACCCCACCGACATACTGATGGCAAGGCCAATAATATTGATCGATGAGAAGAGTTTATTGCGTACTAGGTTACGTCCCGATGTTTTGATATAGTTTCCGATCATAATCCGGTGGATAAAAAGACAGATAACTCCTGGTCTTCATACTGCGCGCTAATAGTAATAACAATTATGCCAAACATATAACTATTAATGAATCAGCACATTGAATTTAATCAGTTTATCTTCCCTGTACGGTTTCGGTACACCTGGTGTTCGCTGGCAATACACTTTAAGGAGGTAAAAACTAAACCACTCCTATGACTTGAAGTCCATAGGTTTGTGACAGACCGAAAGTCTGTTTGGCCACGGGTTCACCAATATTTTTATAAGTACAATCCCATATTCATTCGTGATTTCGTGGCATGAATAACTTTTTAGAACTGAAAGAAAGAAGCACTAAAGCACATAGTTTTAAACTTTTTTTGTGACCTGTAAATATTGTATTGATGTAAAAACTATTTTTAAAATATTGACAAATGAGTTTTTCAACAGGAAAAAGAAAGACAACCCCTTTTTTGCTGTTTGTCAATCACAGGGGTTGCCTCTCCGAATGCCGGTTTATTCTTTCAGATTATACCAAAACTATCTGGTGATGGGCAATGCCAGCATAAAACTACTTTCTCCGAGATGCTTTTTGCCAAACATATCCGTAGCCCGTACTTCGATCTTATGTTCGCCTGTTTCCAGTTTGACGGGGATATTCCCTTTCCACAGATGTGTGGATTTTACAGGATTGGAAGATCGCCTTCCTGCGAACAGGGTATCGGTGGTATCCCATTCATAGACCAGCTTTACATATGACGGATCGGCTTCTTCCACATAGGTCATCGGTTTCCAGTCACCATTGTCTATACGGTACTCCACGGTATCACCCGCGCTTCCCATAAAAAAATTCACATAAATCCCGGCCTGGGTCCTGCGTCCTTTGGCCACTACTTTGGGAGCGAAAATTTCCATTTGATAGTCTTTGGGCTTCCCGGCTACTTTGTAATCCACTTCATAAGTGTTTCCGGTGAAGTGAATAAAGGCATACCCCTTGGGAGTCCCATCGCGCATCGTAGAAACCGGAATTCCCCGGTCGTTCAGTTTTCCCGAATACCAGTCTCCCGAAGTTGTTCCCACATTATATTCATGATGTGCGTTCTCTCCTTTCCAGCCGTCTTTTTCGGTGAAGAAATCCTGTTTCTGAATATGGGTATGTGCCGAAAGAGATAGGGTATTCGGAAAATCTTTCAATAAGTCAAACAGTTTTTGCCTGTCCTCATCTATAAAAGCATCGCCCTCTCCCGGTTCGCTGAGCGGTATGTGAAAAGCCAGGACTATCAAATGATCCCTGGGTACCAGCCGTAAATCATTTTCTACGAACTGAAGCTGATCTTTTCTGAAACCGCCCCAATATCCTTTATCATCCCGCGGATCGGGATAAATAATATCATCCAGGATAACAAAGTGGACCTTGCCATAGTTAAAGGCATAATTATTAGGCCCGAAATGCGCCTCATAAGTTTCATCGGAAAGTTTGTCTTCTTCCGCATCAAAATTCATATCATGGTTCCCCATAACATTATACCAGGGGATGCCTGCTTTTTTCGTAGCCGCTATATACGGGTTAAACAAACTCAGGTCGTTTCCTACCAGGTCTCCCAGGCTCAGGCCGAAAGCAACATTTTTTATACCTTCTACCTCGGTGACCACACCGCGGGCAAAATATTCCATTTCTTCCGAAGTGTAAGGCTGGGGGTCGCCGAATATCAGCGTGGTGAATTCCTGTGGTTCTTCAACAGCATACAACGCGAAGTCTACGGATCCGGGCAATTTTCCCGTAGGCTCCACTCCCTTGAATTTTAAACCGGGGCTTCCTTTTGGCTTATGGATGTAAAAGAATTCCGGCAGGTTGTTCTCATCCACCGGAACGGCATAACCTGCCGGTTTTATTACCGAAATAATGTTATCGTCATCCACAGGCAATTCGTACTTTCCTTCGAAATCGGTCAGAACGACATCCGTCCCGTTGGTAACAGCAACTTTTTCTATTCCTCGTTCTGTTTTATCCTTTTTCCCGTTTTTGTTCAGATCATTAAAAACGGTTCCCGTTACACGCTCCTGCGTATACCCCATAAGGGTAAAAAAAGCACATACAGGGACTAAAAATTTGTTTTTCATAGTGGTTAGTAATTAGGATTCTGACTTAAGTTAGAGTTTAATATCCGCTCATTTTAGCGTACAGGAAACAATCTCATACGGGCTAAAATATTACAGGCAATTTTCAACAAAGGCTCCCAATATGTTCCATACAGTAAATGCAGGGCGTTCTGGTCCGGCTTTTTTATTTGGGTTAAAAGGGCTGCTGTGGATATATTACCTGATGAAGACACCCTGCAAAATAACTGTAATTTATTTTCTCATAAGTTAACAGAAAGTAAATTAACATGAATAATGGATGAGAAAAAAGCTCTCATCTTCAGTCCAAGAGAGGAACTTTTTAAAAGATTTAGAATAAACAAGTGGATCACTTGTAATCCATAAGGCTAAACATTCTTCACGTTAAATTATAATGACATTTAATGACCAAACCTGTCCCGGTCTTCCGGGGAGTCGTAGCTTTTTAATGCCCCCGGGTTCCGGGGAGCAATTCTTTTGGCAACACTTCCTTCCAGAAATTTCCGCAGCGATTTTCCCCCGTTCCGGTAAAAGCGAGGTAGTTTTTTCAGGGATGCGGCTTCATAAATAGTAATAAGGGGTTCGGAGACCCGGCTTTCGGGATGATGGAAGCAAACAGCATCGTGTTCCGGGGAACGCGCCATGAACAACTGTTCCATGTCACCCTGCGTAAGTGCCGGGTAATCACAGCCAAGGACAAAAAAAGATTTCCCGGGGAAATGCCGTATGGCGGTAAGTACCCCGCTCATCGGCCCGCAACCGGTATAAGCAGCTTCGTCGGAAAGAAGTGACCTGTTTTTTATATAAGACCCGGGGAGCGCGGTATTGGAAGAGATCACCACCTGCTCGCAGAATACATCAAGCAGTTGGGCCACGTGGGCGAACTGGGGTTGGCTATGGTACTCTAACAACGCCTTGTTCTTCCCCATCCTGCTGCTTTCCCCTCCGGCCAGCACCAGGCCGTAAAGCGGGGCCAGGGTATTATGGTTCTCCCGGGAAAAATTGTCTTTCTCCCGGTACAAAGGAACGGTGAATATGCAGACCGGATTGCTTTTCATACGGATGTGTGATCGATGAACCTAAGGTACGGTAAAAAATGCGGAAATCACCCTGCAAACAGACATGAAATAAACCACCTTACCTCAAAAGGTGCAGAGGTTTTATAAACAACGAAAGTACTTTTTGATTAAGTTTTCGGGTTCGCGAGTTCTTAGTCTTTAGTCCCGGAACACCATAAAAAACTAACAACCCATCAACTAAACAACTCAATGACCCCGGGTATTATTTAAAAACTCCCTCACCGGGACTAAACAAGCCAAGGGACGGGTGAAACATCATAAGAGGGTAGAGCCGTCTAAAACGTCTTGAAGTTCTATCAAAACCACAAAGCGCACGAAGTAACACAAAGGAACCAAAGCATAGAACGTGTCCTAATCAACTATTTATTTCTTTGCGAACTCTGTGTATTCTCTGCTGACTTTGTGGTTAAAAACCTTTTCAGACATCTTCCTGCTCTGGCTTTGCTCCATACAGGCTATATGGATATGTTACATGTCACTTGCCGGGAAGCCGTTGTTATAGATCCGTTTTTTTCTCAGGTCCCGATGGGATCCGTTAACGAAGGATATCCTGCTGCTTACTAGGGGCTGATCCCTGGTTTATGTACTCCGTAGGGGTCATGCTGAAGTGTTTCTGGAAGTTCCTGCCGAAACTCGTCTGGGATTTATACCCTACATTTTCGGATATCTCATAGATCTTCATATCGGTCGTTTTCAATAACTCGGCGGCTTTTTTAAGCCTGCTTATGTTGATGAGCTCGTAGGGGGACAGGTTGGAGACTTCCTTGATCTTCCTGTACAGTGTGGAGCGGCTCATATGCATGTAATCCGCCAGCAGGTCTATATTGAGATCGGGGTTCCTGAGGTTTTTATCTATCACCTTGTCTAATTTTGATATAAAGGTTTTATCCAGGTTGGAAGTAGCCAGCGACTTCAGGTGGGCCAGCGGCGAACTGGAATAATGGCCTAATATGGTCTTACGGTTTTTCAGCAAATTGGATATCTGAACCTGCAAATGGTTCATGGAAAAAGGTTTTGATATGTACGCATCGGC
Source organism: Sinomicrobium pectinilyticum (assembly GCF_003725735.1). Lineage (GTDB taxonomy): Bacteria > Bacteroidota > Bacteroidia > Flavobacteriales > Flavobacteriaceae > Sinomicrobium > Sinomicrobium pectinilyticum. The sequence continues at coordinate 183,646 of NZ_RJTM01000002.1, read as the reverse complement.
ACCGGACTCCAATCCTTCTATCTTGGCATTCATGGCACTCTTGGCCGTAAGCAGGATAACCGGAATATGGCTGGTCTCCGTATTCTCCTTTATAAGCCGGCATAGCTCTACCCCGTCCGATATGGGCATCATGACGTCGCTGATAACCAGCTGTACTTCATAATCCGCGATCATCTTCCAAGCTTCCCTTCCGTTACCGGCAAGGATAATATTGTAGGTATCGGATAATTCCCCGTAAATGAAACCGGCGAGTTCCTTATTGTCTTCCGCTATAAGAATCAGGGGAAGCTGCCTGTCCAGATCGGGTACTCCTGCTCTCGTATCCGGGTTACCGGTTTTCTCATGATCTGCCGCCAACGTTTTAAATTCTTCGTCCTGGTGAACCGGTATGCTGAGGACAAATGCGTTTACCGATTGCTTTTGTTCATCGATATAAAGGCTGCCGTTGTGCAATTCGGCCAGGGAATGGGCCAGGGAAAGACCTATCCCCGTGCCGGTGTTTTCTGCCTCTCCCGGTAGCCGGAAAAACGGCTCGAAAATACGTTTCTTCAGGTGTGCAGGTATAACAGGTCCGTCATTTTCTATTTCAATACTGAATTCCGTTTCACTTTGTTCCAGGTTGACCCGGACCCGGCTTTTCGAATATTTTATGGCATTGGAGAACAGGTTGCTGAGTATTTTCTTTATCGCACCCTCATCTACATAAGCATAGATGTCATTGTCGTTCTTCAGCAGGTCAAACCGCAGGCCCTTCTCCTGGATAAGCTGGCTGAACCGTATATAGGTTTCTTCAAGGACTTCGCTGATATTCACCTCTACGAAACTCAGTTTCATATGCTTCATTTCCGTTTTCCGGAAATCCAGCAACTCGTTTACAAGGTTTAATAACCTGGAGGTATTTTTCTCCATTATGCCCAGGTTCCGGGGTATTTCGGGCGATTTGTACTTCCCTTTGAGCAATTTTTCCAGCGGGCCGCTGATCAGGGTCAGGGGTGTACGGATCTCATGGGCGATATTCGTAAAAAACTCAATCTTCGCCTGGTATATTTCTTTCTCTTTTTCGTTTTCGAGCTGGCGGATCTTGCGGTTGTTTTTGTTCTTTGTATACTGGTGGTAATACCGCAACAGCATGTAGAACACAATTAACAGCAGGGAGGTATAGATAACATAGGCCGTATTGCTCGCCAGGAAAGGAGGCAGGACCTTTATTTCCAGGGCACTGTTCTCTTCGCTCCACACCCCGTGATTATTCCGGGCCTTTACCTTGAACTTGTAATCGCCCGGCGGCAATTCGGTAAAACTTACTTCATGGCTTTTGTCCAGTGCAATCCAGTCGTCATTCAGCCCTTCGAGTTTATACCAGTATTTGGTCATTCCCGGGGCGGTATAGCTCAGGGAAGCAAACTCCAGGCTGAAAGTGGCTTGTTTGTTGTTAAGTGTTATCTGGCCGGAGTATGAAACAGATTTTTCCAGCGGGGAGCCTTTTTCTCCCACCCGTACCTCTTCGTTATTGATACGGATATTGGTAATGTACACCGGGGGATGGGAATTGTCAGGAAGGAAGGTATCCGGGTTAAAACGGATCATACCGTTGACTCCTCCGAAATACATCTCTCCGTTCTCATCTTTGAAAGCCGAACTATAATTAAACTGATCGCTAAGCAGACCGTTGGCCTTGGTATATATTTTCACTTTTTCCGTTTCCGGGGTAAATTCTACAAGACCATTGGAGGTACTTATCCAGAGATTTTTATTTTCATCTTCCAGGATGGAATAGGTCACATTGGTGGGAAAACCATCTTTTTTGGTAAACCTGCGAAAATCATCGGTTTCTTTCTGCAAGAGGTTAAGCCCGTTTTCGGTGGTCACCCAGAGACGGTTCGCGGAATCCTCAAAAATTCCGTTAACCACGTTAGAGCTGAGACTACGGGGATTACCCGGGTCGTACCTGTAAAACCCTTTCTCTTTTGTTTTCGGGTCAAAGTAGAACAATCCGTCCCAGTAAGTCCCCGCCCAGAATACCCCGTTATGGTCTTCGGCAAAACAGGTATAGTGGTATACTTCCGGAAACCCCTGTACAACTTCGAACGAGTCCTTTTCCGGGAGGTACCGGTGGATACCCGAAGAAGTAAGGACATATATATCCTTGTCCCTGCTTTGATAAATAAAAAATATGAAGTCGCTGCGCAGGTGCCCTTCGTCTTCCCCCGAACCGAAATGCTTGACAACCTTCCCCGACCGTATATCCATAATATCCAGTCCATGCTCGAAGGTGCCGATCCAGAGTTTATCATCTATAGGCAATAGTCCGTGAATATTGTAATTGGACAGCGAGCCTTTCTCTCCCCCGGAAGAATAGTTGGTGAATTTCCCCGTTTCCGGGTCAAACCTGTTGAGCCCGGCATCTTCGGTACCTATCCACAGATGGCCGAAACGATCTTTTTTAATCTCCCGTACCGCGTTACCGCTTATGGAATTTTCACCGACTTTGGGAAAATAACGCTGCATGGGAGTGTATTGCCTGGGATAATAATTGATCCCTCCGAAATACGTACCGATCCAGACCCCCTCTTCCCTGTCCAGCACCAGGGTGTATATGGCATTGTCCGATAGGGAATAAGGATTGTTATAATTCTTCCGGAGGTTCTGGTAAGTATGGTCCCTGAGATTGTAAATGTAAATACCCGATTCGCTGGCGACCCATAATTCATTGTCCCCCTTTTTAAGAAAATCCCTTACAAACAAGGGGTTTTCATGTGCTCCCAGCAGGCTTTTCAGTCGTTTTTCGGATTCTTTATAAAGAAAGGCTCCCCGGTTTTTTGTCCCTATCCAAAGGGAATCTTTGCCACCGGAAGAAAGGGCGGTAATCACCAGTTCCTCCCCCGCTGTGTCCGAAGCGGCCAGGTCGATAATACGGAACGAATTGTTATCGGGAACAAAGCGATACAGTTCTTCCGAAGAGGAAACAAATACTTCCCCGGATGTATTGCATGTAACAAACGAGGCGTGAAACCGATTAAATTTCTCTTCTTCGGCCGTAGCCATATCCAGTTTATACAGGTTGCCGGCCACAATAAACCAGAGGTTCCCGTTCGTATCTCCTTCAATATCCAGAATGGGTTGGTTTTTGGTACTCTCTATCAGGGTAAACGATTCGGTCCTCTCGTCATAACGGAACAATCCCGTATCCGTCCCCACCCAGATATAGTTATCGTATTCGTGCAGGCATCGTATAAAATTGCTGCCGATACTCTTCTCCTCGCCGGGCTGATGCTGAAACAACTTGAAGTTATACCCGTCGTAACGGTTCAACCCGTCTTTGGTGCCAAACCATAAGAACCCGCGTTTATCCTGCAACATACAGATAACGGAGTTATGCGAAAGCCCCTCCTCTACTTTCAGTTTGTTAAAAGCATAAGTCTGGGCCCGCGAACCGGTCGCCGGAAAGCCACATATCAACAACAGAAAAAGTATCCTCATATCTCTACAAATCAATTCATTTCACAGGAAACACAGCTATACAAATCATATCATTTTTCATCAAATCATTTCAAATTAAAGGATTTCCGCAAATTACCGGGAGATTGAACTTTTTTGATGAAAAATTGAAACGCCGGCCCGGCCGGTTTTCAAAATAAAATAATCTACTTTGAAAAAGTTAATTTAACAATAATCAGACACCATTTTTTAATAATCGTCAAAAATGATGTTTGGTTTTTGATCAAACAACAACCACAAGGATTCTTTTACCGGTTCAAAAGTTTATGGATCAGGAAAATGCTTCTACAAATTGTTTCATTAAGACCAAAACCTTTAAAAAATTTCAAAATGAAATTCTATGAAAGCTATTCTAACACTTGTTTCCAGTTTTAAGTACCTGTTACTTCCCGTACTGTTTTTATCGCAGAACTTATCTGCGCAGAATACGGTGGAAGTTTCGGGAAGTATAACCACAACGGACGGGGAACCCATTCCGTTTGCAAACATTGTAGTTAAAGGGACCAACACAGGGACATCGGCCGATTTCGACGGAAATTTCTCTATCTCCGCCGCACCGGACGCGATACTGGTATTTTCTTATATAGGATTTAAGAAACAGGAAGTCCCGGTAAACAATCAGACCACATTGACGATACGATTGGAGGAAGATGTTGCGGCGCTTGACGAAGTTGTTGTCGTAGGTTACGGTACCCAGCGAAAAAAAGACCTTACCAGTGCTATTTCCGTCGTACAGTCCGAAGACATACAGAAGCGGCAGACGACAACCATAGCCGAAAGCCTCCAGGGACTGGCGCCGGGGGTGAATGTGCGTGGCGGCGGCCAGCCCGGGCAGGAAGCCAGGATTGAGATCAGGGGCCTTAAAAACCTGCAGAATGCCAATCCGCTTTACGTTATCGACGGATTGATCACCACGGCCAATCGCGATTTTAACCCTAACGATATCGAATCCGTCCAAATCCTTAAAGATGCCGCAGCAGCAGCGATATACGGCTCGAGAGCGGCAAACGGGGTGGTTATTATCACTACTAAAAAAGGAATGAGCGGGCCGCTTAAAGTGAGTGCCAGCTCAAAAATGAGCCTCACACAGGTGCCTACTTACGACCTTGCCGGGCAGGAAGAATTTGCCAGGCTTAACAATATGGCCTATGACAATGCCGGGCTGCCCAGGCAAAACCTGGACATGAGCGTGAATACCGACTGGCAGAAAGAAGTTTTCCGAACGGGGCTCATACAGGACCAGAACGTCAGTTTCTCCGGGGGCGGGGAAAATTCGACGTACTTCATCTCCGGGAACTATTTCGGCAATAAAGGAACCGTAATCTCCACAGATTTTGACCGGCTCTCCTTCCGGGTAAATACCAGCGGTAAAAAAGGGATCTTCAGCGTAGGCGAAAACCTCGCCCTGTCCAATTCCAAAACCAATGAGATCGGGGGCCCTGAAACCTTAAGAGGCAATCCTTTTATCGATGTGGTGCGTATGTTCCCCACCATCCCGGTATATGACGATGCCAATCCGGGAGGTTTCGGGTACGGAAAATCCGGGGTGGCCAATACCTTTGCCGCAAACCCCGTCGCCATTGCCAACCTCATCGACCGGGAAGTCGAGAATTTCAGGATACGGGGAAATATCTGGGCAGAGATCGATCCGTTCCCTTTCCTTAAATACCGCTTCAATTTCGGCTATGAAACCAGCTTTGATGATTATCTCCACCTGAGACGTGAAGGAAACTGGACCTTAAACCAGCCTTACGAAGCTTCTTTTACCAATCAGAATAAAGCACAGTCCGAGACCAGGATCATTGAAAACACCCTTACTTTCGACCAGCAGTTCGGTAAACACGATGTTACCCTGGTGGTAGGGACCACTTACCAGAAAGACAAATACGAGCAAATAAACGGTACCAAGAGAAACCTTCTGGTAAACCCTAACACAGGAGAATATTTTGATGTCCTCGACCTGGGCGATCAGGGCATCGTTGGAGGGTTTCGCAACGAATCAACGCTTATATCCTATCTCGGAAGACTGGAATACAACTACGACGACCGTTACCTCCTCAACGCCGTGTTGAGACGTGACGGCTCTTCCAAGTTCAGCGACGAGAACAAATGGTCCAACTTCCCATCCGTATCTCTCGGATGGAGGATAAGCAACGAAGGCTTTTTCCAATCGGAAAAAATAAGCGACCTGAAGCTGCGGGCCAGTTATGGTGAACTCGGCAGCGGTAACATTGGCAATTACGAATATATGGGCTTTATCAATACTTTCGGGGCCATTGTTCTGGGTGACGGCCAGGTACTCTATCCTTCGGCTACCCAGGTAAGGCTGGCGAATTCACAACTGCGCTGGGAAACCCTCAAGCAAACCAATGTCGGTATCGATATGAGTCTGTTTAACAACAGGCTTCAGCTCACGGCAGATTACTTTATTGCCCGTACCGAGGACGTGCTCTACAGCTTTCCCATTCTCCACTCTACCGGTAACGACGGTAATCCGCCCATTGCCAACGCCGCTACCGTGGAAAACAAAGGATTTGAGTTCAATGCCGCTTACAGCCAGGTGGTTAACGACGATTTCAGCTTCAATGCTTCCGTAAACCTGAGCACCCTACGTAACAGCCTGGTCTCTTTGGGTAACGGCCTCAACGAAAGCATACAGGGAAATACCATAACCCGCTCCGGGGAGCCGGTAGGAATGTGGTATGTATTGCAAACCGACGGCTTGTTTCAGAGCACGGAAGAAATAAACAATTATACCAATTCCGAAGGTAAAGTGATCATGCCCGATGCACAACCCGGGGATATCCGTTTCGTAGACCTCAATGACGACGGCCAGATCACCAACGAGGACAAAAGTGTAGTAGGAAGTCCCTGGCCCGATTTTGAAATGGGATTCAACGCCGGGTTCCGGTATAAAAACTTCGATTTTTCCATGAACTGGATCGGTTCTTTCGGCGCTACGGTCTATAATGGTTATCACAGTATTGTGGACCGTTTCGATGACGACAGTAACTATCGTTCCGGCATCCGGCCATGGACCCCGGAAAACCCGGATACCGGTTTCCCCCGGGTAGTTAAAGGCACTTCTTTCAGTGCCCGTTCGGACAGTGACCGCTGGCTCGAAGACGGAAGTTTTGTCCGGTTAAAATATATCGGTATGGGATATAATGTCCCGGAAAACGTATTGGGTAAAATAGGTTTTGACCGGGTAAGGGTCAGCCTTTCCGCCCAGAATATCATTACCATAACCGGTTATGACGGTCTCGATCCGGAATTCAGTAACCGGGACATCTTTCAGAGAGGGGTGGATCTCGGCTCTTTCCCTAACGTACGTACCTATTCATTAGGCGTGGAATTCGGTTTCTAAACAAAAAATGATCACCATGAAAAAAACAGCAATATTGACCACAGTGATATGTTCGCTGCTCACAGCGGTTTCCTGTAGCAAAGACGAACTGGACCTGCAAAACCCCAATGCGCTTACCACCGACCAGTACTGGACAACACCGGATGATGCCGAAAAAGGGGTGAACTCCATTTACGCCATGTTTTACAAGGACGGGCTTTGGGCAAGATGGCTATATTTCCGGCTCGACCTCACCTCCGACGAAGGCTTTAGCAAAAGCCCCTGGGTGGAACTGGCGGACTGGACGCGATTCAGTTACATCAACTATAACTTCTGGGAAGGAAATACCGTGACCTGGCGCGATTCCTATAAAGCCATTTTCAGGGCCAACCAGGTCCTGGCCTATGTTCCGGAAATAGAATTTTCCAATGCGGAACGGAAAGAGCAAATCCTGGGCGAAGCCAGGTTTTTCAGGGCCCTGCATTATTATTACCTCGGTGTGCTCTGGGAAAATGTTCCCCTGGTACTGGAACCTTCCGAGCCCAATGACCTGCCGGAACAGCGTACCAAAGAAGAAGTATTCGCCCAGGTAGAAAAAGACCTGAACGAAGCTTTTGGGGCCCTCCCCCCTACCTGGGATGCCTCTCAAACAGGAAGACCTACCAAAGGAGCCGTAAAGGCCATGCTGGGCAAGCTGTACATGCAGCAACACCGCTGGGAAGAAGCCAAGACCGCGCTCGAATACCTAGTTACGGGTGAAGGCGCCATATACAGCCTCGTGGATAATTACGAAGATAATTTTACCCATCTCAATGAAAACAATGCCGAATCGGTTTTTGAAATCCAGTACGGAGACCAGCGGAAAGGCGGTACCGGCGAAAGTGCCGATGCCTCCGTTTCCACCACCAGGGCACAGTTTTTCGCCCCCAGGGGCATCGGCTGGTCGGACGGACAGGCACGGTTCTGGCTTGTGGATGCCTTTAAACAAGAAGAAAACACGAACGGTGGCATTGATGAAAGGCTGCGGTATACCCTCTTTTATCCCGGGCTCCATGAGGACTTCGGCGACAAGGTTTACGGCAAAGACTGGGAATGGGACGAAGACGAAGCCTGGTTCCGAAAGTACCAGAGAGATTATTACCGGGAAAACGAGGACTATTTTTCAGAAGTCAATTACCGGCTGATACGTTATGCCGATATATTGCTGCGTTATGCGGAAGTTCTGAATGAACTGGGCATGACTTCCGACGCCTATCAGTATGTGGACATGGTTCGTGAAAGGGCCGATATGCCCCCGCTGGCCGAAGCTTATCCGGCTATAGGGAATAACCGGGAAGCTTTCCTCAACCGGTTGAAAACAGAACGTGTCCTGGAACTCTGCGGGGAAAGCATGCGTTGGGAAGACCTTAAAAGATGGGGAGACCTGGACGAACAGGCATCGGTAGATGAAATCGCCCAAAGAGACCCGGATTTCGGGAATTTCGATGTAGGCAGGGACATCCGTATGCCCATACCCCAGGTAGAAGTGGAAAACAATCCCAACCTGGAACAAAATCCCGGCTATTAACGGAGCCATTCTATGGATTTGAAATCCATAGGTTGGCGACAGACCGAAAGTTTGTTTGCCACGGATTCACGAATCATTTTTTTACACTGCAACAGGTTATATAGAGAGATGTGTGTATTCGTGGCAAAAAGCTCGTAAAAACCAAAGTAACTGTAATAATCCCGATAATCCCGATCCCGATCCCGATAATTATCGGGATCGGGATCGGGATCAGGAGCAGGATTTGAACCTTTAAATTGATAATCAACCATGAAAAAACCAAAGACTTTACTAAAGCTTATCCTACTATGTTCAATATTTTCTGCCTGTACTCAAACCGATGATGCTACCGGCATAGAGAATGAAACTTATGACATTACTAATGCCCCGGAAGGGGCAGTTTCCCAAAAGAGCGACACTATTGCAGCCCGGGGTATTACAAGATATCTGCACGCCCAGGACGGACCGGACGAAACAGCGGAGCTCCAAAGTTTGATCGATCAATCCTCTTCAGGCGATATTATTTTTATTCATGCAGGTAACCATTATTTCAGCGGTACGGTCCACATCAATAAAAGCGGATTGACCATCAGGGGCGCCAACAACGGTACCGATCCCACAAATTATCTGCGGAAGACCGGGCAGGGGGTTTCTCTCCTGGATGTCGACCCGGGGGTATTAAATACCCTTATCGACTGGATATATATCGACGGGGGAAATTTACCCGAACCCAATATGCGTGTTTTCGGAAACCAGACCGGCATCTACAATAGCCACTTCAGGAACAGTGATCATTCCGGCATTCTGATACACGAGGCCCATATGCTCCATATAGAAGGCGTTAAAGCATATTACAACGGAGTTGTAGGCATTTCGCAATGGGCCAGTTCGGACAATACGATAAAAAACTGCCAGACCTTTGAAAACGGGGGTGAAGGAATTACAATAGACGGCGGCTCTCATAACTGTATCGTAGAGAACGTATGGATTTACAGGAACAATAATCAGCATCGGGGTGTTGGCGGTATAGGCATTGACCAGGCCAACGGTGCCAACATACGGAACTGTACGATAGACCAGACTTTCGGTCACGCCATCCGGTTCCAGAACAATTTAAACCAGCCGAATGACGGGTGCCAGATATACGATAACACGATTACCAGCAGCCAGGGATGCGCCATCAGCATAAACAAACCTCATCTGGTCACAAATTTCGGACAATGGAATAACACGATGACGGGCAATACCGGGACAGTGTGTTACGAAAATTAAGGAGCCCCGGGAGAAGGGAAAAAAACCGAGAACAACCCTGACCTGAAACAAGAACCCGGTGTTAACCGAATTATCCCGCCCCGGAAAATTATCAGGTCATTTATACTATTATCAAATGAAGAAAATTTTAAACTGGAAACCGTATGTTATGCTCATCCTCATCCTGGTGGGCTGTAAAGAGAAGAAGAGTAACACCGGAAAACCGGAAAAAGACGAAACAAAAACCGAAATCACCGCCCGGCCTATCTGGAGTAAGGAACAGGCCAATCAATGGTACGAAGAACAACCCTGGCTTGTAGGGGCCAACTTTAATCCGAGTACCTCCATCAACCAGCTGGAAATGTGGCAGGAAGAAACCTTCGACCCCGAAACCATAGACAGGGAACTCGGCTGGGCCGAATCCATAGGTATGAATACCATGCGCGTATACCTGCACGATCTGCTCCATAAACAGGATAAAGAAGGATTTTATGACCGGATAGACAAGTATCTCAATATTGCCGACAAACACCATATCCGCACCTTGTTCGTGTTGTTCGATTCCTGCTGGGACCCCTTTCCCGAGACGGGGAAACAACGGGAGCCCAAACCACATGTGCATAACTCGGGATGGGTACAGAGCCCGGGACAGAAGGTCCTGCAGGACAGCAGCCAGTACGGGAGACTGGAAAGCTATGTAAAAGAGACCATAGGTAGGTTTAAGGACGATAAGCGCATACTGGGATGGGACGTATGGAACGAACCCGATAACATGACCGGGCCTTCCTATGAAAAAGTGGAAATTCCCAATAAGGCAGAACTGGTACTGCCATTGCTGGAAAAAGTATTTGTCTGGGCACGGGAAGCCAATCCCAGTCAGCCGCTTACCTCGGGAGTCTGGACAGGAGACTGGGGCGCTCATGCCCGGATGAAACCCATGCACAGGCTGCAGGTAGAACAATCGGATATTATCTCTTTCCACAACTACGATCACCCGGAAGATCTGGAAGAAAAAATAAAACAGTTACAACGGTACGGCCGTCCCATGCTATGCACGGAATATATGGCCAGGCCGAACGGCAGTACCTTCGAAGGCTTTCTTCCCATAGCCCGGAAATACAACGTAGGCATGTATAACTGGGGCCTGGTGGACGGAAAATCACAGACCAAATACCCTTGGGACAGCTGGACAAAACAATACACAGCCGAACCGGAACTCTGGTTCCACGAGGTTTTTCATACGGATGGAACACCTTACAAAGAAGCGGAAACCGAACTCATATCCAGGCTTACGACAGAAGCTAACGCCCGATAAGAAACACTCATGAGACCAACCGTTCGTAACATCGCGTACCTCTTGCCGGCATTGCTCCTTTTTCTTGCGGGCAATGCACAACAACCCGACCCGCCGGGACAGGTACCGGAAGGAGAAAAGGCCGTAAACGAAGCCTATCTCTTTGCACATATGACACACGAAGACTACGGTCGCCTGTATTATACGGTGAGCCTGGACGGGCTTCACTGGAATACCCTGAACCGCGGAAAAAGGATCTCTGACGAATACCGCGGGCATCCTGACATTGTCAAAGGTCCCGACGGTCGTTACTTTATTGCCGGAAATACCAGCGATTCCTCCCCTGATATCAATATATGGGTGTCGGATGACCTGGTAAGCTGGAAAAAGCATAGCGTATATACCCCCGACCTGAAATCCGTTCCGGGTTATCCCGGAGCGCTTCAGAGGATCGGTGCCCCGAAATTGTTCTATGACGAAGACTCCGGAAAGTTTATGATGACATGGCATACCCCGCATAAAGAAGGCACTAAAGAAGACCCGGAACGCTACTGGGCAAGCCAGAGGACACTTTATGTACTTTCCGACGATCTGGTCACTTTCGAGGACCCTCCCCGGAAACTGTTCGAATGGGAATTCGGCACGATCGACGTTATCATCCGGAAAGTGAAGGACACCTATTATGCCATTCTAAAAGACGAGACCTACCCTACCTTGTACTGGCCTACGGGAAAAACCATCCGTATTACCCGTTCCGGCTCGCTGTTGGGCCCTTATTCATTACCACAGGACCCCATCAGCCCAAATTTCAGGGAAGCCCCGGCCCTCATTCCTTCCCCGGACGACAAAATATGGTACCTTTATTATGAGCAGTATCCCGGCGTATCCTACGGGCTCTCCATAGCCGATAACCTCAACGGCCCCTGGTACCAGGCATCCGGTTATACTTTTTTCAGTGACTGGGACAAATATGCCCTCCCGGCCAAAGTGAGGCATGGCTGTATGATTACCATATCCCGAAAGGAATACGACCTGCTGGTCAAAAAATTCGGAATAGAAAAAAATGAAAAGTAAAACCGACCCTTGCTTGTGGAAAAAGTTTAAATGAGTTCAATAAAAATATATAGATGAAAAAGAAAATCATACTTGTAATATCACTTGTGTATGGTAGCCTTCTTTTCGGGCAGCAGAAAACGTTTACCAATCCCCTGCTGCCCTCGGGGGCAGACCCGTACAGCACCTATCACAACGGGTATTACTACTACACCCATACCACGGGAGATAAGCTCATGCTCTGGAAAACGGAAAACCTGGCCGACCTTAAAAATGCCGAAAGCAAACTGATCTGGACACCTCCTGCGGGCACTCCTTATTCCAAAGAGATCTGGGCTCCCGAATTTCATATCATAGACGGCAAATGGTACGTATATTTTGCTGCCGACGACGGGGATAATAACAATCACCGCATGTACGTACTGGAAAATACTTCCAAAGACCCCTTCGGGGGAAAATGGGAATTAAAAGGCAAAGTAGCGGCATGGCCCGATCGCTGGGCCATTGATGGCAATGTTTTTACATATAAAAACGAATTATATATGATCTGGTCCGGCTGGGAAGGCCATACCAACAGCCAGCAGAATATTTACATTGCCAAAATGAAAAATCCCTGGACTATTGACGGAAAACGAGTTTTAATAGCCGAACCTACGTATGCCTGGGAAAAACAGGGTGACCTGCAGGACGAGAAAAATCCCCCGCATGTCAATGTCAACGAAGGCCCCCAGTACCTGGAACACAACGGCAATATATTTATCGTTTTCTCCGCCAGCGGGTGCTGGACCGATTACTACGCCCTCGGACTGTTGAAGTTCAAAGGCGGAGATATCCTGGACCCGGCTTCATGGACCAAACATCCGGAACCCGTTTTCAGCGGGTCAGAAAACAACGGCGTCTATGCTCCCGGGCATAATTCCTTTTTCAAATCGCCCGACGGTAAGGAAGACTGGATATTGTACCACGCCAATTCCAATCCGGGGGAAGGTTGTGGAAGGAAACGCTCCCCCAGGATGCAAAAAATACGATGGAATGCAGATGGCACACCAAACCTGGGCATACCTGTCCCGGAAAATGAACGTTTAGCTGTGCCTTCGGAGCATTGACCTAACACATAAACCGAACATCAATAAAAAAACCTTATGACCGATCATTTTTTTATTCCCTATCGACACAACCGGTTGTGTGAATGACGAAAATCGCACACTACTCCTGTTGTATCCCCTTATCAAACCACCAAAAACCAAGAAATCATGAAAATGCATTTTTTTTACCTGTTTCCCGCAATAGTGCTGTTATCGAATGCCTGTGGCAACTACCTCAACGGTGGTACACCCGAAAAAGAGGAAGAAATCGCGACCCGGCAGATTTACCTGGCCGATCCCACCATTTTTGAAAGTAACGGCACCTACTACCTGTATGGTACCAAAAATGACCCGGATATACAGGGTGAAGGCTTCCTGGTCTATACCTCGGATGACCTCGTGCACTGGGAAGGGCCTGCAGGGGCTACAGACGGTTTTGCCCTGAAAAAAGGAGATGCCTTTGGCAACGGGGGATTCTGGGCGCCCCAGATCTTCCGTTATAATTCCGTATACTACATGGCTTATACTGCCGACGAACACATTGCCATCGCTACGGCAGACAGCCCGTTGGGGCCTTTTACCAATGACGGCACAGCTTTAGATGCCCCGGTGAAACAGATTGACCCCTTTATTTTCTTTGACAATGGCAAGGCCTATATTTATCACGTAAGGCTACAGGACGGCAACAGGATTTTCGTAGCCGAAATGACCGGTGACCTCACGGCAATAAAATCCGAAACCCTGCGGGAATGCATTTATGCCGAAGAAGACTGGGAAAATACCGAAAATGCCGGCTGGTCTGTGGCCGAAGGCCCTACTGTGGTCAAAAAAGACGGATTGTACTATTTGCTCTACTCGGCCAACGATTTCCGGAACCCGGACTACGCAGTAGGCTACGCCGTGAGCGATTCGCCGCTCGGTCCCTGGGAAAAACCGGAAAACAACCCCATAATTTCTTCCCGTAATACGGGGGAACCCGGCCCGGGGCACGGAGATATCGTATATGACCAAAACGGCGATATACGCTACGTACTTCACACCCACTACACTCCCGGTGCCGTACATCCCAGGAAAACGGCCCTTGTAGAACTACAGTTCCGGGAAGGGCGGTTTGTGATGGTCCCGGAGAGTCTCCGATGGATACAAAGTACGGTCCGGGACTAATTGCCCTTCACCGGTTCTCCCGGTGCCGAAACCATCTCATAGTTCCCGGCACACCAATCTCAAAAGATGCCACCCGGACCTTCCTGAATATCCGGACGAATGCTTCTTTGCCAAAAACGGGATTATCCGGATTGGCCGATATTCAGCGGAACTATTGCCATACAGGCACCGACCGGCGAAAAACATCCGGTGCTTTAACATTGTTCCTGCCACAGGTCACGATTTACAAAAACACCCCGGTTTCGCGAAATCCGGTACATATTATTATTAACTAAACCCCTTAAATTATGAAACGATCAATCTTTTATGCATGTGTAATCAGTAGCGCATTCCTGTTGAATGCCTGTGACAAATTACCCGGATGGTCCGAAGAACCGGCCCCCCCGGAAGATCTCACCGGGTTCATTGCCGACAGTACGTTTACCAATCCCGTCCTGCCCGGCGGCCCCGATCCCTGGGTTATCCGGAAAAACGATAAATATTATTATACCTACACCCAGGGTGGTAAACTGGTAATCCTCGAAACCGAAAATGTGTCGGAACTCGCATCGTCTACCCGGCATGAAGTGTGGACACCCCCGGCGGGGACGCCCTATTCCAAAAACCTGTGGGCACCCGAACTCCACGAGATTGACGGCAAATGGTATTTTTATTTCGCTGCCGACGACGGGCAGAATGCCAACCACCGGATGTATGTCCTCGAAAATACATCAGCCAGTCCGGTAGAAGGTAATTGGGTAATGAAAGGAAAAGTTGCCGATGCCACAGACCAATGGGCTATTGATGGTACCATCCTGGAACTCAACGGCCAGCTCTATATGCTGTGGTCCGGGGGCAATGCCGGGGCGCCACCACAGGAGATCTACATTGCGGAAATGAGCAACCCCTGGACAATATCCGGTGAAAAGGTCGTTATTTCCTCCCCTACCTATAACTGGGAAAAGAACGGAAACCCGATAAACGAAGGTCCGCAGGTACTGATTAATCCCGACGGACAGGTATTCATCGTGTACTCGGGCAGCGGTTATTGGGTAGATACGTACTGCCTGGGACTGCTGACACTCCGTACAAACGGTGATCCCATGAATCCGGCGGACTGGACCAAAACACCCGAACCTGTTTTATCCATGAAAGCGGAGAGTAATGCCTACGGTCCGGGGCACAACGGTCTCTTCACATCTCCCGACGGTACGGAAGACTGGATTATCTATCACGCCCGCAGCCAGGCCGGAGGCGGAGGCCGGAACCCGCGGATCCAGCGTTTCACCTGGAATGCCGACGGTACGCCGCATTTCGGCGATCCGGTGCCCATCAACACCCCGATACGCAGGCCGTCGGGAGAGGTTTTGCGGTACAGGCACCTCAAAGACAACTGGTCGATCGCTGGGTTCAGTTCCGAAGAAATAAATAACAGCCGCCTGGCCATCCGCCTGATCGACGATGAAGCATCTACGTACTGGATCACCCGTTACTCTTCCGATCCCACCGACTATCCGGATCACTGGATCACCGTAGACATGGGGGAAGTATGTACCGTAGACGGTTTTATCATAGCCCAGAAAAATGGCGACCGCAAAGTGAAGGAACTGGAAATCCTCGTAAGCAATGATAATGAAAACTGGGAAAGCCTGGGTCACTTTGAACTGAACGACATCGGTCTTATGGACCAGTACAGGGATTTGCCGCAGCAGGAACAGTTCCGGTATTTCAGGATAGTTCCCCGGGAAGGATACGACAGCCAGCCCCAACCCGGTTTGGCTGAGGTGGGAACCTATATAATCGATCAGTAAGGTCAACCCACTACCGGTGATAACAGGTGGAATGACCGGTACGGGCACCGGAATTTTTAATTAAAACAAATGAAGGGGACGGCAAAACCGTCCCCTTTGCAATATTTGATTTGCTCGTTTATAATAACAGGTTAAACGGACGGATGATTAAACCCATTCGTTGGTGTGATTACCTCCGCCGCAGTCGAGCATTCTGCAGGATACGGTAAAGGTTTCCGTCAGGGGATTATCACCGGATGCATCAAAGTTCTCTTTGTATTTCACCAGGTATCCTTCGGTGAAATTCACCTCTTTCAGCTTGGCATCCGTATCACGCTTCAGATAAGTAATGGTTCCGTTTTTACGTTCGAAGTTATTGGTCATCCACTCAAAGAAGAAAGAGTCTCCCGTAGATTCTACCGTAAAATAAATTCGCCCTCCCCGGGTTACCGAAGAAGGACGTCCTGTGGCATCTACTTCCTGTGCCAGATCGTAGTTGACGTTCAAGATATTCACTTTCTTGCCGCCAACAGATAGTGTTGCTTTAAATGACATAATACTTAAAAATTAAGGTTAAATAAATAAAAATACCAAATCAAATATCGAATAAATACAGTACGCAATATATTAAAATTTAGCATCTTACACAACATCCCCTGTGAAAATACCGGTTTTCAGGGAGTTCCGGCAGGTATTTCACCCGGAATAAATATAAACCTTCCCATGCGCTGTAAGCCCTTGTTTTACGGAAGAAAACCCGATATTCCGATTCGCCCCCTGATGCCGGTATTACAGCTAAAAGAAACACCGGAACCGATATAACCAACCCCTTAACTTCAGGACCATTACCACTCTGCATTCTTTGAGAATTCTTTTGATATCATTTTACGTTACAGAATTAATCCTACTAAATCTATAGAATTAATAATTTTATATATATCTTCGCTCCCTGAACCGATCAGGGATTTTTTTATATCCCATTGTTCGCGAATACTGTATATGAAAAGTGAAAATAACCGATAATTCCCAAGGCAACGGAGCTTCGGCAAAGAGAACAGAATAATGGCCGCAACACGCATTCTTAAGGACAGACTTTTAAAAATCAGCTTCAAACAGATCGGCATTGCGATTCTGATTTTGAAGTTTCTGCTTATCGGTTATTTTATTTACATCATAAGCCAGGGAGAAGGGAATGTTTTTTCTTTTGACAGTACCTTTTTTACTTTTGTGGGGATAGGTTTCTTCGCACAGCTCATAGACGGGGCACTGGGTATGGCATACGGGGCAAGCAGCACCGCGCTCCTGTTACATTTCGGTGTGTCTCCCAGAATTGCTTCTGCCAGTGTACATACTGCAGAGGTATTCACTACCGGCGTTTCGGGCCTGTCTCATCTCCGGTTTAAGAATATTGATAAAACCCTGCTTATACGCCTGGTTATTCCAGGGGTAATAGGTGCGGTCCTCGGCGCCTATCTCCTTTCGGATATTCTTGACGGCGGAATAGTAAAACCTTATATCTCCGCTTACCTTCTCATCCTCGGGACTATCATATTGTACAAGGGTATCCGCAACAGGCAGAAAGAGAAGAAAGAGGTAAAAAAAGCCGGCCTGCTCGCCTTTTTCGGAGGCTTGCTCGACGCCATAGGCGGTGGGGGCTGGGGCCCCATTGTTACTTCCAACATCATCAACCAGGGCAAAAGCCCCAGGGAAACCATAGGCACCGTAAACACAGCCGAGTTCTTTATTACCTTCTTTGCTACCGGTATCTTCCTTTACTATGTGGGGATTGACAGCTGGCAGGTTGTCCTGGGACTTATCATCGGAGGGGTCTTTGCCGCTCCCATAGGCGCTTTTCTTGCATCACGGATCAACAAGAGGGTTCTTTTTATTGTGGTGGGCCTGGTAGTTATCCTCACTTCTTCATTAACTATTTACAATGCCCTTAACCAATATTCCCATACCATTACAGCACTACTGGGATAGTCACGGTATTTGGTCCAAACCGGTACATGGCAAAAGGGCGGTTTTTAATTCACTCCGGAATTCCGTTCCGGGAACCGGGGGCTTACTTTAGGTCGTATCATTTTGAGTACGTAAAGTTATCTTCTTATTATTGCATATATTTTACCCGTACACATGCTGTCCAGAAAAGCCAAATACGCCCTCAAAGCACTTGTATTCATTTATGAGCATCCGGAAATGGTGCCGGTTTCGACCAAAGATATTTCAGAGGCCGAGAAGATCCCTTACAAATTCCTGGAAGCCATTATGAATACACTTAAGCAGAACCGCATTGTCAAAAGCCGTCGCGGGCCGAGGGGCGGATATGATTTTGCCAGGGCTCCCGAAGAAATTACCGTGGCCGCCGTAATGCGTATTATAGACGGCCCCATTGCGCTTACCACATGTACCTCCGAAAATTTTTATGAAAAATGCGAGGAATGTATTGATGAAAAGACCTGCAAAGTCCGGAAAATGTTTGTCCGCTTACGCACATCCATGCTGCCTGTACTGGAAAGGTCCATCGCGGAAATGTAAACGTTTGCTCCTCCCCGTCCCCGAAGGAATAAATGATAACCTAAATTTCACCGTGCGATCTTCCGTATTAAACCGGAGTTATCGCATTTTTGCGCAAAGCGTTTGATGTACTACAATGACAACACCATGAAATACCTCCTTCTTTCGGTTCTATTATCACTGCTGGTCTCCATACCAGGGTTTTCACAGTCTTCGCCCGGTAACATTCAGATAGCCTTCCTGGCCGATGTACACCTCCAGGACCTCTATGGCACTTTTACCGATACGGATTACCGCGGTATCCGCAATCCGGAAACAGGGAAATACACACTTCTCCGGACAATGGGTGCGCAACTGCATTCCACCCGTATATTTAACGAGAATTATTTTGCCTTCCTCACTGCTCTTGACGATATAGCAGGGAGAGGTATTCGCCTGGTAGCACTGCCCGGGGATTATTCGGACGACGGCCAGCCTGTTCACATACGGGGCCTGCAACGCATCCTGAAAAAATACAGTGACCAATATGGCATACAGTTCTTTATCACTACCGGAAATCACGATCCGGTGGGGCCATTCCGTCAGGAAGCAGGAAAAAACGACTTTCTGGGACAGGGCGGACAAAACCAGGTTATCACAAGTACCAAAGATCCTGTAAAGAACGCGGAAAAAGACGGACTGCCCGTAATTGTTTCCGAAGATATTGCCAGGTCCGGGTACAAGGATATTATGGAAAGCCTGAAAGATTTCGGCTTCTCTCCTTCCCCGGAATACCTCTACTGGGCGACGCCTTTCAGCAATTACACCCCGGATACCTATTCCTTTGAACAGGCAAAGGAAGCAGCCCGGTTACAACACCGCATGTATGATGTTATTCCCGGTTTTACGGTTCCGGATGCCAGCTATGTCGTTGAACCGGTGCCCGGTATATGGTTACTTGCCATAGACGGGGATGTCCACATCCCGAAAGATCCTTCCGCCGGTCCTTCCGTTGCCGAAAACTACTCCGGTGCGGGGACCGGGTACAAAAACATACTCACCCATAAAAAACACCTCATCCGTTGGGTGGCAGAAATAGCTTCCCTGGCCAGGGAAAAGAACAAAAAACTCATCGCTTTCAGCCATTTTCCCATGATTGATTTTAATGACGATGCCTCTCCCCTGCTGGAAAAACTTTTCGACGGGAAAAAATGGCAACTCGAACGCGTTCCTCCCGAAAACGTGGCCAGGACCTTTGCCGCAGCCGGGCTTCGTATACATGTGGGAGGACATATGCACATCAACGACACCGGGATAAGAACATATGAAGACGGGAATTGGCTGGTCAATATACAATCTCCTTCTCCCGCCGCTTATATGCCCGGGTATAAAATACTCAACGTAAGGAAAGACAACCGGATAGAAGTAGAAACAGTCTCCCTTCTCCAGGTCCCGGAATTCCGGACGCTTTTCCCGTTCTACTCCATGGAATACGATTATCTGCGTAGTGGTAACAAACCTGTCTGGGACAAATCGATCCTCAAAACAGAACGGTATTCCGGTTTTACACTGTGGCATCTTAAAGAACTGGTGAGGCTCCGTTTTGCAAAGGACTGGCCGGAAAGACTCCTCGATTCCCTACAAATACGAAACGGCACGGACTTCCTGTACGAGCCTGTAAAAACCGGTACTTTGACCAAAAGGGCATTACACAGGGAAGTGCAAAAAGCCGGTTTAAAACCCGGAGATTTCCGGAAATGGGACGGAAAGGACCTTTTGCTCGATTTCTATAAATTGCGGAATGCGGATGTACTTGCGCTTAAAGATATCCCCAAAGAACGCATTGCACATTATAACTTTCTCGCCGGAAAATACAGGGAGCTACCCGGTGATACGGAGTTACAGAACAAGTTAAAACTGGTGTTCGAATGTCTGTACCGTTTTATACACGGCGCCCCGGCCGATCATTTTGAGATCGATATGGGTTCGGGTGCGGTAAAGGCCCTGAAACAGAGAAAACGAACAGACTGAAAAACAGTTTATCCGGTCAGCGTTTAATATCTATTTCATAAGTAAAACTATCCGCCCGGTAATACCCCAGGTTATATTCTATGGGCCGGTCTCCCGGATCGCATACCAGCCGTCTGCGGAACAACAGGGGACTTCCTGTTTTAACATCCAGTAATTCCGCCAGTTTTCTTGTAGCGGGGATAGCATTGATCTGCTCTTTAGATACGGAGGGGATAGTAGCGTAATCCCTTTCCAGGATTTCATAAAGGTGACGGGAAAAATCTTCTTTTCCGGTAAGGCCGATACGAGGGTGAAAAAATGAAATAAAATTAACAAAAGGCCCTTTATCCAGGCCCCGGAGACGTTCCATACGAAGCACCTCCCTGCCTTCTTCTATCTGTAAAGCAGCGGCCACCTCCTGGTCTGCCTCTGTCCATGAAACATTGATCTGGTAATTTACAAACTCTACTCCTTTACTGTGCATTTCCTCGCTGAAGCTGGCCCAGTTACTCAACTTCGTACTGAGCGTCTGCTTTACTACCCGTGTACCGACCCCTTTTTTGCGGACCAGTAATTTCTCGTTTTCCAGCTTATTGGTAGCCTGCCGCACGGTATTGCGGGATATTCCAAGCATTTTAGCCAGTTCCACTTCCTTGGGAAGCAGTTTTCCTTCCTTGTATTCCGGCTTTTCAATCAGGGTTCTCAACAACTGTTCTACCTGTAAATGCAGGGGTATTCCGTTGTGATGGTCCACTTTAAATTCAATAGGTCTCTCTTTTTGCATTGTTGCTCTTTTCCCTCGGAATTTTTAAAAAACAAAGATACTAATTTTATATATCCCAATGTTCCTACATATTTAACCGCAGTTGTTATATGATCCTTTTTAAAAACGGGGTGCCTTGCTGTCGAACACCATGCCTTCGGTACTGAGCTGGTGGTCATCACTCCTAAAGGGTTCTGCCGGAAGGCCGTTCTGGTCCGTGAGGTCCAGGGGCCCGGGATTATCACTCCAGGCATATCGTACCTCCACCGGATCTTTTAACCCCGGACGGTATACCACTACGGTATTGCGACGTAAAAAAGCTTGGGCCCAATGAAATTTTCCGTCTTTACCGGCCAGTTGGAAACCGCGTATATATCCGTATTTGTCTTTAGTCTTCAGGGAATCAGTCGCCAGGGTAAAATGTACCAGGAGACTATCTCCCTTTTTCTCCGTTTCTTTAAACCGGGGAGCCTGTGCCGGATATTTTCCGCCATAACCGAGGTTCATAGCCAATGTGCCGAGACGCTTACCTACATCCTCCTTATTCCGGGGATGGATGTCTTCTGCTTCTCCTATATCTATCGTTACCGCCATGCCCGTATTCGGCAAGGCCCGTGCCATGGCCTGGGCTTCCCGGAGTTCTGCCCAGGACGACGGGCCCGGAACTTCAGGTTCTTTACCGTAGTTTGCCAGTTGCACCCACAGAAAGGGCATTTCATTGTTGAAATGATTTCGCCAGTCGCGGATAAGGGCCGGGAATAACTCCCGGTATTCCGCTGCCCTCGCCGCATTGGATTCGCCCTGGTACCAGATCGTTCCCTTAACGCGCAATGCCGTAAGCGGCGCTACATTGGCATTGTACAGCACTCCGGGCGACGAAAACGGGGAGACATCCACTAATTCCGGTTCCGGGAATTTCCCGGCCTCGACCTGTAATCCTTTCCTGTAGTGCCACTTTCCCCACAGTATATCGTTCCCCCAGAAAGCAGAAGTTGTAAAACCTCCTATTCCCCCGGCATCAAAAACACGTACGACCAGTACATTGCCTTTCTTTTTAAGAATACCGGCAGGTACCTGGTAATTTCTGTGATTATGCCTGCCAAACGTTTCACCGATACGGTGTCCGTTTACCCAGGTAATATCATAATCATCGATTTGCAGCAATTGTAAATGCAGGGAATCTCCTTTAAACCCTTCCGGAAGGTCAAAACTCTTCCTAAGCCATACGGCGCCGTCAAAATCTTTCAGGGCTTTCTCTTCTTTCCAGGTATTGCCGGCAACTTCCAGGGTATCCCAGGAAGAGATATCTGTTTCCGGCAGGTACCATTTTCCGGTTACCCCGGGCCCGGTATAATAATACTTGTTATACCAATGCTTTTTGCTTTTCTCAAATGCCTTCCGGACATCTGCAAAACTTCCCGTATGTTTTATTTCCTCTTTAAACTGGGGAAATGCTTCCAGAGCTTCGTTACTCATCCAGGTTTCTACGGCCGTTGCCCCCAGGTTTACGCTGATCAGGCCTATCGGGACCCCGCTTTCCTGCTGAACAAATTTCCCGAAATGATATCCTACGGCAGAAAAATCCGCGATACTTTCCAGGTCCGGAGTTATCCATCCGGAAGAATTTATGTCTTCTCTCGGCCTGTAATCCATTTCCGGGTTCACCTTTAAAAGTCTTATTTGTCCTTTTTCAAGCCATGTGGTATCCGGCTCCCGGTAGGGTGTTTGCTTCAAGGGCCATTCCATATTGGACTGGCCACCGCAAAGCCATACGTCTCCCATTAATACATTTTTCAGGGTTATACCGGACTCTCCGTCACTTATTTTTACGGTGTACGGTCCCCCTGCCGGAAAAGCGGGCAATTGCAGCTTCCATTTTCCTTTCTTATCTGTCCTGGTGTGTGCCGGCCTGCCACCTATTTCCACCTTAATTTCCCGGCCGGGGGCACTCCACCCCCACAGGGTCACGGGAACATCGCGTTGCAATACCATATTGCCGGTAAAGTAGGCCGGCAGGCGGAGTTCCTGGGCATAAGCGGTAAAAATGACGCCCAGGACAAACTGCCATAACAATAGGGATCTCATCATCGGTCTTTTAAAATATGTTTATGTTGTTATTCTCTCACAAAAGCTTTCAGCGTAGCGCATTCTTCACCTTCGGACGCTCCGTAGGGACGTATGGTATAATCCCCTACTTCGGCAGGGATTATAAAAGTCTCCGCATAATGCACCACAAAAGGCTCGAATTTACCTTCCGGACTTTCCACGATGGCTTCCCGTCCTTCCACCAGGTTGATCACATTGACGCTGCCGTTGGTGTTGTGGGGCACGCTCCCGGTAAACCAATGCCGTCGCGTTTCGATAAAATCGGAAACGTACAGGCCGGTCTTTTCTTCTTTCCAGCCTTCTCCTTGTGCTACTTCTTCGATACGGTTCACCAGGTTGTCTTTCGTCCACTGTGTTCTCCGGCTCCAGTCGATAACATTTTCGCCGTGGAACAGGTGTATCGGTCTCGGCTTTCCGTCCAGTCCCAGCCTGCCCCAGTCCCACAGTTTGAATGTAAAAATATAGGGGGTAGCACTTATTTCCAGTACTACGCTGTTTCTTCCCGAACAGTGTACCGTCCCCGAAGGGATCAGGTAATGATCGTGCTTTTTTACCGGCCATTTATTGATATAAGCATCTGCATCAAAGGCCTGCCCCTTTTCCTGGGCATTCTTCAGGCCGGCGATCATTTTTTCCGGATCGGTCTCGTCCCGGATACCCAGGTATACTTCGGCCCCTTCCCCGGCATCGAGGATATAATAGCTTTCGTCCTGGGTATAAGGCATGCCGAACTGTTCTTTTATATAGGCTTTGGTAGGGTGTACCTGCAAACTGAGGTTTCCTCCGTCCATAGTATCCAGGAAATCGAACCGTATGGGAAACTCTGCTCCGAATTTTTTATAGACCTGCTGTCCCAGTAGCGGTTCCGGGCGGGTGAGCACCAGGTTTATGGAAGGCGTTTCGAAAGTAATTCCCCCGAAATCAAAAAGCAGGCTGTTCTCTTCGGGGACACAATCGAACCCCCAGGCGAAATTCACCCTGTCCCTGTCGAGATCAATGACTTCTTTAAGCCATTGTCCTCCCCACGGGCCCGGATCGAAAAACGGCACAACGCGGAAAGGCTGCCTGCTGGTTATTTCCAGTGCATGCTTCATCGCTTCGCCGGAAATCATCCTGGGATCTGACGACCGGACGGTATCGACAAAAAAATCTGTTTTTTCAAAAAGGGCTGTTTTATGCCTGTCCAGTACCCTCCAGTCCACAAAAAAAGATTGTTTGACACGCAAGGCAAATTCCGTATCCTTATTTAATACCCCCAGATTGTTCACCTCGTGCCTGCGCATGCGAAGCTGTAATTCCCAGCGAGGCATGTCCAAATATACCAGGAGATCGCTTCTGTCACAACAAAAGCTCGCTCCCGGTCCCAGTATAACCGTTATGTCTTTGTTTCCTTTTCCCGTTTTTTCCCGCAGCTTCCGGCAACTTTCAGGATCGAAAAAATCGCTGAGGGCGAGATCGGTCATATACCCGAAAACCCGGTCGTCCGTGACATACGGATATACCATTTTCTCTATTTCCGGAGCAGGTTTCATCGCGTCGGTACTGTCATATATTGTGCAGGAACCAAATACTTCTTCAAGGGCTGTCCTCACCTCTGCGGTATCGACACCCTGGTAAGTTTCGATAACAATTTTTCCGTTGTCTCCCGCTTTGTCTTTTATAGCCCCGCATATGGCATCCCAGCCGCGTATACATTCGTGTTTATCTCCACTAACCCTTATCCTGGGATACTTGTCGTAATTAGATGTTATTTTTTTTCCTTTCATTGTTTAATATATAACTTGTTCCTAATATTCCTGCTGTTTCTTTTTTGCCGGCGACCACTATGGGTAAACTTCCCGGTGGTATCCAGCTGTGTTTTTCTACTATTTTTTCTATACCGGGCAGTATGTCATCCATACTTTTCATAATACCTCCGCCCATAATTACTTTTTCCGGATCGTAAGCATGAATAAGGTTTACGATCCCGGTACCCCAGGCTTTTATACTTCTGTTGCGCACCTCAACCGCTGCACTGTCCCCCGAACGGGCATAACGGAAAACGCTTTCGTAATCCGGGTTTTCGGCTCCGTGAAGGGCACTGCCGGTATAATCCCGGGCATTCTCCAGGTGGTTTTTCAGGGCCCAGGTCGATGCCAGGCTTTCCACACATCCGGTATTACCGCAATTGCATTCCGGGCCGTTATAGTCGATACTCATGTGCCCGCCCAGGTTCCCGGCGAGAAAGTTCTTACCGCGTAATAACTTCCCTTCGATGAGCACTGCCGATCCTACTCCCGTTCCCAGGGTGATCATTACGAGATTGTTACAGCCCTTTCCCGTTCCGTACTGCCACTCTCCCAACAGAGCCGCCCGGGCATCGTTTTCAAGGGCTACCGGTAAGGCCCAGTTTTCCTTTCCCCAGGCCCCGAAATCCGTCTGTCCTGCCCCGGGGTATTTCACATAATCGGACAGCACCTTTTTCTTTCCGGGATCCACTATTCCGGGAAAGGCTATACCTATACCTCCTACACGATATTCCTTATCGCTGCAAAGTTCGTTTACCGGAACTGACAGGTCCTTCAGCACATTGTCCATGCTACGTCCTGACCTGGCTTCAAAAGACTGCATTTTACGGAGATTCCCTTCCTCATCCACCAGTCCCATTTTTATACGGGTGCCCCCCATATCGATGCCGATATTCACATTTACCATCTGTTAATTCTTTAATTCTTTTTTCATTAGTCTATCCTTGTTCCGTATTACATAATAATACTATAAAACTTCCGTCAGGAGGTATCTCATAAACTATTCCTCATGGGGCCCGAGCCAACCTTTTTCTATCTGCTCCAGGCTCTTCCCTTTGGTCTCGGGAATAAATTTCCAGGTGAAGAGCAGCAGGAATACGGAATTAACCATAAATATCCAGAACGTAAAGGCTCCTCCCAGGCTGTCCAGCATTACGGGCGTAAGCTGGGTTATAAGGATAACACCTACCCACAGAATCAGTGTACAGAATGACATGGCTGTTCCCCTGATCTTAGTAGGAAATATCTCAGCGATCATCACCCACGGGATAGGTCCGAGGGAGGATGCAAAACACGCTATAAAGCCCAGAACAAATATTATAAGCCAGGGACCCCTGGTAATCTCAAAATAAAAACACACGCCAATGGCAAAAAGGCAGACCACCATTCCGGACACTCCCCATAACAGCAGCTTTTTACGCCCTGCTTTGTCTATGAGCCAAAGGGCGACAAAAGTGAAAACGGTATTGATGATCCCAATAAAAATGGTTTGATAGAATGCGGACTCCACTGCGAAACCTATGCTTTTGAATATCTCGGGGGCAAAGTAGATAACGGCATTTATCCCCGTAATCTGTGAGAACAGGGCCAGGACAACTCCGACAACAAGGGCAAGCCGGAGCTCCTTGCCAAAAAGATCGCTCCATCTCCCGGATTCCATTCCCAGGGTATTCCGGATCTCTTCGCGTATAGCTTCGGCCTTATCACCGTTTATCCGGCGGAGTATCTCTCCTGCCTTTGCTTCCCTGCCTTTTTTCATGAGCCACCTCGGACTTTCGGGTACGGTAAACAGCAACGCAAAAAAGATGATGGCCGGTATTACTTCGGAGCCTATCATGTATCGCCACCCGTATTCCACATTCCACACATTGCTTCCGGAAACAGAGATCAGGTAATTGACAATGTAAATGATATTGATACCGAATACGATAGCCAGTTGATATATACTCACCAGCCGTCCCCTGAACTTTGCCGGGGCAACTTCCGAAATATACAACGGGGACAGCATGGAAGCTGCCCCCACTCCTATTCCGCCGACAAACCGTGCCACGATAAACCCGGTCAGGTCTGTTGCTATGGCCGATCCGAGGGCGGAGATAAAAAACAACAGCCCGGTAATGATCAGTACTTTTTTTCGTCCGAAACGGTCGCTGACATAACCGGCAACCGCTGCCCCCAGGATACATCCCCAGATAGCGCTGCTGGCGGCCCAGCCCACAAGGGCCGGACTCAGGGAAAATTTTTCCTGGAGATAACCGATCGCGCCTGCTATCACCGCCGTGTCATAGCCGAACAACAATCCTCCCAACGCTGCTGCTATGGTAATATGAATAATATACCCCCGGGATGCTCCCCCGTTATTAGTTTGATCCTTCATCTGCCGTATTTTTGTTCGCGGAATTGAATTTCAGACGGATAAACCGCGGCCTGTACAGGTGTGGTTTATCTCCTATGACATCGAAAAATTTAAAACTGTTGACATTATAGCTTACGAGCAATTCTCCTTCTCCGGAAATTGCCGGATGCGCTTTGGCATTGTAGGTAAACAGGTCCGGATTATCGATATCTTCTGTAGTGTTCCATATTTCTTTCACTTCGCCGAAAGGCCCGTACGGAGTATCTCCCGTTTGCATATATATGTTGGGATAGATCCCCCCGTACTGGTAAATAAGCGCGTAGCTGCCATCGGACAACCTGGATACACTCAGTTCATTGGATACACTGTCTGCCAGGGCTGTCATCTGTTCCCTGTCTTTTGTCCAGCCATCTGTCTTCCGGAATTCCCAGGCGTTGAAATCTTCTATTTCTCCATATTTTACCCGAGCACATACCAGTTCCTTATGCTGTCCCCTGACGCCGTATACATAGGTATATTCCTCTCCGGGATCGGCATGTATTCCGATTCCAAAGGAAATTTTATCGGAATTATCCCCGGTATTAAAAAAGGGTATTTCCAATGAACGGGGTTCTTGAAACGGTATTTTGCTCTTGTCATCTATTACAAGGAGATCATTGCCCACTTCTTCAAACGGCAGCAGATCGTCCGTATGAGTATTACGTATACGATAGGCAAATATATACAGCTTTCCTCCTGCCTTCTTGTTTACAAAACCGTCCCCCAGCCAGTAATATTCCTCGTTACCGGTATCCGGAACCAGCATGGTAGCAGGCTTTCCGTCACTGTCTTTTGCCAGGATAAATGCTGTGCTTTCCGGGGCATCGCCTTTGCGGTAAAGTGCCATGGAATTATTGACCATACTGTAACCCGGCACCAGGGAATCCCCGATAATTTCCCCGACCATGGTATCGCTGAACAGAAAAACAATACTGTCTGCCTCCTTCCGGTCATCTTCCCCGGAATAGGGTATGGCAAAAATACCATCCCCGCCGAACCAGCCGGAATCCCTTTTAAACACCGCCGTCCATTCCGGCGCCCGTTCTACGGTAAAGGTGATTTCTTCCGGGGAAGGATTATCTTCTTCATCTTTATCCCGAACGTCATCTTTACAGGAAACGAAAAGAGCAATAAATATCCCTCCGAAGATGCATATGCATTTTCTTTTTTCAAGGTTTGCCATATGAGTTGTTTTTGGTTGTCATCTTTTAAAATTTGTTTAACCCGATTTCCATTAGCGGCCAACGGGCTCATGGTTTAATTATTCCTTTGGGCTGCTTCGAACGTATACAGGAAAACCTCTTCTTCCCGGAGTCCCAGTTCGGATAAGTCTACCGTAAGTTCCAGAGCCAGTTTTTCTACGGTAAGTGTTTTTATTCGAAAAGTATCGGCCACAATGGTATTGGGCGTAAAAACATTGTACTTTTCCATGATAAAATGCTGTTCGTCTTCGGTAATATACCAGCCGCTGAAAACATTCAACCCGTCAAAGGCACAGGCCCCGGCCCCGGTATCGGTCCCGTACTCCAGGCTCATGGTACCGTCCCCGTTAAAAAGATAAGCATTGTCTTTTTCACAATCTTCGATGACTTCGGCATTCGGATCATCTTCGTTATTGACATGCAGAATGGACTTCCATTCCCATCTTCGGCGCGGCAGGTTATCCCGTGGACTAAGGCTTATATTGGCTGTGAGGTCACTGGTCGTCTCCTTTCCTCCGGATGTGGTGGCTTTAAAACTAAACCCCACCAGCTTATCCACGTCCTCCACAGGAGGAATATAGATAAATGTATAACTGAATTCTTTTCCCGAAGCCTCTACCTGCAATACTCCTTCCTGTCCGAACGAGGAATCTTTCTGCAGATTTACCGTCTTGGTTATTTCCAGTTTTTCCAGGTCTTCCGGGGCTTCCACAAGCACCTCCAGGTTAAGGGTATCGCCGGATTCCATCCGACTGCGGTACTGCCCGTGTCCCGGTACTTTTTCCGCTCCCAGGCTAACCAGGAAATCTCCCTGATCGTAATAATCTTCCGGGCCCTGCTCGTCTTCGTTACAGCTTACCAGCAATCCCAGGATCAGGGGAAAAATCAGGTGATATATTTTGGTTTTCATATCGTGTATTTTTGGTTGAACAACAAGTTAACCGGTACTAAAAGCCGGGGTTTTGTGGTAAATTGGGATTTACCAGTCTTTCGCGTTGCGGAATGGGGAACAGGTTGTATTGTTCGCCTACCGGAATCCCTTTTACGGCTTCTACACGTTGTCTGAGCCTGCCAAGCCTGGTAAGATCAAACCATCGCTGTCCTTCGCCTACGAACTCCTTGCCCCTTTCTTCTACCAGCAGGTCAATGAAACCGTCGATATTGTCCGCTTCCGCTTCTCCCAGGTTTGCTCTCTGCCTTACATCGTTCAGATAGTCGTTGGCCACATCAAAATTTCCCAGTCTGGCCTGTGCTTCGGCATAGGTAAGTACCACATCGGCATAACGGATTACAGGAAAATCATTGAAAGAACCTCCCGCAGTGGGGTCTGCTTCCATGTCCCAGTATTTGTCTATATATACATGATCCAGGTTTACCGTAGCATTATCGGAAGCGGTAAAACTGGTCATAAACGTATCCTCGCGGCGTTCATCGGAAGTGGCAAAAGTGTTATACATGGCTTCATTGGCTATCTGCCAGCCCTGCGTATTGGAAATACCGTCTACTTCGGCACTCAGGGCTGCCGGTAACAGCCTTACGTTGAACTGTCCTACTTCCCAGAAAGAAATTGCTCCTCCCGCATCTCCGAACCCTACGGAGAAAACAGCTTCCCTGCCTCCCCGGTTCTCAATACGGAAAGCGTCTTTAAAACGGTCCCAGAGTCCGTATAAACCGGAATTGATGACATTAAGGGCTTTTTCCGAGGCAAGCTGGTATTCTCCTGTTCGCAGGTATACTTTTGCCAGTAATGCCCGTGCTGCTCCCTGTGTGGCACGCCCTTCCTGTATTTCTCCGTCCGGAGGCAGGGCTTCCGCATCGGTAAGGTCCCGGATTATCTGGGCATAAACCTCATCTGCCGGGGCGGCCTCCGGGTTTAGCGGGGCCTCTTCGGTGATGACCAACGGTATATCTCCGAACATGCGTACGAGATTGAAATAAAGCAATCCTCTCAGAAATTTAGCTTCATTGATAAAACGGGTTTTAAGTGTTTCATTCATATCAATAGCCGGAATACGGTCTATAGCCACATTGGCCAGGTATATGGTCTTGTAATGCACCTGCCATATTTCCTGCAGAGCCGCATTCTCGGCATTGTGCGTAAAAGTTGCAAGCTGATCGTACTGCGGGGTTCCCAACTGGTTATTGTCCATTTCGTCGGAAGCCAGTCCCTGGGTTATCCAGAAGGTACTGTGATATATCCCTGCGGTATTCCCCCGGGAAGCATCATAAGAGCCGAGATTGGCATATATGGAATTTACCGCCGCAAGGGCATCCTGTTCTGTGATGTAATAATTACCGGTGCTCACCTGGTTTTCAGGATCTTCTTCCAGAAAATCACTACAGGAAAACAACAGTAATACACACAGGATACTGCTCCATATTTTTACCGGAAAGTTATTTACTGATTTCATCATCATGTCTTTTTATGTTAAAATCCCAGGTTAATTCCAAAGGTGTACATTCTCGTCTGAGGGTAATTACCATCATCCACACCTACAATATTGGTAGTTCCGCCATAAGCATTCCCTTCCGGATCGTACCCGCTGTAGCTGGTCCAGGTAAACAGGTTGGTTGCACTGGCGTAAATACGCAGGTTGCTCACCCCAATATGTTCCATCCATTGTTGAGGAAAATTATACCCCAATGTTATGTTCTTGACCCTTACATAAGAAGCGTCTTCGACAAAGGCGGACGAGAAGGTACTGTTAAAGGAGTTGTTTGCCGAGGCCCGGGGGTATACATTCCCGGGATTATCCGGCGTCCAGCGGTTTTTTCCCGCTTTGGCCAGCACGTTCTGCTGTCCGTTCATATTCTCCAGGTTGAGCAGGTTCATATTGGCCATATCATTGCCCTGGCTGCCCTGTACAAAAACACTGAGGTTAAAATTCTTATAGGAAAACTCGTTGTTCAGTCCCCACGTAAAATCGGGTTGGGCGGTTCCTATGATCGCAAGGTCATATTCGTCTATAAATCCGTCAGGGGAACCATCGGGACCGCTTATATCCTTGTATTTACGATCTCCCGCAACCGGTGTCTGCCCGCGTAAAGCCGGACCTGCAGCAGCTTCTTCATTAGTCTGGTAAATGCCGTCAAAAACGTATCCTTCGAAAGTTCCGATAGGCTTACCTTCTCTCAGTATGCTGCCGGCTACCAGGAGATTGATATCTTCTTCCCTGGCCAGGTTGGTCACCTTATTCCGGTTGACGGAAAAGTTTCCGGAAGCATTCCAGGTGAATGGGCCGTTGAGGATATCCGAACTCACTTCCAGTCCGAAACCGCGGTTCTGTACATTTCCTACATTCAGCAGGGTATTCTGAAACCCGGTGGTAAACGGAATAGGGGTTGCCAGCAAAAGGTCGGAGGTTTTCTTATCATATACCTCCGCGGTAAACCGCAATTTACCATTCCAGAATGCCATGTCCAATCCCAAGTTGGCCTGACGTGTGGTTTCCCATTTCAGGTTGCGGTTGGGATAACTGCTCGGCTCCTGCCCGTAAAATACTTCGGGGCTTCCGGGGCCGTTATTAAAAACACCTTCCCCGAAAGGCCCTATCAGGGCAAGGGAATTATAGGGACCGATGGACTGGTTACCGATAACGCCGTAACTCAACCGCAGTTTCAGGTCGCTGAAAAGCTGCGAGTCTCTCATAAAATCCTCATTGATAACACGCCATGCAAATGCCCCGGAGGGAAAGAAACCGTATTGATTGCCTTTTGCGAATTTGGACGAGCCGTCTACCCTTCCGGAAAGGGTAAAGAGATATTTGTTGTCCATAGCGTAATTTATCCGCGCGAGATAGGACACCAGTGCCCACCGTGATTCGCTATTGACCGGCGGCTGCGGATTTTCTGCTGCGGAAAGATTGTGATAGCCGGTCCTGCCATCGGGAAAACCGAAAGCTATACTGGTAAGGGACTCGTTTTGGAATTCCTGTAATGTGAATCCTAAAAGAGCCGTAAGGTTGTCCCCGCCGTCAAAGGTTTTGTTATAGGTAAGTGTATTTTCATTAAGCCAGGTAAGCGCTTCCAGCGTAGAGATGGATGCTTCGCCGCGGCTGCTCTCCGTACGTTTCAGAAAGTTTGGACCGAAAGCACTGTTTTTGGTATGCAAAAGGTCTATCCCGAAGCTGGTGCGGAAATCCAGGTCATCAGTCAGGGCATATTCGGCAAACACATTACCAAGGAGCCTGGAGGTAACGGTTTTGGATTCGTATTCCCTGGCTTCTGCCACCGGATTGGCCACGGCGTCTTTACGGTCATGCTCAAAGGTATAACCTCCCGGTACGTTAGGATTGTATACCGGCAGAACGGGATTGATCTGCAGAGCATTGGCAATTACCCCGGGAACAATCTGCCCGGGCCCTGTAAGCACCCCGTTGGATATAATTCTCGCATACGAAAGGTTGTTGCCTACTTTCAGCTTGTCCGTTACATTCCGTTCCAGGTTTACCCGGAATGAATATCTCCGGAAATCGGAGCCTATGACTATACCATCCTGTGTAAATAAGCCGCCGGAAAGCGCATACCTGGTCTTGGCATCTCCTCCCGAAAAACTAAGCTGGTAATCGGAGATCTGTGCAGCCCTGAAAAGTTCGTCCTGCCAGTCCGTGCCCTTGCCTAAGGTTTGCGGGTTAACATAGACGGGAGTCCTCCCCGCGTTGATTTCCGCTTCATTTACCAGTGCTGCATATTCACTGGCATTGAGTAGATTAAGCTTATTAGCCACCTGTTGTATGCCGTGATAAGCGTTGAAACTTATGGTTTCTCTTCCCGCTGTTCCCTTTTTGGTAGTTATCAATACGACGCCGTTGGCCCCCCTGGAACCGTAAATAGCTGTTGCGGAAGCGTCTTTGAGTATTTCAATAGACTCTATATCATTGGGGTTAATAGTGGAAAGCGGGCTCACTCCCGGGCCCCTGCTTCCGGCAGACGTTTCGTTGGCATCACTGTTTACGAGCATGCCATCTATAACGTACAAGGGCTCACTACTGGCATTTACGGAACTCGTTCCGCGGATACGTATATTGGTCCCTCCTCCGGGCACGCCGGAGGCCTGGGTAACCTGTACACCTGCAGCCCTGCCCTGCAGGGTCTGCTCGAAACTGGAAGCCGGGACAGCCTGCAGCTCTTTGGCACTTATAGAAGAAACCGATCCGGTAATGTCCGATTTCCGCTGACTGCCGTACCCGATGACAATAACTTCAGAGAGTTTTCCCATATCGGGTTCCAGCTCTACCCGGATCGTGGTTTGCATTCCCACTTTCACCTCTCTGGAAGCAAACCCCACATAACTGAACACTAATATGGCATTACTGTCGGGAACCTCAATTTCAAAATTCCCGTCAAAGTCCGCAATGGTACCGGTATTTGTTCCCTTTACCACAATATTACTCCCCGCAAGGACCTCTCCCTCGGCAGACCGGACCGTTCCGGTAACCTTTATCCCTTCCTGCTGCGGAAAGGCATAGGCCTGCAGGGATAATCCGAAACAAAACAGGGGCAGATACAGGACATACGCCCTCATTAATCGGTATATTTCCATAAGAAACAGATTTTTGGTTGATACTAATTTTCGGTTTTAATCCTTAGTTCCCCATTGCATATTGGGCTCAGGTCCGAGGTAAAGTTCGAGGCTTCCGCCCTTTTGAAAGACTTCGTGCGGAAACCAGAACTTCGTGTGTTCTTTTCCATTCAAAAGGGCTTTTTGGATATACATATTATCCATACTGTTATTATGGGTAATGATCCTGAATTCGGTTCCGGTGTAGTAATCCGGATCGAGTTTAATGATCACTTCGTCAAAAACTGGGCTGGTGATATCATATACAGGGTTTTCGGAAACATTACCGTCCAGACTGAACAGTCCTATGGCCATCAGGGCGCTGACGCCTCCCATTTGTCCCTGGTCTTCATCGTGACCGCCATAACCCAGATCGGGTGTAATGCCTCCGTATGCCTGTTCCTTGACCTTCCGTACCCAGTACTGGGTAAGCCACGGTTTCCCGGCATAATTAAAAACATGGGCGTTGGAACAACCGGGCTGGTTAGCATAACTTACATAACCGTCATTATAGGCAAAGACAAAATCGTCATCTTCAGCCATTTCAAAAGCATAATTGAGCTTTTCACATAAAACATCTTCTCCCCCCATAAGTACTGCCAGTTCATCGATCTGGTGCGATACGGACCAGGTAGCCTGCCAGGCATTGGCTTCTATCCAGCCTTCACCGGAAAGGGGCTCGCTATGCAAAAAATTTCCATTCCGGTCTTTGGGAAATACCAGTTTCTGCTCCGGGTGAAAAAGAGTTTTCCATCCCGCTGCCCTTTTACTGAAAAAGTTGTAATCCTTTTTCTTCCCAAGCGCTTTTGCCATCTGGGACAGGGCATAATCCTGAAAAGCCGCTTCCAGGGTAATGCCTGCGTTTCCGGGCCAATAGCCATTTTCCGTGTAAAACCGGATATCGCCGGCATCTCCGAGCATCCCTCCGGGCAGGAGGCTTTCTTTTATCTTATCATAAGCCGTTTGTTTATCTATTTTGGTAAGTAACCCTTTCTGGAAGGTAGCTGCTATAAGATTGGTAGCAGGAGACCCGGTCATAATATAGGAATAACCGCCACCGGAAGGGCCCCGGGGGAGAAGCCCCCCGTTGACGGCATATTGCACCATGGAAGCAGACATTTCGTCCATGACCTCAGGCCATGCAAGCCCCCACAGCACATTTAAATTCCATTGTGTAAGCCACCAGGCATCGGAATTGTACATATTGAATTTAAGGTTCCCGTTTTTGTCCTTCGGCAACGTCTTTATTTTGAATTCCGCGTCCGTAAAGGTGCCTTCGCGATTACCGGAAGTACGATCCGGATAATCTCCGTTGATATCATTGATCTTTTGCCTGCCGAGAAGCACATGCCACAGATCGGTATAAAATTTTATCTTTTGTTCCCGGCTTCCTCCTTTTACCTCTATCTTCCCGAGCCAGTCATTCCATACCTTCAGGGATTCACCGTGAACTTTATCGAAATCCCAGTACGGGCATTCCGCATCAAGGTTATTCCTGGCATTCTCTACACTGGTATAGGATATAGCGATTTTCATCTGCAGCAGGTCTCCGCCCTGAACATCATAGATTGCCGTAACACCGGTGCTGTCGCCTTCGATCTCCGGGATATCCCGGAAACGTTCTTTACCGGTCCAGCCGTCCAATCTTTTGAAAGCCTTATCAAATTCCGCTGCAAAAAAGACCTTTACCTCTTTCGGGCCACCCCAGAAGCGGTCGGTCGTACTGAAATATCCTTCAATCCCCGTATCCGACACCTGCGTAACATGCGCCTTCTCCATTTGTACATTGCTGACATAGCCGCCGAGGTTCATTAATACCTGGGCTTCCATATTCCGGATAAAACGAAAACGGTAAAAACTCACCCGTTCGGTAGCGGTCAGTTCAGTCCATATGTGGTGATCGCGTAAATAGACCCGCTGGTATCCGGGCTGCACGATTTCATCTTCATGACGGAATGCCGACTTCCACCCCTCCTGCCCTTTGGTAGGATCTATAACCGCCGGGGCCGGCATAATCTCCAGGCCGCCCAGCATCCAGCTGTGTATCTGTTCAAACCCCAGGATATATTCGTCGTTATAGTTATAGCCACCTCCGTTCTGGTTCTTGTTCCGGGTTAAAGGAGCAGCCCCCACCATACCGAACGGCCTGGACCCGGTAATAAAGAACAGGTACCGGCCGCGATTGGTCTCTATATAAGGATCTACCCATGCGACAAAATCATTATTATCTTCCGGGGCTGCGAACACTTCCATTTCCGACAGTCCCAGGTCTTTGCCATTGCCGTCAGTCACCTGGAATTTCACCCAGTCGACGGTTTTGGTATCGAACCTTATTTCCTTGCCCTCCCCGTTATCCGGTATCCGGTTGACCCAGATAAGGCTTCCGTCACTGAACATCAGTTTGCCCCCGGCGGTAAATTCTTTTCCGGAAGGCCGGTCGTATAAAACAATGCGGTTGATTTTCCTCGGTTTGTCCCACCGAAGTTCTATCCACGGGAAACGGATATAGCCCCAATCCGTAGTAACTCCTTCACAGGCCCACTCTCCTGTTGCCGGGGTTCCAATGATCCCATCCGCTACATTTTCGGGAAGGTACATTTCGGACAAGGCTGTGGAGGCGGATATTTTTGCCTCCGCTGCTATGTTGCCCGTCTGCCCCTGTACGGTATGAATCAGACAGAAAAAGAAACCGATACTCCAGAGCCTGATCTTATGTGGTGTCATTGTGAATAGGTTTTAGGTTGATTTTTATATGTTCATACATATGAACATTATACAAATGTAAATAAAAAACAATACAATTATTACCGATTACATATTTTTTTGTTTTATTTATTGAATTATTGTCGTTTTGAGAGAATTCATTTTCATAAAAACGGACCCAACGCCGGATAAATGCACGAAATTTATGATTAAAAAGTATCCTTGTCAAAAGGAAGTACCAGGAAATGAGTGCCCGAACGCGCATCCCCTTTTCCCTAAAGAATAATCATCTGAAAATTAATAGATTACACATCGTGTTCATTTTTGGCATAACCTTTGGTAGAGTGCTGTTATGGAGTAATTGTGGCCACAACAAACAATTACTAACCTCTTAAAAATAGATGTTATGAAAAATCTGTTTACACTATTGGTGCTTATGTTCCTGGGTACGGGCATAAAAGCATCCGCGGAAACTCCGGCTAATTACGGTTTCTACAGCGGGGATTCCTATATTTTCACGGAAGGAGATGTTGAATTCGCGGTCTATCCCGACGGACAGTTCGATTTTGCCTACCTCGGTGACCGGGGAACGCGGGTAAGTATCAACTCTCCCGGGGTTTCGATCAGTTTTAATTCGGGCTATGATTATGATCCGTATGTACAATACGATACTTACGGAGCGGTTATCCAGATAGAAAATGTTCCTGTTTATTACGACGACTACGGACGTATCGCAAGGGCCGGAAATGTATTTATCCGTTATAACAACGGTTACCTCGCACAGATAGGCGGACTGGTGATACACTATGACAATTTCTGGCACTTTACGCATTATACCGGGTATATCAATACCTTGAACAGAAGGTATATCTACAGGCCGTGGCATGCCCATTACGCAGTCCCCTATTATACCTATAGCGTCGTATATACCACACCATACCGCAGGTATTACACCCCTGTACGATATAATTATTCCTATCACAAAGCACATTACAGGGACAGCAGATCATACGCCAACAGCCGACGGGATTTTTACCTTCCCGGAAGCAGGGTACATTACCAGGACGGGAGAGTAGCCGCGAACAGTTCGTACCGTAATACGGAAAGAAGAAGCAGCACAAATGCCACTACGTACAGAAGAGATGACACTGTTTTAAAAAACAATGCCTCCACCGCAAGGAGAGCTTCCGCTGTGACAAATGTTAATAATAACACGGCAAGGCGAAACTCCTCTACCGGCGCAGAAACCGGGAGAAACAGCAAGACGATAAAAAACAGCCGGGAAAATACTACTGTTTCCGGCACAAAGCGCAACAGTCCCGCCACAACCGGAAACAGTACAAACCGCAGCGATACAACAACTGCGGACAAAAGAAGGAACAATACTTCCCCGGGGACACCGGCAAATACCGGTACAACCGCACGAGAGAACCGTACGACAGGCAATACGAACGGCAATGCCGGCAGAAACAGTACAGCACCCGGGAGGAATGCCAATGCTGCTCCACAAAATACGACAAGAGTACAAACCGCTGCTCCTGCCAACAGGCAGGGCGATACCGCAACACGGACTTCGGGCAGCAGCAACAGACAGGCTACAACATCGCGTAGCAGGAATTAGAATAAGTTGTGGTTTCGATACAACAACCCTCCGGAACAAGTTATTCCGGAGGGTTGTTATTTACAGGTACGGAGAAACAGGGTAAAGATCTCTAAAATGTATATGTTCCCTTACTTGGGGTTTCCTCAAAAAAATAATACTTTTGAAAGCGAGAGCCAATCTACGCACTTCATTTAAACGGGACGGAAATAATGTTCAAAAACAAAAAGACATCTCAGATCATTATGATTATCGCTGCCGCCCTCACCATTATCGGCGTGGTCACCGGCAAGTTTTTCTTTCTTTTTTTAATTCTGCCCCTGGGATTTCTTTTCAACCGGGGAAAGGATTGAGGAGTTTTTTTTTGGTACCGGAATTGATTAGCTTAGGGGTTGTTCGCTCGCACCCACTTATAGCAATTTGATTTTCACACATTTACACTTATGTTCTTTAAGATAGTGGTAGTCTGTATTTGCAAGCAGTTCTTTTTACAGCTGCTTTGTCCGGTAAGGAAATATCCGGAGTTAGTACTATTTTGCAAGCTAAACGATCCACACTCCGGTTATCATGCATTATTACTGTTGAACAATAGGCTGTCATCACTGTGTAAATCCGGATACGGCGTGTGCTCCTTCTGGGGTCGCGAATATCTCTGACTTCGCAGTCCGCGTTCGGTAAAACCCCGGCGTTACAACCAAAAGCATTTCTGCCGGTGCGATACCGGTAGGAATATAGCTGTCAAACAGACGGTATCACTGCCGGCTTCCCCGCAAATTCAGGGCAGATAGCCTCCCGGCAAAGATACGCCTGCCTTTGTCACGGGACCTGCATACCGTATCCCCGGCCGGATAATCCGGGGCCGGTTTTTGCCATTTAAGGGATTGTGTATATACTGAACCAGGTTATGTTTGCGGCATAAGTAATTGCGTATGCAGCAAATAGAAACCCTTATGATTTCGTAACCATTCCCTTATACCGTAAACACAACCCGGTTAGTTGCTTAAGCAATTGCGTAGGAATTCACAAGCAACCCGATAAGCGGTCAACAAAACCGTATATGCAGCAAACAGAATCCCTTAGGCCGCATACCTATTCCCTAATGCCGCAAACATAACCCCGTTAGCCGCCTGAGCAATTGCGTATGATTTCGCAGGCAACCGGGTAAACGGTCAACGGAACTGTGTATGCGGCAAACAAGGTCTCTTAGGATTTCACACCCGTTCCCTTAAGCCGTAAATGTAACCCGGTAAGCGGTTAAAGCAGTTGTATAGAATGTTATAAACAACCCGGTAAGCGGCTAAAGGAAACAGCTAAACCGTATACCGGACCCGGTCCGGCATATACACAATCCCTTAAATGACCGTTTTCTCGTCTAGAAATAGAGCATTTTATATCCGTTCCCGGTGAAGCAGCAAGGTAAGTGTCATTCATACAATTCAGATCGCCACATCATAAAAAAGGTGGGAAGCTATGGGATACAAAGAGTTCAGAGAACGTATAATCATTTTTAACAGACATTAGCGGGAGTTGTTGGTTAATCAGCTTCATAACGGGTTCTTAAGCATCCGGCGAATCCAAAAATTGTGTCGTAAAAATCACACTACAAAACTCCGAACTACAAAACGCATCAACTGCTGCTCCCCCGTCTCCGGAATTCACTTAAAAGTATAGCCGTAGCTGTTGCTACGTTAAGACTTTCGGTCTCCTGTATACGACCGAAACGGGGAATGGAGACCACACCATCTGCCAGTGATCGGATCTCTCCCGATATCCCGTTAGCTTCGTTTCCCATGACCAGGATACCTTTTTGCGGCAAGGCTGTCTCAAAGACATTTTCTCCGTCCATATCGGCGATAAAAACAGGCAGCCCGGATTCACCGATAAAGGCCTGCAGATCGGTATATACAATATTAACCCGGGCCAGTGACCCCATGGTGGCCTGTACCACTTTGCCATTATAACAATCCACCGTAGTTGCACTACATACCAGATCTTCTATCCCGAACCAGTCGCACAACCGGATAATAGTCCCCAGGTTACCGGGATCTCGTATATCATCCAGGGCAAGCACCAGGCCGGAATTCCTTATTTCCTTCTCTTTGGGAATTTCAAAAAGGGCCAGTGCTTTGTTGGGCGTTTTCAACTGACTGACCTTCTTCAGTTCATCACCGGAGATTTCCCGGACAAGACTTCCCGCAAAGGAAAAGCGGTCCGCTTCTGTCGTAAACAATTCCCTGAGTTTCATTCCGGCATCATAAAGTTCCGTAATGACCTTTATCCCTTCCGCCACAAACATTCCGTGCCTGTTCCTGTACTTTTTTTGGTGTAAACCCGTTATTAATTTAATTTCGCTTTTACTAACCATCTGTTATCGTGCATTTTTCCCTGTAAAGCCGGAGGCGGCCTCAGGTTATTCGGTAAAAATTAGGCTATGACCCTATTTTCCGGGAGGAATTCACACAAAATTTTTTCATCTTTGTTTTTGCTTAATTGCAAAAGCATGTATTTTATGTGTTGTGGATCGATAATCTGTTAAACCTTTCTTTTTTCCATTGAAAACTCTGGTCACAAAAATAGCGGTAATCTTTTTAATACTGTCTATAGTATCGTGTAATGCGGTAAAAAGGGTGAATGACGATCAACTGCTTTTGACCAAAAACAATATTTATATAAACGGGGAAAGGGAAACAGATGAAACGCTCCGCAATCTTATTTCCCAGCGTCCTAACAGTTCACTACTGGGGTTTAACCTGAAACTCCATATATACAACATGGCCACCCCCAAATCCGATTCGGCCTACCTGGCATGGCTTCACCGAAAGGAAAAAAGGGAAAAACGCCTGATCCGGTTATTGTCGGAAAAGCAGGTCCTGGAGCTGGGGAGATCGGTAGCAGGGTTTAACAACTGGCTGAAAGAAACCGGGGAGGCCCCCGTGATCATTAACGAAGCGAAAGCAGCCAAGTCGAAAGAACGGCTCAACCTGTATTACAACAGTAAAGGCTATTTCAACAATAAGGTAACCTATTCCGTCGACTCCGTACCCAAAAAGGAAAAACGGGGCGAAGTAAGCTATCACATAACTACCGGGAAACCGTATTTTATAGATAGCATAACAAAAAAAATAGCATCAAAGGATATAGACTCCATTTATGCCCGGTACGATGCCCGAAGACTGATAAAAAAAGGCGAACAGTTTGACCTGAACCATTTTGAGGCGGAAAGGGAACGCATCAATTCCATCCTCATCAATTCCGGTATATACCAGTTCCAGCCCAATTCATCTATCCGTTTTAATGTGCTCCGGGATACTTTGGTAGCCAACGAAGATTACAAAATGCCGGTAGAAATACAGATAGACAACCGCCATGAAAGGATCGGGGATTCCCTGCAGGAGATCCCCTATAAAATACACCGCATCAAGAATGTCAATATTTATGCAGACTATACCTTTGGAATGGACCGGGATTCCCTGGACTCTATTTCCTATGATAAATTTACCATTTACTTTCGCGATAAGCTTCGCTATAAACCGAAAGCACTTGCAGATGCCGTAGGCATTTCTCCCGGAAACCTGTACCGCGAAATAGACCGTACGCGTACCTACAGGCAAATAAGTAATCTGAATACTTTCAAATATCCCAACATAGAATACCTGTATGTTCCCGGAAAAGATGACGAGTTAAATACAAATATATACCTGACGCACCGTCCTAAATTCTCACTTGGGCTTAATACTGACATATCGCACTCCAACATCCAGGATATCGGTATTTCTTTCAGCACCTCGCTCATAAGCCGGAATGTTTTCCGGGGTGCGGAAACCCTGGAGGTCTCCGCAAGAGGTACCGTCGGATCATCGAGAGAAGCCAGTAATCCCAACGACAGGTTTTTTAATATTTCCGAATTCGGGGGGGATATCCGGCTCAATTTCCCGAGGATATTTTTCCTGTTCGACACCCGGAAGTTCATTCCCAAATACATGTTGCCCGAAACACGTATATCCGTAGGTAGCTCCTTTCAGAAAAACATAGGGCTGGACAAACAGAGTTTCAATACCATCCTGCGGTATAACTGGACACCGTCTTTCCAGAAAAAACATACTTTCGAGCTGATGAACATAGAGTTTATCCGGAACCTGAACACAGACCGTTATTTCAGGGTATACCAGAACAGCTACGAAAGACTGAACAATATAGCCGAAAGATATACGACAGACCCTGCCTATTATGACGATGACGGGAACCTGCTCGTTCCGGCCGGGACAAACCAGTTTACCCGGGATGCCCTATCCGGACAGATAAACGGACTGACTCCCGGTTCGGATGATTACCGGTCTATATCGAGTATAGACGAACGAAGAAGGAGGCTCAGTGCCAATAACCTCATTTTTGCTTCCAATTTCACCTATACCAAAAATACACGCCGGGGGGCCAGCGACAATACCTTTTCCCAGTTTAAAGTCAAGCTGGAAACTGCCGGGAATTTCCTGTCTGCCGCTTCCCGGATCATTGAATTCAACAAAAACGAGAACGGCAAAAAGCTTGTATTCGACGTGCAGTATTCCCAATACGTAAAAACAGAACTCGATTTCATAAAACACATGCAGATATCCAGGGAAAGTATTCTTGCCTTCCGGAGTTTCTTCGGCTTCGCCATTCCCTATGGCAATGCCAGTAACATTCCCTTTTCCAGGAGTTATTTTGCCGGCGGGACCAATGACAACCGGGCATGGCAGGCCTACTCTCTCGGTCCCGGAAGAACTGATGCCCGGAACGATTTCAACGAAGCCAACCTCAAGATAGCCATGAACCTGGAATACCGCTTCAATATTATGGGAAGCCTTAACGGCGCCCTTTTTGCCGATGCGGGAAATATATGGAATGCCCTGGATGATGTTACGGATGAAGAAGCTGTTTTTTCCGGTATGTCTTCTCTAAAGGACATTGCCCTGGGAACCGGGTTCGGGTTCCGGTATGATTTCGGTTTTTTTGTTATTCGTCTCGATACCGGGTTCAAAACATACAACCCGGCCGAACGAATGTCCAGACGCTGGTTCAGGGATTACAATTTCGGTAATGCGGTATATAACATAGGGATCAACTACCCTTTCTGACCGAAGTGTTTGTTCTTTATATCTTTCATAACCCCTCCGTATGCTAATTTAGACCCGGATTTTGAGTTTTAGCCGTTGAAATTTATTATTTTTGCTCTTTACTAATTTTCAAATTCTGGAAAACTTAAAAACTATGAGTCATAACATTAAGCCCGGCGTAGCTACCGGAGATGAAGTACAGGAAATATTTGCCTACGCAAAAAGTAAAGGGTTCGCTTTGCCTGCCGTAAACGTAATAGGTTCGGACAGCATAAACGGCGTACTGGAGACCGCAGCCACGCTGAACTCTCCGGTTATTCTCCAATTTTCAAACGGAGGTGCGCAGTTCAATGCCGGAAAAGGACTTTCCAATGACGGGCAAAAAGCCGCGATACTCGGGGCTGTTGCCGGGGCTAAACATGTACACGAACTTGCAGAAGCTTACGGAGCTACCGTTATACTGCATACGGACCACTGTGCAAAAAAACTGCTGCTGTGGATAGACGGGCTTCTGGATGCCAGTGAAAAACATTACGCGGAAACAGGAAAACCGCTTTTCAGTTCTCATATGATAGACCTTTCGGAAGAACCTATCGAAGAAAACATTGAGATCTGTAAAAAGTACCTGGAGCGTATGAGCAAAATGGGTATGACTCTGGAGATCGAACTCGGTGTTACCGGTGGTGAAGAAGACGGTGTGGACAATACGGATGTGGATTCTTCCAAACTCTATACACAGCCCGAAGAAGTGGCATACGCTTATGAAGAACTGATGAAAATAAGCCCTAAGTTCACCATAGCAGCTGCTTTTGGTAATGTTCACGGTGTATACAAACCGGGAAATGTAAAACTTACTCCTAAAATCCTGAAGAACTCTCAGGAATTCGTATCCGAAAAATACAATGTACCTGCAAACAGCATAGATTTTGTGTTTCACGGAGGTTCCGGGTCTACCCTGGAAGAGATCCGCGAGGCTATTGGTTATGGCGTTATTAAAATGAATATCGATACCGATCTTCAGTATGCCTTCCTGGAAGGTGTAAGAGATTACATCCAGGACAAAAAAGATTATCTGCAGGCCCAGATAGGCAACCCGGAAGGAGATGATCAACCCAATAAAAAATTCTACGACCCCAGGGTATGGCTGCGCGAAGGAGAAAAGACCTTTATCGCCAGGTTGAAAAAGGCTTTTGAGGACCTGAACAACGTAAATACCTTATAA
The DNA here is from genome assembly GCF_003725735.1 of Sinomicrobium pectinilyticum. Classification (GTDB taxonomy): domain Bacteria; phylum Bacteroidota; class Bacteroidia; order Flavobacteriales; family Flavobacteriaceae; genus Sinomicrobium; species Sinomicrobium pectinilyticum. The sequence goes on along the minus strand of NZ_RJTM01000002.1, from coordinate 138,703 downwards.
ACAAGCTAAAGAGTAGAGCCGCTTACCGGGTTTGACCCGGTGTCGTGCAGATTTTATAACTTGCACCGCAGAAAAGCCCGGTAAACGGACAACTCAACAGTATTTATATAACGAAAAATAAAAACATGGCTTGGTTCAAACGAAAAGAAAAAGGTATCCAGACCACAACAGAGGAAAAGAAAGACACGCCCAAGGGACTCTGGTATAAGTCTCCCACCGGAAAAATTGTCGGAGCCGAAGAACTGGAGAAAAACTTTTACGTCAGCCCTGAAGACGATTATCACGTAAGGATAGGAAGCAAGGAATATTTTTCTATTCTTTTTGACGGTAATAAATTCGAAGAACTGGACCCCAACCTGACTTCCAAGGACCCGTTGAAGTTTGTAGATACCAAAAAATACACAGACCGCCTTAAAGAAGCCCAGGACAAGACAAAGCTGAAGGACGCCGTTCGTACCGCGGTCGGAAAATCCATGGGTAAAGACCTGGTCATTGCCTGTATGGACTTTGCTTTCATCGGGGGATCTATGGGAAGCGTGGTCGGAGAAAAGATCGCAAGGGCCATAGACTATTCCATTAAAAACAACATACCTTTCCTGATGATCTCCAAGTCCGGAGGAGCTAGGATGATGGAAGCAGCTTTATCACTGATGCAGCTGGCCAAGACCTCTGCCAAACTGGCACAACTTGCCGAAGCCCGGATCCCTTACATTTCGCTTTGTACGGACCCGACTACCGGGGGAACAACAGCATCATATGCCATGCTGGGAGATATCAACATTGCCGAGCCGGGCGCCCTTATCGGCTTTGCCGGCCCCAGAGTGGTAAAAGAAGCTACCGGCCAGGATCTTCCCCAGGGATTCCAGACCTCCGAATTCTTACAGGAACACGGTTTCCTCGACTTTATAACACATCGTAAAGACCTGAAGAAAAATGTAAATCTCTACCTGGACCTTATTCTTAACCGGGAAGTACGGTCATAACACAAGGCCGGAAATATATAATAGGGGCGCAATGTATTGCGTCCTTACTTTTTTACGGTAAAAAATAAATATTACAACTATTTACCCTATATTTGCGCCCTGATAGACGAGCTATCACAATACATAAGAATCATTTAAACAATATTGGCATGTATTTAACTAAAGAAGTAAAAGAAGACATTTTCAAAAAACACGGAGGGTCGGAGAACAATACCGGTTCGGCAGAAGGCCAGATAGCCCTGTTTACCTACAGGATATCCCACCTTACAGAGCACCTGAAAAGAAACCGTAAAGACTTCAATACCGAAAGAGCACTGGTTAGCCTGGTAGGTAAAAGAAGAAGTCTGCTCGATTACCTCAAGAAAAAAGATATCGAAAGATATCGTGCGATTGTTAAAGAATTAGGACTTAGAAAATAATTCCGGAAGAGGCTTTAGTGCCTCTTTTTTGTTTTATAATATCCGGTTTTTATCCGGAACATTTCTCAGGGCAAAGTAATTTTCATTGGGTTAACTACAACAACACAACAACAACCCCGTCAACCCGACGGAACCCTATGTATAATTAATTTTAAGAAAAATTATGATTCCTGAAGTAAAAAAAGAAGTGATTGATTTGGGCGATGGCAGGACCATCTCCATAGAAACAGGAAAGCTGGCAAAACAAGCCGACGGGTCTGTTGTTGTACGCATGGGAGATGCCATGTTACTCGCTACCGTAGTTTCTGCACGGGAAGCGAATCCCAATGTGGATTTTTTACCCTTAACCGTAGATTACCGCGAAAAATTTGCCGCTGCAGGGAGATTTCCCGGAGGCTTTTTTAAACGCGAAGCACGTCCGAGTGACAACGAGGTACTTACCATGCGACTGGTAGACCGTGTACTGCGCCCGTTGTTTCCTAAAGATTACCATGCGGAAACACAGGTAATGATACAACTGATGTCTCACGACAACGAAGTAATGCCGGATGCTCTGGCAGGACTTGCAGCTTCGGCATGTATTGCCCTCTCCGATATTCCTTTCGAATATCCTATTTCCGAGGTAAGAGTGGCAAGGGTAAACGGCGAACTCATCATCAACCCCAGTAAGGTACAACTTGAAGAAGCTGATATAGACCTTATGGTAGGGGCTTCTATCGATTCTGTAGCTATGGTGGAAGGAGAGATGCTGGAAGTGTCCGAAAAAGAAATGGCAGAAGCCATAAAATTTGCCCACGAAGCTATTAAAGTACAATGTGAAGCACAGATACGCCTTGCCGAAAAAGTAGGCAAAAAAGCCGTTCGCGAATACGAAGGTGAAAGAGAAGATGAAGAAGTAGCCAAAAAAATACAGGAATTTGCCTATGACAAATGTTATGCCATAGCCAAGGCCAATACTTCCAAACAGGAACGCAGCGAAAAATTTGCCGAGGTGAAAGAAGCTTGTAAAGAGCTTTTTACCGAAGAAGAACTCGAGGAAAACGAAGGACTGATCGGTAAATATTTCGGTAAAGCGCAGAAAGAAGCCGTACGAAACCTGATCCTTGATGAAAATATTCGTCTGGACGGCAGAAAAACTACCGACATCCGCCCCATATGGTGCGAGGTTAATTACCTGCCTTCCACACACGGATCATCTATATTCACCAGGGGAGAAACCCAGGCGCTGGCTACCGTGACCCTCGGGACTTCCAGGGAAGCCAACGTCATAGATCTTCCTACCGATCAGGGTGAAGAAAAATTCTACCTGCACTACAATTTCCCTCCTTTCTCTACCGGGGAAGCAAGGCCGATAAGAGGTACTTCGCGAAGAGAAATAGGACACGGAAACCTGGCGCAACGTGCCCTGAAGAACATGATCCCGGCCGATTGTCCTTACACCGTAAGGGTTGTATCGGAAGTACTGGAATCCAACGGTTCTTCTTCCATGGCTACCGTATGTGCGGGTACAATGGCACTTATGGATGCCGGTGTGCAACTGAAAAAACCTGTTTCCGGTATTGCAATGGGACTGATCTCCGACGGAGATAAGTATGCCGTACTGTCCGATATCCTGGGAGACGAAGACCACCTCGGGGACATGGACTTTAAAGTTACCGGGACGGAAGATGGTATTACGGCCTGCCAGATGGACATCAAAATAAAGGGATTGTCTTACGAAATACTCGAGAAAGCCCTTAACCAGGCACGTGAAGGACGTTTGCATATTTTAGGCAAACTGACCGAAGCCATCCCTTCTGCCGCTGCCAATGTAAAAGCACATGCTCCGAAGATCGTGAAGGTGGAAATACCGAAGGAATTTATCGGTGCGGTTATCGGGCCAGGCGGAAAGAATATCCAGGCATTACAGGAGAGCACCCAGACCACTATCGTTATCGAGGAGGAAGGAAATCTCGGCATCGTGGAAATCCTCGGCGTAGACCAGCAGGGTATAGACAATGCCATAGAAGCCGTAAAAGCTCATACTTTCGAACCTGTGGTAGGTGAAACGTACACCGTAAATGTTATTAAAGTGCTGGATTTCGGTGCAGTGATAGAATTTGTTCCGGGTAAAGAATCTTTACTCCACATTTCCGAACTGGCATGGGAGCGTACGAATAATGTAACCGATGTGGTAAATGTAGGCGACGTCATCGACGTTAAATACATAGGACTGGATCCGAGGACCAAAAAACCGAAAGTATCCAGGAAAGCATTGCTTCCGAGACCGGAGAGATCCGAAAGGCCGGAACGAAGAGAAGCTAAGAACAGATCTTAATCAAGCGTTATATATTTTTTTCAATTCTTAAGAAACACCCCGGCGATGCCGGGGTGTTTTTTTATTGTATCTCACTCATATTCCTTTCCGTTATTTTTCCGCCAGCTCAAAAGTATGTGTAAATGGCAGATCGGAGCTTCCTCCTACAAAAAACTCAAACGCTCCGGGTTCATATACCCATTCCAGATCCTGATTATAAAATTTCAGGTCTTCCGCAGATAGGGAAAAAGTCACATTTTTGCTCTCTCCTTTTCGCAGAAATATTTTCCTGAACCTCTTCAATTCTTTCACAGGCGGCGTTATGGAGGCCACTTTATCATGCACGTACAACTGCACTGTCTCTTCCCCGTCCCTTTCTCCGGTATTTGTTACTTTGGCCGTTATGGTAAGCGTATCACCCGGAGTCAGGCTCTTTTTATCCGTAACAACATCATAGGCAAACGTGGTGTAACTCAACCCGTAACCGAAAGGGTACAACGGGGTGTTGGGTGTATAAAGGTACCTGGAAACATATTTCTGATCCGGGTCTTCAGGTTTTATAGGTCTTCCGGTATTTTTATGATTGTAAAACAACGGTAGCTGGCCTACCGCCCTCGGAAAACTCACCGTTAATTTGCCGGAAGGGTTATAGTCTCCGTAAAGCACGTCTGCAATGGCATGTCCTCCCATAGTTCCGGGCCACCAGGCTTCCAGTATGGCATCTGCAGTCTCATTTTCCCATTCCAGGGTAAGGGGTCTGCCGTTCATCAACACCAGGACCACCGGTTTCCCCGTTTCCTTTATCGCTTCTATAAGCTGCTTCTGCCTGCCGGGAATATTAATATCGGTACGGCTGGCCGCTTCTCCGGTCATTCCCTCCAGTTCTCCGACAACCATGACTACCACATCCGCTTTCCCGGCTGCAGAAACGGCTTCTTTAAAACCGGATATATCTTCCCCGAGCACCTTACATCCTTCGGCATATAAAAAATTATCGGTCCCCAGTCTTTCTTCAAATGCCTCAAAAACACTTACGGCCGTACCTCCCCGGTCTCCGGCTGCTGCCCAGTTCCCTATTATATTTTTCTCATCTTTCACCAAAGGACCTATCAACGCCACTTTACTGTCACTGCTCAAAGGAAGCACCTCGTTATCATTCTTCAGCAATACCATCGATTTTCTTGCGGCATCCCTGGCCACTGCCAGATGCTCTTTATTGAGCACCTCTTCTTTTTCCCTGGTTTCATCCATATAGCGATAGGGGTCATCGAACAATCCCAGCCGGAATTTCATTTCCAGTATCCTTCGAACCGCATCATCCAGGTCTGTTTCACTTACTTTGCCTTCTTCTATAGATTTTTTCAGGTATTTCATATAAATACCGCCCTGCATATCCATATCTACACCTGCGTTCATGGCTATCTCTCCCGCATGCTTATCATCGCGTGCATAACCGTGCGCTACCATTTCGTTCATGGAGGTATAATCGGTTACCACAAACCCATTGAATTTCCAGTCACCCTTAAGTATATTTCTCAACAGGAAATTATTTCCTGTTGCCGGTACGCCATTGAGGTCATTGAAGGAATTCATAAATGTCGCCACTCCTGCATCCAGTGCTGCTTTAAAAGGCGGCAGGTAGGTCGTGCGCAATTCGTTTTCGGACATGTCTACGGTATTGTAATCCCTTCCGGAAAGAGCCGCCCCGTAAGCTGCATAATGCTTGGCACATGCGAGTATCGTATTATCGGCTGAAAGGTCATCGCCCTGAAAACCTTTTACCCGTGCCCGGGCAATAAGCGACCCCAGGTAGGTGTCTTCTCCGGCCCCTTCGGCTATACGGCCCCACCGCGCGTCCCTGGCTATATCTACCATGGGTGCGAATGTCCAGTTGATCCCTTCCGCCGAAGCTTCCACCGCTGCTATCCGTGCTGTTTTTTCCATCAGTTCCAGATCCCAGCTCGCCGATTCGCCCAGAGGAATGGGAAAAATAGTCCGGTGGCCGTGTATTACATCATAACCAAAGAGTAAAGGAATCCCCAACCGTGTATGCTCTACTGCTATTTTCTGTAATTCCCGGTTGTATTTCGTGGTAAAGGCATTAAAAACCGCACCTACACTGCCGTTTTCCAGGTACTCCTTATAATTATCATCCATTGAAGGTCCCGTAACGTCCCATCCGCTGGTAAACAGAACGGTCTGCCCTATTTTTTCCTCCAGGGTCATAAGCCCGAGAACGGAATCAACCTCGGCCGCATACGGATTTTCTTTGTTTTTATCCTGCTCCGGGCTATCCGTACAGGATATTAAAGCCGGTAGCAGAAAGGAGAGCAGAACGATTCGTCTGGTTATCTTTATCATAGTGTTTTTTATTTTTTCAAAGTCTTGGAAAAAAGCCATGCCAGCAAATCCGGTTCTGCAAAAGCAGGGTCCCAGCTATTGTGGTTGGCGTTTTCGTATAATGTAAATTTCGGATGCCCTCCTTCCCGGAGCAATCGCTTCACCATTTTTACGGAAAGCATGGGATCAACTACATTATCTTTTGCCCCGTGAAAAATCCAGAGGGGTATTTCCGTAGCATATTTTTTTACCGATGCGGGTCTGCCCCCGCCACAAACAGGGATGGCCGCGGCAAACATTTCCGGTTTACGGTACAGGAGTTCAAATGTTCCCATGCCTCCCATAGATAACCCCATAATGTACACCTGGTCTTTTTTTATGGAAGGTGTCGTGGTAATACTGTCCATCAGTTTCATGACCAGACCCAGTGCCTTTGTGGGCTTACGTCCGTAGCGGAACCTGATCTTCAGTGGCGTTTTGTTCCGTTTAACCCTGGCATTGGCCCAGTAATCTTCTCTGGGACATTGCGGAAAGATAACGATAGCGGGAAATTGCTGTCTCACCGTATCTTTCTTAAAAAGGGAGCTTCCGTGTGTCAGTTGTGCTTCATTATCGCTTCCTCTTTCTCCTGCCCCATGGAGAAAAAGTACTACCGGGTATTTTTTGGTTACCGTATAATTCTCCGGATATAAAACGCGATACAAAAGGGTATCATTTCCGGAAACAAATTGCCTCTTTTGATATAAGCTGTCCGCCTGTGCAGATGACAGGACAGTATATAATATACAATACAAAACAGGAAAGACGACTTTGTTGCTCATGTTAGTTTTTTTGTTTTCAATTTAGCAAAACAAATTTGTCCGAATGCAAAGATCATTGTTCCCCCGGGGCAAAAAATACATTTTTTATCCGGAAGTGATGTGCCGGGTCTTCCATATATGTTCCGAGATAGGGGGAGTAAGTGCTTACTTCTATGGTACCTTTATTTAAATCCATATCCAGGATACGAAGCCAGCCGTTCCCTCCTTTTTCCGACCCCTGAACACCTTCCTGGTAATTTGCCAGCATCTGGTAGACGGGGTAACCCTCGTCATTGATGCTGACCAATGTCCCTACCCCGGAATGCAGGACATGCCCGGAAAAGACAAACCTGATATTGGGATATCGTTTTACCAGTTTTTGCCAGATATCTTCCCCGTCATTTACCGCATCTTCTCCCGTATCTTTTCCTATACCGTAGCCTTGCGGGCGCCAATTGTCCCCATCTCCCTGCCGGGTATTATCGGAATACATATAACTATGCGTATTGATAATGACCAGATGATCGGTATGTTCCTCAACAATCTTTCCCGCCCGGTCCAGTACCTTGTCCCTCGGGCCGAATTCCAGGGAGAGCACCAGCCATTTTACGTTTCCGGTCTGGAACGTATACCAGGTGTTGTCCATAGCATCCGGTTCAAAACTCCCCCCGAAACCCGGAAGTTTTGACATCCGGGAATAAGGGAAATACTCGTTGAACAATGTAGTGTTCCTCACATCGGCAAATTTCCCGGGGGCACTGCCCATATCGTGATTGCCCACTGCAACTACATAAGGGACTTTACCGTCCAGTATACGGAATGCCCGCTGTACGGTCTCCCATTCTTTTTTGCTGTTGTTCTGGGTAAGGTCTCCCTGCTGTATGACCAGGTCCGTTTTCCCGGCATTCCCGGCAATCCATTCCAGTTGTGCGTGAAGTATTTCGGGATATTTTTCTGCATAGGTCTGGGTATCGGGCAATAACACAATACGTACCTTTTCACCTTTGGAATCACAGGATACCCCAAGGAGTACCAGCATGCTGAGAAACCAGTATTTAATAATTATTTTCATGGTATATACGGACTGGTAAAGCCAAGTTTCTTCAACCCGTTCTGTATATCTTCGTTCTGCATGAACAGGTCCCATATTAAACCGCTGCGGTAATTTTCTATCATAACAATTACCGGCCCCTGGTCTATGGCCAGATATTTATCCGCTACCCAGGGTTCTCCATCCAGGCTAAAGGCATCGTAAAAACCGGCCGGACCCCAGACAAGATCGTTCAGGTCCGTATAAAAATAACGAATGGCCCTCAATGATTCTTCCGGGGTATACGGTATGGAACTCACTGCCGCCGTGGGAGACACCACCCCCTTATCATTATCCGGAGAATGAGCGGTATACCCTATACTATTGTCTTCGTTTCTGGAATAACTGGCCGTTAATCCCCAGGATTCGGGGCTGTATGTTTCGGATTGCTTCGGGTTTTCCACACAATACTTATAATTGATCTTTGAGTGGTTTACATTCAGGTCCCAGTAACTGGCATATTTATCCTGAAGGTTTTTCGGATTTAGCCCCAAATAGGAATAATGGGCCCAGAAAAGCGGCCCGCCTTTATCACCTGAAGTATTATGTTTCAGGATAAGGGGTAAATCATAAGCTTTTTTATCGGTGGTAATATTTCCGTTTCTCGCCCAGCCTTTGTGATAAACTTCCGGATCAATGGCATGATCCGGTGAAGAAGCGGCCATAATGTAGGTAATCAAGCATTCGTTGTAGCCTTCGATCTTGAAGTTTTTCTCAAATTCATATACGGGGGACCAATGCCAGAAAATACCATCTTTGCCGTTGGTATACCAATTCCAGTCAATTCCTTCCCAAAGTTCATTGTATTTCCGGGCTACTGCTTTTTCCTCTTCATTTCCGTTTTTGAGATATTCACGTACAACAATAAACCCTTGTGCCAAAAAGGAGGTTTCTACGATATCCCCCCCGTTGTCCTTATCGCTAAAAGATCGTGTTTCACCTGTCTCTCCGTTTATCCAGTGCGGCCAGGCCCCGTGATAACGCTCGGTCGCTTCCAGAAAACCGGCAATTTTACGCAGACGTTCCACACCTTCATTACGCGGAATAAAGCCTCTCTCCATACCTGTTACAATGGCCATCAACCCAAAACCGGAGCCTCCCGTGGTGACAATATGTGCATCATTTTTAGGATAATCTCCATCCGGATGATAGCGTTCACGGGCCATTCCGGAGTTGGGTTCCGCATAATCCCAGAAATATTTCAGGGTTTGTTTTTGAACAATATCCAAAAGTTCTTCCTCGCTTAACTGTTCAAGACGGTGTTCTTCTTCGTTTTGATGTGATGTATCCTTTTCAGGAGTATTTTTTGTTGATCTCCGGCTGTTATTACAACCGATAAGGCAAAATATACCCAGGACAAAAATTAGAATTCGCATGCTTATTTATTCAGTGATTAGTTTTATGTGTTTAACTATTAAAAGGATTTGATTTGAGCAATCCGGGCCCAACAGATATTGAAGACCACGTTAAAATCCGTGACGGCCTCCTTAAAACGGGATTGCTCTTTCATCTGTATGCCCCGGACGAAAGAGCATTATGGTTGATACGACCAGTCCCTGTCCATCTCAACTTACCATCCCGGATTCTGTGTCATTTCGGGGGTTTGATTGATTTGGTCGTTAGGGACGGGAAACAGCTCATGTTTACCATCTTCGAAGGGTTTTCCATGTGCTCTCATCACTTCACCGGCCTGTCCGGTACGGATAAGATCGAACCATCTGTCATGTTCAAAGGCCAGTTCCAGTCTTCGTTCTTTCCAGATCAATTCCCTGAGCTGCCCCTGATCTGTAGTGGTTACTTCCGGAAGTTTTACCCTGGCCCTTACCTGGTTCAAAGAAGTCAGAGCTGTATTGCTATCACCCAGTTCATTGGCTGCTTCGGCATGGATTAATAAAACTTCTGCCAAACGAAGGATACGGACATTTTTATCACCATCGGCATCTCCGAGGTTCGCACTGGAATATGCTTTTTCATTGTACATCGGGTTCTCCACACTTCCTGATACTTCTCTGCCATCCCATAAAGTTTCTCCCCTGAATATAATGGTGGCATCTCTTCTTATGGTATCTCCTTCTTCATTAAATGCATTTAACAGGTCTTCCGAAGGGACATTAAAACCCCAGCCCCAGCCTCCTGTACCACGGGGAGCCTGTGTCTGAGAATATTGATTTACCCCGTGAGCTATTTGCTCTCCCCGGGCCTGTACTTCAAAAATAGATTCCACACCGTTTTCACTGTACACTCTCCATATATCCTCATAATTCGGTTCTAAACTATACTCTCCGGAAGTCATCACCATACCGGCATAATTTAAAGCATCTTCCCATTGTTTCTTATAGAGATATACTTTAGCCAATAAGGCTTGTGCTGCTCCTTTTGTTGCCCGTCCCAGGTCTCCGGAAGCATATTCACTTTTGTTCGGAAGCGTGGCTATGGCATCTAACAGGTCCTGTTCTATAAAATCATACACTTCTTCTTCAGGTGCTCTGGTCAGCAAATCGGTATGTTGTAATGAAACATCTCCGAACATTCTTACCAGCCAAAAATAATTCAGGGCTCTGAGAAATTTTGCCTCTCCAATTAATCTATTCTTGTAATCTTCATCGGTCAGACCATATTCTTCCGCATACTCTATGGCATAGGAAGCCCGGCCAATGGATTTATACCAACGCTCCCACATTGCCGCAATGGACGGGGTTGTGGAAGTATGAGTCAATCCGTCTAAAAAATGTTTGTCCGTCCCCGTACTCGTGGGTGTACTTCCTTTGTCGGCATTATCTGAAATGATCTCCGTAACTCCCAGCCAGGAAAATGCATAGTCCCAGTCGGTAAGCATTCCATAGGTACTTGTCACAAAGTCATCGGGTTCAAATACCTCTTCACTGTCCCCGGCTTCGATCTTTTCCCTGGAATCAACATCCAGGAAGTCTTCGCTACATCCGTAAAACAAGAAGGTCGAGAATAAGAAAATATATATTTTCTTTAGTGTTAGTTGTTCCATGATTTATGCGTTTATATTATTGTTTCTTATAACTCGAGGTTTATCCCAAATATGAATGTCTTTGTATTTGGATACGCGGACAGTTCTACTCCCGCCGTTCTGTAAGGATTTCCACCGTCACCTCCTATAATTTCGGGAGTAAACCCGGAATAATCGGTGAACATAAAAGGATTTTGCGCCGTAAAATAGAATCGGAGTTTGGAAACGTATTTTGAGAAGTCGGGTAAAGTATATCCGACAGTGATATTGTTTATTCTGAAAAATGCTCCGCTTTCCAGATAGTAGTCAGAAGCTTCGATATCTCTGTCCGCACCGGGGTGAATATTCGTAGACCCTTCACCTGTCCACCGGGTATTATAGGTATCTGCGGTAATATTTTCGTTATCGGTCCTTGTATTTTTAAGTCCGTTATATACCTTATTCCCTCCTACACCAAAACCATCTACACTAAAATCTATATTTTTATAATTCAGACCGAGGCGAATACCGTAATTGTATTTCGGGATATAGGAACCAAAGAATTTTTTGTCCCTGTCATCTATAACTCCATCCTCATTCTGATCTTTATACCGCAAATGTCCTGGTGCAGCCCCTTCGATAGAGGCATTGTTATCAACCTCATCCTGAGTTTGCCACACGCCTTCTACCTCATACATCCACCAGGCTCCCAGTGGCTGTCCTTCTTCTAATCTTTTGGTGATCCTCCCGTTGTTCAAACTACCGCCGGTCATACCATCATAAGCCGGTTTTACGTTTTCCACCATATTTTTATTGTATGAAAAATTACCTCCTATGCTATAAGACCAGTCTTCGGATATATTGTCTCTCCACTCCAAGGCAAATTCCATCCCTTTATTGGATACTTCCGCACCGTGGTCATAGAAATTTTCGGCAAACTGGGAATTAAGAAGCGGTTGTACCAGAAGGATCATGTTCTTCGTAGTTTTGTCATAATAATCAACACTACCGGACAAGCGGGAATCCAGGAGTTCAAGATCCAAGCCCACTCCCCATTCTTCTACGATTTCCCATGTCAGGTCTTTGACCGGGCTCGCTACCGATGCACCAAACATCAATTCCTGATTAGGCCCCAGAACATAATTCTGGTTAGCACTTCCGGTACTTGTTTGTATTTGATCGATATTCAGCGGCACATTCTGGTTACCGAGCCTACCCCAGCCCCCTCTTATTTTCAGAAAGTTGATATGTTTGGAATCCTTCAAAAAGTCTTCGTTGGAAAGCGTCCAGCCAAGTCCGAATGAAGGGAAGTTTTCCCAGAAGTTCTCCCCTGCCTTGAACACACTGGACCCGTCCCTTCTTATAGTAGCCGTAATGTAGTATTTGTTATCAAAATTGTATTGAGCACGGGCGAAGTACGACATCAATGTTCGTGGTGTATAGTATACATTCTCGGTTACATTATCAAAAAATCCGCTTACATGCTGTATACTCCAGTACTGTTCTTTTTCCGGGACTTCATATCCCTGGCCGTACAACCTTCTTCCTACATTTGTCTTTTCCTTGGATCCGCCGAGAACAAGATTGACATGATGTTTTCCGAAAAGCCTGTCAAAAGTCAGAAAACCGTCCCAGTTCCATCTAAAGGTTTCAATATCTTCGAGAGATAAAGAGTTATATGCCCAGCTGGTAGGTATTATTCCTGTTTCCTCATTGGTGGCATTCTTCCTGCTCTCATCAAATTCTTCGTAAGTCCTTGTGGGGTCCCCGGCTATCCACCGTTCTCTCATAGGGTTGAAAACTCTCTTGTCAAAATAATACTTGGTGGCTCCGAACCTGGATGTTGCCTTTAAGTCTTCGGAAATGGAAAATTCTCCTGTAAAACCTCCTTGCAATGTTGTGGTATGTATCTTTTCATTTTGAAAAAACACATCAGCCATGGGGTTCCCATGAGAGTACAATCTTCCTATAGATTCCCCGGGACCTGCTTCATAAGTCACTATCCCAGTAGTCTGATTTACAAAGGACTGTCCCCATCTCCCATTTTCATAACGCACGGGCACCAACGGGGATTGGCGGTACGCATTGTTAAAGGCTCCCAATGGTTTGGGGTTTTCATTCGTAAAAGATATGTTGAGGTTTTGTGTAAGCTTCAGTTTATCATCAAACAACCTGTAGGTATTGTTATTTTTAATCGTTCCTCGCCTGTATTTATGGTCTTTAAGGACCCCTTCCTCTTCGTAATGGTTATAACTGAAATAATAATCTACATGTTCTCCGCCCCCGGATACCGCAAAGGTATTATTATTAATGCTTCCTACTTGTGCCAGTTCGTTATACCAATCGGTATTATGTAATTGATCTTCCTGCAGAGAATAACCGCCAATTGCCGCTGCTCCCTCATTAAAATAATCGATATACTGATTGGCATTGGCCATTTCTACCGGATTAAGTATACTTTTGGCTCCATAAAAGGAATCAAAACTAAACTTGGCTTTTCCCTTCTTCCCTTGTTTTGTCGTAACGATAATCACCCCATTTGCAGCCCGTAAACCGTAAATAGAGGCAGAAGATGCATCTTTCAGCACATCTACTTTTAAAATATCCGAAGGGCTGATACTCTTGATATTGTCTACGGGCATTCCGTCTACAATGTATAACGGGTCTCTCCCCGAAAGTGCCGTTCCCAATCCGCGGATAATTACCGTTGGTGTAGCCCCAGGTTGATCACTGTTGATAATATTAATACCAGGAACTTTCCCCTGGATCGCCTGAGTAGCCGTCAGGGCGGGCTGCTTTACAATATCTTCAGCTTCTATACTACTTATGGAACCTGTCAGGTCGGCCTTTTTCTGGGTACCATACCCCACTACAACCACTTCATCCAATTCGGAAGTGTCTTCCTGTAAAACGATAGTTATTGAAGTATCATCACCAACTGTGATCAGCCGGTCCTTAAAACCAACATAAGTCACCTGCAGGACTTCTCCGGGAGAAGCTTCGATAGTGAAATTTCCGTCAAAATCGGACACCGCATACCTGTTGGTCCCTTCTACTAAAATATTGGTCCCGGGAAGCGGCTGGTTATCTGCATCCGTTACCTGTCCCGTGATCGTATTTTGTGCGTAAACACCAACGGGAAATATCGCAAGACAACATACAAGCCAAAACAATTTTACCTTCATAATTAAGAGATTTGATTTAGTCGAAGATAAAATTAGAGAGTCCCGGAGTTTTTAATTGTAGTAGTAGGACCACATCCAATAACCAAATAACAACCCTTACATCAAAACACTGACAACCAACACTTTATCACATGACAAAAATCAGCTGTTTCCTAAAATTTTAACATATTGATGTAGGGATGATGAGTTACTTTATCGCAAAACATACAGATTATTTTTATCGAAATACCAAATAAGCGGTGAAAATTTTGCCAAATAACAATTCCGGGGGCTATTGCCTTCCTGTTTTCTTCATCTTACTTTAACAATCACACCTTTTAATCTGCACGAAAAGCTTTTGTCGTCCTTGGCATAACCGTCGAATTATCATGGTCATTGTATTTCAGGAATTTCTGATGAAGCCTGGTGATCGTATCTTTATATTTTTCCTCCCTGATCAGGTTATTCTCCTGTCCCAGGTCCGTAGAGAGATCATATAATTCCGTGACCTCATTATTTCTGTCCACAACAAGCACCAGGCTCCCTTCGCGGATAGCTCCGTCATAAGCAAAACCGGCCTGGTATAGAATAAACTCATGCACAGGATCATCCTCGGCCCGCTTCCCCGTAAACACGGAAAGCAGAGAGGCACTGTCCAGGGCCTGGTCTTCCTCCATGGACTGCCCGGTAAGGTCGTACATGGTGGCTACCCAATCATGACCTACGATCAACTGGTCTGATACCGTCCCGGGCGGAATTATCGAGCCGGCCTGCGTACCATCTCCCCATTTTGCAATAAAAGGCACCCGATGCCCTCCTTCGTAAACAGAGGCCTTATAATCGCGTAACGGGCCGTTATTATCATGCCCGGGATCACCGTAGTGCGTTACGTTCGGCCAGAGGGCACCGTTGTCGCTCGTAAAGATCACAAGGGTATTATCTGCTATCCCTTCCTCTTCGAGTTTATCCATAATCTTACCTACCTGGAGGTCCAGTTCGTAGAGAACATCAGAGGTCATCGCCCCGGTAACTCCGTATACCTGCTCATCAATTGTAGAGGGATCACCATCAAAATCGAAGGGTGGTGAATGCGGTACGTGAATAGCCTGCGAGGAGAAATAAAGCATAAAGGGCCTGTTCTCTCCGGTCTTCTCGTTTTCCCGGAGATGACGGTCTATAAAATCTGTTGCCCCGTTGGTGAGGATAATACCTGCCTGGCTGGAATCATAATCGACATCTCCCCTGGCCGGTACCCTTCCCGCTTCCACTATTTCAGACAAACCGTTGTCGCTTACCCGGTAAAACCCGTTATTGAGTAAGCGGGTGCTGGTATTATCGGCAGGATTGTCCGGATTGACGGGACGGAACCTGCCGTTTTCAAAATAGGCATAAGGCTCATGCTGGATACCACTGAGGAGACCCAGCCAGTAATCAAACCCGTGGTCATTAAGGTTGTCGTCAACTCCGCGACTGTAGTCCATCGTATTCAGTTTTGCCTTTTCCCTTATCAGGTTTCCTTCCTTGTCATAAACGTCACCTCCCAGGTGCATTTTTCCGAAAAAAGCGGTCCGGTAGCCCGCATTTTGCATGACCTCCCCTACCGTGATATGGCGGCCGGCTTCCGTTCTGTCTCCATTATGACTGAAAGCCGAACTGTTATTGACATCCCAGGATCCGCCCGGCCTGCCATTTCGATAGGGATAACTCCCGGTTAATAAACTGAAACGGGAAGGGGCACACAAAGCTGCCGGCGCGTGGGCATCCGTAAATCGCATTCCCTGCTTTGCCAGGCGATCAATATTAGGTGTAGGCACCTTGCCGCCATATACCCCGAGGTCCGCATATCCCACATCATCCGCGAGGATAAACACCACATTAGGAGGTTGTTTCTCTTTGACCTGGGCATTGGCATTTGTACCTGTCACACAGAGGACCCAAAATAAAGCTATCCTTGTTATCTTTAACAAACCGCTTTTGCCCCCGTAAATTCCCGCAAATAAATGCGCCTCCTTGTTCTTCATAAAACCTGATTTAATCATTAATAAATTTTTCTTCTTTATATTGACAGTCAAACTTCAAGGGCTGTTTTATTTCACCCTCTTAAAGCTGATATAATCTATACTGAGATTTTTCCCTTCTTCTTTTTCGCCTATCCAGTTTATTTCCAGGTTCTGGGTACCGGGTTCGATGTCCACCACCCCCAGCCGGAGCTTTTCGGTAGCAGGACCTTCCCTTTCCGTTTTAAAGTCCATCTCCTGTAGATTATTACCGTTTAAGGTTATGGTGAACCTTCCTCCGTTACCTGTTTTGATTATGTTGGCCTCTATACTGTACCTGCCGCCTTCATCCCACTCAAAACCGGCTGTCAAACGGTTCTCCTTGTCCGGATCGGCATTCCAGGTTATTATTTTGTGCCCGCTCACCTCCCTGAACAGGTCTTCATGGGCCCAGACATCTGTGGAAGCCCAGCCTCCCGTATTTTTGTCTATCTTTAGATTTTCCCCTTCTATTACACCTTCTTCACGGTAAACATCATATGGTATTTCATAACCGTACCGCTCTTCCACCGGGGTTTCCCCTATAGGATCATAGCCACCGGGCTCCAGGTACCAGTAAACCACTGTTGCATATTGGGTAGGCCAGTGATCGGGAAAATATTTTTCCAGGTAACCGTCAAAAGATTTCCGAAAGGGAATATTATCCGTAATATGCCAGCGGTTTACCGGCTGATATCCCATATTGTCGTTATCCTGGGTCTGACTGTGGAAAGCACGTTCAAACCGGGAAGGATCGCACCAGGCATAGCCGAAATAATCTTCAGTGCCGGTACCGAATACGGAAGGGAACTTTTCCCCGTCCACAAAGAATTTTTCATCACCCTCTCCCCACCAATAATGACCGGGGCCTGCCAGGGTACAACTCCCGCCTTTCGGGTTCCAGACCAGCAAATGAGTCCCTACGAACCTGCCTTTCCCCGTCGTTTTCAATAGAGTCCAGTCCGGCCATCGGTCTTTTCCGGGAGGCATGATATTGCGATGCCATTTTGCGTGGAACCTTCCGAGTTCTTCAGCTTCTTTTCCGAGTTTCTCATAACTTACCTGAAATTCTATCTCCACATCTTCATCATATTCGTTATGAACCACTATTTCGGCCCCGTTAGAAAAAGGCATATACCAATAACTGTACATCCAGCCGTCTGTCATTCCCATAGGCAGGGTTTTATAAGTGTTCCATCCGGGTGAAGTACCAAAAAAATCACCTAAGGGCGACCATACGGAAGCTTCGTCTTCGCCGTCCCATTTCATTTTCAGCACCACTTTTCGCAACATTTCTTCCATACCGGTAGTGTCTCTGACCCTCACCCTAAAAGAGGAAATAGCCCCGGCACCATCCAGTTTGAAAATCTGTTTCTCTTCTCCTGTCAGGATTTCTTCCCGCTCTTCGGCTGTTTGAAAATCAGAAGTATAAGGGCTGTTCCCCATATCTTCCGAAAAAAAGCGGTTTACCCTGTTCAGGGCCTCCAGCCCCGCATTGTCCGGCCGGGGACGGAACCTTTCTACTTCGGTCCCATCGGGAAAGCTGATGTAATTGAAATGGTAATACTGCCCCCACCCGGGTTCAGCAACAATCTTACAGGACCTCCGGTAGGTAATGGGAACATAATTGTTAAAGCCTTTGGCATTTGTTTCATAGACCAGCTCCGGAAAATCAAAAGCGGCAATACGAGGTTTGAAATAATCTGCAAATGCCAGGTCCAATACGGGTTTTTCCTCTCCGTCTATATATATCTTCACTTTACCCTTCTTAGGACTGGCGGACCAAATACGCACAATGGCACCGGGCCCTTTCATTTCGGCAAGGACCTCATTATTCCCTTCTTTTCGGATGTACTGGGGTTCGAATCCGTCAATATTCGCTCCCCAGTTCGTAAATTCTCCGGTTACCGGATTTATTTTGCTCTCACGATCATAACTCGACCACATGGCACTGGCTTCTCCCGCTTCGGGCAAACAGGCCAATGCTTTCAGATCTGTCAATCGGTTAATCACTTCCGGATAGCTTATTCTTTTCCCTTTCTGCCCGTAGGAAAAAAGAACAAAAAATACGGCGGTTATAAAACTAATTTTTTTCATACTCCGAAATTTTTAAACTTCGTGTTCATTTAGTATTTAGATGAGTTGACATGATGTAGATTTTGCAGAAACTGTTCAGCCGGAAATTTCCCGTTTCCTTCATAATTCCCGGATCATTCCTTTAAATATTAAGCCAGGGATTCCGGACTTTTTTTCCAATTATGAAGCTTAAAGGGGAAATCCGGATGGACATACACTACGGAAGCACTATACTAAACATTCATCATCCGGAACTCCCTTATGAGTACCGGGAGATGTTCCGGCAGTCCGATAAACCGAATCCGGTCTTTATTAAAAAGGAGCAGGCTTCTCGTGTAGGGCTGGATTTTGTGTGCTTATACAACAAACAACGGAAATTATCCGCAACATCTTAACAGTGGATTTTACCTTCATCATCTAAAGTTTGAACTGGTTGAAGATAAAATTAAAAACTCTCTTCCTATTAATACGGGCAGGAATGTCACATATGTTCCGACAGGAAAACATAAAAAACACAATACAATGAAAAACAACAACTTAAGACAATAAAAATAGTAGAATGCCCAGGCAATTTTAACATAATGATGTAATAATGATGAGGTGGTTTTCTGAATAAAAGCCATACTTTTTGATTGTATTATCAAATAACAAGCAAAAATTTCACCAGATCCTGATCTTTGTCCAGTTCAAGCTTTTTCCGAAGACGATAGCGGTGTATCTCCACCCCCCTGGAAGTAATCCCCATTAAGGGTGCTATTTCTTTAGATGTGAGATTCATCTTCAGGTAACCGCATAATTTCATGTCTTTGGAGGTTAATTTCGGATAACGCTGTACCAGTCTCTTGAAAAAGTCGTCGTGAAGTTCGTTAAAATTTGTTTCGAAAACCTGCCAGTCTTCCTGGTTGTGTATGACCTCCGTAGTCCTGGCAATAAGGCTTTTTACCCTGTATTCGTTGACATTATCTTTTCGTATGCGCCGTA
This sequence comes from Sinomicrobium pectinilyticum, assembly GCF_003725735.1. Classification (GTDB taxonomy): domain Bacteria; phylum Bacteroidota; class Bacteroidia; order Flavobacteriales; family Flavobacteriaceae; genus Sinomicrobium; species Sinomicrobium pectinilyticum. The sequence goes on along the minus strand of NZ_RJTM01000002.1, from coordinate 119,559 downwards.
ATTCGTTCTGGATTTCCAGAAGAAGTTCATTTTTCTTACTGATCATCAGGGTAGAGTTCATCAACTCTTTTCTTTTCAATTTCACTTCCTTCTCCAGGTTTTGCCGTTCCAGCAGTTCCATTTTTCTCTGGCTTTCCCGGTACATCCGCCTGGTAAGTTTACGCTGATGATCCTTGATAAGCCTTTTGTTCCACAGGAAGAACAGATAAATTATGGCGAAAAACAACAGAAGGTATATAACTTTCATGGCAGGAGACAAATACCAGGGAGGATGGATACGAAAACCATAATGAAGTGTAACCGGGCTGTCCATGTCAAAAGACACGGGCGAAACATCAATCCTGTAGTCTCCGTATGTCAGGTTTTGCAATGTTATCACCCCGTTGTCCACCCTGCCTTCCTGGGTAAGGGGCCCGGTTAAACGATATTGAAAATCCTGGCCAAAATGATCGGGATAATATACAAAAAAGCGAATATTTCCGGCATTGCGGAAAGCTATCCCGGGGTTCGCGGAAAAAGCATAGAGGGAATCTCCCGTTTCCACATGGTCTATCCGTACCCTGTCCGTTACGGTTAACGGCTGATTGTGCCATTGCCTCCTGTACTTGTGAAAATTGAATTCGGCAAAACCGTCGTTCAGGGTAAAGTAATAAAGAGAATCATTCCTCTTTACCACTTTTTCAAACAAAGGGGTCAGTCTCCTGCCAAGCTCCCGTTGCACGATTACCGTATCTTTCACGAGGTCGGTATAGATTACTCCGTTCTTTCCCGTATCGGTAAACCAGAAATGCCCCCCGTCCTGGTACAGCAGCTTTTTATCCTTGTATTTTTCAAAAGGAATAAATGCTTCCAGGTATTCTTTAACAGGATCGTAGGTATACCATTCTCCCGCATTATACAAGGTTATATCGTTCCCCACCCGGAACACCTGTGTCCTCAGGCTTTTTAATTCACCCTGATCGAACTCACGGATAGCTGTTGCTTTACGGTAATCATCACCAAGCCGGATACGAAAAAAGCCTTTGTAGGGATGCGATGCCCAAACGGTATGGCGGTTTTCAAAAACGATATTGTCTATCGGAAAATTTATCCCCTCTACCGGGCTCACTTCCCAGCCTTCCTCACCGTAGATATATACCACCAACCCCACATAAGTGCATTGTATAAAAGTATCATCTTTACCGGGCACGCTGCGTATGGCATAACCGCCGGAAAAACGAGAAATCCGGTCAAATGTATTATTGCTTATATCATATGTGCCCGAATTATGGCCGCAAAGCAGTCTGCCGTTAACCACTTCCAGGTCCCACACATGCCCCTGGGAGTTTTCCAGGAAAACCATTTTATCCCCTTTAAAATAATACACACCGGTATTGCTCCCCATATAAACAGTGTTGTTATAGAAAGCAATGTCATAGACGGTCCCCAGTTCCCCGGTCTCGTCTTTAAAGAAGGTAAATTCCGAATTTACTTTTACTACGTCCACACCGTTGTCCAGGGCCAGCCATAGCTTATCCCCGCTGACATCAACCCCCAATACCGTATTGTTCTGCAGCCCCAGGTGCCTGTTGATATACTGGCTGGTCCGGGTAGCCCTGTCATAAATAATAACACCGTTCTTTATGGTACCGAAAGCAATGCGGTTTTCCCCCACAATGCAGATCTTATTAAGTTCATATGCGGAAAGTTCTTCATTGATTTCTCGGTCCCACCGCTGCAGTTTATGATGCCCGGGATCATAACTGAAACACCCGGCGGATTTCGTTCCTATAATAAGTTTATCCCCGTCTGCAACAATATCGGCTACGGGATTGCCGATGTTTTCGGTTTCGGGAAGTGGTACCAGTCCGTCTTTTTCCGTATAGCGATGTACCCTGCCGGTATTTTCTCCGAGGATAAGGGCTTCGCCGGATGACATCATTTTGGTTATGATAAAACCCGGCTTCAATACGGTTATCTTTTCTCCGTTATAGATATACACCGTAGCGAAGGAACGGAATACGATGTTTTCTCCCCACCTGGTTATTTCCCAGAACTCTTCATCCCTGAATTCATGGGCTACATCTATTTGTGAGGTTAATGAAGTATACTCAAATTCCCCGAGTTCGTTTTTCTTCCAGTATCCGAACTCTTCATACGACCCGGTATACACTCTGTCCCCATCCCGGTATACCGATCGTATAATGGTATTATTGGGCAGCGTATACAATTTCCAGTACTGCCCGTTAAACACGAGTAAGCCCTGGTGATTTGCCACAAAAGTGAGCCCTTGGTCATCGGTGGTTATATCCCAGTTCTGATTGGCGGCATGATAGTCATTCACGGAAAAATTGCTCACCGGAAGAACAGCCTGCTGTGCATACGAAAACCGGACTCCCGTAACCAAACAAATAAAAAAGAAGAAATATAGTGTAACACGTGGCCCCATGTTTAGTCTATAATAATTAGTAACCGTATTTCCTGAAACGGGCAATACAGTCGTAAACAACCTGTAAATCCGGACCATAACCGAAAAGGAATACAAAATCCGGAAAATAATGGAAATTAAATTAAACCTTTTGTAACATTTAACGTCAATAATACGTATAACCAACTGCATAAGCAATTATACACATAAAAAAATCAAGGAGAAGATTAGATGAGACAGCTTAAAATTACGAAGCAGGTAACCAACAGGGAAACTGCTTCCCTGGATAAATATCTTCAGGAAATAGGGAAAGTTGACTTGATTACTGCAGATGAAGAGGTAGAACTGGCACAACGTATCAAAGCCGGGGACCAACGCGCCCTGGAAAAGTTGACGAAAGCCAACTTGCGTTTCGTGGTTTCCGTAGCAAAGCAGTACCAAAACCAGGGGTTGACCCTTCCCGATCTTATCAACGAAGGTAATCTGGGATTAATTAAAGCCGCACAGCGTTTTGACGAAACCCGTGGTTTTAAATTTATTTCGTACGCAGTTTGGTGGATTCGCCAGTCTATATTACAGGCATTAGCGGAACAGTCGCGTATTGTACGTTTGCCCCTGAACAAGATCGGATCTATAAACAAGATCAATAAGACCTATGCATTCCTCGAGCAGGCACACGAACGTGTTCCTTCTGCCGAAGAAATTGCCAAGGAACTGGACATGACCGTAAATGACGTTAAAGAATCCATGAAGAATTCCGGGCGTCACGTTTCTATGGATGCCCCTCTTGTAGAAGGTGAAGATTCCAACCTGTATGACGTTTTGCGCAGCGGAGAGTCCCCTAACCCGGACAAAGACCTCCTGCACGAATCGCTTCGTACGGAGATCGAAAGAGCACTGGAAACCCTTACACCAAGGGAAGCGGATGTTATCCGTTTGTATTTCGGACTGGGAGACCAGCACCCGATGACCCTGGAAGAAATAGGAGAAACCTTTGACCTTACCCGTGAACGGGTACGCCAGATCAAGGAAAAAGCTATCCGAAGGTTGAAACATACCTCCCGTAGTAAAATATTAAAAACCTATCTGGGTTAACCCGTTAAAGCCGTACGGCCGTGCGGCTCAACGAGGATCACCCGGAAAATTGAGGTAAACCATCGGCCTCAACGAGAAGGTAACAACAGTTTATCATAACTGTTCGTTTTTTGATTGATGGATGAACTCCGGTTGATAACCGGAGTTTTTCTTTATAGCCATTCCTCACCAAAGTCAAAGATTTCCCCTATTTTTGCCTCGACAAAAGACAACACGTAACAATGGATCAAAAACTCATAGCCCCTTCCGTTCTGGCAGCCGATTTTGCCAACCTGCAACGCGATATTGAAATGGTTAACAAAAGTGAGGCCGACTGGTTTCACATCGATATTATGGACGGGGTATTCGTGCCAAATATATCCTTCGGTATGCCCGTACTCGAAGCCATAAATAAACACGCCGAAAAAACAATCGATGTACACCTGATGATCGTTGATCCGGACCGGTACATCAAAACTTTTGCCGGTCTCGGTGCCAATAACCTCACTGTACATTATGAAGCATGTACCCATCTCCACCGTACCTTACAGGCCATTAAGGCAGAAGGCATGAAAGCCGGTGTGGCCCTGAACCCGCATACCCCTGTTACCTTGCTGGAAGATATCATCAACGATATCGATATCGTGTGCATTATGAGTGTCAATCCGGGGTTCGGCGGACAGTCATTTATCCGGAATACCTATAAAAAGGTTTCGGAGCTGAAGGAAATCATCCTCAAAAACAATGCTACTACCAAGATAGAAATAGACGGTGGTGTTACTTCGGAAAATGCAAAACAACTCGTAGATGCCGGTGCAGATGTATTGGTAGCAGGAAGTTTTGTATTCAAAAGCGAAACGCCTTTGCAAACCATAAAAGAACTAAAAAAACGGGCCAACAGTTAAACCGGGCCGGGAATAGCGTACAAAATCCGGGGATATATCCGTTCAGAAAGATATATCCTTTTTTTGTTCCCGGAAATTAATTGTAAGAAAAAGATTTTGGATTAAAGAGAAATTACTTTCGTCTTTAAAATCACGCTGTTTATTACTGAAACCATGTCGTATGTATAAAAAATTTCCTGCTTTTTTAAAAACATACTAACTTAAATGAATCAAAAAAGGGAAAGCTTTTTCCTTTAACCAACTGTTTTATCGACCCAAAATCTTTGATATCATGAAAATCTTACCTTACATGAGGCTAAAAGCCATTATTCTCCCTGCTGCATTAGTATTCGTTATTTCCTGTGCACAGAACGAAATGGAAACCGATCCGGAATTGGTAAACCCGAAGGCTGAACTGTCTACGGCAGCAGTATGGCGACAAGCTAATCTCACCAATTTTGAATCGTACCCGGACCCGGACAGCGACGAATGTATTTTATATAACGGTTGCCAATGGGCCGGTCAGTTCGCTTTTGTCTCCGGAGTCATGCCCGAAAGCTGGGTAGCATCACATAATATTATCGCCCTGCATTCCCGTGATGCGTATCAATACAAGTTAAAAACACTCCGCATAAGACAGGGAGACCGGCAAATAGATGCCGTCGTATACGACTTCTGTTCGGATACCGATTGCGATGGTTGCTGTACAACCAATGCCGATGAAAACGGTATTGGTTTTCTCATTGATATGGAAAAATACACCATGCAACGTTTCGGGTCCGGGTCCGGGATCGTAGAATGGACCTGCCTGGATTGTGACTAAACTTCCCGCCATTAAACATAATGGCATACGTTATTACTATCCTTTTTTGACAAAGAGGCCCTTTTTAAAGCCCGTCCTTTTCACCGGGGACGGGCTTTTAAAATTTCAATGTACACAAAAACGTCAATGATCTTACCGGTTTTTTATTGAAATTCCATTCTTTTTACTAAAAAATAACTCATCATCACTACATCAGTTTGTTAAAACCTTTCCGTCAGCCACTTCCCCGAACCAATTTAAACAACTAAAAAACAGAATATTAGAATAGCTCCATAAATAAAAAAACTGATCCTGTCTTACATCAAACCTCCCATCTGTGGCCTGATCTTTAATTTTATACCTGTTAACCGGAATACAAATGCTATGCATACCAAAACATTATTTTTATTGTTCTGTATAATGATCAGCTTTTCTTCCTGTAAAAACAAGGAGCAGGAAAAAGAGACACCTGAGGCCAAAAAGCCGAACATTATTTTTATCATGGCTGACGACCATGCACAACAAGCCATTAGTGCCTATGGTCATCCCATAGGACAGATAGCCCCTACCCCCAATATTGACCGGATTGCACGAAACGGGGCTATTTTCCGCAACAATTTTTGCACCAATTCCATTTGCGGTCCCAGTCGTGCGGTAATCCTTACCGGGAAACACAGCCATAAGAACGGTTTTCGCAAAAACGGGGAAAAATTTGACGGAAGCCAACCCACCTTACCGAAATATCTTAAAAAAGAAGGTTACCGGACCGCGATGATCGGCAAATGGCATTTACACGGTGCTCCTACAGGATTCGATTACTGGGATATCCTCAATGACCAGGGAAATTATTACAACCCGGAATTCATCCACGGGCGGGATACCGCTGTTACACCAGGTTACGCCACCGACCTTATCACGGATAAAACCATTTCCTGGCTGGAGAAAAATGCAAAAGAAGACCGGCCTTTCTTTGTTATGATGCATCATAAGGCGCCGCACCGCAACTGGATGCCCGCACTACGCCATGCGGCTATGTACGACTCGGTTAAATTTCCGTTGCCCGACAATTATTTTTCCAAACACGAAGGACAACTTGCCGCACAGCAACAGTTAATGACGGTTTACAAGGATATGTACGAAGGCCATGACCTTAAAATGAGTGTTGCCGAAGGAAGTACGGAACTGGCCAGTAATCCCTGGACCACTGATTTTGACCGCATGTCTCCGGAACAACGCAAAACCTGGGACAGCATTTATCTGCCGAAAAACGACGCTATGCACCGTGCCGACTTAACCGGAAAGGCTATGGCCGAGTGGAAAGCACAGCGTTATTTACAGGATTATATGGCTACCATAGCCTCGGTAGACGAAAGCGTAGGCCGCGTTTTGGATTACCTCGAAGAAAATAACCTGGAGGAAAACACTATCGTCATCTATACTTCAGATCAGGGATTCTACCTGGGAGAACACGGCTGGTTTGACAAACGTTTTATGTATGAAGAATCACTTCGCATGCCATTGCTTATGCAATATCCCGCGCATATATCCGAAAGGACAAATATCCGCGCCCTTACCCAAAACCTCGATTTTGCCTCTACCCTGCTCGATTTTGCAGGAGCTCCCATACCGGATGACCTTCAGGGTAAATCTTTCCGCCCCCTTCTCGAAGGACGTACCGGTCAGGAAGATTTCCGGAATGCCATTTACTACCACTATTACGGCTATCCGGACTTTCATATGGTAAAAAAACATTACGGGGTACGCACAGACCGCTATAAACTCATGCACTTCTATGACGATATCGACTCCTGGGAAATGTACGACCTGGAAACCGATCCGGGCGAAAACAACAATATCTATGATAGTACAAGATACCGCAACATCCGGGAACAATTGAAGGTAACCCTCGATTCCCTTCAAAAAGTCTATGGCATTACCAAAGATGAATTCGGACATGCCGATAAAAAACAGATAGAAAAGGCCTACGATTTTTTCAACAGCATCCGCGGAGAGCCTATGGAATAGATATTTCCCATCGTTAAGGATATATGCCCTCACCGAAACATGTTTTTTTGGTATCTTTATAGCCTCCCAAAAAAACGATCAGATGTATGCCATTGTCGATGTGGAAACCACCGGTCTCGGTGGAAATGCCAACAGGATTACCGAAATAGCCGTTGCCATACATGATGGCAATACGCTGGTGGAGGAATTTCATAGTCTTGTCAATCCCGAAGTTCCGATCTCTCCTTATGTAACCGGCTTAACGGGCATTGACAATGATATGGTTATGGATGCCCCGGTCTTTGCGGATATTGCCGATACCGTACTCCGGCTCACACAAGACAGGATATTCGTAGCGCATAATGTAAGTTTTGATTACAATGTCATCCGCAAAGAATTTCAAAGGAACGGCGGGGAATTCCGAAGAAAGAAACTGTGTACGGTACGGCTGTCCAGACAAATATTCCCCGGACTGAAATCGTACAGCCTGGGAAAATTGTGCAGTCATCTTAATATTCCCATACAAGACAGGCACCGGGCCAAGGGAGATACGGATGCCACTGTGATCCTTTTCGAGAAATTGCTTCAAAACGATACGCAGGGCATCTTTACCAAACAGTTAAATCCGCGCTCGGGGGAAATAACACTTCCCCCGCTGCTTCCGAAAAACGTATTTGACAAATTGCCCGAAACACCGGGGGTGTATTATTTTATGGATGAAAGGGATACCATTATCTATGTGGGAAAAGCCATTAACATCAAAAAAAGGGTCCTTGGTCATTTTTACGATAAAACATCCCGGGAAATTGCCCTGGCGAGAGAAACCGCACATATCGACTGTGAGGAGACCGGGAGCGAACTACTCGCCCTTATCCGGGAATCCACGCAGATCAGACAATACTTCCCGAAATTCAATACCGCCCAGAAAAAACCGGTAAAAGGTTACGGTATTATGGCTTATACGGACCGCAAAGGTATATTCCATCTCGGTTATAACCAGCTCAAGCTGGTCCCCGGCCCGCTCAGGGTTTTTTACATCGTTACGGAATGCCTTGCTTTCCTTGAACAAATATGTGAGGCATATGATCTTTGCCCGAAATTCACCCAATTGCAGACCAATGTACCCCACTGCTCTCATTATAAACTAAAAAATTGCAGGGGCATATGCCGGGGAGAGGAAAGCCCGGAGACTTATAATAAACGTGTTGAACAGGCCATACGGGACATCCGGGACCTTCAGGAGAATTTTCTTATTGTGGAAAAAGGGAGAACTCCCGATGAAAAAGCCCTCATTGAGGTACGGAACGGAAATTATGCCGGGTACGGGTTTATTCCGGAAGAAGAGCGCATAGAATATTATGAAAACTTCCGTGATTTCATCACGCCCCAAAAGTACAACAGGGATATTCAGCAGATCATAACCTCTTATCTTGCCCGAAACGGGGAAAAGAACGTTATATCAGCCATGGATCTTTCCGAATCGGGGAATTCGTAAATAACTTACCGGGAAGCCTTCATGCCAAACTTAAAACAGGCCTCCCGGGTAAGTATCATCAAACTAACTAATCTTGTATTAATGCGAAGTAAGGGTCGGATTTTTGTTTTGGCTAAAGATCCTGATTATCCCTAATAACCGGGGTTATTAGGTTGCAGGTTCGGATTCCTGGCCAGTTCATCACCGGGCAGCGGAAACAAATAATCCCTGGCCGGATCGAAATTCGGTTGTGGTTCAAGGCCATCGGGGCCGAACGCTTCTTCCCCGATCCGCAATCTCTTGATATCATACCAGCGTTTAAATTCAAAAGCAAGTTCAATCCGTCTTTCCCGGATCACCGTATCCCTGAACTGGTCCTGCGACAGACCACCCGGTACATCTTCCGGGTAAGCGGAGAGAACCCCTGCGCGATTTCTCGCTCTTTCCCGAAGCCTGTTGAGATAGCCTGTGGCTTCCGAAGATCCCGGGTTTATTTCATTAAGTGCTTCCGCCGCTATTAACAATACCTCTGCATAACGCATGGCTATATAGTTATGGCTGGATTGGCGCCCGTTGCTCCCTGCCAGTCCCGGATAACGGTAATATTTGGCAATATGCGGACGGTTGACCCCCCTGTCGGAAAAATTGGCAAAAACCGTATAAGGCATAGTCTCCCCGTTGAACACGGCAATGGTATCAAAACTCACTGCCCTCCGATAGTCCTTTTCGTCCCACTCCTCAAATACTTTCAATTGTGGTACCGCTACGGTCCACCCTCCTCCGATTGCCCTACCGGTCTCATCTTCACGTATTCCTGTCATAGAAGCAAGGTAATCCGTCCCAAGATTTCCGTCGGCATTCTGTCCTATGAAATCAATGGTAAAAAGGGGTTCCCGAAGCCCGGGCGCTTTATCGGCATTGAACAGGTCCTGGAAATCCGCATCCAGGGAAAGGCCGAAAGTACCTGCATTATCGATGACAAATTTCGCCTCGTCATATGCTTTCCTGTATTCTCCCAAGGTAAGATATACGGAAGCAAGATAAGCCGTAGCCGTAGCTTTTGATGGCAGGGACCTGTAAGGTTGTTCGTCCGGAAGCCATTTTTTGGCAAATTCGAGATCGGCAATGATCTTTGCATACACCTCCGCTTCCGGTGTTTTGGAAATATCATCCACATCGGAAACATCGGAAACGGCAAAATCAATGTAAGGGATATCCCCGAACATCCGGACAAGGTGATAATAGGCGAAGGCTCTTGAAAAACAGGCCTGTGCGGCAATGGCATTTACCTTTTCCGGCTCGTCATCTATCTGCCCGGCACCGGCAATAGCCTGGTTTGCAGCACCGATGATGGCATAGGAACGCGGCCAGAAACTGGCTACCATACCATTGGCATCATTCATTTCAAAATTATTGACATCTACCCGCATTGCGGAGGTTCCGAGATCTCCGATATCCGCAAGATCTCCCCGTAATAGCAGGGCCGTAGTTAATTTTCTTCCCCAATATTCTTCCGAAGCCATGTAGGCAAAACTTCCGTTAACGGCAGCCTGAAGGTCTTCCGTTGTCCGGAAAAATGTTTCCGGTGCAAGTATCCCCACAGGTTTTTCTTCGAGGTCGGAACATCCTGCAAACAGGGATACCAACCCAATACACCACAGTGTTTTATATATATTTATTTTCATGTCTTAATACCTTTTTGAATCTGTTAAAATTTTACATTCACTCCCATGGTCAACGACCGGACATTGGGGTAACTGCCGTAATCCAGCCCCAGGAAGGTATTGCCCCTTTCATCGTTGTCATTCCTGTAGTTAACTTCCGGGTCAGCACCGGGGTAATCCGTAAAGGTGAGCAGGTTCTGACCGCTCACAAAGAACCGTATCTTCTGAAATCCCAGTTTTTCCAGTATCTTCTCCGGAAGGGAATAGCCCAGGGAAAGATTTTTCAGGCGTACATAACTACCGTCATAGACAAACCTGGACGTTATCCTTTTTTCCCGTACGGCAGCTGCCGGCACATTGGTGTCCGTATTTTCGGGCGTCCAGGCCTTCAGTGCTTCGGTGGTGGCATTGGAATCTCCCGAGGCCAGCTCCAGAAGTGTGTAATTGAGGACATCACCTCCTACGGAAGCCTGAAAGAATACGTTCAGGTCGAAATTCTTATACGTAAAGGTATTATTGAGACTGGTAATAAAATCCGGATTGGGATCCCCGATAATGGTCTTGTCATCCGAATTGATCATGCCGTCCGGCATCCCGGTAAGATCGCCGTTGGCATCTCTTCCGTTAATATCCCGGAACAGTTCACCCCCGGGCTGGTTTTCGAATCCCTGCGGGACTTCCTGCCCTTCCTGAATGACACCGTCGTAAATATATCCGAAAAAGGACCCTACAGGTTCTCCTTCCCTTAGTATCTGCGAATCGCTTTGCAGGAAATGCCCCGGGGAGGAATCGATAAGAATGTCTTCACCATCCGGCAATTTTTTCACCTTGTTCCTGTTCATGGAAAAGTTGAAATCCGTATTCCAGCTAAAATTTTCACCGGAAATATTCCTGGAAGATATCGTTACCTCTAATCCCTTATTTTCCAAAACTCCAATATTCTGAATCTGGAAAGGGTTAGCCAGCCCGATATACTCGGGCAAGGGGCGCGCAAACAAAAGATCGCGCGTCTCTATGTTGTAATAATCCACCGTAAGGTTCAGGCGATTATCCAGCAAACCTATATCCACTCCCAGGTTGGTCTGGTAAGACGACTCCCATTTCAGGTTATCGTTGGCCAATACCGTTACAGCCACTCCGTTCACCAGGTTGTCACCTATAACGGAATAGATCTCCGAAAACCTGGCCAGGGTACCATATGCCGGGATGGATGGATTTCCGGTGACCCCGTAACTCGCACGCCATTTCCAGTTGGAAATCACACTGCTTTCTTTCAAAAATTCTTCGTTAGCCATGTTCCAGCCAATGGCCCCGGAAGGAAAAAATGCGTATTTGTTGTTTTTACTGAATGCGGAAGACCCGTCACGACGCCCGGTAAACGTCAGCATATACCGGTCGTCATATTCAAAATTCACCCTGCCGAACACGGAGACCAGTTCCCTTTCGGAAAGTGAGGATTCGGGTTGCAGGTAAACGGAGCCCCCGTCCAGGTTTCTGTAAGAGACGGAATTGGACACAAATCCCCTGGCCCCTGCAAATGATCCTTCCGATTTGTTTTTCTGATAGGAATACCCTCCCATTACCGTTAAAGAGCCTTCACCGATATCTTTTTTATAGGTCAGGTAGTTTTCTGACAACAGATTGGTAGACCTGGAATTACGTATGGTAGCTTCACCACCAACACCCGCCCCCGCGATAAGGGTAGTAGGGCGAAAAGTACCGGTGGTACTGTTGGACGTACTGTAGCCGAATGTCGTTTTGAATGACAGGCCTTCCAGGATAGTATAATCTGCATAAAAATTGGCCCTGTAGAGGTCCGAAATCCTCTCGTTCACATTTTCCAGGGCGGTGGCCACAGGATTGTCAATATCATCACCGAGTGAATTTATGGTATAATCGCCATTGGCATCATAAATACCCAGGTCCGGGGCAAACCGGTAAGCGGAAGATACTACTCCTGCCGCCCCCGCACCCCCGGAAGCTACCTGTGTGATAATTCCGTTTGCCGTATTCCTCCTGCCGAACATATTGAGGCCTACCTGGAGGTTGTCCGTTACATCCAGGTCTACATTACTCAAAAAGGAAAAACGCTGAAGATCGGAATTAATAATAATACCTTCCTGGTCGTAGAAGGTCCCGGATATATAATACCGGGCCGTATCGCTCCCCCCTGAAAAGGAAAGCTGATGACTTGCTATACTCCCGGTATGGTATATCTGATCCTGCCAGTCGGTATCGGCCGGGCCTCTCGTGTAATTATCATTGTACGAAGCCCGGTATGCCGCAAACTGATCGGCGTCCAGAAGATCTATCCTGTTGCTGATCTCCTGGACGGAATACGTGGAATTCAGTTCTATGGAAACTTTCCCCGGTTTTCCTTTTTTGGTCGTTACCAGTATCACCCCGTTCGATCCGCGCGAACCGTAAATAGCGGTTGCAGAAGCATCTTTGAGTATTTCCATGGAGGCTATATCTTCGGGAGGAGGCATAGAGCCTCCCACGAACCCGTCCACTACAATAAGCGCATCGCTGCTGGCATTGATTGATGTTCCGCCGCGTATACGTATTTTAACGGGAGCTCCCGGCTCTCCGCCGTTATTCGACTGCACGGCCACCCCGGCAGCACGTCCCTGCAAAGCCTGCTCAGCACTTAAGGCCGGGTAGGCTGCCAGTTCTTCCGCTTTCACGGAGGACACCGCCCCGGTAATATCGCTTTTTTTCTGGGAACCGTAACCGATAACAACTACCTCATCCAGTTTACTGACATCTTCTTCCAGCACCACATCTATTTGCTGCCGGTTTCCTGCGGTAATCTCTTTGGTAATAAACCCGATATAACTGAATTTAAGCACGGCCGTACCGTCCGGAACAGTGATCTCGTAAAGCCCGTCCCAGTCCGTAGTGACCCCTGTGGTGGATCCTTCTATCACCACGTTCACCCCCGGTAGCGGCTGGCCATCTGAAGAACCGGTTACCGTACCGGTTATTTTTCGTTCCTGCGCCGTCAGGGCAGTGCATGCAAGCAATAAAAATCCGAAGACATACTTCCCTTTCTTACTTATTATCATGTGTTTTGGTTTTGATTGGTTTTTACTATTAAACAGGATATTCACCGTTCCCGAAAGCACTTCCTGTATTCTTTTTTCTTTCAGCCTTCCAAAATTAGGTATCCGGTCAGACGTAAAAGTTCGAAAATGGGTATACAAACATTCATACGGAACAGTTTTTAAGGGCACGGAAAAACTTCCGTCCTCGGGTCAGTTATCAAACCACAGCAGGGGGTGACGAACGGGAAGGTTACGTATTACTTCATCAACCCGGGGGTTGTGATCCAGTTTTTTCCAGGTATCCAGCCATTCTTTCCGGCGGAATTCTTCCGCCCCGAAAACGAGGAACGGATGCGCCACGGGCCATTCGTCCCAATACATGGTATCGGGTTCGAGATACCAGCGGGATTTGTCGGCGACAAACGGGTACAGGTATTCGATCCCTTTCCGTACAGACCTCCCGTCAGGTGTCTGGTAATGCCAAAGGTCATCGCCGGACCCGGATAATATGAGACATACCATAACCATGGCATCGAGATTGAAAAGAGAATATCCGTAAGCTTTTGTCCGGCCGATTTCACAGGGAAAACTACCGTCTTCTGCCATCTGCCCCGGAAGCAATATCTCTTTATAGCGTTTCCTGCAAAAATCCAGCAGCTCTTCATTTTCCGTAAAGCTGGCAAAACATGCAGCCTGCATAACCCAGCAGGTCCCGTGATTATTTTCTTTTCCCATTTCCTCTTTCCCGTAAGGGTGGGTCGTAAGCCATTGCAGGTAATCTGCGAACCACTGCCTGGCAGCAGCAAGAACATCACTGTCCATCATCTCCGATCGTTCCATACACTGCATTCCCCGGGCCACTTCCATAAGCTGTATCCCGTCAATAATACCTATACCGCGTCCGGTAACCCTCCCCTGAATGGCTTGCGCACATTTCAGGTGCGGGCTCATACGGGTTTTCTTATCTGCAAACCACGCCCGCAGATGGGGTACGGCATATTTTACATAATCATCTTCTCCGGTAATCTTATAGGCAGAAGCCAGGGCACCGATAATCCGGCTGAAACGGATCATGGCTTTCCGGTGGGCCACAAAATTATCCGGATTGGTAAGTCCGTCTTTTTGGATGTACGGCCCATCCGGGTTTTCCGGGTCCGGCCACCAGTAATCCCCTTCGGAGTAAAAATCATTTTTCCAGCCTGCACTCCGCGGCGAGATTTCCGACGTTACCGTCACCGGCTCCATTTCTTTTGCACGTTCCGCTTCCTCCAGTACCTGATCGTGAAGGACCTGTTTTGCCTCTTCATAATAATCCGCATTCTTTTCTCCCGAACACGCTGTTATAACCAGCAGTATCCACAGGACCGGGAAAACCCGTGCGCTTTTTGCTACAGGTCCTCCATATGACTTTACCGGGTACTTCTTATTGCCGATATGTTTATACAGGCCGATCATTCCGCTTCACCTTTGAGATCGAGAAATGCTGTCGGGATTCCTTCAGCTTTTACACTAATCACGCTACGCCCTCCATGCTTCCGGACGTTTATCACAGCCCTGCCGTTGTATAACTGTACCTTGCGCGAACCGGCCGAAGTACCGCGGTTATCCAGGAGTTTTCCGTCCCCGGTAAGCGAAAAGCGTACAAAGTTCCTTGCATCGAGACAGGCTATTCCGTCTTTGTCATATACACGGACGCCAACCGTTACCGTATCATTCTCTTCTTTTTCGATGGTGAGTTCCATACGTGCCGGGGCTTTCCATTTTGCTGTCTGATAACGGAACGAAACGCTGTCCGTAACTGTTTGTCTGCCCTTGCGGGCTATTACTTTCACCTCGTTCTTTCCGGGTTCGGGGACTACCATCCATCGTAATCCGGCTGCGGGAAAATCGCGGGAATTCCTTTTTTTTATCCCCCGGCTCTTTCCGTTGACAAAGAGTTCGGCCTCATCACAGTTAGAATATACCTTTATCATTTTCTGTTCTCCTTCATCGCCCCAGCGTACGGGCCAGGAATGTCCGTAAATATGAGCCATAGGTATATCGGTCCAGTAAGACTGAAAGACATAGAAAGCCTCTTTTTTGGTAAAATCCCGTTCTACGACCCCCTTCTGGTTCACGTAGGGTACGGGGTTCTCCGGTCTTAAGGGTGTGGAAAAATCCTTGAAGGGCCAGTAAGCCGTTCCGGTAAGCCAGGGCATGGTTTCCTGCTCTTTTAAGTGCCAGTCTATGAGGTTGCATATATAGCTTTCACTCCAGTCCCCGTCTTTGGAAACCCTTGCCGTCCCCCCGTAAAGTGAAGCATCTCCTTGTCTTTCGTCGGCTCCTTCTCCGGTAGTTATCCTCCCCAGTATTTTATCCGGGTTTTCCGAATGTCTCCGTGCATGGCTGTCGCCGCCCCATTCCACATGAAGAAAATGGTTTACCTTTTCGAATTCTTTCCTGCTCACCTGTTTGTATTCCGTATAGATACCGCGATACCATCCGGCCCAGATGGACGGAGAATAAACATCTACAATATCCTTACAGAAATCACAACGCCGTATAGCTGTTTTTCGCGACGGGTCGAGTGTATGGGAAAGATCGTTGAGTTCGGACATAAAACCGCGGATAGCTGCTTTATCGAATTCGGCGAAATCGCCGGGCCAGTCATTTTCATTCCCCAATCCCCAGATGATCACGGAGGGGTGATTATAATGCTGTTCGATCATATTGGTCAGCATGCGCCTGGCCTGTTCTTTATAGATATCGCCTCCAAGTCCGCCACGGCACCAGGGGATCTCTTCCCAGACAAGAATACCCAGACTGTCGCACAGGTTAAGAATGGTACGGGATTGCTGGTAGTGACCGAGACGTATAAAATTGATCCCCATTTCCTTCATCAGCAACATTTCCTCCCGCATCTGTTCGTCGGTCATGGCATTGGCCACTCCGGCATGGTCTTCGTGCCGATGTGTTCCGCGCAGTAACAGTCGTTCTCCGTTTAACCGGAAAGGTCCTTTTTCAACAAACTCAAAATGGCGAAAACCTGCCTTTTCCGAATAACGTGCTGTTCCTCCCTTTGTTTCCACCTCTACTTCCACGGTATAGAGGTTAGGACTTCCGGGGGACCAGAGTTCCGGTTTTTTAACGACAGTTTCCCATAATGGTACTTTTCCCGCCAGCCCTTCCAGTTTTTTTTCATACTTCCCGATATGTTTCCCACTGGGATCGAGAAGCCGGATATGTACGGTTGCTTCGTTAACCTTCAGGGGATCGTGAAACCGGGCCCTGATATCCAGTTTCCCCAGCTTTCCCTTTACATCGGTTTCCGCACGGACAAAGATATTTTCGGCGGACACTTCAGGGGCATACACCAGGTTCAGGTACCTGTAAATGCCTCCGTAGAGATTAAAATCGGACATATCGGAAGGTATCATTTCCAGGTCCCTGGAATTGTCGCACCGTATCGCCACCGGGACCCTTCCCTCAAAACGGGACCCGTAATCAGCAGTTTTCCGGAAGGCCTCCACGGCTTCGGTAATATCTACTGTCCATTCGTCATACCCACCGACATGTTCTCCTACCCTGGTGGTGTATACATACACTTCTGTTTTTTGCCCGGCACCTTCGAAACGGAGCAATATACGCCCGCCGGGAAAAGGATTATCTATTTCCAGTTGTGTTCGGTACCATCCGGGGCCCTGGTAATAATTGACATCCGGGTCTACGGCATCTTCCGCATTAAAACTATGTGGCAGGGATACGGTTTCCCAAACAGGAACTGCTTCGGGACTTCCTTTCTCTGCGGGTCTTACGGCTTCCCAGATCCCTCCGAGGTCGCCCTTGAGGAATTCCCACCCCTCACTGATCCTGACGGAAGTACTGTCCTGGGCATAATTTCCGGTACTGGTAAAAAAGGTAATAATGGCAAAAACGAGAAATGATCGGGCCATGAGTAAAGTTTAATTAGGATTTTATTTGCTGGATTCTCTATACACTATGAAAAGTTCCGGTCGGTCTCATCGTACATCATTCCGGATACGCTTCAACTGAGATATATGATCAACAGTCCCATGATCACAATCAATGCCATGAGGGCCAGTTCTGCCGACCGGATACCGGATTTTCCGTTTTTCATGCTTCAAAAGTAGAAATAGGGAAAGATGTAAAAGTTCGAAAATGGGTGTACAAAGATCCGGTACACCCTCCGGGGAAAGCTTATTTACAGGAAAAATTATTATTCTACGTAATCCGCCGAAAATCTGTCTATGTATTCGGTTGGGGTCATCCCGAATTTTTTACGGAAGCACCTTGCAAAGTATTTCGGATTGCGAAATCCTACTTTATACCCTACCTGTGAAATATTGAGTTTATCCTGTTCGAGCAACTGGGCCGCCCTTTTTAAACGGATCTCCCGGATAAATTCGTTAGGTGTAAAATTGGTCCATGCCTTGATTTTGGTAAACAGCATGGTACGGCTTACCCCGAGTTCGGTACAGAAAGCAGGGATATCGAATTGTTCGTCTGAAATATTATCTTCAACGATCCGCAGGGCTTTTTTGAGCAGTTGTTCGTCCATGGAGGAGACGGTAATTTCTGACGGGGTAAGGTGGTCCTCGCTGGAAAATTTCTTTTTCAGGCGCTGGGTGGATTCCAGCAGGTTACGGATTCGCAGCAGAAACTCCTTTACATTAAAAGGCTTGCTGATATAATCGTCCGCACCGCTTTCCAGGCCTTCGAATTTATACACGAGAGAGGTCCTGGATGTTAACAAAATGACGGGGATATGACTGGTTTTAAGATTTTCCTTAAGGCTGGCACAGAGTTCCGTACCTACCATTTCGGGCATAATGACATCGCTCACAATGAGGTCCGGAATATATTTAAGCGCCTTTTTCATGGCCACTTTGCCATTTTCCGCTTCTATGACATTATAGTCCTTACGAATAAGATTAACGATGAAAGCACGCAGGGCGGCATTATCCTCAACGATCATCACGGTGTTTTTGGACTCATCCGTTACCAGATCGTGCACTTCCTGTTCTTCCTGCCATTCGATCTTTTCGGACTGGCCGGTATACAGGGAAATATCGTCACTGAATTTGAAATCGGTCAATATCTCTTCTCCGGAAAGATGTTCTTTACCCAGAGGTAATTTTACTTTAAATACGGCTCCCCCCGATTTACGGTTCTTTACGGAAATATTTCCCTTGTGCAATTCTACGTTACTCTTTGCGAGGGAAAGGCCTATACCTGTTCCTTTGTTATAGTTTTCCGGTTTGCCGGGCCTTCCTATTTCAAAGAAACGGTCGAAAATCCTGTCTATATAGGCGTCGGGTATCCCGATGCCGGAATCTTTTACTTCTACGATAAGATTTTTGTTTCCCCTTCCCACTTTCAATTTTATTTCCCCGCCATTGGGCGTATACCGGAAAGCATTGGATAGGAGATTATAAAATACGTGTTCCAGTTTATTCCTGTCGTAATATA
This sequence comes from Sinomicrobium pectinilyticum, assembly GCF_003725735.1. Lineage (GTDB taxonomy): Bacteria > Bacteroidota > Bacteroidia > Flavobacteriales > Flavobacteriaceae > Sinomicrobium > Sinomicrobium pectinilyticum. Next base: position 100,734 of record NZ_RJTM01000002.1, on the reverse strand, counting down.
CCAGTATTTCCTCGTCCGGAGTTTCAAAGGTATAGATGTAATTTCCGGCTTTGGCATACTCGGTAAAGGAAAGGTATATTTCCCGGAGGAACTTAACGATATTCCCTTCGGCCGATTGCAGTCTGTACCGTTCGCTTTCCAGTTTCCGGAAATCCATCAACCTGTTGATGAGTTGCAGCAAATGATTGGCACTGCTCTCTATGACCAATAATTTTTTGTACATTTTATTGCTGCCCTTATAATCGGACAAAAGTTGTTGCAGCGGTCCGAGTATGAGGGTCAGGGGGGTACGGAATTCATGAGAAATATTAGTAAAGAACTGCAACTTGGTGCGGTTTATTTCTTTGACCCTTTCCCTTTCCAGATGCTCCAGCTCCAGCTCATGCCGGAGCCTGGCTTTGGACTTCATAATCCGTATTAACCCGTAAAGTGCCAGCACAATCAGCAGGGCATAGAGTGTAAAAGCCCACCAGCTCCTCCAGGGAGCCGGGCGAACGGTAATTTCCAATACTGTCGGGGTTTCGTTCCATACTCCGTCGTTATTGGCCCCTTTTACTTCAAAGCGGTATGTACCCGGTTTCTGTATCGTATAGGAAGCTTCCGTAGCGAACGTGGTATTCCATTGATCATCAAGACCTATAAGGCGGTAGGCATACTGGTTATTCGTAGCGTTTATGAAATTGGGAATGGCAAAATGGATGGAAAAATTGGCCTTGTCATAATTCAGGGTCAGTGCCCGGGTATAACTAATGCTCTTTTCCAGTATTTCGCCTTCCTGATTGTTGTTTACCGATTCGTTCCGGACCTTGAAATCGGTAAGTATGACCCGGGGGGTATAGGCATTGACCGCTATTTCAGCCGGATCAAAAGAGGACACTCCCATAGGGCCGCCGAAATATATCTTTCCCGAAGCCAGCCTCAGGCAGGCATTATCATTAAATTCATTACTTACCAGCCCGTCTTTCTGGTTATACAGCTTTGTTATACCGGTTCGGGGACCGTATTTTACGATCCCCTGGTTGGAACTGATCCAGAGATCCCCTTTTTCGTCTTCTATAATGCCATGTATTGCGGTTATATACTGATTATCCGTCCGCAATTGCTCATTGGTGAAGGTATTTCCGTCCCACCGGAACAACCCTCTCGACTTTGTCCCTACCCATACATGTTTCTTACTGTCTTTAAAAACAGTAAGGATATCATCGCCCGACAGTTTTTCCGGGTCGTAAAAGAAATGCTTTATTTCCGGGGTGCCCGGGTTCTTTTTATCAAAAACAAGCCGGTTGAGCCCCCGTGGCGTTCCGGCCCAAATAGTATCAGCATCTGCCAGGATGGTCCTTATCTGGTCGCTGGATATGGAATTAAGATCTTCCGGATCATGCCTGAGGACAAAAAAGGCTTTATTATTACTGTCATATCTTACCAGCCCTTTGCCGAAAGTCCCCAGCCAGAAGGTATCCGTATCGCTTTTTTCTATGGCATAAATCCCCACCCGGTCCAGAAAATCCCGGAATGGCCCGGGCAGTACATTTTCTGTAAATTTTCCGATCCGGGTATCATAGACTGCAATCCCGGCATTGAAAGTCCCTATCCACAATTGCTCTTCTCCCGTAAGGTACATGGATTTTATATTATTCCCCGGCAATCCGTTATGGACCTGTAGATAATCCACTTTTCCGGTTTCAGCATTTCTGACGGTTATTCCTCCTCCTTCGGTCCCGAAATAGAGGTTCCCCTGCCTGTCCCCTTCAATGGAGCTCACTACGTCATATCCGAGGCTATTGGGTTCTGTTGTACGGCGATAATTGGTAAAATTAACATTTGCTTTATCCCAGATGTTGATCCCGCCATAATAAGCTCCTATCCATACAGAACCTTTTTTATCGGTATATACGGATTTTACGGTATTCCTGCTAAGACCGGACATCTTCCCGGGCCGGTTCAGAATTTTCCGGACGGCACCATCCGGCGCTATCGTATTTATTCCGTTATACGTCCCGGCCCACAATACGCCGTCCCTGTCTATGGTAAGTGTCCGGACATCTTTGTCTATTTTTCCATCCGCCCCGTCTCCGGAAAATGGCCGGACTTTACCGGTCGCAGTATAAAGCTTATACAATCCGTTATCTTTGGTCCCTATCCAGATATCCCCCTCCGGGTCTTCTACCATATCCCGGACGTATAGCTCCGCACCATCCGAAGCCTTGTACGATTTGAAATAAAAAAGATTTCCCTCTCTTTTTAAAAGCCTGCAAATTCCCCGGGAAGTCCCTATCCAGATATCTCCGTTTGCAGTTTCCAGTACGGCAGATATAAAATTATCCGGCAAACTACGCGGTTCGCCAGGCGTAGCGGAAACGGTAATAAAACTGTCTTCTTCCGGATCATATAAGGAAATACCGTGGGCCGTACCCATCCAGATTTCCCCGCTGGCAAGTTCCCTGATACACAATACCATATTATTGCTCAGGGAATGCGGGGAATTGGTATGAAAATATCGTGTAAATAGGTCTTTCCGGGGGTCGTACCGGTTGAGCCCGTTATATGTTCCTACCCAGATATTACCGGAACGGTCTTCTTCCAGGGAAAGAATATCACTGTTGCTAATAGACAGGGAATCTTCCGGCATATTTCGGTAAACCGTAAAACTGGTACCGTCGTATTTGTTAAGCCCGTCGCGTGTCCCAAACCACATCTGTCCCAGCCTATCCTGCTTTATGGCAATTACGGAGCTCTGGGACAATCCGTCCGCAGTAGACAAATGGCGGAAAGTATATACGTCATTCTGGGACGTTACGGACAACGGCAAAAAAAACACGGTAAAAAGGAGGAGAAAAATACGGCCCATATCTATTAGTGTACAACATTCGCTACAAACCCGCTTCGTCAGGAGAAGCAAATCATTCTTCAAAAAGAACCCTGTAAATATTGTTAATATTTTACAAATTAAAAATAATGAGGCTCCTTAATTATCTATTTACTAATATTATTTTGAAATCAGGGATAAATATATCTATTCCGGGGAGTATTATAATCCGAAAACAGGATATTATTGTACGGATTCCATCGCCAGGACAATAATATAGCCTTTGAAATGAATTTATTTTCTACGTATTCTTCTCTATCTGTGTATAATAGAAAAATAATTTCTACATTTATCCAACATAATGTTAACCAAACCAGACAAATATGAAAAAATTTCTTGACTATCGTTCCCTGAACACAGATGTCGCTACACTACTCCTGCGGCTCATTTTCGGAGGGCTCTTTATCCGTTACGGCTATATGAAACTAATGTCTTATAACGATATTCTTCCCATGTTCGGAGATATTATAGGGATTGGTTCGGAATTATCCCTGATCCTGGTGATTTTTGCAGAATTCTTTTGCGGTATTCTGATCACCATAGGGCTGTTTACACGGTTTGCCGTAATTCCGATCTTCATTACCATGTGTGTTGCCTATTTTATAGCGCATGCAAACGATCCTTTCGACACCAAGGCCATCGCCTTCGTTTTTCTGCTTTTAAGTATCGTGGTCTTTATTCTCGGAGGAGGAAAGTACTCGGTAGACCGGGCATTCTTCAGAAAGAATTAATATTTAAGCACAGGATTGTCATTGTGCAATCCTGTGCATTTTTTTACAGTTCCATATCGTAGCGCTGCTCCACCAAGACCTTGTCAAATGATTCGGAAGGCACTTCTTCGCGGAGCCGGAAACCAAATCTTTCATACAGAGCTATGGCCGTTTCCTGTTCTCTTGTGGTCCAGAGATAGGCCCGGGAACATTTGATTTCCTTCATATATGCTATAAAAGACTGCATAAGTTTTTTTCCCAATCCGAAACCGCGATATTCAGGTAACAGAATAAAGTAACGCAGTTGTATCGCATGATCGCGGTGTACTCCGGACAGAAATCCCACGATCTGACTTCCGTCCTCACATACCCACGCCCGGTCCCTGGACGGATCATATTCCCGTAAAAACGCTGCCAGTCCCTCCAGGACATAGCTTTCAAATCCGCGGCCATAACCACATTCTTCGTTATATATTCTGCCGTGCAGGCAGGCCACATAGCCAAGGTCTCCCGGACGCAAATCGGTCCTTATATTAATCTTTGGCGGGTTTACGATATTTCGCATGCTTATTTTATGTTTCCGGAGTTAATATCCGTTTTATATTTTTCATTAGTTCTACTAACCGTTCCTTTTCTTTTCCCGATAATGGTTCCAGCAATCTCACAACCTGCCTGTCTGAAGCCCGGTTTAACCGGTTAAATTCGGTCTTCCCCGTTTCTGTCAGGAACAGCAGGTAAGCCCGTCCGTCTTCTCCGGACTTCTCCCTGGTCACCAGCCCGTCCTTTTCCAGTTTTTTCAGGATACGGCTCAGGTAACTTTTATCTATGTGCATACTGTCCATGATCTCCGATGCCATTATTCCTTGTTGATGGAAGATCTCATACACAACCCGGATCTCGGCAAGGGAGTACGGACTGTCGAGAAAATTCCGGTTGAGGAGACCTATGATGTCGGTATAAAAACGGTTGAATGCCCGTATCTCATCCACTAGGGCCTGTTCCATATTAGAGTGTTTTAAATAAAGGACAAATTAACATAAAATAGTTGACAAAATCAACTATTTAGGTATTATTATTTCTTTTGTTCCCGTTCTCTGAAAAAGTCGCTAACTTTGATAATCATCAAAAAAAATATTAAAATGACCTTACCTTCCAGACATATCAGCATATCCATTGACAAGCCGATGAAAGCCGTCTATGATTTTGTTTCCGACCCCCTGAACCTGCCCAAATGGGCGGCGGGACTGAGCGGCTCCATCCGCAAAGAAGGTGACGTCTGGATTGCAGAATCTCCCATGGGCTCCGTGCAGGTAGCCTTTGTTCCCTCTAACGATCTTGGCGTACTGGACCACGAGGTAACCCTTCCTTCCGGAGAAACCGTGTATAATCCCATGCGGGTATTTTCCAATGCAGATGGCTGCGAAATAGTGTTTAGCCTGTATCAATTGCCCGGAATGACCGAAAAACAGTATCAGCAGGATGCCCGGCTTGTGGAAATGGACCTGCTTCAACTCAAGGAAATTGTAGAGAACATACCCGGTTGATATATGTATTTATACAGAGATAAAAACGAATCCTTCATATTTTTATAGTCTGCTCCGGGAAGCCGGTAAAAATGCATCTCCGATTTAAAAGGGAAAATCCGAAAAAAACGTATATTGTTTTTCATTTATAACCGTATTTTCCAATCCACAAAAAATGTAAGATGGAACACGTATCCAAGTTTGAAATGGCTATCGCACAAATAGATGCAGAGAATGCGAAAGACCCGAATACAGAAGTCATCGGCGGGGTAGAATTCCCCAAGGAACTCCTTTATTCAAGGCGCATGACGGAAAAACTGCTGGATTATTACCCCGATGCCTCCGGGGAACTTCAAATAGCGGCCAGGGCGCAACACATATGCCGCTGGAAAATAGACAGGAATGCGTATCCTATGGACAGGGTAGGTTACCTGAAATGGCGGGAAGCATTGAAAAAATTTCACGCCGAAAAAACCACTGAAATACTTAAGGACCTCGGATTTAAAGACAATTTCACCGAGCGGGTCGCCGTGCTCATACGCAAAAAACAACTCAAGAAGGACGAAGAAAGCCAGGTACTGGAAGATGTGGTATGCCTGGTGTTCCTGCAGTATTACTTTAAAGATTTTGCCGCCAAACACCCTGAGGACAAAGTTGTGGATATCGTGCGGAAAACCTGGACAAAAATGTCCGGCCCCGGCCAGAAAGCCGCACTGGAACTGAAATTATCTCCCGGGGCACTTACCCTGATAAAGAAAGCCTTACAATCCGGATAAATCCGGGCCGTTTCAGTCATGCCGCTGCCCGCCCGTCACCTTGAAAAGGTGCAGTATGTGCGGGAATATGGCATCCATGGATTCTGCGGCCCCGTTAGTGGACCCCGGCAATGCCAGTACCAGGCATTTTCCGGCCATTCCGGCTACGCTTCGGGACAACATGGCATATGGCATCCGTTGCTGGCCATAATTGCGGATAGCCTCTTCCACACCGGGTATTCTGCGATCCAGAAGAGGAGACAGAGCTTCCGGGGTGACATCTCTTCCGGACAGCCCTGTCCCGCCGGTAAAGATCAGTAAGTCATTGTTTTTAGCATATTCATGTACTTTGTTTTCGATAATATCCGTTTCATCGGGAATAATGTCATAAGCGGAAACCTGCACATCCAACCGGTTCAGTTTGTCTACGATCACTTTCCCGGCCCTGTCTTCCTTTTTTCCTGCGGATATCGTATCGGAACACACCACTACCGCGGCCCGAAGAGGTATGGGAAACTCATTCACAAAAGAAGATTTCCCTCCTTTTTTATGTAACAGTTTAATATGTTTTATCTCTATGTCCTTATCAATGGGCTTCAGCATATCGTACATGGTCAAGGCTACTACCGACGCCCCGTGCATGGCCTCTACTTCCACCCCGGTCTTATATACGGCTTTTACCGTAAAAACAATACGTATTTTCCGTTCTTCAATCTCGTAATCCACAGCAGTGTACTCAATAGGCAACGGATGGCAGTCCGGTATCACCGCGCTGGTATTTTTCACGGCAAAAAGGCCGGCCGTTTTTGCCATTTCCAGTACATTTCCCTTAGGCACCAGGTTTTTCCTGACAGCATCTATCGTTTCCTTTTTCCCCACCTGTACTTCTGCTTGTGCCGTGGCTGCACGCAGTGTTGTTATTTTGTGTGTAATGTCTACCATAAGCTGTTTTTTACCTGTCTTTACAATCGCTGTCAAAATACAAAAATAAAAAAGGTTCTGCCCTTGTCTTCCGGAAAATTTCACCCGATAAAGATCAGGGGAAAATTTTCGCTAAAAACGCTGTTTTCAGCAAAACAGCTACAAAATTTATGCGGGGAATTCAAAAAAATCTCAAACAGACATACTAATATTGTTCGTTTTGCGTATATATTAGCGTATGCGAAAGATCAAATCCAAATGGTTACGGTGGTCCCTCCTGGTAATTGGCGGACTTATCCTGGCTTTTTTATTGTTTTACTGGAGTATTTACTTTGGCCTGTGGGGACATATTCCGGACAGGAAAGAACTCGAAGAGATCGTACAGGCCGAAGCGTCGGAAGTATACGGACAGGAGGAGGAACTCATCGGAAAATACTACATGTTCGACAGGCAGTCCATCGCGTATGAGGATATTCCCGAAAACATGATAGATGCCCTGATAGCTACGGAAGATTTTCGTTTTTACGATCATAACGGTATTGATTACCGCAGTTTTTTCCGGGTATTCTTTAAAAGTATCCTGCTCCGTGACGATTCTTCCGGCGGAGGCAGTACCATTACCCAGCAACTGGCAAAAAACCTTTACAAAAGAAAAAATTACGGCAGGCTGGGTATTGCGGTAAACAAATTACGTGAAATGATCATAGCCAGGCGTATAGAAAAGGTATATGACAAAAAGGAGATCCTGGCCCTGTATCTCAACACCGTGCCCTTTAGCGATAACACCTATGGCATAGAAAGTGCTTCCTATAAGTTCTTCGGTAAAAGAGCCAGACTGCTGTCCGTAGATGAGGCGGCCACCCTGGCAGGTATGCTCAAGGCCAACTATTATTACAATCCCAGGTTGTTTCCTGAAAAAAGTATGGAACGCCGTAATACCGTACTCCACCAGATGGTCAAATATGACTACCTGGACAAAGAGGTTTATGACAGTCTTAAAACCGTTCCGACCGAACTGCGGTATACTGCGTATTCTCATGACGAAGGTATCGCCCCTTATTTCCGCGAACAGGTAAAGAAGGAAGTGGAATCATGGTGTAAAACTAACCCGGATTCCGAAGGCAAGACATACGATATTTACCGGGACGGGCTTCGGATATTTACCACGCTGGATGCCAAAATGCAGTCGTTAGCCGAAGAGGCCATGAAAGAACACCTTTCGAAACTGCAGCAACAGTTCGAAAAAAGTTACGGCAAACGGGCTCCCTGGATGGCAAATGCCAGGATAAAAGAAGAAGCCGTAAAAAGATCACAACCCTATCTTTCCCTGAAACAGCAGGGCTGGGATGAAAAAAAGATCATGGATTCCCTGAATAAACCCCGAAAGATAGAGCTCTTTGACTGGGAAGAAAATACGATAGCGAACAGGAGCACTATAGACAGCATAGTGCATTATCTCAAATTCCTCAATACGGGAATGATAAGTATTGATCCGCATACCGGCGCAATACGTACCTGGATCGGGGGTATCAACTACAAACATTTCAAATACGACCATGTACGGCAGAGCAAAAGGCAGGTAGGCTCTACTTTTAAGCCGATTGTGTATACCACCGCCCTTGAAAACGGCCTGTACCCCTGTTCTTATTTTTCGCCCAAAAAAGTAGTTTATGAAGAATATGACGGATGGAGCCCCTCCAATGCCACGGATAAGGAAGAGGAAGAGTTTATAAACTACTCCCTTAAATACGCCCTGAGCCGTTCCATAAACACCATAGCGGTGAAGGTACTGGACTATGCCGGCATTTCGAATACTATTGCCATGGCCAAAAGAATGGGGATTGTCTCTCCCCTCCCGGAAGTCCCTTCATTGGCACTGGGAACAGCGGGGATCAGTGTGGAAGAAATGGCGGGAGCTTACGCGGCGTATGTAAACAAAAGCAGACCCGTAAAGCCGTTTTTCATAACCCGTATAGAAGATAACGAGGGTAACGTGCTCGTGGAATTCGAGCCGGAACAGACAGCCAGACCTGCATTTTCCGAACATACCCGGCAGGTGATGCTGGAAATGATGAAGGCCACGGTAAACGAAGGCACGGCATCCAGGATACGATATTCCTACAAACTGCAAAATGCCATTGCCGGAAAAACAGGTACTACTCAATCCAACAAAGACGGCTGGTTCGTAGGCATTACTCCGAACCTCGTAACCGTAACCTGGGTCGGAGCAGACGATCACCGCATCGGGTTTCGCAGTACAAGTATGGGACAGGGGGCTAACTCCGCATTACCCGTTTTTGCGAAATTCATGCAAAAAATGAGCAGGGACACCACCTATAACACTTATACTGCCGCCCGGTTCCCGGCTACATCGGCTTCTGTTCTCGAAGAATTGAACTGTGACAATATCCGCGAGGATACTTTCTTAGAAAAAATCTTCGGAAATCCGGATGAAGTCCGTAAAAAGGAGATACGGGAAAACAGGAAAAAAGCAAAGAAAAAAAAGAAAAAAGAAGGGTTCTTCAAGCGGCTTTTCGGAGGTAAGAAAAGGAACAGGGACTAAAGAGGCCGGTACGTAATGGACAGTAATGGGAATTTCCGTTAAAAATACCATCCCGGTCCGGCTACGTATTTCAAAGAAATCATCTTACAGGATACCTTACCCGGCTCCGGGTGTAAATCGCCGGCAAATCAACCCCGGAACACATCAGTGGCTTACCGGCCCTGCCGGTGGACAGAATGTTATAGCTTTATCACTTCTCCGTCTGCTATGGCATATACCGGTTGGCCATCTTTGACGAGGAAAAAATAAGCCGGTCTCCCTAGAAACAGGCCTTCGGACAGATTTTCTTTTTCTCCCAGGAGCAGTAAGGGGAGGTCTGTTTTTTCGTCTTTTTCCGAAGAACTGATACGAACTGCAGCATATCCTTTGCGGAGCAGGGACATCGCTTCGTCGGGATTAATGGCACGGGGCGAGGAATATGTCTTTTCATAGACCTTACCAGGCATCCACGTATAACCGGAGGCGTCCAGCTCCTCATACCCGTAAAACACCGACAGGTCCCCCAGATCAGCAATATGCGGAGTTTCTTCTCCTCTGCGGATATTGATATCGGTAAGGTAATGCTCCCCCTCTCTTCCCGTCACTTCCACATTACGGATAAGAAGGTCTGTGAGTTTGGAATCGTTATCCGGGATCCGGAAATAATCTTCGGTCCGGTATTGTTCATAATCTCCTGAGGCTATTTCCGAAAGAGCATGAAGAATAACCGAAAAATTCAACTTCCGTATAAATTGCTTTTCCGGATCATCCGGATATCCTCCGGATTCTATGAGAATGGTACTGGTTCCCCATTTCTGGAAATTATCGCCAAAGGCCCGCGGCTCAAAAGTATCATCATATTTTCCGACCCCTCCGGGAATGTATTCCTGCAAAAGCCGGTTCATTCCCACAATAACCTGCATGGCACGTCTCCGTACATCATTTATTTCCCTTTCCCGGTTAAAAGCCGGAGCTAAAACGGAAATAGTTGCAGGTCTGGAAGTTCCGGAAACATTGTAATATATATTCTGGTCGTGCAGATTGAAACCGAAATCCGGCTCTTCTTCGGCTCTTGCTTCTCTCAGGATAACAGATTCCGGGGCGGCAGTTCTCACGGCATCCCGGTTGAGATCAAAATCATAACTGTTTCTTCGCCGGAATTTTTCGGCCCCGTCCGGATTGAGCATGGGAATGAAATAAAGCGTGGTATTTTCCAGTATATGGCTACGCAGTTCGTCAAAATCATCATTCCTGCCTTCCAGAAAATTAAAAATATCCAGCAATGCCATGGTTGCCGTACTTTCGTTACCATGCATTTGCGACCACAACATGATCTTTGTTTTCCCGTTTCCGCAGCGCAACCGGTAGATACTTCTCCCTTCTACAGACGTGCCGAGTTCACGGACAGAAAAAATATTGCTCCCTTCCCGTTTGCGTATGAGGGGTTCGATGTCACTATGCGTAAATATATGTTCCGTAATACTCTTTTCCCGGAAAACATCAAAGGCTTTATCCAAAACCTGCTTATCCACAGTCCTGCCTTCCTGGCCCGTACAGCTCCAGCTACACAGGACAAATACAAACAGCAGGAATATCGATTTTTTCATGGTATATGGGTTTGGTTCGGAATAAAGCAGGCTCCGGGGGCACCGGGGCATTATCTCATCATGCAACCGTAAATGCCTTTTGATATATTTCTTCGTACAGAGGAACAATATTCTCTATATCGAACTTAGCGGCTTCTTTCCTGGCATTTTCCTTGAATGTTTCCAGTTTGTTCTCATCGGTCAGCAGTTTAATGGCATTACGTGCCATATCGGCCACATCACCAACTTCGCTGAGAAAGCCGGTTACCCCGTTTTTGTTGACCTCCGGGATCCCTCCGGTATTGCTGGAAATTACCGGGACACCATTAGCCATGGCCTCAAGCGCAACGAGCCCGAAACTTTCGGTTTCGGAAGGAAGCAGGAACAGGTCGGAGAAACAGAGAATCCGGTCAATTTCGTTACTGTTACCAAGATACAAAGCTTTTTCCGCTATTCCCAACTCCTCGCTCATAAGTTCGGCCTTTTCCTTTTCCGGCCCCTCACCGATCATCAATAATTTGGCCGGCACCTTTTTCTGTATTTCGTAAAACACCTTGATCACATCCTGAATGCGTTTTACTTTCCTGAAGTTACTGATGTGGGTTATTATTCTTTCCCCTTCGTCGGCCATCATGCTCCTGCGGCAGTCCTCAAACTTCTTTTTATACTTGTTCATATCAATAAAGTTCGGAACAACATGAATATCGTTCTTCACTTCAAAAAGTCGTAACGTGTCTTCCCGAAGACTACTGGATACGGAGGTTACCACATCGGATTTATTTATGCTGAAAGTCACGGCCGGCTTGTAAAACGGATGGCTGCCGACAAGGGTAATATCCGTACCGTGCAGCGTGGTAACCATAGGAATGGAAATGCCTTCTTCCGCAAGCATCTGCTTGGCCATATAACCGGCATAAGCATGTGGTATGGCATAATGCACGTGCAGAAGTTCTATCTTGTGCAGTTTTACCATATCTACGAGCTTACTTGACAGGGCCAGCTCGTAAGGCTGATAATGAAATAACGGGTATTTGGGCACATGTACTTCATGAAAATGAATATTACTGTTCAGTAAGGCCAGTCTGACAGGCTGTTTATAGGTAATAAAATGAATTTCATGCCCCCTGTTGGCCAGGGCAATGCCCAGTTCGGTCGCAACTACCCCGCTTCCGCCGAAAGTCGGATAACATACTATAGCTATTTTCATGTGTGTTGTGTTTGAGTCCGGATTCAGGGTACAGGTTTTACTTTCCTTCTCTGTTCCGTATCGTGCTTGTTAATTTTTTATAGCGTCGTAAATAATGCGTAATATCTCCGTCCTTGTCCCCCGGGTTATAAGTTTCCGGTTACTCGCTGTCGGATAGGTACGGTTGGACAAAAATACGTATACTATTTCATTTTCCGGGTCTGCCCAGGCATACGTTCCGGTAAACCCGGAATGGCAGAAACTGCTTTCCGGGACCCTGTCGTACATCTCTTTTCCCAGGCTTTCCGGCCGGGGCTTGTCAAATCCCAGCCCTCGTTTCACACCCCTGTCGCAGTAGTAACAGGTATTGAACTTATCTACAGTACCTTGCTCAAAATATTGTTTACCTCCGTAATACCCTTTTTGAAGGTACATCTGCATGATTTTGGCAATATCATTGGCATCCGAAAAGAGACCTGCATGTCCGGACACCCCTCCTTTCATGGCTGCAGCCATATCGTGGACATATCCCTGTACGACGTCGTAACGAAAGTAATCGTCGGCTTCCGAAGGAACTATTTTTTCCTTTCCCACTCCCCGGTCCAGAGGGTTAAACATCGTGTGGTCCGCACCCAAAGAAGCATAAAAAAACTTTTCTCCGAGGGAATCGAGCGTACTCCCGTAGGCTTTTTCTATAAATTTTTGCAATATGAAATAACCGAGGTCACTGTAGCGGTATTCTTTTTTGGGAAGGAGATCGCTCTCTTTTATTTCATTAAAAATGGAGTCTTTATAATCTTCCCTCATGTACAGATGCTCTGTTACCTTGACATTAAAATTTCCCTGCGGACTTTTGCGGTAATACTTTTCCAGCGGTTTTTTTGTTTCCTTATCCAGCGTAAACCGATAGAACGGTATCCAGGGCTTTACCCCGGCATAATGGAGCAAAAGGTCCTTAACCACAAGGTCCTGCTTATTTGTACCTCTAAGCTCCGGCAAAATGCTCCCCAGGGTAGAATCCATCGCTATTTTTTCTTCGTCATCCATTTTCATTATCAGGGGAAGTGTGGCAAGTATCTTGGTCAGGGAAGCCACGTCATAAATATCGTCGCTCCTTACGGGGGTTGTCCCGGTATAGGTATGCCTGCCGAAACTCTTATGGTAAACGACTTTTCCTTTTCGGGCCACCAGTACCTGTGCTCCGGGCATAGCCAGGGTTTTTATGGCATCTTCTGCTACGGAATCGATTTTTTTAAGGACATCCGAACTCATTCCCACACTCTCCGGAATCCCGTACTGCAACCTTCCTAACGGGGCGGTTTCGATGCCGGTGTTTACCAGAAGTTCTTTATTTGCCGTAACGGGCAATATCCCGCGGGCACCGATAGCCCCGAAGATGACTTCGGCTGCCTTGCGTTGTGCCACCGGGCTGTTCTCATAACCGACCACAATACTCTCTATATTCTCCAGCGTGCTTAACTTCAAAAGACTGTAAGGTTTTACAAAAGTAGTGAGAATCACTTTCTTTTCTCTTGCAATTTCGTAAAGCCATGTCAACTCTTTTACCGTAAAATCATGAGGTTTCCACGGCGAAGCGTTGGACCTGTGGTGCCCCATGATCACTGTATTGTATGGTTTCAGGTTCTTGAGAAGTTCATCGAGTTTATCCGCAGTAATATGATCCACACGTGCGTAGCGGTTCAGGGCTTTTAAAAAATCTCCTCCCCGGTCATCTCCGAAATGTACGTAAGCTATCTTTTTTTCTTCCAGAGAAGTAAGCGGCAGCAGGCTATCCTGGTTTTTTGCCACGGTAATGGCATTGGCATAGATCTCTTCTTCCAGGATACTGTCCCTGCGGGTATTCAGGTCCTGATACAGGTTTGCGGTCTGTACAGGCACATAGCGCTGCAGCCCGGCTTTAAACTTTGCCCTGAGTATTTTTTTTACGGAATAGGCCAGCCTTTCTTCGGTGATCTCTCCCTTTTCATAAGCTTCCGTAAGTTTTTGGACGGCCTTCGGTACATCGAGGGACATCACCAGCATATCATTGCCGGCCCTAAAAGCTGCGAGGTCTATATCTCCGGGGGCAGTAAAATCAGAAGCTCCTTTCATGTTAAGGGCATCGGTAAATATGAGCCCTTTAAATCCGAGTTCTTCTTTAAGCAACCCGGTAATGATATTTTTGGATATGGAAGACGGGTACCCGGACCTGCTTTCCAGTGCCGGGACATCCAGGTGGGCTACCATCACACTTTCGAGATTTTCCGAAATAAGGCGATTATAGGGAAATAATTCCACATTGCTGATCCGGGTTTTACTGAAAGATATTATGGGGAGCGTTTTGTGCGAGTCGGTCTGTGTATCCCCATGCCCCGGAAAATGTTTTCCACAGGCCAGTATCCCCGCATTCCGCATGCCCCTGGCAAAGGCGGCACCTTTATCTGCCACATTCGATTTGTCTTCTCCGAAGGAACGGTTGCCTATAATCGGGTTTTCAGGATTGGTATTGATATCGATATCCGGTGCAAAATTGATGTGAACACCCAGTCTTCGCGCATGCTTTCCTACCTGGTATCCTGCCTGTTCTATCAGTTTGTTATCTTTCACTGCCCCCAGGGTCATGTTCCAGGGGTAGGCGAATGTAGAATCCAGTCGCATGGCCAGGCCCCATTCGGCATCCATTCCCACCATAAGGGGCACTTCGGACATAGCCTGGAATTTATTTGTAAGCAGGGCCTGCTCATGCGGATGCCCTTTAAAGAAAATAACGCCTCCTATATGGTACTCCCGGATCAGTTTTTCTACGCGTTCTACTTGTTTTTCTCCTTTCTCCGGAAAAATATCAACCATGAACAACTGTCCTATTTTCTCCTTCAGGCTCATTTTCTTGTAGATACTGTCTACCCATTTTTGCTGTAAATATTCATTTCCTACTGACAGAGGGTCAGTTTCCTGTGCAAAGCACCACGCCGGGATCACTAACAGCAATACCAATATTTTCTTCATAAATCACCTTGTTTTCTGGAAAACACAGGCAATATACGGTTATCTCGGTAAATTAAAAAGACAAACTTACTGACAGGATTATCAACAATGCAGGATTTGTGTGCTCAAGCACTTTTTTACAGGATGGAGTACGAAAGTGATGGAGTTTTTTAGCGGGTAGTTCCGGGATTTTCCATGTAATTATCTAAAAACCTGTATTCCCCGGATACAAAAAGACCCGCAATTACGGGTCGGGCAATACAGACATTAAATTCATCTATTTTATAAAACGGGAATGCCAGCTTTCTTCGGCAGGGACTTCCCAGTGTTCTTCGTATTCCTGCTTATTGGAGACCAGGTTGTTGAAAACGATCGTCTTCCCGGAAACCGCCCGGTCCTTGGCCATTTTTTTAAATTCCGTAAGGGGCTTATATGCCACAAAATCTCCCTGTTTATAGGAGACGTTCATTTTATCAAGCAGGTCCACATTATAGTCTTTTTCCAGTTGCTGGATAAAATGCACGGATGCATCTATGGAGCATCCGGAAGCAGTATGCACATCCTGGTTAAGCCCTATGACAAGAAAACGCTTGTATTTGATCTCGAAACCGGCCTGCAATGCAGCCCCGTGAGCCGTCCATTCTTTCAGGAATGCTTCTGTCCTGGCCGTGATCTCCGTCAGCTCCTCTTCGGTGAAGCTCCTGTTGGCCTGATATATCCATATCCTCGATGTTTCGGGGAGTTCGTTAAAAGGAATATACATAATGGGAATGCTGTTTTTTTTGATTTGTTTATAATCCTGTTTTCTGCCGGGGAAGTTCCGGAATACGGAAGGTATTTTCCTGGTTCTGAGCTCTTAATCAGCCGGATGAATTACAGGTCTTCGGCATTGGCTATGAGCTCCGCAACATCCATAACGGCTATTTCGGACTCTTTTTCCTTGCTTTTCACTCCATCCGTCATCATGGTATTGCAAAAAGGGCAACCGGCCGCTATGATATCCGCCCGGGTTTCCAGTGCCTGCTCGGTCCTCTCTACATTGACATCCTTATCTCCTTTTTCGGGCTCTTTAAACATCTGTGCTCCTCCCGCTCCGCAACAAAGTCCGGCTTTTTTACATTTGCGCATCTCTACCAACTCCACATCCAGTTTCCGGATAAGATCGCGCGGGGCTTCATAGATGCCGTTGGCTCGGCCCAGGTAACACGGATCGTGGTAGGTTATCCGTTTTCCTTTAAATTTTCCGCCTTCTATAGAGAGCCTGCCCTCTTCCAGCAATGATTTCAGAAACTGGGTATGGTGCATCACTTCATAGCTACCTCCAAGCGAAGGATATTCGTTCTTCAGGGTATTGAAACAATGCGGACATGCGGTTACTATCTTTTTGATTTCATAGGCATTAAGCACCTCTATATTCGTCACCGCCTGCATCTGGAAAAGGAATTCGTTACCCGCTCTTTTCGCCGGATCTCCCGTACAGCTTTCTTCTGTTCCGAGTACGGCAAATTCCACATTGGCTTTATCAAGCAGTTTTACCAGCGCCTTGGTGATCTTCTTGGCCCGGTCATCAAAACTTCCGGCACAGCCTACCCAGAACAGTACTTCGGGCTGTTTTCCTTCCGCCATCATTTCGGCCATGGTAGGTACTTTCATAAAATTTACAATTTTGGATTTACGGTTTCGGATCGCCGGACTGAGACTATATTATACCTCTGCAAACCGTCGACCCGAAATCGCAAACACTTTTTAGTCGTGCTTTCCATCGTCGAATACCTCGATGGTAACTTCTTTTTCGATAAGGTCCGTAAACTTACCATTATATCTTGTAGCCCTTACCAGGTGGTTGTCTATCCAATGGTAATTACCTCCCCTGGGCTTCCCCATAAGCAGGCCGTGGTATTTAAATCCGTGTTTATCGAGCCACTCTTCCGTCACCTTCCTGTGATCCTCCGTACGGGAGGTGAAAAAGGTTATCACATGTCCTTCTTCATACCATTTGTTCAGTGTTGTCAAAGCATCGGGAAACGGTTCACACGTAGCCATACGTTTCGGTTCTTCATTGGGCACGTCTTCCGTTACGGTACCATCAATGTCGATCAGGTAGTTCTTTATTCCTTCGGGCAGTACCGGGCTTACATGTTCACCTGCTTCTACTTTGTCGTGCAACAGCCTTTCTACGTCTTCCTTTTTCATAGTTTCTGCGTCCTCTCACGGACCTCATTTGGATTGGTTATACTTTAATTTACTTGTTTCTGTTTACTCATTCTTCCAGTTAAGCCTGTCCATTTGATTATAAGGCCACGGTGCACCGTTATTTTCTATATTGGTCATCATATTGTTCAACTCGGCCGGTGCCGCCGACTGCTCCATGACCAGATATCGTCGCATATCCAGGATAATCGACAAAGGGTCGATACTTACCGGGCAGGCTTCCACACATGCATTGCAGGAAGTACAGGCCCAAAGTTCCTCCCGGGTTATATAATTATCCAGTAACGATTTATTATCCTCTACAAAAGTACCATTATTATCTATATTTTTCCCAACTTCTTCGAGACGATCCCGGGTATCCATCATAATTTTTCTCGGCGAAAGTTTTTTACCGGTCTGACTGGCCGGGCACTCACTGGTGCACCTGCCGCATTCCGTACAGGTGTATGCATTCAAAAGCTGTACCCAGTTAAGATCGGCAACATCCGACACTCCGAATTTTTCCGGCGGAGCGCTTTCTTCTCCTTCGGCCGGTGCGGCAAACGGATCGGCATTGGGGTCCATCATCAGCTTTACCTCTTTGGTAACCGCTTCCAGGTTATCCATCCGCCCTTTCGGGTTCAGGTTTGCAAAATAGGTATTCGGAAATGCCAGTAAGATATGCAGGTGTTTGGAATAATACAGGTAGTTCAGGAAAACCAGTATTCCGACAATATGCAGCCACCACGCACTTCGTTCGATAATATGCAGTGTAGATCCGGGCAGCCCTTCAAATAACGGCGCTATAAGTCCGCTTACCACATTTCCCGCCTGCATTTGCTGAAAGGAAACATCGGTAGCGTTCATCACCAGGAAGAGCACCATCAAAATCATTTCGAAATACAGAATGAAATTTCCGTCATTTTTTGGCCATCCCTTCATTTCTGGCTTCCGGAAACGCTGCAGACGGATAATATTCCTCCGTACCCAGAAGACAATAACAGATACCAATACCAACAAGGCCAGGACCTCAAAACTTCCTATAAGAACAGCATAAAACCCTCCGAGGAATGAGAATATT
The DNA here is from genome assembly GCF_003725735.1 of Sinomicrobium pectinilyticum. Taxonomy (GTDB): domain Bacteria; phylum Bacteroidota; class Bacteroidia; order Flavobacteriales; family Flavobacteriaceae; genus Sinomicrobium; species Sinomicrobium pectinilyticum. The sequence goes on along the minus strand of NZ_RJTM01000002.1, from coordinate 82,389 downwards.
CTATGAGTACCAAAAAGACCATCGATAATGATCTCCAGTACTTCTATATTTATTATAATAAACCCGAGGTAAACAATAATGTGCAGAATACCTGCCACGGGCCTGACAACCATTTTCTGCTGCCCGAGGGCAATACGGGCCATTTTCCTGAAACGCTCCGGCTTGTTATCCGACCGGTCCACATCCTTCCCTATCCGTATATTGCGGATCAGTTTCCGGACATTCCTCACAAAAAAGAAGATCGCGGCAAAGAGAATAACAGCAAAAATTATATTAGGTATGACAGCCATAGTATGTTTTTGGATTATAAACCGGATTTACTCTTCCTCCTTTATTAATTTTCCGTTTCTTCCTCCGGAGTTTCATAAGGTTTCGGTTTTTTTCCGAAAAGGGAAAAATGAACGTACCGTTTGGGATTGAGTTTCATATCTTCCAGAAGTTGCTCCAACTGCAGGGAAGCCCCGGTGAGGTTATCATAAAGTTCTTCGTCTTTCAACAGTTTACCTACGGAACCTTCGCCCCGGTCTATTTTTGCTATTACGTTATTAAAACCGTTGATCGTTTGCTGTAACTCCGCCATCGTCCGGCCCAGATCGGCCGCTGCGAGCGTATCGGAAACATCTTTCAGGTTACCGGTAAGCCCTTCGATATTAGTGATCGAATTGTCCAGTTTTTCCTTGTTATCCCGTAAAAGACCGTTCAGAGCTACGGAGCTGCTTTTAAAATTCTCGGTTATGTCCTTTAAATTAGCCATACTGGCCTTGAGATTTGCCTTGGTATCGTCATCCAGTATGGTATTGACACCGGAAAGGACAGAATCCGCATGCTCCAGCATACTGCCCAGTTGCGCCTGTAAAGGAGTGAGTTTTTGCGTTACCAGTTCCGTCAGGCCCGGCTTTATGGAAGAAGGCAGGGTATCCCCGGAAACCGATACCGGACTGCCATCGAAAACCGGAACGATCTGAATACCTTTTCCGCCTATGATCCCCGTGTCGAATAGTACGGCTTTGCTGTTTTGGGAAAACTCAAAGTCATTCTCCACGGAAAACGTTACCAGCAATTTACCTCTTTCGTTCAGAAAACGGATATCCATGATCTTCCCCACGGTAAAACCGTTAATGCTTACCGAGGTCCCGGTTGCCAGTCCTCCCACATGGTCATATACTGCGTAATACGTGCGGTATGACTTAAATATGGGATTGGATTTCAAAAAACTGAATCCCAGTATAAAAAGCAATATTCCGCCCAATACTATTATAGCTGTCTTTAATTCTCTTGATATCTTCAAATGTTCTCACTTTTGCGTTGTGAACAAATTTAGAAATAATTTTCTTAAGACGCTTTTTAGATTACGGATATTAAAAGTGTAATTTTTCGGAATGTGTGACCTGCCAAAATTCGCTGTCCTGCACTTCCAACTGATTTCACCGGAAATACATCCGCCGGTCAGCTAGACCGGGGGCGTCTTCCGGGAACCCAAAAGGTTAATTATCTTTCAGCGCTTCATCTACTGAAATCCGTTCTCCGTTCCGGTATGCCACTATGTAAGCTTCTTTATAACCCTTGTCCCGGGCCTGGCGTTGCAGGTTTCTGGCTTCCTGATAACTCGGTGTATTACCGTACAGGTAACGGTAAACCCTGCCGACGCTCTCCATGGATATGGGGTCCAGTCCCCGGAAGTTGTAACGTTTCGGTTCTATTTTATTGCTCCCGGCAGCCACCTGTACTTTAAATACCACTCCCGTTGCGGTATCACTTTCCGGTGTGGGGCTCACAGGCACCTCATCAATCGCTATATTATTGGTAATTTCTTTTTTGTAACGGATAATTGCCTCGGCTATATTCTCCGCCATGTCCGTCTTGCCTTTTTTAGATGCCAGATAACTCTTTTCGTTCCTGTTACTCAAAAAACCGGTCTCGATCAGCACACTCGGCATAAATGTCTGGTGAAGCACAATAAAGCCGGCTTGCTTTACCCCGCGGTTCTTCCGTTTGAGCTTTACGGTAAAGTTGTCCTGCAGTAACTTGGCCAGCTGAATACTTTGTCCTAAAAATTCCTCCTGCATAATGGTAAGGCCAATTACGGATTCGGGGGAGTTAATATCGTACTGGGCATAATTGGATTCGTGATTTTCTTCCAGATAAATCACTTCGTTCTCCGCCTTGGCCACCTCAAAGTTCTGTTTGTTCGCGTGCAGTCCGAGTACAAAAGTTTCGGTCCCGTAAGCATTGGAGTGATGTGAATTACAATGAATGGACACAAAGAGGTCCGCATTAGCTTCATTAGCTATTTTACCGCGAACATACAGGTTGACGAATTTATCTGTTTTACGGGTGTAAACTACTTTTATATCCTTATGTTTTTCCAGCTCTCTGCCCACGGCCAGAACAATATCCAGGGCCACGTCTTTTTCCTTGGCCCCATTCCCTATATTTCCGGGATCGTGCCCTCCGTGCCCCGCATCCAGGACCACCGTAAATATCTTATTTGTTTCTTCTTTTTCCTCTCCGCCGTTAAAAGAACTCAGCCAGAACACCCCGGCAAGCAATACCGTCAATACCCAAACCTTTTTTATCATGTATTTTTATTTTACAGCCAATATTACCGTATTTACCCGATACCTTATCATTATTAAAACGTCACAAATCCGAAATATTGTCAAAAAGGATGACGTTATTAATGGTAATCCGTCTATTTTTACACCGTGAAAAGGAACACAGAACTCCGGATGTTTTCCTCAAAGGAGATATTATGAAGCTGTCAAAAAAAACATAAAATCAAAACCTGTTGCGAGGAATTCGCATATTTTTTTTACATCTTTGCCTGTGTGAAACTCAGGACGGAAATAAAGTCCTGCATCACAAACGGAGTACCAAGCTATATTTTTACAAAAATAGGATTTAAAGCGTTGCGAGCAAACAACCCTTACATACTTTTAATGCTTATTTTGCTGTTTGGCCGGTCGTTTCTCATTGCGCAGGAGACCCCGGTAAAGCAGCCTTTAAACATTGAAGCCCAAAAGGACTCCGTACAAGTTCCTGTAAGTGAGGCACTGCCGGATATCCAGACCAGCGATTCCATCATTGCAAACGATATTTTAACCGACACCTTACAGCTTACGGACAGCATACAAAGAGACAGTATACAAAAAGACAGCGTACCCCCGAAAAAAGGATTTCTGGATGACCAGATAAAATACAAGGCCAAAGACTATCAGAAGACCGTACGGAGCGAAAACAAAATATACCTGTATAACGAAGCGGAAGTCTATTACCAGGACACCGAACTGAAAGCCGGGATTATTGTTATTGACTACGAAAAAAAGGAGGTCTACGCAGGACGGATCAAAGACTCTACCGGCACTCTGACACAGGCCCCTTATTTTAAACAGGGAAGTAACATTGTCGAACCCGATTCCATCCGGTACAACTTTGATACGCAAAAGGCCCTGATATGGAACTCCAGGTCCGAACAGACCGTAGGTGGTGAGATGAACGTATTTGCGGAAATCACGAAAAAGGAAAACGATTCCGTTTATTTTCTGCACGAAGGAAAGCTTACCACATCCAAGAACCTGGATGATCCGGAATATTACATCAGGGTACGAAAGGCAAAATTTGTTCCCAAGAAAAAAGTGATCGCCGGTTTCAGCAACATGTATATTGCCGATGTCCCTACCCCCATAGCCGTCCCTTTTGCCTATTTTCCCATGTCGCAAAAAAGCAGTGAATCGGGGCTTATCTTTCCTACTTTCGGGGAGATCAACGACAGGGGATATTTTTTACAGAACGGGGGCTACTACTTTGCCATTAACGATTTTCTTGACCTGGCGGTACTGGGAGATTATTATACCAATGGCAGCTACGGCTTCCGTACAGAGACAAATTATGCGGTCAGGTACCGTTTCCGGGGAAATTTCAATTTTCGCTTTGAAAACCTGGTACAGGGACAAAAAGGGTTTCCGGATTACAGCAGAGGAACGACGTACAACATACAATGGTCGCATTCGCAGGATGCCAAATCCAACCCCAGTTCGAGGTTCTCGGCAAGTGTAAACCTGGGAAGCAGCCGGTATTACAAAGATTCCTACAACCAGATCAACACGGGGAACTTTATGAACAACACCCTGTCTTCGTCCGTATCGTATTCCAAATCATTCCCCGGATACCCGGCAGTCAACCTGAGCGTTACCGCCACACATTCCCAGAACACCAATACCGAGGTAATCAATATGACCCTCCCCACCTTACAGGCGAGTGTGGAACGTATTTATCCTTTTGCCCCCAAATCCGGCATTAAAAAGGGATTTTTCCAGAATATAAATTTCCAGTATAACCTGAGAGCGGAAAACCGTTTCCAGACCACGGATTCCCTGTTCTTCAAAAAGGAAATGTTCGAAGATGCCAAAACGGGGTTTCGCCACAGTATCCCGGTAAGTACCAACTTCAAGATATTGAAATACCTGAGCGTATCCACAAGTGTGAATTATGACGAGGTATGGCAGCTGAAGACAATTAAAAGACATGACTACCAGGAAGAACTGGAAGAGGCCCCTATTGACACTATAAACGGTTTTGACCGCTTTGGCCAGTATAATTTCAGCGCCAGTCTCGGAACTACAATTTACGGAACGTTCCTTTTTAAAGAAGGTAAGAAAATACAGGCTATCCGGCATGTTATGAGACCATCTGTCAGCTATGGTTACACCCCCGGCTTCGACCAGTATTACGATGAATATATCGCGAACGAAGAAGGAGAAGTGAGGGAATACACCAGGTTCGAAGGTGGTGTTTACGGAACGCCGAGCAGGGGAAATTCCAACAATATCGGAATCTCCATAAGCAACACTCTCGAAGCCAAAGTAACGGACAAAGACACCACGGCAACCGAACCTAAAAAAATAACTTTGCTCAATAACCTGAATTTCTCAACAAGTTATAATATCGCTGCGGATTCCCTGCCCTGGAGCCCGGTGAGGGTCACCGGGGGAATTCCCCTGTTTGACAATAAAATGACGGTGAATTTCGGGGCCACTCTAGACCCCTATGCCATAGACAACAGCGGGAGAAGGATAGAAAAATTCAATATTGACAATGGCGGGAGCCTATTCCGTCTCACCAATGCCAATCTTACAACAAGCTACACTATTTCCAGTAAAACGTTTAAAGGCAGCGGTGTGGACCGTGAAACGGATAATACGGCCAGCGGGGGAAGGGATGATGATCTTTTCGGAACCAATCAGGATTTCAGTGATGGCCGGATGTTCCCCGACGACGACGAAGATGAGGAAGAAGAGGAAGAGACCAAGTTTTACGGTGCTTCGCTACCGTGGGACTTAAGGCTGGCATATTCCATGACATATTCCAATTCGAACAGGCAAAACGAAATCAGCAATAACTCGCTGATGTTTTCCGGGAACGTGGAATTGTCGCCCAAATGGCGTGTAGGTGTTTCTTCCGGGTATGATTTTAAGAACAAGGGATTCTCCTATACCCAGCTTCGTTTTGAAAGGGACCTGGAAAGCTGGCGTATGAATTTTAGCTGGACTCCTTTCGGGACCCGTACCTCCTGGTATTTCTTTATCGGGATAAAGAGTTCCATGCTCAGCGACCTCAAATGGGAAAAGAGACGGGCACCGGACCGGAACCTGTAACCTGACCCCAAAAAACAGGAAAGAAACGTATAAAACTTTAGCCATATGAAAAAGATAATCAACACCGACGAGGCCCCGGCCCCGATAGGGCCTTATAACCAGGCCGTACTTACGGGAGACACACTTTACATTTCGGGACAGATCGCACTGGACCCGATTACGGGGGAACTAAACCTGAATTCCATAGAAGAAGAGACCACCCGGGTAATGCAAAACCTGGAAGCGATACTCAAAGCAGCCGGAATGAGCTTTGAGAACGTGATAAAATCTTCTATTTTCATCAGCGACATGAACAATTTCGGCAAAATAAACGAAGTATACGGCAGGTATTTCAGTGAAGAAAATGCCCCCGCCAGAGAAACCGTGGAAGTAGCCAATTTACCCAAGTTTGTAAACGTGGAGATATCCATGATCGCGGGCAGGTAAACCTCTATAGAACCTACATTTCCGGACCAGAGGAAGTGGCAACAGGTGCATGAACGCTCGTAAAAAGAGGTTTACACCGTCACCTCCATGTGTCTCCTGACAGAAAATATCCGGAAAGGGGAAGAAGGCCTTTTACCGGACTATATCCGGAACCGGAAGAATAAAAACACAAATAACCATCACCGGAATGGCGTGATAAAAAAAGAGGTTGCTTTTTTGGAGCAACCTCTTTTTTTATGTTAACATTTGTATATTCTATTTATTGAATACGATAGACCTGTGATATTCTACCAGGTTGTCAATAGGGCGGCGTAATATCTTGCCGACTTTCAGATTGTTCTGCGCCATGACTTCATTCAGTTCTTCCTGAAGGTAATATGCAATACTACCTATAAAATGTACGGGGACGGACTCTGCCTGCTCATATTGCCGGATACAATTATCTATAAACAACTGCATTCCCTTCCGGATAAGCTTCTGGCTGTACTCGTGTTCGCGGTTTTCAATAACAAATCTGGCAAAGGTTGCCAGGTAGGTATTCGGGTTAGGCTGTTTATAGAGATTGTTTTTAATGACATCTGCTTCCAGATCATAGGTTTCCGAAAACTTATGCGCCAGGCTTTTGGGCATTCTGTGATAATAATAATCCCGGAGCAACTGACGGCCGAAATAATTTCCGCTGCAATCGTCCATAAGGATATAGCCGAGAGATATGACTTTCTGAAAAACTTCACTGCCGTCGTAATAACTGCAATTGGACCCTGTGCCCAATATACAGACTATCGCATGCTCTCCTGGCTCTGCAGTAGCGTGTATGGCAGCATAGGTATCTTCCTTGATAAACGTCTTGGCATTGACAAAGAAGTTCTTAAAGATCTTCGTAAGGTATGTCTTCATCCTGTCCGTACCACAACCGGCACCATAAAAATAAAGTTGTGTTACTTTATCTTTATTATTACTCAGTTCGAAATTATTGGCCAGACGTTCATCAATAATTTCCCGGGTAAGCACTTCCGGGCTGAGTCCCAGGGTTTTTGTCAGAAATAACTTGTTTCCTTCCTCATCTAAAGCGATCCAATCCGATTTTGTGGCTCCACTATCAACAATTAATATCATATTCTCAATAATTTATTAATAAAGAACAAATAGAGAAGGTATTACATACTTCCGAAACCCTTCCTCTATTTGCCTTATTTTGACTACTATCTTATTATAATGAAGATACGTGAAGTGCCAGATCTACCAGTTTGCTAGAATATCCCGCTTCGTTATCGTACCATGCTATAACTTTAAAGAATTTGGAATTAAGCTCTATTCCTGCATCCGCATCAAAGATACTGGTACGCGTATCTCCGACGAAATCCTGAGATACCACTAATTCTTCCGTATACCCGAGGATCCCTTTTAATTCTCCTTCGGAAGCAGCTTTTACCGCTTTTTTTATTTCTTCATAAGAAGTTTCTTTTTTCAGCCGCACAGTAAGGTCAACTACAGATACGTCCGGGGTAGGTACCCTGAACGCCATTCCGGTAAGTTTACCTTCCAGTTCGGGGATTACTTTAGTAACAGCTTTGGCTGCACCTGTAGCTGCAGGAATAACGTTAGCCAATGCACTTCTTCCTCCGCGGAAATCTTTTTTGGACGGTCCGTCGACAGTAAGCTGAGTTGCCGTAGTAGCGTGTACGGTAGTCATCAGGCCTTCCTCGATACCAAAAGCGTCGTTCAGCACTTTGGAGATGGGTGCAAGACAGTTTGTGGTACAGGAAGCATTAGATACGATATTATCGGTAGGCTTTGCTTCTTTGTGGTTTACTCCCATTACAAACATAGGAGCGTCTTTTGAAGGCGCAGAAATAACTACTTTCTTGGCTCCGGCCTCTATATGCTGTTGTGCCGTATCGAGAGTGGTGAATATACCTGTACACTCGGCAACTACATCAACTCCGGCCTCATCCCATTTCAGGCTCTTCGGATCTCTTTCGGCAGTGATCCTGACCGTCTTTCCGTTTACCACGAGGTTACCGTCCTTTACTTCCACAGTACCCTGGAAAGTACCGTGCACAGAATCGTATTTCAGAAGGTATGCCAGGTGATCTACGTCTAACAGGTCATTAATAGCCACTACATCTACATTATCTCTTTTTACGGTTTCCCTGAAAACCAATCGTCCGATTCTCCCGAAACCGTTAATACCAATTTTTAAGTTTGACATGATCTAATTATTATTTGTGATTTATTTTGATTTGCTGTTTTTATCATCCTCTAAGTTACGAAAAAACGAGGGTTATGTGGTCATAATATCCGATACGCGTAAAAGTTCCCTGTCTATTTCCGATTTCCCTTTTACGGCCTTTTCCAGCGGGGTAAGCAGTATCTTGTCTTCGCTGAAGCCAACCATGTAATTGGATTTACCTTCGAGCAGGCTCTCCACGGCTTTCACACCCATTCTACTGGCCAGGACACGGTCAAAACAGGTAGGCCTTCCGCCTCGCTGAATATGCCCGAGTACCGTTACCCGGACATCGTAGTCCGGATGGTTTTGTTCCACGTATTCTTTGAGCTCAAACACGCTTTTGCCAATTTTGTCTCCCTCGGCCACAACGACAATACTGGAAGATTTTCCGGACAGCCGGCTTCTTTCCAGGGATTCGAGCAATCTTTCCAATCCCAGATTTTCTTCGGGAATGAGGATTTCCTCTGCACCCGCCCCAACACCGGTATTCAGTGCAATATGCCCTGCATCGCGTCCCATCACCTCAACAAAAAACAGTCTGTTATGTGAGATAGCGGTATCCCGTATTTTATCGATGGCTTCCACTACCGTGTTCAATGCCGTATCGTAACCGAGCGTAAAGCTGGTACCGTAAATATCATTGTCAATAGTCCCGGGTATACCCATTACCGGGAAACCGAACTCTTCGCTGAAGATCATCGCACCGGTAAAAGACCCGTCTCCTCCGATCACCACAAAAGCTTCTATACCGTGTTCTTTCAGTTGCTCATATGCCTGTTTCCTGCCTTCTTCCGTACGGAAATCATTGGATCTTGCCGATTTCAGGATGGTACCACCCCTGTTGATGATGTTATTTACACTCCGGGCATTCATCACTTTAAAATCCCCTTCTATCATTCCCTGGTATCCCCTGTAGATTCCTACACATTCCAGTTCATGGTATGCACAGGTACGAACTACGGAACGAATTGCTGCATTCATACCGGGAGAATCCCCTCCGGAAGTCAGAACAGCTATCCTTTTTATAATGTTTGACATGATTTTTGTTTTAAAAGCTACCAAAGATATTTAATAATTTTTTACTTAAAAATCTTATTGCGGATGTTTGTGTATTTCTAACGTTTTCGTTAAAAACTTTTAACTTTAACCCTTCATTATTTAACACCGAAAGCCTTTCTCCGACCTATTAATGCCATTTCGGCAATTTCATTATCACTATCGGTAACCGACGAAAATCTTTTCCGCTCCGTATGAAATAACCGGGAAGATTTTTCCTTTCCCGTCCGCAAAACTGTTATTCCCTTCCTTCTATAATCCAAAATCCGCCTGCTGGAAAACAGGCGGATCGGAACGTAATGATTAATAATTGAAAAACACTAAAAATGATATCTCTTGAATGCCTCTATGGCTTCGTACTCGGCCAGTCCCAAGGCATCGTATAACCGTGCCGTAGCTTTGTTCCTCTCTTCTGCCCTCACCCAGAATTCCCTGGAATCATCTCCCTGGAACATTACCCGGTCTTTTTGCGACTGGTGGAAGAGAATGGCATTCCGCTTACGGATCACCTGGTCCGGGCTCATGGGAACGGCCATTTCAATTTCATCCAGTCCCCATTCGTGCCATGCCCCACGATATAACCATACCCAGCAGTCATTCATATACGACTCGGATTTTAACCGCTCAAGGGCTTCAAAAATACCATCCAGGCACACTTTGTGCGTACCATGCGGATCGGCCAGGTCTCCCGCAGCGTATATCTGATGCGGTTTTATTTGTGCTATAATATCTACGATAATCCGTATATCCTCTTCCCCTATGGGGTTTTTCTTTACTTCACCGGTCTCATAAAATGGCAGATCGAGGAAATGTACATTTTCATCCTTCAGGCCAACGTAACGTGTAGCCCCGTAAGACTCCCTTCTCCGTATAAGCCCTTTCAGTTTCCTCACATCCTTAGAGTCTGTCTGATCTTCCCTCTTGTTATTCAGGTAATCTATGGCTTCCCTGAATACGGCCGGGGTCTCATCTCCGGTTATATCCTGGGCAACTTCGGCAAACTTGAGTGCTTCTGCGTCGGTAACGGCAATATTACCCGAAGTCTGATATACTACATGTACTTCGTGCCCCTGGTCTACCAGGCGGCAGAAGGTCCCTCCCATAGAGATCACATCGTCATCGGGGTGCGGGCTGAATATAATAACCCGTTTTTTTGCGGGTTCTGCCCTTTCCGGACGTTTGGTATCATCTGCATTGGGTTTTCCCCCGGGCCATCCGGTAATGGTATGCTGCAGCACATTGAACATCTGGATGTTCAGTTCGTAAGCAGAACCTTCCTGTGCCAGTAAACCGGACATACCGTTATCGTTGTAATCCCTGTCCGTCAGCTTCAGGATCGGTTTGTTGGTTTTTAAACTCAGCCAGACCATAGCCTTGCGTTTAAGCTCGTCCGTCCACACACATTGTCCTACAAGCCAGGGGGTTTTAAACCGTGTTAGCTCCGAAGCTGCTTCATAATCCAGTATAAACGTAGTATTTTTATGCTGTTGCAGGTACGTTGCCGGAACATTGGAGGTTATATCTTCTTCTATGGTCTTCTTAACGATCTCTGCCTTTTTATGCCCCCATGCGAGCAATACAATCCGCCTGGCTTTCAATATGGTGCCTATACCCATGGTTATGGCTCTTTTCGGCACGTTCTCAATACCGTTAAAGTCCGACGCGGCATCTCCCCTGGTCAGGTGGTCGAGGGTAATGATCCTGGTCCCGGAATTGTAGTGAGACCCCGGCTCGTTAAACCCCACATGTCCCGTACGCCCGATACCGAGCAACTGGAAATCCAGTCCGCCGTGCTCCTTGATCTTCATTTCATAATCGATGCAATACTGATGGATCTCTTCCAGGGACACCCTTCCGTCCGGAATATGAACATTCTCCGGCTTTATATCGATATGGTCAAACAAATGCTGATGCATAAAGTAATGGTAACTCTGGTGGTTATCCTTGTTCATAGGATAATACTCGTCCAGGTTGAAGGTAATTACGTTAGCAAAACTCAGCCCTTCTTCATGATGCATACGCACCAGCTCCTCGTATACTTTTATGGGAGAAGATCCCGTAGCCAGTCCGAGTACGCAGTTTTCTCCTTTTTTCTGTTTGTCCTTGATAAGTTGCGCTATTTCTTCGGCAACAAGGACAGAAGCCCGGTGAGAATTTTCAAAGACCTCATTGTGAAACTTCTCGTAACGGGTCTCTTCGAATTTCCCCACTTCCTTGTGGCTAATATCATTAGCTTGTACTAAATATCGATGCATAACTAACGGTGTGAATGTGATTATTTTTTCGAAACTAAACTATTCTATATGGTTCATATGCTAAAACTTTTTCGACCAGCGCACTCAACTCTGTTACAAACAGCGTTATTTTCCGGACTTAGAGATATTGTTTTCCGCCAAAAAAACACTTGTTCCTTCCTGCGCCGGCAAGGCGCCTGAAGACGCGGGAGCACACAATTTCCAGCGCAAAAATTTAGAGCTTAATATCCCGTAACAAAAATAAATTAGCTGAACAACATCAAAAAACTCATCAATTACATCATTTTACATATTAGTAAATATCAGTAATTTACGCACACAAAAAATTATTTTAAAATATTTTGTTTTTAGTAAAAATACATCTATTTTTTGGCTCTTTTTGAGATGTTTTTGTCAATTTTTCAAAATTCTGGCCATAAACCAGATAACAGAATGGCACCGGCAATATGCCGCATTTCTAAACCAGCATACAGATGAAAATTAAATGTATCATTATAGATGACGAACCTCTTGCCGCAAGTGTATTGTCATCTCATGCAGGGGAGTTCCAAAACCTGGAAATCTCCGCCTGTCATAACAACCCGGTCGAAGCCATGGCCTCGTTGGAAAACAATGATATAGATGTTATTTTCCTCGATATAAACATGCCCAAAATGAGCGGGCTGGATTTCATCAAAAACATCAACTACAACGCATTCGTCGTCATCACCACGGCCTACCGGGAATATGCCGTGGAAAGCTATGAACTCGATGTGTTTGACTATCTGGTAAAACCCATCCCCTTCCATCGTTTTGCGAAAACGGTAAACAAGCTTACCAAAGAAATTACTATAAAAAGGGGTGGGCTCGTAAACATTAAGGCTCAGCAAGAACCTCACATGTTCTTAAAGGTAGACAAAAAAATGGTAAAAGTCAACCTCAATGATATTCTCTTTATCGAAAGCCTCAAAGATTATATCAAGGTTGTAACCACTATCGACGAATACATTGTTCATAAATCCCTGACCAATATCACGGAAGAACTCCCCTCCGCCAATTTTATACGTGTACACCGGTCCTATACGATAGCCATAGACAAGGTAAAAGCGGTAGAAGGGAACATTATAGAAATAAACAACAAGAGGATCCCCATAGGAAGAAACTATATCAAACAGGCCAAAGAAAGTATTTTTAAGGACAACCAGGACCTGATATGAAAACCACAGAATTACTGCTGGCGATCCGGCCCGGGTGTTGCATTGAAGATTTTTTATAAAAAAATAAATATAACCAGGAAACAATTACTAACTACAACTTTCATGAAACTATCATTATTAGATTACTCCCTTATCTTCGGTTTTTTCGCAATAACACTGATCGTCGGCATTGTTGTGTCCAGGAGTTCAGGGAAGAATACCACGGAATATTTTCTCTCCGGCCGTAGCATGCCCTGGTGGCTGTTAGGCTTTTCTATGGTGGCCACAACATTTTCTACCGATACCCCTAACCTGGTGACCGATATTGTCCGCACCAACGGAGTTTCGGGCAACTGGGCCTGGTGGGCCTTTTTGCTGACAGGGCTGTCTACCGTGTTTATTTATGCCAAACTATGGCGCAAATCCAATGTATTGACGGACATGGAATTTTACGAACTGCGGTACGGCGGAAAACCGGCGAAGTTCCTTCGCGGTTTCCGCTCCATTTACCTCGGCCTCTTTTTTAACATCATCACCCTGGCTGCGGTAAACCTTGCAGCGATAAAAATCGGCGGGGTAATGCTGGGGCTATCTCCTGTACAAACGGTTCTCATAGGAGGGGTGATCACCGTTATATTCAGTGCCATAGGAGGATTCAAAGGTGTTGTCTATACGGATTTCATCTTGTTTTTCACAGCCATTATCGGTGCCGTGGGGGCTGCTTATTACCTGGTAAACCTTCCGGAAGTAGGTGGTATTTCCAAGTTGATCACCCATGAAAACGTAGCGGGAAAACTCTCTATTTTACCAGACTTTTCAGATACGGAAGCGCTGATCTCCATCCTTATCATCCCACTGGCGGTACAGTGGTGGAGTTCCTGGTATCCGGGGTCGGAACCCGGAGGAGGAGGGTATATTGCACAGCGTATGCTGGCGGCAAAAAACGAAAATCATGCCATAGCGTCTACTTTTTTCTTCAATATCATGCACTACGGCGTAAGACCGTGGCCCTGGATACTGGTAGCCCTGGCATCTCTTGTAGTATTTCCCGACGTAGCCAGTATACACGAAGCATTCCCCGGTATCGAGGAAAGCAAACTGGGGCACGACCTGGCATACTCAGCTATGCTCACCAAGCTTCCCAACGGGCTTCTCGGACTTGTTCTGGCCTCTCTGGGGGCTGCTTATATGAGTACTATTTCCACACAGCTGAACTGGGGATCGTCATACATCGTAAATGACTTCTACAAACAGACGATACGCAAAAACGCATCGGAAAAAGAACTGGTTAACGTGGGCCGTATTTCTACCGTATTGCTCATGGTGGCCAGTGCGATAATGGCATTACTGCTCACCAATGCGAAACAACTGTTTGACATTCTGCTGATGTTCGGTGCCGGAACCGGACTGGTATATATACTCCGTTGGTTCTGGTGGCGTATCAACGCATGGAGCGAAATTTCCGTAATGTTTGCCGCGGCCATTACCAGCCTGGTACTGACCCTCTCCCCTCTGGGAGACTACCTCTTCGGCTATAAAGAAATAGACAGCACCGCTATAGCAGGTATATTTCCCTCCTGGGCCACCCTGCCCGCCATAGTGCTTATTACCACCATTATATGGGTGATCGTAACCTTTGCCACCAAACCGGAAAAAAAGGAAGTATTGTACAGTTTTTACCAAAAGACACAGCCCGGCGGACCGGGATGGAAAAAAATACTGGACCAGGCACAGGCAGAGGATATCAATATTGTGGACAACAGGGAAAAATGGTCGATCCCTTCCGGGATCCTGGCTATGGTCCTGGGCTGTATATTGGTTTACTGCTGTATGTTTGCCACAGGAAACTGGATATACGGTAATTATGCGCTTGCCACAGGGCTTACTGTTGCGATGATCGTCTCCGGCTTATTACTGGCCGTAGTATGGAACCGCATGAAAAGTGATATTTTGTAAAGTCAGAAGCACGAAGTTAGGAGTACGAAGTTAGAAGTAAAGCTTAAAAAATCTTCGCACTCCTAACTTCGTACTTTCTTCAATCTCCTTTCTGCCCGAAACGGATCAGGCCATTCCCCATGGTTTCCGATCCGGCGGAAACTTCTTTCTGAGGTGCGGAAACATTCTCCGGGGCCTTTTTTTCTTTGGTGAATATTTTCTGCAGTAACTCCCGGAAGGTATTAAAGTCTACCTGATAGGAAAGACCGGCACCCTGGGTATATCCTATGCGGTCGGCAAGCCATTGCTGTATTTCGTTCTCCCTGTTAAATATCCTCGCTCTCAGCGTTCCGTCCTCGTTCAGCAATATCTGTACTTCCACATCACCGGCAACCGCCGTTTCCGCCACACCTCCTATCGGCACTCCTATCTTTCCGTTGATAAGTATGCGCTCGTTTATCCGGGTGGAAACAGTTACACCAAACCTGTCCTGCGTCTCAAAATCCAGGTTGGGATCTCTTGTTCCGAGTTCATACGATAGCCCGATGTCAAATTTACCGTCCCCGGAATTGAGAATATCGTTCAGCATACTAAAACCGGATTCTATAAAGTTACCTGCCACGCCGCCACCGCTGATATTGATTTCATTATTAATAAAAGCGCCCTGGGACAGCAGGGACAAAGCCTGTAATTCCCGCTTACTTTTATCATCCAGCTTATACTGCAACTCCGAATTAATCACGGCATTGGTCCCCGGGAACTGAATATCGAAATCGATATCCGGTTGCAGGAGTTCCCCGTTGAGTTTAATGATAAGGTCTGTCTCTATCTTGCGGGTCACGGAATTATTGTCCAGCAGAACGGCCGGATTGGCATTCAGGTTATATACGGCTTCGAGATCAACATTAGCCCGGAGCGGGTCCCCGTTCCAGCTCATAAACCCACCGGGTTTCACCTTGAACTTTTTCTCTATGATTCCACCGTACTTAAAATTGTAGTCTCCGCTATAGGTCGTAAAATCCCCCCACATCCGGAACTTACCGTTGGTATTGATTTCCAGGAGTATGTTTCCGGCCCCTCTTCCCCTGAGCGAACTTCCCAGCTCCTTGTCAATGACGATCTCCACTTCCGCATCGGGGTTTATATCCAGGTCAAACTCCAGTTCCAGTCCCTTATAGTCGGCCAGTTCTCTTTCGTGGGTCTCGAAGCTGGTTTCTCCCTGCTTGTCTATAAAATTGATAAAGGAAGTATCCCCCACTGTTACTTCATTATCCAAAGGTATTTTTAATGATGTTCCCTTCCCGGTAGTAGCAAAGACCTTGATGGTTAATTCATCCGTAAGCCCGTATATCTGTGCTTCTCCGTTAATGAACCCCGTACCATAAAACAATTCTTCTTCGGTCTCCGGGGTGTTGAGAGCCAGAAAACGCTGTCCCTGGGTATCCAAGGAAAAGTCGAGGTACCAGTCGGAAAAGGCAGTATGTGTTATAGTCCCGCCAAACAAAGCCCTGGTCTTATATTCCGTATCGGTCAGCGTAATATCATTGAACTGAAATGTCTGGCCGAACAGATCTACCTTAGTTTCCGGGTCAAAATCCAGGTTGACATTGAGATACGGAATTTTCAACCCGGCGTCTCTCAGAGTCAGCTGTCCGTTCAGTTCGGGTTTTTTGAATGTCCCCGTGAGCCTGGCATTTCCCGAAGCCATTCCCCTGAGGTCTGAAATAACATCCGATCCCAGCATACTAAAGGCTTTCATATCAAGGTCGCTCATAGACATTTCCACATCGAGAGAAGACGTATTATTCTCAAAAGATACATCTCCTACGATATCCAGTATCTTCTCATTCCCTTTCTGTATGACCGCATCGATACCGTAACTCGAAAGGTCACGGTTACCGACAATCCCCACATCAAAATTACCGAAGTTGATGTCATTTACCGTAAAATCATCAATACGCAGATTGGATGAGGGATAGAAATTTTTCCGCTGTTGCAGCACATAAAATTCTCCGTTCATCAATCCTTTCAGGTTGAGATTATCAATATCGGGGGTCACTTTATCCAGGGAAACATTTTTGAACTGCACCGAAAAATCCTTGTATGTGGAATCGATCATTTTCCCCTGAAGGTTGATCTGTTCCTCCCTGTAATTCATCACCACTTCTTCTACCGTAACCGTATCCAGCGTTTTGTTGAACACCACCCTGTTTTTATGATTGTTGTCTTTATTCAGCAACCACTGATTCCCCTTAAAACCTACCTCAGACCTTTTAAGCCCCACTACCGATCTGTTATCAGGGGTTATGGTATGGTAGAAGTTCAGATTGTATACATCTTTGGAATCATCACCTCCCTTAAATTCCGTACGGAAGAACAAGGTATCTTTAATGGTGGTATTAATGAGGTTGAACTGCGAAATATCGTAGAAGCCGGTATGGATCTCCCCGATCTCAACATAGGTATTGAACAAAGGATTCTTATTATCGATCTGCAGGTCGATATTTTTAAGAACATTGCCGAAAGCCTCAATATCGGGCGACCGGAAATTAAACTTGAAGTCTCCTTCATCCGCGATCATTTCTCCCTTTATATAGGTGTTTTTACTCAGTTTCACCTCGGGGTAAAACACTTCAATGATCTTGCTGTTTATAAAGAAATTGAACTCTACATACTGATCGGGTTTTATATCGTGCGGACTGTAATTGGTATAGATACTTCCAACGGAGTTCTGTACTATTTTGCCCAGTTCCCGGAATGAGAAATTCCCTTTCATAAAGCCGTTGATGATTTCGGGGGAGTCCACGGTGAGTACCCGGCCGGTCTCGTCTATAACGGAGATGATCTTGAAATCTTCAAAGTAATAATCGTCGTTCTGGTTCTTATAATTTGTCCTGGTAAAATTGATCTCCCCTTTAAGGTTATCAATGTCATTCCCGGTAATATTCATACTTATATCTCCGGAAAACACGGATATGCTATCCCTGGACACAAAATTAAGAGCACGGAAGTCGGCCCGGGTAATAGAGGCCCGGAAATCGAACTGGTTTTCCAACAGGGAAAAATCGGCGAGACCGTCAAAACTCATCTTAAAATTTTCATCATTAGATACCAGGGAACCGTCGAACAGCTGATCTTTAATCACACCGGAAACCACTACATCCCTATAATTATAACCATTATATACGACCTGGCTCACGGCTCCCCTGACTTCGGTATTCAGTGTTTCCTTGGTAAATCCTTTACCGTCTACATCCAGTTCCAGGGAAGTTTTCCCGAAACCTTCATCTTCGATAAACTTGCCTAAATCAAAATCCGTCAGGGTTATGGTCCCGGTATAGGATGCGTTATCTATGTCGTTTATTTTGGTAAGCTCCAGTTCGGAAACACTGCTCCCCAACTCGGTTTCCAGCTCCAGGTCAGTCTTAATGGCGGTTTCCGTGATCACGGCTTTTCCGCGAGCACGAAGCTGTCCGAGCTTTTTCAGGGAAGATGGCAGTGAATTTCCGAGTATGTTGGGCAAGAGCCCTCTTAACTGGTAATAATTGGAGGAAAGATACCCGATATCGGCATCCATCCGGAATGGGAGGTCCGAAGAGAACAGCCCCTTGAAATGAAAGTTCCCGGCTATACTTGTATTTTCCGTAGTGACACGGAGGTTTTTGGCCCGAAGGTCATTGAGTACTCCTTCCAGACCGGAACTAAAGGTTACCCGCTTCCCCGGGCCGAACTCGTTATAAAAAGTATTGACTTCGTCAAAAGCAATAGTAGCATCCTCAAAATTACCCGCTATCCTTACCTTGTTCAGGAAATCAGAAAAATCCTCCCGGTCATACAAAAAAGCCAGATTACCTTTAATATCCGATCCCGGCGTTTCTATAGAAAGATTATCCAGCCGCATTTCGGTCAGCCCGTAAGAGAAATCGGTATCGAGCCGCTGTACCTCCATACCCCGGTCCGCGATCCACCCGAGTTGTTTTATTTTCGTGGTGACTTCGGGACCTTCTATTTTGAAGTCATGCAGGTCCGTATGAATATCCCTGAAATAGAGAATACCGGGATTCTCGGCATTATCGTCCGTTACCTTGAAGCGCGCATTTTCCAGGCGTATAAAAGAGGTGGTAAGTAAAAAGGGTTCTGTAGCTGTGCTGGTGGTGTCCCCGCTGTCCAGCTTTTCCACGAAAAGGTCCAGGTTAGCATCTTCTTCGCCTTCATAGGTGCGAAGATTAAAAAACACCCCTTCCATGCTCATGTCACCGAAATTCAGCTTCCCGTCTATCATACTTTTCACATTCCGAAAGCTAAGCAGTGATGTATTGAGACGATTTACGGAGATCAGGGTGTCCCGGTGATGGTCCTCTATATAGATACCACGCAGGTTGACACTGCCAAAAAAAGAGATATAGACCCTCTGCACCTGTATATTGGTGCCGAAATCTTTATTAAGGGCGCGGGTTACCCTTTTGGCAATACCTGTCTGTACCGGGGGAAGTGCAAAAAAAATACTCACCGCCACGAGTAACACAAACAGGATCAAAAAGGTCCTGACTACTATTTTCCTGAGTTTTCTGATATGCCTTAACTGAATTAACAGGTTATGAAATACGGATTACGGTTATGCCCGGTGATCGGTTCGGTTGGTGAAACAACGAACAAAATGCCTACCTTTGCACGCAACAACTTTTATTCCAAAAGTGCTGATGAAGGAGCAAAAAACATACATTCTGGCCATAGAATCTTCCTGCGATGACACTTCTGCCGCTGTTTTACTTAACGGGAAAGTCCTGAGCAATGTTGTTGCAACTCAAAAAATCCACGAAGAATACGGCGGTGTTGTTCCGGAACTTGCATCCAGGGCCCACCAGCAGAATATTGTTCCTGTTGTACATATGGCCCTTGACAAAGCAAATATCGGTAAAAAAGAGTTATCTGCCATAGCTTTTACCAGTGGCCCCGGCTTGTTGGGCTCTCTGCTCGTCGGGACATCCTTTGCCAAATCGCTGGCACTCGGGCTAAACATTCCGCTGATCGAAGTAAATCACATGCAGGCGCATATACTGGCCCATTTTATCGAGGAAGAAAATTTTGACAAACCCACCTTTCCGTTCCTGGCCATGACTATCAGTGGCGGGCATACACAGATCATCCGTGTAGACAATTATTTTGATATGACCGTCATCGGCGAGACTATTGATGATGCCGTCGGAGAAGCTTTTGACAAAAGTGCTAAAATCCTCGGCCTCCCTTACCCGGGCGGACCGCTTATTGACAAATATGCCGGGGAAGGAGATCCGAAAGCATTCAGGTTCCCGAAACCGAAAGTAGACGGATTGAATTTCAGTTTTAGCGGCCTCAAAACCTCCATATTGTACTTCACACAGAAACACACAGCCGAAAATTCAGCTTTTATCGAAGAAAACCTCAGGGATATTTGTGCCTCTATTCAGTATACCATTGTCAATATACTGATGGACAAGCTCAAAAAAGCCAGTAAGGAAACAGGAATCAGACAGATTGCCATAGGCGGCGGGGTTTCTGCCAATTCCGGTATACGGAACGCGCTGAAAGAAGCCGAAAAAAAATACGGTTGGAAAACCTTTATCCCGAAGTTCGAATACACTACCGACAATGCTGCGATGATCGGTATTACCGGGTACCTGAAATACCGGGAAAAGGATTTTTCCGAACAAACCGTTACCGCAAAAGCACGTTTTAAAGTATAAGTCCGCCTGCATTCCAGCAACAGGATTTCCATGACTCCGGGTATTCTTTTCAGAAGATCCGGATGTGGATTAAATATTTTTTGTATCTTACCTACTTATAACACACCCCCAAACGTTATTCATGTTTATACATGAAACCCCGAATATTCACTTCCGGCATTATAAGTATCCCCTTAAATTCTACGGGCACACATCCCGAGTGTCCATAAAGGTTCGGGATAATATTTTAATTAACTAAAACTTTTTTACCATGAAAAAACACATTCTTAACCTGGGCACCCCATTGAACAGGGAACAGCAAAGGTCCATCACCGGTGGAAAAAAACAGTGCATCGTACCTGTTATATGCAACGATCCGTGGGGCGATTGCCCGCCTGCCACCTGCTCCGAATACGGCCTGCAATGCGCCGAACTGGAGTGCCAGCTTCTACCGTTGTAACGTTGACAGTATTTACAAGACAAATCGTTATGACTTAAAAACCCAACGGTTTGCAACGAACGGAAAGTGAGTTTTGCCACGGATACGGGAATTGTTGTAAAGCAGTTGTTTCGTACCTGTATATTCGTGGCAAAAACTTCTCTATACCGAAGCGGCGATACCCTTAGGAGGCTATCGGTCCCCCAATCAAACGGGGCAGCTTCTCTTATTTATATTTATGTACGAATTCAGACGGTGTAAGCCCCGTTTTTAATTTGAACAGGCGCGAAAAATAGGCATAGTCTTCATATCCCAGCGCCCTGGCTATTTCGGTAAACGAATTCTGCGAATGTACCAGCAGCCTTTTCGCTTCCAGGATCACCCGTTCCGCAATCAGGTCGGATGTGGTTTTCCGCAACGAAGCCTTGACCATGCGATTCAGATGCTTGGGACTGATATGCATCATATCCGCATAGGCCGAAGGTTGTTTTTCTTCGATATAATGTTTTTCTATCAACTGCTCCAATTGCCTGATCCTGCGCATATAGGTTGCCGACACCGGACTTTCGGCGCTATTATCCCGGAGGTACAGGCGGCTCAGATCTATATACAGCAGGTCCAGAGAACTTGCCAGGCGCTGCATTTTCATAAACCCCTCCCCTTCGTATTCGGAATGGATTTCCCGGAAAACGGTTATTGCCTTTAACATATCCGGCTCCTCCAGGTACAGACAGGGTGGGTTCTGGGCAGAATAATAAAAGGGAAAACCGTGAATGGAACGGTTTATATAGTGCATCTCGTAAAATTCCTGGGTATGAAATACCACATAACCATCCGCATCCTGCGAAAATTCCCAGTAATGGGTCTGTCCCGGGTACATTAAAAAGATGCTTCCGGGCCTTATTTCGTACGAATTAAAATCGATTTCATGTACGCCATGCCCCCTGGTAAACAGTACCAGAATAAAAAAATCGTGCTTGTGCGGAACGGTTATGGTTTCGTGAAAACTACCCGCGTGTTCCCGGAACGTATTGCTGTAAAAATACGGATAGCCTTCCTGCCTGCCGAACTCCCCTATATGCAATACCTGTATGTTTTTCATAGTTTTTTTATCCCCGAAGCCGGTTTCCGCATTTTCATCACCGCGCATAATGTTCCAAAAGTACAAATTAAAGCGAAAATAGTATAATACCCTGTTCCTGTTTATTTATCAACTTTGCCTTCAATATTAAAACACAGGAGATCATGGCTGACATTTTATATATTCTAAAAGAAAAATGTCCAAATTGTGAAAAAGGGGACATTTTTGAATCCAAGGGAAATCCTTTTCTTTTCCGTATGCCCAAAATGCACCGGAGATGCCATAACTGCGACTATAATTTCATCCGGGAACCGGGCTATTTCTTCGGGGCCATGTACGTGAGTTATGCCCTTACCATCGCCGAAATGGTAGCCGTGCTCATCCTGGGTAAATTTGTCATAGGTTTGGGAAATATCTACATTTTTGTTATTATTATGATAATGGCCGTGGTGTCCAGTACATTTAATTTCCGTTTATCCCGCACCATATGGCTTTACATGTTCCGGAAAAAGAAAACGCCGGGACACATCGAAGTATAACCGCAAAAAAACGAGAGATGCCGATTAAAGTAAAATACGTCGTCCTTACCGAAGATCATGCCAACTGGATCATAGACAATACCAGGGCACAATATAAAAGACTGTTCAAAGATCACGGGAAATATAAGGACATACAAAAGTACCTGGACGAGACCTATGCGCTGGAACCCCTGGTGAAAAGCCATAATGATTTTTCAAAACAAATGCTGATGGCCTTTGAAGAATCCGTTCCCGTTGCCTCGGCCGAACTGCTAGCTTCCCTGCCCGAAGAGGAAAGGCCGGAAAATAGTGACAAACCTCTGCTGACCCGTAAAATGCTACACAACACAGAAGGGAAAGGACTGGCGGAACTCT
The DNA here is from genome assembly GCF_003725735.1 of Sinomicrobium pectinilyticum. GTDB lineage: Bacteria > Bacteroidota > Bacteroidia > Flavobacteriales > Flavobacteriaceae > Sinomicrobium > Sinomicrobium pectinilyticum. The sequence goes on along the minus strand of NZ_RJTM01000002.1, from coordinate 59,540 downwards.
TACAGCGTTCGGAAGAGATCGCACGGCAGAAAAAGCACGATACCCTGCTGATCCGCACCTTCGGAGCCAACGATACTGCACAGAAGATCATCCGCAATGCCGGGTTTGAACCTCATAAAACGGAGCATGCCCGGATGGGCAATGCTTCTGTGGAGCAGCTCCTTTTTATTAAAAATATGGTTTAGGTTAAATCCTCTAATTTCTATTCATTTTAGCCACGGATACACGAATCCTTGCAAAGTAACTATTACTTTATATCCGCGTATCCGTGGCAAAACAGATTTTCCGTCTTTCTAACCTTATCAATTCCGAACTCCATGGGTAAGAAAAAAGCACCCATCTTGCGGGACGGGGAGTTTGACCAGGCCTAGGATTTATCTCCAAACCTTTGTGTTTTTCCCGTGGTTTGGACTTTCAAACCCTCCGATCCCGATTAAAATCGGAACCACCTCCCTTCATCTCAAGGCGCTGTGCTGAGCCTGGTCGAAGTAGAGGAACTCTTTAAAACATTCAAAACAAACAGGTTGAGCACTTAAAATCCACAAGGTTTAAACATTATTCACGTTATTTTTTATTATATTTGTATACATAATGCTCTTGGCCACGTATTCTACTTTTTTCAATATTATAGTGAGAATGCCTACCCTGGGGCTTTTTTTATATCCTCTTATGAAAAAAACTGCTATACTTGTAGACGGAGGTTTTTTTATAAAACGATACCGTTCTATTCATCAAATTAAAAACTTAAACCCGGAACGAACTGCAAATGATCTTTGGGAAATGTGCCTGAGACACCTGACACAAGCCAAAGGAGAGTCTTGTGAATTGTATCGGATCTTTTATTACGACTGCTTACCTTACGATAAAAAACAACATAATCCGGTAACAGGAAAATCCATTGATTTCTCAAAAACAGATCAATATAAGTTCCAACTACATTTTTTTTGAAGAACTTAAAAAGAAGAGGAAAGTAGCTCTTCGTCTCGGTGTTCTTGAAGACAGAAAACGTTGGATAATAAAACCTGCAAGGACTAAAGAATTACTGACCAAAAAGCTCGTCATAGACGATTTGACAGAAGAAGATGTTCAATTTGACTTAAGTCAGAAAAGAGTCGACATAAAAATCGGATTGGACATTGCTTCTATGACTTTGAAAAAACAAGTAGATCAAATAATATTAATTTCAGGCGACAGTGATTTTGTTCCAGCTGCCAAATTAGCCAGAAGAGAAGGTATAGACTTTCTTCTCGATCCCATGTGGAACCCCATAAAACCACATCTGTTTGAACATATTGATGGTTTAGCCTCCAAAATAAAACGTCCAGGCTCCCTGTAAAACCATAAAATATAAATTATTGCTTCTCATACGGAATACCAATAATTTATATATTCGCACAAACCAGTACCGTTTGCAGATATGAATTTATTTTACAGTCCGGACATTACCGGCGAGGAATCACAATTTACGTTTAACAAAGAAGAAAGCCGGCATATTGTCAAAGTACTTCGGAAGTCGGAAGGAGACAGCGTATACCTTACCAATGGTAAGGGCCACATGTTTAAAGCGGAGATCACCCTGGCCGATATCCGGCACTGTAACGCACGCATCACGGAAAAAATCGCACAGGAACCCCGGGATTATTACGTACACCTGGCCGTAGCCCCAACCAAAATGAACGATCGCTACGAGTGGTTCCTGGAAAAAGCTACGGAAATAGGTGTTGACGAGATTACTCCCGTTATCTGCGAGCATTCCGAAAGGACAGTGGTAAAAACAGAAAGACTGGAAAAAATCATTCAGTCTGCCATGAAGCAATCACTTTCTTCTTTTCTGCCCGGGCTAAACCCTCCGGTCGCCCTGGAATCTTTCCTGGAACGGGAAACGAACGGACAGCTCTTCATAGCCCATTGCGAAGAAGACGGGAACAGGCACCTTTTAAAAGAAAAAGTGGTTCCGGGACAGCGAATCACCATACTCATAGGACCGGAAGGTGATTTTTCTACAAAAGAGATATCCCTTGCCCTCGACAAAGGATATATTCCCGTATCTTTGGGAAGCACACGGTTAAGAACAGAAACTGCGGCTGTGGTAGCCTGTCATACCGTAGCGCTCATCAACCAGTAACCCCGGTTACCGGTCTGTAAAGGGACAGGGCCCTGCATTCCCACCGGGCTTTATAAGAGATATCATATGAACAAAATATTAATAGTATTCCTCCTTACCGCCTGTAATCTGGCATCCGCCCAGGAAATCGCGGTATTGAAATACGGCGGCGGCGGAGACTGGTATGCCAATCCTACCTCCCTGCCCAACCTTATAGCATTCTGTAACCGGCAACTGGGGACCAGGATCAACGGAAAACCACATACAGCAGAGGCAGGCAGCATAGACATATTCCAGTACCCTTTCCTTCATATGACCGGGCACGGGAATGTCTTTTTCACGGAAGAGGAAGCTGAAAACCTGAGAAATTATCTCCTCTCCGGCGGATTTTTACACGCCGATGACAATTACGGTATGCACCCGTACCTGGAAAAGGAAATGAAAAAAGTATTCCCCGACAAAGAATGGACGGAAATCCCTGCCGATCATCCCGTATTCCAACAAAAATTCCGTTTTGCAGACGGGCTTCCCAAAATACACGAGCACGATAATAAACGTCCGCAGGCTTTCGGGTACTTTCACGAAGGGAGACTGGTTTTCCTCTTCACTTTCGAATCCGACCTCGGGGACGGATGGGAAGATCCCGAAGTACATAACGATCCGGAGGAAGTACGACAAAAGGCCTTGCAAATGGGAGCAAATATCGTACAATACGCATTTGAGAATTAAAACCATGCAGCTTACCCACATGAACACCCCGTTCCGAAAGAAAGAATTCCCCCTGGTCATTGTTTGCGATACCGTTACCGGGCCTGCCAATGTAGGCGGACTGTTTCGCATTGCCGAAGCATTCGGGGTACGGGAAATACTTTTCTGCGGCAGCCGGCAGCCGGAATTTTCCCCGAGAATGAAAAAGACGGCACGTGCGGCAGATAAACATGTCCCCTACTCCTATAACGAAGATACCCGGAACACCCTTGCCACATTAAAAGAGAAGGGATACATCCTCATTGCCCTGGAAATCACGGAGGACAGCTCACCGCTAAGCCGTTTCGATTTCAGTGATTTCCGGAAAATAGCACTGATTATCGGTAATGAAAACCTGGGGATTTCACCGGAAATCATCGGGAATTCCGACCATTGTATCCACATAGAAATGTTCGGAAGCAACAGCAGCATGAATGTGGTACAGGCTACGGGAATTGCCCTGTATGAAATAACCGGGCAGATGAAAACATAAATAATTGCCCGGAAATCCTATTATTTAACAGGAATAGGCCAGGAAAAATTACAACATTTCTTTATTTTTGCCCTGTGAAACACGCTTTTCTCATATTGGCATTACTTATCTGTTTCAGACCGGCTTTTCCTTTCCTGGAATATGCCGCCAATTACGATTATATTTCCAAAGTGCTTTGCATCAACAAAGACAAACCTCAAATGCAGTGCTACGGTAAGTGTTATCTCATGAAAGCTGTGAAAGAGGTCGAGAACGACCATAAAGACAAACCTGTCCTGAAATTCGAGCACCAGCTTTTGTTCTTCCGGAATGCGGAAGAAACGGCAACCGTTCCTTCTTTCCCCCCTGTTCATGAAGTAAACGCTTATTCCCCTGCGGCCAATTACACTTCCAGGCCCGGCGACAGTCCGCTGAAACCACCTATTTCATTGCTTTAACCTCCTTTTTCCCCTACGGAAAAAAATACAGTTTCATTTTTTCAGGATTTCTCTCCGCGGATGCCCGGACAGCCTGCATTACAACATCATGTAAAGTCTGTACCGTATACCCGGAGAATTCCGTTCACTTAAAATTTAAATTTATCCGCAATGAAATCTCCCAGGTTATACGCAATAGGGTTTATGGTCATCGCTACAGCTATCGCATGCAATACCAGACCGTCCGAAGAAGCAGAAACATACAACAAGCTTTTCGACGAAGTAATCACCGCCCATGACGAAATCATGCCCGCAATGGGGAAACTGAATTCACTGTCAAAAAAACTGGAACAGGAAGCAGACTCCACCGACAGCTCCGGCATCCTGGACAGCCTGGAAATGTCCCATAAAGCCATGATGGACTGGATGAAGGATTTCAGTGAAAAATTCCCTTACGGCGAATTCAATCCAAAAGACAAGACCACCGAAGAAATCACGGCTAAAATAAATATCCTCGAGGAGGAAAAAAACGAAGTTTACGAGCTTCGCGAACTTATCAGTCAAAGTATTGAAAAAGCCGAAAAACTGCTGAGCGAGAAATAATTCATTTCCTTAAACCGGTTTCTTGAAAAATTCCCTTTTCATACTGGCATTCCTGATATGTTTTAAGCCGCTGTTCCCCGTGCTGGAATACGCGGCTAACTACGATTATATTGCCAATGTGTTATGTATCAACAAAGAACGTCCCAAAATACAATGTTACGGGAAATGTTATCTCATGGGGGCTATTGCAAAAGAAGTCGCAGATGGTAATGATGAAAAAGGGACCGAAGCCCCGAAGAAAACAGAATTACCCCTGCTTTACATAGAAAGGGGCAGCCCGCTCCCCGCCATCCGTAACAATCCGGATTACCACCCCGGGAATCCTTTTGCCCCCCGTGATACCATTTATTTTTTCTTGCCGGTAAACCGCCCTTTAAAACCACCGATCGCATTATCCTGAATACCGGTTACCATAAAAGTATCTTTCCCTGAATGACCGCAGGGACAGGTACGCCTATTTTTCAACTTAAATTATAATGATAATGCGAACCTATATATTTAAATCCTTTCTATTTGCGGCCCTTGCAGGCCTGTATACCTCATGTTCTTCCGATGACGACACCTCTGCACTGGCCGGAGAAGGACAGGTCTCTGTCGAATTCGATAACGGTGTGGCCGGGGACGACCTTATATTGCACACCTCCGCATATACCAACGGTAACGACGAGACCCTTACCATCGACCGGCTGAACTATATTGTGAGCAACTTCACACTGACAGATGACCGGGGGAACACCTATGTGTACCCGAAAGACGACAGTTATTTTGTAATCAGCGAGGAAAGTGAAAAAACCCAAATCACGCTTACCGGGATCCCCGCGGGAAATTATGTAAAACTACAATTCGGTATCGGCGTGGACCAGGAAAAATACCTTCAGGGAGCCGAAGGGCAGGGGGATTTCCTCGAGGAAGCCGAGCAGGAGGAAATGATGTGGTCCTGGCAGGCCGGTTACAAGTTCCTGAACTTCGAGGGTACATTCACCTCAGCCACTGTAACCGAACCCACGGAATTCAAGATCCATATGGGAAGCCATGGCTCCAGCCTGGACAATTACCGCGAAGTGAGCCTGGACCTCAGTACCCGGGCCATGGTAAGCGAAGAAATGAGCCCGCTGATCCACCTTTCCGTAGATGCCGATAAAATACTGAACGGTTCTGATAAAATGCTGCTTTCCGAAGAACCGGTTATTATGATCAGCGAAGAAAAATCGCCCAAAATCGCCGGTAATGCAACGGAGATGTTCTCTGTGGATCACGTACATAACGGCTCGGGTAATCATCATTAACCATCAGAGAGAAGAAGAGGGTGCCTAAAAAGTCTCAACTTCTATTAAAACCACAAAGTACACAAACCTGCCTGCCGGCAAAGGCAGGGCAGGCACAAAGAAATAAAAAGGTTAAATGTCTTGTAATAAAGCACCTGTTCCTTTGTGAGCTTTGCATATTCTTTGCTGACTTTGTGGTTAAAAATCTTTTTGGATACCTCCTTCTCTCCATAAAAACGATACAGATGAAAAGATTACTGATACTGATTGCGGTTCTTACCGTTACAGCCTGTAGCCCGGATAATGACGAATACCGGGCTGTTAATGAGCCATTGACATTCACCGTACCGTCCAACTTCCCCGAACTGCAGTACGACCTTACGGCCAATCCGCCGACAGAAAAGGGGTTTGAACTGGGAAAAAAGCTTTTTTACGACGGCAAATTGTCCGCTAACGGGTTTATTTCCTGTGGTTTTTGCCATGAGCAGCGTTTCGCCTTTACCCACCACGGGCACCAGTTCAGCCATGGTATTGACGACAAGGAAGGCACGAGAAATACCCCGGCTATCCAAAATGCCGCGTTTATGACAGAATTTGCCTGGGACGGCGCTACCTCTCACCTGGACCTCTTTCCCGTTATTCCCATAACCAACGAGGTGGAAATGGGGGAAACGGTCTCCAACGTCATCAGCAAAATAAGAGCTGACAGGGAATACCGGGAATTATTTGCCGAAGCCTTTGAAAACGGAGAAGTGAACAACGAAAACTTCTTTAAGGCCCTCTCCCAGTTTATGGTAATGATGGTCTCTTCCAACTCACGGTATGACAAATATGTACGCGGTGAGCAGGGAGGTAATTTCACCCCCGAAGAAGAACGCGGACTGCAACTCTTCCGCCAAAAATGTGCAGGCTGTCATGCCACGGACCTGTTTACAGATCATTCCTTCCGCAATAACGGACTGCCACCCAATCCGTCCCTGGACGATACGGGCCGGATGAAAGTAAGCGGCAGCGAATCCGACCGGTACAAATTTAAAGTACCCAGCCTGCGCAATGTGGCCGTCACCAAACCTTACATGCATGACGGACGCTTCGGAAGCCTGGAATCCGTACTCAATTTTTACAGCAGCGGTGTCGTGGAATCGGACAACCTGGACCCCCTTCTGAAAACAGGCGACACCCCGGGAATTGCCTTGACAACCGAAGAAAAGTCCGTGCTGATAGCATTCTTACAAACATTAACAGACGACAATTATTTAAACGATGAACGATTTTCAGAATATTAGGCAACACCGGGAACTTACACCGGAAAAACAGGAAAGATCTACAACCCTCCTCCTGGTTCCGCAGGAAATATGCTTCCTCCTTTTTCTTTTCTTCCTCGGCAGCACAACAAGCATGAGAGCCCATACGCTTTCGGACAGTATCCCCTCTCCTTTCGCTACCGCATTCCGTCCCGCCAAGGCCTTCCTTATGTGCGATGTATGCGGGTGCAGCGGTAACGGAGGCAGTATGGGGTACAGTACCGGGCTGGACAATAATTTCATCGGCCTGAGGTACATCACCCAGCAATATCGCTCCAGGGACGGTATTTTCAATAATTCGCCCTGGGTAGATGAAAACTTTAATACCATACAGGCCTGGGGAAGAGTCCCGGTAGGACGGCGGGTAGTGGTCCATGCCATGGTACCGTACCATTTTCACAACCGTACCTTTGCCGATAAATCCGACCAGCACCTTACCGGTATGGGAGATATGACCGTAATGGGATTCTATAAACTGCTGAAACCCGCAGATACGATGGAAACAAGCGGAAAACTCCGCCACACCCTGCAAGTGGGGGGCGGCATTAAACTTCCTACCGGGAATTATGACAGGTCCAACAACGAAGGGAGTGTAAACCCGAGTTTCCAGGCCGGAACAGGAAGCTGGGACTATATTATCGGGACAGATTATGCCGTAACCCTCGGCAACTGGGGAGCGAGCGCCATGCTCAACTATACTTTTAAAACCGAAAACAACGAGCATTACCAGTTCGGGAACCAGTTCAATTACGGCATACAGGTATTCCGTTCCTTTTCCGTTCCGGACAATGTCACCATTACCCCTATTCTCGGTGTTGCCGGGGAGGTCTATGCAGAAAATGAACAGTACGGACAAGCTGTTGCCAATACCGAAGGAGATGTGTTTTTCGGGAAATGGGGCATAGAAGCCGCCTATAAAAAATGGTCTTTGGGCGTTATGGGAATGCTTCCCGTAAACCAGAACCTCAATAATGGTAAAGTGGAAGTCAAGAACCGCTTGTCGGTCTATGTGAACTTTAACATTTAAACCGGAAAAGCGCCGAAGGTCGTTAAGGCGCCCCTGTCTGCACGTCGGGCAGCAAAGAAAATGTATTTCCATGCTGCCCGAAATGACAGGTATTTTATTTAGCAGGCACTATGCCTGCTTTTTTGTACTTAGTCTTTCACCCCTACAGCCTCTTCCTTCTCTTTTTTACTCCCCGAAAGCGGCAGGTCTACTTCCACCTGGTTCCTTACCAGGTCTTCAAAAGTTTCCCTTTTACGGATCAGATGGGCCTGGCCTTTATACCAGAGTACTTCGGCAGGACGGAAACGCGAATTGTAGTTGCTGGCCATCGTAAAGCAATATGCCCCCGCATTTTTAAAACACAAAATGTCCCCTTCGGTTATTTGTGCTATCCTCCGGTTATTGGCAAAAGTATCCGTCTCACAGATATACCCTACTACCGAATAAAAACGATCCCTTCCTTCGGGATTGGAAATATTTACAATTTCGTGGTACGCACCGTAAAGCATGGGGCGGATCAGGTGGTTAAACCCGGTATCTATGCTGGCAAAAACCGTCGAAGTCGTCTGTTTTACCACATTGACCTTGGCAAGGAAATATCCGGCCTTGCTCACCAGGAATTTTCCGGGTTCGAAAGCCAGGGTAAGGTCTTTGCCGTATTCTTTACAAAAATCGTTGAACCTCCTGGTCAGTTTTTTGCCCAGCTCTTCTATATTCGTCTCAATATCCCCTTCCTTGTACGGCACCTTAAAACCGCTTCCGAAGTCTATGAATTCGAGATTTTTGAATTGCTTTGCAGTCTCGAAAAGAATTTCCGAAGCATAGAGGAACACCTCTATGTCCAGAATGTCACTACCGGTATGCATGTGGATACCGTTGATGTGCATTTTCGTATTTTCAACAATGCGCAACAGGTGCGGCATCTGGTGAATACTGATCCCGAACTTGGAATCGATATGCCCCACGGAAATATTCGTATTCCCTCCCGCCATCACATGCGGGTTGATCCGTATACACACAGGTATATCCGCATGTTTGGTACCGAACTGTTCCAGAATGGAAAGGTTATCAATATTGATCTGCACCCCGAGAGCAGCCACTTCCTCGATTTCTTCGAGAGAGACCCCGTTGGGCGTAAAAATAATATCTTCCGGTTTAAAGCCCGCCTGCAACCCCAGTTGTACTTCCTGGATGGAAACTGTATCCAGACCGCTCCCCAGGTTATTGAGGAGTTTCAGCACCGAAATATTGGAAAGGGCTTTTGCCGCATAGTTAATCTTCAGGTTTTTCACTTTGCTGAACGCACCTGTAAGCCTTTGATATTGCGATATGATCTTTTCCGCATCGTATACATAAACCGGATTACCGAATTCCCGGGCAATATGTAATAAATCCTGATTATTCATCTTTTAACTTTGTGTGTTAGTGATCGATTCCTCTGTTTAAGTCCACAAATATAAGCCATTAGCCCTATTCCGATAGAACAAATACAGACATTAAATAAAAAATAAACATTTTGTGATAATACCAACAATTGTACTCCCCGGAGGTATTTTTTCACATCCACCTTCGGAAGCCGGGTACATGCTGTATTGGAAATCAGCTTTTTAATACGTCGGGGACAAAATAAAGCTATTTTACGGGGAATACAAAAAAATGTATTTAGGCTAGGGTAATTATACCAGGTTTGCTATTTTTGTCACTCATTTAAATGAACCTTTGTTATGAATTTACACGAATATCAGGGAAAAGAAATACTGGCAGGTTTCGGTGTAAGGGTACAACGGGGTATAGTGGCCCACAACCCTCAGGAAGCCGTTTCCGCCGCCAAGCAACTCACTCAGGAAACAGGAACCGGATGGCATGTTATAAAAGCCCAGGTACACGCGGGAGGACGCGGTAAGGGAGGTGGTGTTAAACTGGCCAAGGACCTGAAGCAGGTAGAAGAACTTGCCGAGCAGATCATCGGTATGAACCTGGTTACGCCCCAGACTTCCGCAGAAGGAAAAAAGGTGCACCAGGTATTGGTTGCCGAAGATGTATACTATCCGGGAGACAGTGAAACTTCCGAGTTTTACATGTCCGTATTGCTCGACCGTGCCAAAGGGAGGAACATGATCATGTATTCGACCGAAGGTGGTATGGATATCGAGGAAGTAGCGGAAAAAACCCCTCACCTCATCTTCACCGAAGAAGTTGACCCTGCTGTAGGCCTCATGCCTTTCCAGGCCAGAAGAATTGCTTTCAACCTCGGATTGAGTGGTAATGCATTCAAGGAAATGGTAAAATTCGTGAGCTCGCTTTACACCGCTTACATCAAATCCGATGCTTCCCTGTTTGAAATAAACCCCGTGTTAAAAACATCCGATGACAAGATCATGGCCGTAGACGCCAAAGTTACCCTGGATGACAACGCCCTGTTCCGTCATAAGGACTACGCGGAAATGCGGGACCTGCGCGAGGAAAACCCTATTGAAGTAGAGGCCAAGGCCGTAGGACTCAACTACGTGGACCTTGACGGTAACGTAGGATGTATGGTTAACGGTGCCGGACTTGCCATGGCCACTATGGACCTCATCAAGCAGGCCGGGGGTGAACCCGCCAACTTCCTCGATGTCGGGGGAACGGCAGATGCCAAACGTGTAGAAACCGCCTTTCGTATTATACTGAAAGACCCTAACGTAAAAGCCATCCTCATTAATATATTCGGGGGTATCGTTCGTTGCGACCGTGTAGCCCAGGGTATCGTGGACGCTTACAAGAACATGGGAGATGCCATTAAGGTACCGATCATTGTTCGTCTGCAGGGTACCAATGCCGAAATAGCCAAAGAACTCATCGACAATTCAGGACTCGCGGTACATTCTGCCGTACAGTTCCAGGAAGCTGCCGACAAGGTAAAAGAAGTTTTAAGCTAAGGACCTGACAGGACCAGGCAATATAAATGATAAAATTCAAACTCCCGGGAAAATAATTTCCGGGAGTTTTTTGTTTTATATATACAAATTAAGAACTTGTTTAAACTGGATTGATTGTAGCGAAAAATGATGATTTTTGTTCCCTATGAAGGCTTTTTTGAGTTGCATAGCCTTAGCTACGGAGCAAAAAAAAGACGAATAGGGGGCAAAAAGGACGTTTTTTTAGCCTCCCGATAATCATCGGGATGAATTCAGTTTAAACAAGTTCTAATGCGCCGGTCAGACCATTAACTGTTTTACAGTCATGAATATATTATCACATAGGCACATTGACCAATTTTATTACCTAACCAAAAACAATAGTACTAACCGAACCTTTCGCAATTCCGACCTTCCATGAACACCGAAAAAGAAAAGCTGAGCCTGCTGGCTGATATGATCGCCCTGGCCAAATCGGACGGCAATATCAAAGACATCGAATACCGCTTTCTCCTCACCGTAGCCGAACAACTGGGCGTAGAGAAAAAGACCCTCGACAAACTGTTTACTACAAAAGTGGAAAACGTACCGCTAAAACCGGAGTCCGAACGTATCCTGCAATTCCACCGCCTGGTATTGCTTATGAATATCGACAGGTCCTCTTCTCCCCGGGAAATCGAAAAAATAAAAGACCTCGGCATCCACATGGGGTTAAACCCGCTGGCCACAAACAAAGTGCTGGAAATCATGCACCACTACCCCGATAAGGTCATCCCGCCCGACGTCCTGGTACGAATCTTCAAGACATACTATAACTAAACCTCCCGGAATTTGAAGTCCCGGACATTCGCAAGGGATAAAACAGGCTTTCCGTTGATGGGTATTTAGACAACGCTATAAAATTCACTCTCCTGTAATCTCCATAAGCTTAAAACAGCCGGGAGCACCAAATAATGCCATTTTGTCATCAATTACAAGCAATAAAATGCCATAATGTCTTGTTTTCCGGAATGGAACTCAATTTGCAATAGGTAAGATGAAAACAAAAAATGTCAAACCTTAAAAATAATAGCATTATGAGCCTTGTAAAGAGAAATAACGACGTCTGGTTTCCTTCTATCTTCGATGAATTTTTGAAACCCGACTGGTTAGGCGGAATTCAAAATTACAACACACATGTTCCCGCCGTGAACATTCAGGAAACCGAAAAAGATTTTATCCTGGAACTGGTTGTTCCCGGAAAGACCAAAGAAGATTTTAACATTGAAGTGGACGACAAGGTCCTGACCATTTCTTCCGAACACAAGGAAGAAAAGAAAGAGGACAATGACAAGTACACCCGAAGGGAATTTCGTCACTATGCCTTCCGCAGGTCATTTAACCTTCCGGACAGCATAAACGAAGAGGATATCAACGCTGCTTACGAGAACGGTATTTTGAAACTTACCCTTCCGAAGCGCGAGGAAGCCCTTCCGAAACCCAAAAAGGTTATTGAAATTTCATAATGTGAATTGAGTTAGTTTAGTTAGTTAATTGGTTTTAATGAAAAAATCCCTGTGTTACCGCAGGGATTTTTTTTATTTCCGTATACTATCGTAAATCACTATTCATTTTCCGGGCCGGGCAATAAAGTTGCGGAATTTCCGGCTGGTCGTCCTGAGTGACTGAGCCCCGTTATCCCGTTTTTATATCACTACGGGTGCGTTCCGGCACCCCTTACTCTTACCTCTCCCGTGTTTTTCCCAAATACCTTAAGAACCGCAACCTGCAACTTGCCGGCTAAAAAAACAGCCTTTTATTTCGTCCGCAACGGTCGGCTTTAATATTATTTTTTCCCGGGGGGATATTTTCCCAGCACCTTTTCCACCACTTTCCGGTAGGCCTGTTCTCTCATTTCGGGACTGGTATTATTCCCCATTTTAGCCTCAAGCACACCCTGCCAGAAAAGTTCGTCTCTCTGGGCATCGATAAAGTCAAAAGTAATTTCCTGGGTCATGGAATTGGAACGTATGGGGATGCCCCCGGATATACCGAAGCCCCCGCCCCTTCCGCCACTGCCTATTCCTATACCTACCGAACTGTTATAAGGCGTTTCATATTGCCTGGTAAAAATATTGACATACATATCCGGAGTATTTGACCTCACCATTCCCTTCCCTTTCAGAAAGGCTTCCGTCCGGGCCATAATCCGTTTTTCATCCAACTGGTTAAGCCCCGAATTCATGTCCGGGTAGAAATCAAATGTCTTATACGCAGAAAAATCCGCATTCCTGTCGTAATCTATCTTTGCAGTAGCGCATGCCCCGAAAAGCAGGGCCAGGAGAAAAATTTTGAGAAGTCGCATAATACATTGCTTTTCTCAAAATTAAGGAAATCCTCCGACTTCGTTCAAAAACAGGACAAAAAGATTTCGCCGGGAAAGCCATAAATAGCACTTTTCTCCCTTCAGGAAACCGGCAATCCCTTCGTAATACTCCCTTCTATACTCTTTTGGTCCTGGGCTCCAGGTCCGTCAGTTCCCTTATTTTCACAGGCTGGCCTGTTTCTATGCTTTTTCTGGCCGCAATGCCGATCAGCACCGACATCACCCCGTCCCTCAGACCCGCGGCCCTGCCATACGGGTCGGGCATATCCGGGTTTTTAAACATTTTATCCTGTAACCGCATATCTCCGCCGCCGTGCCCTCCTCTTTCCATGGCAACTCTTACAGTATCAAAATCTTTCCATAACCTATGCACTATAATAGGTTCCTGGTCCTTGTCCTCTTCCCCCGACTGGTCCATCTCCCTGGCATGCATTTCACTCTGGTCTACGGTTTCTCCTTTCTGGTAAGGAATGTCCAGCCAGGCTTCCAGCCTGCCTTCCGTTCCGTTAAAAGCAACCCGCCAGCCTTCAAAGGGCGAATACGTGGTGAGTGAATAGTTCAGGATGGTATTATTCTTATATTTCACCTGGGCCGACATCTTATCATAAATATCTATTTCATTACGGAACAGGCAGTTGTCACGGATATACCCGTCATGTTTTTCATGGTCCACATAAAGCCTCATCATATGATCATTTTCGGTAATGTCCCAGTAATAATCGCATTCCGATTTGTGTCCGCAGGTCCTGCATTTATCTCCCCTGAAAGGTCCGTTTGCCCCGTAGTGCTCCAGGTCCCCGTAAGCGAATACCTCGGATGGCTCGGAATCTATCCACCAGTTCAACAGATCGAAATGGTGCGTAGCCTTGTGTACCCATAACGTCCCTCCTTCTTTCTTTAACCCGTGCCATCTCCTGAAATAGGAAGCCCCGTGATAGGTATTCAGGTACCAGTGAAAATCCACTGAAGTTATTTTTCCGATGGAATTTTCAGCCAGCAATTCCTTGATCCTGGTATTGTACGGGCTCCACCGGTAATTAAACCCTACGATAAGCTTCTTTCCGGACCTTCGCTCGGCATCGATAATAGCCTGGCATTTATCTTCGTCCGTAGTGAGCGGTTTTTCGGTGAGCACATCACATCCCATGTCCATCCCTTTGATAATAAACTCGTGATGGGTGGAGTCTTTTGTGGTTACGATCACGAGGTCGGGTTTGGTTTCCCCGATCATTTTTTCAAAATCGGTAAACGTAGGGCAGGTTACACCGATATGCCGGCGCCCGTATTCCAGTCTCCCGGGATTAATATCGCAAAGCCCTGCAAATTCCAGGATATCCGAATATTGTTCTGCCAGTCTTTTCCCCCAAAAACTGATCCCCCGGACCCCGGTTCCAACCAGAGCAACCCGTAATTTCTTTGAACTCCCGAAGCTGAATGCCGATACAGGCATGGCTATTCCGGCAGCCAGTAAACTCACCGACTGCAAAAACTTTCGCCTTGTAGTTTCCATAATTTAAGTCCCTTTTTTTAAATGTTTCTATGGTCAATTACCATAAATGTAATAAAAACACAGAAATATCTGCCTCATATTAAACATATACCACAAAAACAACAATGAACTTAACAAAACAAAAACCACAGGGCCGGACGAACTTTCCGCCGGTTTATTCGGGCAGTTCCACTTTATTAATAGTGAATTCCATATCGTCGATATCCCCGTCTGCTTCATGTATCCTGGAATTGGTATAATACAGGTAACCATTGTAGATCGCGAAGGTATCCGCCCATCGGACGGCATCTCCTTCCACCAGCGTTTTAATGGTTTTCCTGTCTGGGGTCAGGTATTGTATTTTATGGTTCTCCAGGTCGGCAAAATAGAGATTTCCCTTTTTATCCATTATCATTCCGTCGGGTGCGGCTGTTCTCTTCCTGAAGGGCTTTGCAGTCCCCAGCTTCTCCGGATCCAGCAGATCAGCGGTCTTTATACCGTAGAGTGTATAGCTTGTCAACGCGTGAAAATAGAGCATATCATTTCCGGTATCCAATGCAATCCCGTCCGAATGCACTTTGGCCTTCCAGGGTTTACCATCAATAGTAAGATGGTCAGTTTCCGCCGTGGTAAACGGGTGTCCGTCCAGCACCCTCGTATAAGTACGGCTGCTTTTATCTGCAATGATCAGCCCCGGCCTCCTGGAATCGGTCAGGTATATTTTCCCTTTTTTCTTGTCCACTCTCAGATCATTCACATAAGAATCTTCTTTTACGACACTATCGGGCAGCACATAAGTCTCTTTTAAAGTATCACTCCCCAGATCATACACATAGATCTTCGGCGAGGTAATGATCCCGGAAAACAGGGGGTTGGCGGTTTCCAGAACATACAATTCGTCCCCGGAAGCCACTACCGATTGTATCCCGATAAATTTTCCACCTGCAGGATCACCCACTTCCCAGGAGTTTACGGTTTTATCGGGATAGGGCTTATAACTTCCGTCAGGAAAAACCTCCACAACAGAAAAGGGGATGCCTTTCCTCCACCTGGGGAAGTTGGCAAAGATCCTTCCTTCTTCGGTCACGGTAACACCGGTTACCTGAATACCTTTAAAGGAAGCTACTTCAATCACATCGTTTTGTGCATTCAGGATTACGGGACAAATAAAAACCAGGACAGCAAATATTCTTTTCATTTTTTACACTATAAAAATTATAGTTGCAAAGCTATTTAACTATATTTAGCTTTACAATAACTATCCAAAAGGATAGATGCACCTATGGGACTGATTTGCGAAACAGAATTATACGAGGTAGGCGACAAGCTGTATCCTTGTGCCACGAGCATTACCATGGCATTTATAGGAGGAAAATGGAAAACGGTGATCCTGTCCCACCTGAAACAGGGGACCATGCGATACAGCGAACTCCGGAAAAAACTCCCGGTCATAACGGAAAGGACACTTAGCATCCAACTGAAACAGATGGAAGAGGATGGTATTGTAAACCGTAGAGTTCACACCTCAAAACCTCCGTTGAAGGTAGAATATTCGCTCACGGATTTTGGTAAGACATTCATCCCCGTACTGGAAGCTATTGCGGACTGGGGAGATCGATTTGCGGAAAAAAATGCCCGGGTAGTGAAGAACGGCAGGCTATAACCCATAACCGCTTCTATCCTTCTTCATCCCTGTTCAGCATTTCCCACAGCCTGTCTTTCAATTCCTGTATACCCTGTTGCGCTACGGAAGATATGAACATATACGGTACCCCGTCAAAGGCTTTTCCAAATTCTTCACGCATTTCCGCCTTGAGTTCCTCATCGAGCATATCGGACTTGGAAATCGCAATAAAACGGTCTTTGTCCAGCATTTCCGGGTTGTAACGGCGAAGTTCGTCCAGAAGTATATCGTATTCTTTTTTAATATCCTTACTATCCGCAGGTATCAGGAACAACAGCGTAGAGTTCCGTTCGATATGTCTCAGGAAATAATGCCCGAGCCCTTTGCCTTCTGCCGCACCTTCTATGATCCCCGGGATATCCGCCATAACGAAGGTCTGAAAATCCCGGTGCTGTACGATCCCCAGGTTGGGTTTCAGCGTGGTAAATTCATAATCGGCTATCTTGGGCTTGGCAGCGGTAACCACAGAGAGCAAAGTAGATTTCCCCGCATTCGGAAAGCCCACCAACCCTACATCGGCAAGGACTTTCATCTCCAGTGTAATATTCTTCTCTTCCCCTTCCAGCCCGGATTGCGCATAACGGGGTGTCTGGTTGGTAGCTGTTTTAAAATGCCAGTTACCCAGCCCGCCTTTACCTCCTTTCACTACGATCTTTTCCTCGCCGTGTTCGGTAATTTCAAACAGTACTTCCCCGCTATCCGTATCTTTAACTACAGTCCCCAGGGGCACATCCATATACACATCTTCCCCGTCGGCGCCGGTACTGCGGTTTTTACTGCCATGTTCCCCGTGGCCTGCACGGAAGTGTTTCTTGAATTTGAAGTGAAAAAGCGTCCAGAGGTTCTTATCGCCACGGATAATAATATGTCCGCCGCGGCCACCGTCTCCGCCGTCCGGCCCTCCTTTCGGAACATATTTCTCCCGGTGAAGATGGGAAGACCCCTTACCCCCGTTCCCGGAAGTCACATATATTTTTACATAATCTACAAAATTCCCCTCCGTCATCTTCTTATGGCTATGGTTTATGTATAGTGTTTTGCTCCTGTATTACGGCAGGAAGTGTACCCATCCGGAAACACAGAGACGCACGACGGTGCGCCTCCACAATATATTTTTCAGACAATATTGTCCTGATACCTGCTGTAAATGAATTATTTACTGCTTACGATCTCCAGGCTCTCAATAACCTCCGAAAGGCGCGCCGTAATTTCCGCTACGGAGCCGATACCGTTTACACTGTATAGTTTGCCCTGCTGCTCGTAAAAATCGATCAATGGGGCCGTTTTTTCATTGTATTCCTCAAAGCGGTTCCTTATCTTATCCTCATCCTGGTCGTCACTTCTTCCACTTACCTTTCCGCGTTCCAGGAGACGCTCTATAAGCACTTCATCATCGGCTTCCAGGGCAATTGTGGCGCTTACCTCCATGTTTTTGTCCTGCAACAACCGGTCCAGCGCCTCTGCCTGGGCAGTAGTTCTGGGAAAACCGTCAAAGATAAACCCGCGGGCATCTTCATTTTTCTCCACCTCGGCCTGCAACATGTTTATGGTCACCTCATCAGGTACCAGCTCTCCTTTATCTATATAGGTTTTGGCCAGTTTTCCCAGGTCGGTCTCGTTCTTTATATTATAACGAAAAACATCTCCGGTGGAAATATGTACCAGGTTGTATTTTTCCTTTAAAAAAGTCGCTTGCGTTCCTTTCCCGGCTCCGGGTTTTCCAAAGAGAACTAAATTTATCATGTCCTTTTCTTTTAGTTGATATACTTCGGGCAGGTTTCTTCCCAGTCCGTCATAATCGAGGCCATAGCCTACGATGAACTTATCGGGAAGTTCCAACCCTATATAATCGATATTCAATTGTTGTTTATACGCTTCCGGTTTGTAGAACAAGGTGGCTATTTTCAGGCTTTTCACCTTCATCCCCGAAAATATCCGGTGAATTTCCACCAGGGTATTCCCCGTGTCCACGATATCTTCGAGCACCACAACCGTCCGCCCCTCCAGGCTTTCATCAAGACCTACCAGTTGCTTTACGGCTCCCGTAGAGGCCATTCCGCTATAGGATGCCAGTTTCACAAAAGATATCTCACAATCCTCCGGGTATGCCTTCATAAAATCCGCCGCAAACATAAAAGCACCGTTCAGTATGGCTATAAATACGGGAACCTCACCGGGCATATCCGCATTCACGCTTTGTGCCAGCCGCCTTACGGCACTGTCAATTTCCGCAGAAGATATAAATGGTTTAAAGTATTTGTCGTGAAGCTTAATGATTCCCATGCAAAAAAATATCTTTCAAAAAACCAGCTTATTTCAATTACAAAGGGACAAATATACGATTTACGATTTTAGATTAACACTTTACGGTCCCGGTATTTTAACAAACTGATTTTTATAACATCTTTTCATCTGTTCATTTTTATTTAACTCACTTATTATTTATTTTTTAATGGTGTTCGCTGATGTAATTCGCCATGAAACATTTCGGTTGGTATCAATTCAAATTGTCACAACTCATTTCATATAAAAATCTCCTGAACACCGCTCCCGTCCCTTTTCCGCATATCCTGTATTCCCGTTACCCCTGATCCGCATAGCCGGTCTGCTTCATCAGCATCTCCACTTCTGTCTTCAACATTTTACTTACCGGGCATTTTTCCCCGATTTCCAGTAGCCGGTCTGCCTGATCCTGCGGTAGTTCTTTTTCAAAGGTCACTTCTTTTTTTATCCTTTGTTTTATACCATCGGCGGTCATTACCGGGGCAAAGACCGCATGTACCTTTATTACCCCCACTTCCCATCCTTTCCGCTGGGCATACATACGCATGGTAATCGCCGTACATGAAGCCAGTGCGCCCAGTACATAATCCGTCGGGGAAGGGCTTTTATCCTTGCCTCCTGCTTTTTCCGGTTCATCTATATAAAAAGAATGCCTGCCAATTGTGGCTTTGGTATAGTAGTCATCCAGGCCGTTACACGCTGTTGCCCCGTTAGTTTTTGCCATTTTTTTCCTGTTTTTATCTTTTAAGACAAGATACGATTTTTTTTCAAGGACCAAAGATATTCCCTGTCTCCCCGGATGTTATTTTTCCACAGTCCCGGGGCAGGTCTCCGCTTCAAAAACTCCCGGCCCCTGCCCTTAACATGGCCTGCCGCACCTCTTTGACGAAAACAGCCCGGAATTGCGGGGAAATCCCTATTTTTATACATCAAAAAAACACAGGCTACCATGACACCCAACCCCCTGACCAGCAAGAAATACCTGCTGGAAAAATTTCCCGGAAAAGGCGGATGGACCTACATAGCCCTGCCCGAAATAAAACAGGAAAAAGACAAATATTTCGGCATGCTTCAGGTACATGCAGAGATCGACGGATACCGGTTACCGGTAAAAACACTGATGCCAAAGGGAGACGGCACCCTGTTTTTCCCTGTAAACGCAGCCATACGCAAAACCATAGGAAAAGGCGAGGGAGATTATGTGCACCTGAAACTTTTTCCGGTAACGCCCCCTGCCGAAAAGACGAACGTCACATTTTCCACAGGCACCCCATTTGAGATCCCCGAAGAAATCATTGCCTGTTTTAAAACGGAGCCCCCCGAAGTCTACAAAAGGTTTCTCAGGCTGAAGACGGATAAACAACGGCAATGGCTGCAATGGGTTTACGAAGTCCGGCAGGAAGATGCCAGAGCGGAGCGCATTCTTAAAATGATTGACAACTTTCAGCACAGCACACCATGAACCGCACACTGAAATACATCAAAGCCACACCGGAAGACCACGACCTCCTTACACAGACCGCCATGAGTTCAAAAAAAAATTGGGGATATGCCGACCGCCTTATGGAGCTCTGGAGGGAAGACCTTACCATTACCCCGGAATATATTACCCGGAACGAAGTGGTCAAAGTAGAAAACGCGGATGGGTTTATAGGATTTTACGGATTGGTACACAAGGGCGATCACCATTGGGAAGTTGACCATTTCTGGTTGCTACCCGGGTATATCCGGAAGGGGTACGGCACCCGCATCTTCGAACAGATACTCAAACATATAAAACAACAGAACGGCAGGTCCGTGTCCCTTTCCTCCGATCCCAATGCCAAAGGTTTTTACGACAAAATGGGAGGTTCGGTAATTCACCGGGAACCCGGCAAAGTTTCCGGGCGCTTTCTGGATGTTTATGAATTTCCGGTCAACGAAGGTTAAATCCGATCACTACCAAATCTTACTGCACTGAAAGGTACAGAGATTCGGATAAAACAAACTCCCTCTTTAATCATTGTTTATCAGACCACTAATCAAACCAGAGCACGCACAAACTCACTGTCTCAACAACTCATTAATCGAATAATCAGCCTATATTTTTTTCGCATTACTAAAGTTTTGCAAAAAACTGCAGAGGATTTAGCCCTATAACCGAGACCGATAAAATAAAAATTTAATACTTTTAAGCGAGGTTGTAAACAGGAATGACCCAACCCATTATTAACATCCTTATAAATATGACCCTGAAAACCTACACTGCGTTATCCGTTGCCATGCTGGCAATGACATGCACTTTTGCACAGCAATTTTATTTTGAAAAAAAAGTGGTAAGCGACAGCTCCGCACTTCGGGAATTTATTCCTTCCCTTGCGGAAAAAGTGCTTCGGAATACCAAAAAAGACACCACCCTCCTCTATTATGGCAACCTTTATCAAATGCAGATGGCTGCCGGACATTTTGGAGATGTACAACAAAGTATCGACCATTATCTGGATGCATACGCCATAAACCGGATGTACGAACCTAACCTTTTCGTGCATGAAGTATACATCGCTGCCAAGCAATTACAAAATACCGAAAACACAGCCTTTACCGAAGCTTTTACCACAACTTTTAACAGGTACTACGACAACTTCCCCGGGCACCTCATGCCTTCCATATCGAGAAACATAGACGAAGATATTCCTGACCTGAAAGAAAAACTGCAAAAACAGCTCGAGGAACTCAAAGATAAAGACAGCATTAGTACGGCACAGGCAAAAGGGCTGTGCAAGGCCTACAACAAATACGCCATGTTTTCCGAAATTGGTCCTTTGGCCCGGAAGCTCCTTCAAAAGAAGGACGAAGCCATCTTTACCATAGAAGAAGACGTTCTGATAAAAACCAGCGAAAAAGCCACGCTTACCGCAACCATCATCAGAAGAAAAACAAATACCGATCCCCTGCCCGTAATTTTGGTGTATAATATATATGCCGGGGATTACGACTTTGAAACAGCAAAAAGGGCCGCTGTAAATGGCTACGTGGGAGTCACCGTAAACACCCGCGGGAAACGAAAGAGTCAAAACGAAATAGAACCTTTTGAGCACGACGGCCGGGATGCCTATGATGTTATTGACTGGATAAGTAAACAACCCTGGTGCAATGGCAAGATAGGTATGATGGGCGGGAGCTACCTCGGTTTCAGCCAATGGTCTGCCGTAAAAAAACCACATCCCGCATTAAAAACCATTGTTCCGCAGGTAGCTGTGGGCATAGGCGTGGATTACCCTATGCAAAACCATGTCTTTATGAGTTATATGTTACGCTGGATACACTATGTCATCAACAATAAATTTACCGATGAGAAGTCGTTCTTTGATGGTGAACATTGGTCCGGATTATTTGAAAAATGGTATAAAGAAGGTTCTGCATTTCAAACCCTGGACAGCCTTAACGGTGAGCCGAACAAAATATTCCAGCGCTGGATCGATCATCCGGCGTATGATGAATTCTGGCAGAATATGGTCCCTTACCGGGAAGACTTTGCCAATATCAATATTCCCGTCCTTACCACCACAGGATATTTCGATGTCGATCAACTCGGGGCCATGTACTATTTTAAAGAACATTACAAATATAATCCCGAAGCTGAACATTACCTGTTGATCGGCCCTTATTCTCACGGCGGAGGACAATCCTATGCCAACAAGACCATAGGCGATTATACCATAGATAAATCGGCCAATATCAGTATATACGAAGTGGTTTATGAATGGTTCGATCATGTCCTAAAGGGCGGACCGCTTCCGGCCATCTTAAAAGACAGGATAAACTACCAGGTGATGGGTACGGACAAGTGGAGGCATGCCCCCTCATTACAAGCCATGAATACAGACTCCCTCACCCTGTACCTGAGTAATATACGGCAGGGGGAACACTATAAACTTATTCCCCGAAAAGAGGGCCAGGCAGAATACGTAAGACATGAAGTTGACCTGGGAGACCGCAAAGATCTCGATGCTTACAACAGTTATTCCGGGGGTATCCTTTCGGACGATATTTACACAGGGAATGGCATTACCTATATTTCAGAACCCCTGGATAAAGACCTTATCGTGAATGGTTCCTTTACCGGTGAAATCCATGCTGCCATCAATAAAAAAGATATGGATATGGCCATATTCCTTTATGAAGTACTCCCTTCCGGCAAATACTTCTCCCTCTCCAATTACATAGCCAGGGCCAGTTTTACCAGGGACAATACCAAAAGACAACTCCTCACTCCCGGGAAAAAGGAATCTGTCCCTATAACAAATACATTCTTTACCTCCAGGAAACTGGGTAAAGGCAGCAGGTTATTAGTGGTGCTTGGCATCAACAAAAATCCGGACTGGCAGATAAACTATGGCACAGGTAAGGATGTGAGCGAAGAAACCATTAAAGATGCCGGGGAACCTTTAGATATAAGGTGGTACAATGACAGCTATATCCGAATAGGAACTCAAAATCCATAAACTCTTAAAGTGGACGAATTACTCGAAGACATAAAAAACTGCAAAGCGTGCGCACAACACCTGGAGTTCGGACCAAACCCCGTACTCTCCGCCCATCCGGACAGTAAAATAGTGGTTATCGGTCAGGCCCCGGGGGCCGTGGTTCACCAAAGCGGTATTCCGTGGGACGACAAAAGCGGCGACAACCTCCGCCAATGGATGCAGGTAAGCCGCGACACTTTTTACAATCCGGAGCAAATAGCCCTCATTCCCATGGGGTTCTGCTATCCCGGTAAAGGCAAGTCCGGCGACCTTCCACCGCGGAAAGAATGTGCCCCCTTATGGCACCATACCCTGTGGGAACAGATGAAGGAAGTAAAGCTCACCCTGCTTATCGGCACCTATGCCCAGCAGTACTACCTGCAGGAACAAAGAAAAAATACCCTCACCGAAACAGTAAAAAACTTCGAGGAATATCTTCCCAAATACTTTGTCCTGCCCCATCCCTCCCCTAGAAATAATATATGGAGGGCCAAAAACCCCTGGTTCGACAAACAGGTTATCCCCCGGTTGAGGGAAGAGCTAAAACGCTGTGGCCTTTAACTGCGAGCAACAAGAAATGCCGGGGCATCACGTATTTGTCCCCTTGTCAGGCTGCCAAAATGTTAATGGCATACATAACAACCACCCCACCGGATACTAAAGTAGATTGCATACATATCTTATATCTTATGAAATACCGGTAAGCGCACTAACTTGTTGGTCAGGTTATTAAGTTACCAGGTTAACGAAACACTCATTGACCTAATAACCAGACCAATAGGCCACTGAGTTATTCGGACTATACCTGTACGAAACGCTCATCAACTCATTAACACTTCACTGTTAAAAACTGTTAAAACAAATTTATCCCTGTAACACTTCAGACAGTTTGTCGTCCATTTAACAAACGCCGGAACAAAAAACGGCGGGACATCATATCATCAATCAAAAAACTAAGAACTACTAATGAAACATGTATTTACATGGTGTGCATTACTGATTTCCTATGCACTCACCGCACAAGCATCCACAGCACCCGTATCTTTTTCCAGATCCGGGATTATTACGGGGAAGGTCATAGACGAGGGCCTGCAGGAACCTATTCCTTATGCATCGGTGGTAGCGCGGTCTGCCAAAGACAACGAAATACTCACCGGAGGCATAACCCGGGACGACGGTACCTTTGAACTGAAAGGCCTTCCGGACGGACAGCTGATCTTCGAGGTACAATATATCGGCTATAAGACGTATCACAAACAGGTAAATATTCCTTCGGACAGCCATAAAGTAAACCTGGGGACCATATCGCTCGAAGAAAACGTAGCCGAACTGGAAGGAGTAGATGTGGTAGCCGAACGTTCTACCATCGAACAGAAAATAGACCGGAAGGTCATTAACGTAGGGAAAGACCTGACAACTACCGGGGCAACGGCTTCGGAGATCATGAACAACCTCCCTTCGGTGAATGTGGACCAGGATGGCAACCTGTCGCTCCGGGGCAACCAGAACGTAAGGGTCATGGTAGACGGCAAACTGTCCAATGTTCCCGTAGCCCAGCTTTTAAAGCAGATCCCGTCCACTTCGATCAAAAAGATCGAACTTATTACCAATCCGTCGGCAAAATACAACCCGGAAGGTATGAGCGGTATTATAAATATCGTGTTGCACAAAAATGCCAATATCGGTTTTAACGGGAACGTCAACCTCGGGCTTACCGAAGCAGAAGACGCCAAGTTCAACTCTTCCGTAGACCTGAATTACAGAAACGGAAAGTTCAATGTATATGGCAGCTACGGCAACAACATAGGAAAGTACAACAATAAGGGAAGACTGTTCCGCAGCGAAGAAAACCTGGAGCAAAAATTTTCTTTCCGAAACAACAACAAATCACATCTCTACAAGGTAGGAATGGATTTTTACCTCAACGACAAAAACACCATTTCTGTCTTTACGAACCAGAACACTTTTGATGGCAAAGGGGCTGGAGGAACAAATATTTTCTATCATGACGACGAAGCGAGAAACCTCTTCCAATCCATGAACGATCATAACTCCAACCATAGCCAGCAATACAATTTTGATTATAAACTGGATTTTGCCAGGGAAGGGCATAATATAGAACTGGAAGTGGATCACAACCGGTTTTCGGATGACGGAAGTATTGACAACCGTTTCCGGGGGCCTTCACAATTCCCGGATTATGTAGACAATACGGACACGAAAAGAGAACAGACCACAATAAACCTGGACTACGTAAACCCGTTGTCGGAAAAAACCAAACTGGAGCTTGGTGCGGAGGCCAGGATATTTGAGACCAACCTGGATTTCAATTCCACCGGAATGTCCTTTAATGCAGAAGGTGATCTGATCCCTACTCCCAGTACTGCTTTTGATTATGGCATGGACATCTACTCTGCTTATGCTACATTCGGGCAGAATTTCGACAAATGGTCATACCAGGTAGGGGCACGTGTTGAAAATGTGGAGGTAAAAGCAGATACCAATACGGTAAGGGCATTTACGGATAAATACACACAACTATACCCTTCGGCTTACGTGACGTATTCTCCCAGCGAAAAGAACCAATACCAGGTGAGTTTCAGCCGCAGGGTGGACCGTCCGGGTATAGGCCAGGTAAACCCCATACGAAAATGGAGTACCCCGTTGATATCAGAATTCGGTAACGAAAGCCTCGAACCGCAGTTTACCAATTCCGTAGAAGCCAACTACACCAGGCGGTTAAAGGAGGGAAGCATCACTGCCGGGGTATTCTACCGCAGGATAGAAGATGAGATCAATCATGCCCTTTATGTAGACCCGTTAGACGAAAGCAGGCTTATCCTCACTTATGATAATTTTGACGACAACTCGTCCTATGGACTGGAAATCTCCGGGAATTACAAGCCCGTAAAATGGTGGAACTTCAACACCAGCTTCGATCTCTTCTCCCAGACACAAAAGGGCTATGTGGGCACGGAATACGTAGAAGTGGACAACACGGCTTACAACTTCAGGATGAACAATAACTTTACGGTAACCAAAAAGCTCACCCTTTCCCTGTTCGGGTTCTACCGGGGCAGGAACAAATCGCTGCAATTCGATGCCAAGCCCATGTATTTCGTAAATACGGGCGCACGTTATGCTTTTGCGGACGGTAAAGGGACCGTAAGCCTCAACGTCAATGACATATTCAACACCATGCGGTTTGCTTTTGACAGCGAAAGGCCTTTTGTACAAAACGGGAAGTTCACCTGGGAAAGCAATTCGGTTTACCTGGGGCTCTCCTATCGTTTCGGGAGCGGAAAGAACAGGCAGGTACAACGAAAAAACAGGGACGACAATACCAAAGAAGACGGAGGGATTATGTAGTTAATAGGGTTTTTAACCGTCAGGGGCGCAGCATCACAGCATGTTGCGCCTTTTTTGGTATTAAGTTAATAATCAAATCCCCACCTCACCTGAATCACCAGGTTCCGGCCGCGACCAGATAACTCCACAACTCCGCTCAACTCAATCAAAATAAGGTATATGATCTCCCGAAGTCGCCTTGGTGTACAGCATCTCTATCTGGCTTTTCAGTATCCTGTCTTCCGACAATTGCGGTAGTTGGTCTATCTTGAAATAGTCTACATCCAGGACATCAAAACTCCTGGTCATTTTCCCGGACAGTATTTTACAGTGAAATACCATTTTGTAGACATAAAAAGGCTGCGGGGGATGTGGGTGCATTTTTTTGTCCATGACAGCCAGTAGCCTTTCGGGTTTTACGTTCAGCCCGGTCTCTTCCTTAAATTCTTTGACGATGGTTTCCGAAGCCGTAAAGCCAACATCCGCCCAACCACCGGGTAACGACCATTTGCCGTCGGCGCTCTCCCGTACCAGCAGTATTTCCTTTTCCGGGGACAGTGCCAGCCCCCGTACATCTACCTTTACTGTCGGGTAATCTTTTACTGCGGGGAACATGAGGCCGATATTTTCGGCGGTGTGGCCGGTGTATTGCCGCCATAATTCCGTATTAATTTCACGGAGCTCCTCATATCGTTCTATGTCGTACTCATCTTTCGCGTATAAAAGTCCCGTATCTGTAATTGCCTGTATTCTTTTTAAAAGGTTAAGAATGTCGCGATGCATATTTTTCATGGTTTTTATCAATTATTAAAAATACTCCATTTCCTACAAAACATCCAAGGAAATTGGTCGTTAAACGAATGTACCGCAAGGTGCGAAACAAAATTTTAAAATTATCTCTATTCGTAGTACTTTCGTAAAAAATTTCCGCATGCAAAATATTATAGACCGCTTTATAAGCTATGTTACCATAGACACCCAATCTGATCCCAAATCGGATACCACGCCGAGTACGGCCAAGCAATGGATACTGGCAAACAAGCTGGTGGAAGAGCTCAAAGACATAGGCATGCAGGATGTTTCCGTAGACGAGAACGGCTATGTCATGGCTACGCTCCCTTCCAATACGGACCATGACGTACCTGTCATCGGTTTTATCTCACACATGGACACTTCCCCCGATTTTAACGGTACCAATATAAGGCCAAGGGTCATAGAGAAATATAACGGAAAGGATATTGTTCTGAACGAAAAGGAAAATATCATACTCTCCCCGCGTTATTTTGAGGACCTGTTACAATACAAGGGGCAGACCCTTATCGTAACGGATGGCACCTCCCTGCTCGGAGCAGATGATAAGGCCGGTATTACGGAGATTATCACGGCAATGGAATATCTCATCAGTCATCCGGAAATAAAACACGGGAAAATACGTATCGCTTTTACGCCGGACGAGGAAATCGGCCGGGGCGCAGGTAAGTTCAATGTGGAAAAATTCGGGGCGGAATGGGCTTATACGATGGATGGCAGCCAGATTGGCGAACTGGAATACGAAAACTTTAATGCTGCCGGAGTTACCATAAAGATAAAAGGGAAAAGTGTACACCCCGGTTACGCCAAGGGAAAAATGGTGAATTCCCTGCTCCTGGCCAACAGGTTTGCCAATATGCTACCGCCCAATGAGGTGCCGCAACGCACGGAAGGCACGGAAGGCTTCTTCCACTTTTACAGTATAAAGGGCGATGTGGAAAACACCGTCCTGGAAGGTATCGTACGGGACCATGATTTTGACAAATTCGAAGCCCGGAAAGAACTTCTGCAAAAAATAGCCAATGAGCTGAACTTTAAGCACGGTAACGCCATAACACTGGAAATTAAGGACCAGTACTACAATATGCGCGAAAAGATAGAACCCGTTTTCCATATTGTGGACATAGCGGAGCAGGCGATGAAAGATGTGGGAATAGAGCCCTTTATAAAACCCATACGCGGAGGTACGGACGGTTCGCAGCTCTCGTACATGGGGCTCCCCTGTCCCAACATATTTGCCGGCGGGCACAATTTTCACGGCAAATACGAATACATCCCCGTACAAAGCATGCAGAAAGCCGTGGAGGTTATCGTAAAGATTGCCCAGCTCACCTCGGAGAAATACGGGAAATAAAATAATAACAGGCAATCGGTGCCTCCGTCCTCCTTTCATCTCAGGGGAATGGTAAAGCCGCAGACCGGTTAAATGCCGTTTGGGAAGCACAGATCCCCAGTCATTTGAAATTGACAGATCCCCCAATTAAGGGGATTAAAAGAAACTACAACTAAAGGCCCTGGTGCTTCCCTGTTTTGTGCTTGAGTGCCTTCGTAGCCATAACATAAAATAAAACCATACAGGTCAAAAATATGTAAAATGGAAAAGACCATATCCGTAGAAGCCTATCTGCAAAAACACGACAAATGGCGTAAGGCACTGGAAACACTCCGGGATGTTCTCCGGAAGACCGAATTGCAGGAAACCGTCAAATGGGGCCTCCCCACGTACACGGTCAACGGGAAGAATGTAGTGGGTTTTGCCGCTTTCAAAGAGCACATCGCCCTCTGGTTCCATAACGGTGCCCTGTTGCGGGACGAGCACAGTGTATTGGTCAATGCCCAGGAAGGCAAAACCAAAGCCCTGCGCCAATGGCGTTTTACCTCCGAAACGGAAATAGAAAAGGACAAAGTAAGGCGATACGTAGAAGAGGCCATTGCCAATCAAAAACAGGGAAAGGAAATAAAACCGGAAAAAAAGGAACTGGTCATACCGCAGGAACTCCTCCGAAAACTACAGGAGGATCGGTCTTTTCACGAAAAATTCGAGGCCCTAGCCCCTTATAAACAACGGGAATATGCCGGATATATAGAGGAAGCCAAAAGAGAAACCACCAGATACGCCCGTCTGGAAAAAATAATTCCGCTCATCCTGGAAGGCAAAGGGCTGCACGACCAATACAGATAAGTACCAAAAAGAAAAAGCCACCTTCGAAAAAGCGGCTTTTAACGTTATAAGGCTGTAAACACTTATTTCTTATTGTCTTTTGCTGCATTTTTGTCTGCTGCCGGGACATTAAGTTTCTGGCTCATTTCCATGGAAATGGCCGATCTTTCGAATTTTATCTTTCCTGCCAGCGTTTCTATAACGCAGGAGTTATCACTGTCATTCAGTTCAACAACTTTTCCGTGCATTCCGCTTTTGGTCACCACTTTGTCTCCCTTTTTAAGTTCCGCAGCAAATTTCTTTTCTTGTTTCTGACGTTTCATTTGCGGACGGATCATAAAAAAATAGATCACCACAAACATTAATAAAAAGGGGGCCAGACTACTGATTGATTCCATATATTGATTTAAATTTTTCTTATTTTGCAGGCTCTTCTACAAAAGCCTTGATCCTTACCTGCTCGCTTCCTTTTTCGGTATTGGTGGTTATGGTTACCGTTTTGGTCACCTGGTTGATCCCGGAACCGTTATATTTAACCAGCAATTCCGCAGTTTCCCCGGGGGCAATGGGCTTGTCTTTGGGATATTCCGGGATAGTGCATCCGCAGCTGCTTGTTGCATTGGTAATTACCAGGGGGGCTTCCCCGGTATTGGTCAGCTTAAATACGGTCTCTACGGCAGTTCCGCGCTGAATAGTACCGAAATCGTGCTCTTTTTTATCGAATTCCAGAACAGGGAGCTTACCTGCAGCTTTATCCCTTGCAGCTGCCTGAGCTACGTTTTCTGCCTTTACTTTACTGGCAGCATCTTTTTTACAGGAGGTAAAGACTGCCACCACAAGTGCTATGGTCAACAAAACTTTTTTCATGTCACTCTGTTATTTTTCGGATTAACTAATTATTTTTTTGTTTACGGGCATAAAAATAAGGATAATTACATTAACCCCCTTCCCACTTTGTTCAATTTATTCCTGGACTCGAAATCCTTAACCATTTTATCGAGTATTCCGTTTATGAAGATACTGCTCTTGGGGGTAGAGTATTCCTTGGCGATCTCGAGGTACTCATTGATGGTTACTTTAATGGGTATGGAAGGAAATTTCAGGAACTCACAGATGGCCATTTTCAGTAAGACCTCGTCCACTTCCGCGATCCGGTCGGTATCCCAGTTGGGGGTTTTACCAGATATTTCCTTCTGAAGTACTTCCTCATTGAGTACGGTTTTGCGGAAAAGTTCCCTGGAAAACATACGGTCCTCTTCATCCTTGAAAAGCCGGGGAAGAAAATAACGCTCGTTATCCGCAGGCTTTACCTTTCGTATCAGTTTCAGGATAAAGGTATTTACCAACGGAAGGTCATCTACCCATGTAAGGTTAAAATCTTCTATGTAATCATAAAGTTTATCGTTAGGGGCTATTACTTCCTTGTAAAGGTCCTGCAGAAATTCTTTATCTTCTTTAAAGGAGGAAGTACGGGTAGACATATATTCCGCATAGAAATCGCTCTCTTCCATTTCCTTAAACAGTACTTTCACATACTCCTCGTCCAGGTACCAGTTATTGAGTTTCCGGTTTTTCAGCTCGTCCGCAAGAAGTATGTTGTTCCCCAGAAGTGCCAGCACCTTGTTGTCCACAAATTTGCGGTTAGGATTTTTTTCTTCTTCCGTCGCCAGATATTTTTTCCCCGAAGCTGTTAACCTGTAAGCACCCATTTTCTGCATTTCCACCAAAAGGCTCAAAAGCACAAGATAGAGGTTATACATATTCTCCATGCTCGCAGACAGAAATTTTTCTTCCTTGTCCAGGTCGGTTTTTTCGGCTTGGGTCAGCGCGTAAATGGATTGCATTACCTTAACCCGAATATGTCGTCTTGTTAACATATGAAAAGAACTTGTTGCCTTTAAAAAAATTAAGGCGAAAGAAATATTCTTTCGCCCTGCAAAAATAAGTGTTTCCGGTTGCAAATTCCAAGTTTTTATGTTACCAAATGGGAATTTTGGTTTCCGCAACGGAATTTATGCATTTTTTTCCTGTTTTCTGGCATCTATTCTGGCCTGTGCCACACGTAATGCGGACTGGTGTGTGGTACAACCGTTTTTCTCGGAATGTGCAAAAATTTCTCCCGTCGTATGGTAAATATTCTCGGTTTTTCGCCGGATCTCATCTTTTCCGTACCCTTCCAGTTCGGCATAAACGTTGATAATACCACCTGCATTAATAAGGAAATCGGGAGCATAGGCGATGCCTCTCTCACGGAGTATGGCCCCGTGCCTGTTCTCATCGGCAAGCTGGTTATTGGCCGCCCCGGCTATAACTTTAGCGTTAATTTTATATACCGTATCATCATTTATGGTTGCGCCGAGGGCACACGGTGCGTAAATATCCACATTGGCGGTATACAGGTCGTCTCCCGTATACACCACCGCACCGTATTTTTTGCTTACTTCCTGCAGACGGTCTTCGTTGATGTCGCTTATTAATACTTTGGCTCCTTCTTTGGTCAGGTACTCTACGAGGGATGCGCCCACATGCCCGATACCCTGTACCAGGACCTGTTTGCCCTCCAGCTTATCCGTACCGAACTTAAATGCCGCCGCAGCTTTCATGCCCATATACACACCAAATGCCGTAATCGGCGAAGGGTTGCCCGCACCTCCCCTGGACTCGGATACCCCGGTCACATAGGGAGTTACATCTCTTACAAGGTCCATATCCGAAGTTTCCATGCCAACATCCTCTGCCGTTATATATTTACCGCCCAGAGAATTGACGAACTCACCGAACCTCCGCATCAGTTCCGGAGTTTTCTGTGTTTTTGCATCTCCTATGATAACCGCTTTTCCCCCGCCCAGATTCAATCCGGTTACGGCAGATTTGAACGTCATTCCACGGGAAAGACGGAGCACATCATTCAGGGCTTCCCATTCCGTATTATAGTTCCACATCCGCGTTCCGCCAAGCGCCGGTCCTAATACCGTATTGTGGATACCGATAATTGCTTTTAATCCTGTATCTTTGTCATTACAGAATACGATCTGTTCGTGATCATCAAACGAAAGTTGACCAAAAACCGGGTCAACTTTTTTAAGTTCGTCGGGATGTAAGAGATCTGTCATCATTATGCTTTGGATATTAGAGTTATCTTTATTTTAAACATTTGATAAAATCAATAGACAAAAATACGAATAAATTGACGATATCTTAAAAACAAGCACTTTAAAATGACGATTTAACAAAACAACTGTTCTTTTTGATATTTTATGAAGGAATTAAAATACATTAACAAATACTTTAAAAAATATAAGGCAAAACTCCTTATCGGCGTCATTATCACTATCATAGCCAGGATATTTTCGCTGGTTATGCCGCCTTATATCAGTAAATCTATCGCTGCCGTCGAGGATTTTTTATCCGCCGAAAATGCGGATAAGGCCGCTTTGCAGTCCACGCTGCTCACCTATATTCTCATTATTGTCGGTTCTACTTTACTTTCTGCCTTTTTCACTTTCCTGATGCGGCAGACCATTATCAACATATCCCGTTATATAGAATACGACCTGAAGAACGAGATATTCCGGCACTACGAAAAACTATCGCTTAATTTTTACAAAAAGAACCGGACGGGCGACCTGATGAACCGTATCAGTGAAGATGTCAACCAGGTACGTATGTATGCCGGGCCGGCAGTTATGTACAGCATACAGACCCTGACCCTTTTTCTATGTGTTATCCCCATTATGTTTTACAAATCGCCTACGATGGCTTTTTACTGCCTGATACCACTCCCCTTCCTTTCCTTCCTTATTTACAGGATAAGCAGGGTTATTCATAAAAAGAGTACCGTGGTACAGCAATATCTGTCAACCTTGTCTACTTTTTCGCAGGAAACTTTCTCCGGTATCTTTGTGATAAAGGCCTATAACATAGAGCCCCGCATCAACCGGGAATCCGAAGTCCTTGCGGAAGACGGGAGAAAAAAAAGCCTGGACCTGGCCCGGGTAGAGGCATGGTTTATGCCACTGATGACCCTGCTCATCGGGATAAGCAGTACCATTGCCATATATGTTGGGGGTAACCAGTATATAAACGGCGAGATCGAAACGGTGGGGATTATCGCGGAATTTATTATTTATATTGCCATGCTTACCTGGCCCGTAGCTATTGTAGGCTGGGTAACTTCAACGGTACAGCGGGCGGAAGCATCCCAGAAACGGATCAACGAGTTCCTCAATACGGTACCCCAAATACAAAACAGCAATCCTGCCCCCACACCCATTCACGGAAAAATCGAATTTCGGAATGTGTCATTTACTTATGAAGACACCAATATAACCGCACTGAACAATCTGTCCTTTACGCTCAACCGGGGAGAGACCCTGGCCATCATCGGCAAAACAGGTTCCGGAAAATCGACCATACTGGACCTCATAGGCCGGTTGTATGATGTGGCCGAAGGAGAAATACGTATCGATGATACCCCGATAAAGGAACTGAACCTGCACGACCTGAGAAAAGCCATCGGCGCCGTACCCCAGGAAGCCTTCCTCTTTTCGGACAGCATTAAGAACAATATCAAATTCGGTAAAGCAAATGCCACCGACCAGCAGGTTATCGATGCTGCCAGGCGGGCGGAAGTACATAAAAACATTGTAAAATTCACCAAAAAATACGATACGGTACTGGGCGAAAGGGGTATTACACTCAGCGGCGGACAAAAGCAACGGGTATCCATCGCCAGGGCACTTATCAAAGACCCGGAGATATTTTTATTTGACGATTGCCTTTCGGCGGTAGATACCGAAACCGAAGAAAAGATTTTGAAACACCTCCATAAGGTATCAAGAGAAAAAACAACTATTATCGTAAGCCACAGAATCTCCTCGGCCAGGAATGCCGACAAAATCCTTATTCTGGAGAACGGTTCGGTTGTTCAGCAAGGCACTCATAATCAACTTATAAATACGGAAGGATATTACAAAGACCTGTATTTGAGCCAGCTTTCGGAAAAAGAAATGTGAGTTTTTTGTTGCTTCATTTCATTTTTTTTCACATTTTTGGTTCTGTTTAACTATACAACTAATTTTTAAGATTAGAGGGATTATGAGTGAAAAAGATTTACTAGAGAAAGATGAAATATTCTCGAAAGTATTACGAGCCGGAAGGAGAACTTATTTCTTTGATGTAAGGGAGACCAAAGCAGGAGATTACTACCTAACTATTACGGAGAGTAAAAAATTCACACATGACGATGGTTCTTTCCATTACAAAAAGCACAAAATTTATCTGTACAAGGAGGATTTCGATGCCTTTAGGGATATTCTCGGGGAAATGACCGATTACGTTATAGACGAAAAAGGAGAAGAAGTAATTTCCGAGCGTCACCAGAAAGACTTTAAAAAAGAAGAAGTCGAGTCGAACGGAGAAGTCTCTGCCAGCGAAAGTTTTACGGATTTGAGTTTTGACGATATATAAGCGTTAAAACTTATTTAAAATCTCTGACCGTTCCCTTAAAAAGGAGCGGTTTTTTTATATTTATTCCCGACTAACCGTTATAATCATGAAAAAATCAGCACTACTCTTTTTGCTTGTGCATTTTTCCTATGCGCAGGAAGCTGTTAACCTCAATTATTATTTACCTCAGAACATCTCCTACCGTACGGACATTCCTACACCACAAAGTATTATCGGGCATGAGGTCGGCGAATGGCACGTAACGCACGACAAGCTTATCGAATACATGAAAGTGCTCGCCGCAGCTTCAGACCGGATCACTATCGAAGACCGCGGTACCACTTATGAAGGGCGCCCCTTACCTCTCCTGGTGATCACCTCTCCGGAAAACCACCGGAACCTTGAAAACATACGCCGGGAACACATCAAACTCACAGAAGCCGGGAGCGAAGACCTCAGCACGGACAATATGCCGGCCGTGGTCTACCAGGGATTTTCCATACACGGTAACGAACCGAGCGGCTCCAATGCGGCACTGGCCGTGGCATACTATCTTGCGGCAGGACAGGGACCGGAAATGGACGAATTGCTAAATAACCTTGTTATACTCTTTGATCCGGCCTTGAATCCGGACGGACTGCAACGTTTTGCCTACTGGGCCAATACCAACCGGAGCAAAAACCTGAACCCCGACAATAACGAAAGGGAATATCACGAAGTATGGCCGGGCGGAAGAACCAATCACTACTGGTTTGATATGAATCGCGACTGGCTCCCCGTGCAGTTACCGGAAAGCCGTGTGAGGGTAAAGAGTTTTCACCAATGGTTGCCCAATATCCTCACCGACCATCATGAAATGGGAACGAACTCCACGTTCTTCTTCCAGCCGGGAGAACCTTCGAGAGTTCATCCCCTGACCCCGGAAATGAACCAGGAACTGACCAGGGAAATAGCACAATTCCATGTAAAAGCACTGGACAATATCGGGTCGCTTTATTTTTCGGAAGAGAACTACGATGATTTTTACTACGGAAAAGGTTCTACCTTCCCGGATATAAACGGCAGTATCGGTATTCTCTTCGAACAGGGCAGCTCCAGGGGCCATGTACAGGAAAGTGAGAACGGGCTCCTCACTTTTCCTTTTACCATCAGAAACCAGTTTACCACAGCCCTTTCTACCCTAGAAGCGGCCAGGAACATGCGGAAGAAACTCCTGGACTATCAGCGCGGTTTCTATAAAGACACCCGTTCGGAAGCGGCCGGGAACAAGGGGAAAGCCATTGTTTTCGGCGATGAAAAGGATGCGGCGAAGGCCTGGCACCTTGCGGAAATACTAAAAAAGCACCAGATCAGGATCCACGAGGTCGCCGAAGATTTCACCGAAAAAGGAAAGCTGTATAAAAAAGGGTTCAGCTACGTCGTTCCCCGTAATCAAAAGAATATCAAGATCATCAATGCCATGTTCGAGACCCGCACCGAGTTTACGGACAGCCTCTTTTACGATATCTCCTCATGGACCTTTCCCTTGGCATTTGATGTGGACTATACCACGGTAAGCACGTCGCGGAGCGGAGCGGAAATTACCGATCTTCGCCTTCGGGAAGGCAGTGTTACTGCCAAAAGCAATTACGCATACCTTTTTGAATGGCATGAATACTATACCCCGAAAGCCCTTTACAAAATATTGCAAAAAGGTATCCGCGCAAAAGCAGGCAGAAGCATTTTTTCCATAGAAGGCAAAGAATATGATTACGGGACTATTATGATCCCGGTACACAACCAGAGTATCAGCAGTGATGAACTCTATGCGTTTTTACAGGAAACAGCACGGGAAGCACATATAGATATTCACGGCGTAGGTACCGGCTCCGCAATAGGCACCGATCTCGGCAGCGGCCAGTTCGGCACTCTCGAAATACCCCGGGTAGCCATCCTTACCGGTAACGGCATCTCCCCTTACGATGCCGGGGAAATATGGCACATGTTCGATCAGCGGTACGATATTCCCATCACCAAAATAGACGAAAGCTATTTCAGCCGTGTAGACCTCGACAGGTACAATGTCTTTATCCTGACGAACACCGGGGGAAACCTGAACAACAACATCAAGGAAAAACTACAGAACTGGGTGAAAAAAGGCGGCACGCTGATCGGTTACCGGAATGCCATAAACTGGCTGAAAAAGAATGAATTCATAAGTACGGAATTCCGAAAAACGGATATCGTTGCCAAAAATGTAACCTATGAAGAGCAACAGGATTTCCGCGGAGCACAGGTCACCGGGGGTGCCATATTCAAAGCGGAAACAGACCGGTCACACCCCATAAATTTCGGTTACAAAAACAACAGTATATCCCTCTTCCGCAATACCAATATCTTTATGGAACCGGACAAGCAAAGCTATAACAATCCTATCCGCTATACGGACAACCCCCTGGTAAGCGGATACGTTTCCGAAGAGAACCTCGAACAGCTGAAGGGGTCGGTACCGTTTAAGGTGCAACAGTCGGGCAAAGGAAAAATAATACTGTTTACCGACAATACCAACTTCCGGGCTTTCTGGTTCGGCACCAACAAATTACTTATGAATGCCGTTTATTTCCACGAGTTCATGTAAGAGCATGTTTAAAAAGAATTCAATTGACTAAAATCATCATTATTTTTCACTACAATCAATCCTCTTTAAACATGCTCTGATTCAGGATTATCAACGGGCGGAGAAATACTGTCAGGCAATTCTCTGCCCGTTCTCTACTTTAAAATCCGGGGCAAGCAATACCACATCCCCTTCCTCTCCGACGGCACCTACCACAAGGCACTCGCTCATAAAATTGGCAATCTGTTTTTTAGGGAAATTCACTACTGCTACGACCTGCCGGTCCAGCAACTCTTCTTTCGTATATCTTTTAGTGATCTGTGCCGATGATTTTTTCCGGCCTATGGTCTCTCCGAAGTCTATGACCAATTGGTATGCAGGCCGCCGGGCTTTGGGGAAATCGTTTACTTCTACGATAGTCCCTACGCGTATTTCTACCTTTTCAAAATCTTGCCAGGATATTTCTTCCATGTGTCAGTCTGTTTAAAAACACCAAACTTAATACAAGAAATACCCAATTCCAAAGGATTTAACGCATGCCTGCAGTATTTAAAAAGAGCCCGGGCAGGCACTAGACCACTACTATTTTGCACCGAAAGGTGCAGCGTATTTTTATAAATAATAAAATGGCTCTTTAATGATGGGGTATAAAGTTATTCAACTGGTAAGACAACAGGCATTAGATCAATACTCTGATAATATACATTAACCAGGTAACCGAACTATAAATTTTCACATAACAAAATATCGTACTGATCCCGAAGCTACCGAGAGCAGGGCTCTGCCCTTTACCCGTAACCAATTAATGGATACGAAGTTTATCCATCATTTCCTTGGAAATATTGCCGGAATAGACCCCATAGGCATCCAGCAGCAACCCTCTTTCTCCTTTTGCGGTCTCTATAGCATACAGTACGGCATTATCATCCGGATTGGATTTACCTTCGAAGCGATAAATTTTAAGCACATTGAGATCCTCGGCAGGAATATGACTGCTTTTCTGGGTGTTATGCACGCCTTTGTCCCGCAGGTTGTAATCCTGCGTAAACCCTTCTTCCTTGAGTTCCGCAATGGCTTGCGACAATGTATCATAAGCATTCTTCATGGCGTAAATATTTGGCAGATCGATTTCTTTAAAATTACGAACAATAACACGGAAAACAAATAATTTTCTATGCCTTTTTAAAAAGATTCTGTATCACCCAGGCCGGACCTATCAGCAGGAACTGAATGTCCTTCAGAAAAGAGGGCTTCTTCCCTTCTATCTTATGCCCATAGAACTGTCCCACCCATGCAACGGCAAAAATAAGAAGGGATACCAGCCATAAGGGGGCAATGCGGGAAATCCAGATATTGACGATGATACACAATGCGGAAAATAACAGTATCTTGAATGCCATGGAAAGGGATAAACGGGCATAAAAGATCAAAACCAGGATCAGAACAACTACGGCCCAGTTTTCTACATACGGATTTTCACCGGGCCATATTCGTTGCGGCAGACCGGCCGGAATACTCATCAGCAAACCCACTATGGAAAAAAAGATGGCCGGCACACAAATGTAATGGATCTTCTTGTTGGTCTTGTTCTGGTGGCTAACGGCATAATCGTCGAACCATTGTTGCAATGTTTTCATAATCGGAATTGTTTATAGGTAACATATCAATATTTTTAAGTCAACTACCTCGGGGCAATCCCGATAATTACCGGGACACTTAGTGAGTAAGCCACTACAATTTACGATATTTTCAATTATCCCTGCTCTGCACATATAAAATATCAAAGGAAAACTGCCGGAAGGGATTAGAGCATCTTCAAAAAGCAGACTTGACCTCCTGCGGATAACCACGGTAAGAAGTTATTACGCAGGGATACGCAAAGAAAACGCAGAGGTATGCGAATAGTTACATTTTGCGGATCTTTGCGCCCGCTCTGTGAACCTCCGTGCGATAACTAAAAACCTGCACATCAATTCCGGATACGTTTGCCCTGAAAAGCACAAATTCGTAACTTCGGTCCTCTTATTACGTAAGGCTTATTACCTTATGGAAAAGTCATTTCTAACAAAAATCTGACAAATCATGGCAAGAACACCCAGCAATATGCTCGCCCTGGGGACCAGGGCACCGGAATTCGACCTGCCGGATACTGTTTCCGGAAAAAATATTTCCCTTTCGGATATACGGGGAGAAACAGCCACGGTAATCATGTTCATCTGCAATCACTGCCCGTTTGTAAAGCACGTGAATCCGGAGATCACGAGGCTTGCCACGGATTACGGGGGGAAAGGGATCGGCTTTGCCGCTGTCTCCAGTAACGATGCAGAGAATTATCCGGATGACGCTCCCGGGCTCATGGCAGAAAATGCCCGGGAACAAGGCTTTCCGTTCCCGTATCTGTACGATGAAACACAAGAAACGGCGAAAGCCTATGACGCGGCATGCACCCCGGACTTTTACATTTTTGACAAGGCCCTCCAACTTGTTTACCGGGGACAGCTGGACGATTCCCGGCCGGGAAACGGAATCCCCGTAACGGGAAAGGATATGAGGGCGGCCCTCGATGCCCTTTTAAAGGGAGAGAAAGTCCCGGAAATACAAAAACCGAGCATCGGGTGTAATATAAAATGGAAGAAATAATATTTTCCACAAAAAGTTGTACCGGTCCCGGATCAGGAAAGCCATCCGTTTCTCTCGAGCAGATTCCGGATATGCATGTAATGATGATTGCAATGCCAGGCATAAATACCGATATTTTCGGCCAATGTGACCTTCCTGTTACCTGCCGGGTGAATAAATGTTCTTTGCAGATCACTTTCCTCCAGCCCGTTAAGCAGGTAAACCCATTTGGCGTGCAGTGCCCTTAAACCGTCTAATGCCAATGTTACGGGGGCAGATTTCGTATCGGGCAGTTCTGCCCAGCGATCTTCAAAATACGCTTTTATAACCGGCGAGTCTTCGGTTAATGTCCATTTAAAACGGACATAACTGTTGGTATGACTGTCATACAGGTGATGTACCACCTGGCGGACCGTCCATCCGCCCGGCCGGTAAGGGGTATCCAGTTGTGTATCTGTCAATTCCTTTACCAGTTTTTCCAGTCGCCCCGGAAAAGTTTCCAGCACTGCGGTCCAGGCCGCTGTTTCTTCTTGGCCTATATGTACCGGGGCGGCAAACTTCCCGATCGGGTATTGTAATTTTTCCATAGCTGTTCCTTATAACTCTCAAAATTAAAAAGTTATTTGCAGAGTACCGGGCTATTAATCCGAAAAAATGATCCCGTACAAATATTAGCAATATCCACAGGGAAAACGGATTCAAAAAAAACTAATAATTGCAACGTTTAGAATTCCAGGTTGCAGGTTTACTTTCTGGGCTCAGAACCCAAACCTGCAACTTGTAACTTGTAACTTATAACTTGTAACAAAAGAACAATCCCCCCGACTCCATCCCGATATATCAGGACTCCTCAAACCCGAATGTAACACTCTTACTTCTTACCAATTACCACTCCTCCCGTATATAATGCGTTTGCCCTGGCAATATCCACTCCTTCTTTTGGCATTAACAAATATTTTACAGGGAAAATTTCTTTTTTCCATTTTACTCTAGTAACTTTATAGGCTAAATAGTTTAATAAAAAGAACGAAGATATGAGCACAATACGATTAGGAGACAAAGCTCCCAACTTTAAAGCACAGACCTCCGAAGGGGAGATCGATTTTTATGAATATCTGGGAGACGGATGGGGAATCTTATTCTCTCACCCGGCAGATTATACCCCGGTTTGTACCACAGAACTTGGTGCGGCTGCAAAATACAAAGCCGAGTTTGACAAGAGGAATGTAAAGGTACTGGCATTAAGTGTAGACGGTGTAGAATCGCACAAAGGGTGGATCAAGGATATTAACGAAACCCAGAACACGTCGGTAAACTTCCCTATCATTGCGGATGAGGACAGGAAAATAGCCACCCTTTACGACATGATACACCCTAATGCAAGTGCAACGGCAACCGTACGTTCCGTATACATCATAGGACCGGATAAAACCATAAAACTGATGATCACCTACCCGGCATCGACAGGCAGGAATTTTGACGAACTGCTCCGGGTTATCGATTCGCTCCAGCTCACACAATATCATAAGGTGGCCACGCCCGCAAACTGGAAACACGGAGATGAAGTGGTCATTGTCCCTTCCGTTTCCAACGAGGAGGCTACCGGTATATTCACCAAAGGGTTCAGGGAAGTAAAGCCTTACCTCCGGCTAACTCCCCAGCCCAACCTGAATTAGTTAGTTAGTTTCAATCAGAAAAGGAGCGGCCTAAAACCGCTCCTTTTTATTTCCTGTTAAACCATTTCGGGGATTTAGCTTATTTTCACCAGTTCCACATCAAAAACCAGGGTAGCATTAGGCGGAATCACCCCACCTGCCCCCCGGCTTCCGTAAGCCAGTTCCGGCGGAATTACAAGCCGTGCCTTATCGCCGGTGTTCAGTAGTTCTATACCTTCTTCCCAGCCGGAAATTACCTGGCCGGCACCTAACCGGAAATCTATCGGCTGATTTCTTTTGTAGGAAGAATCGAAAACACTGCCGTCCATGAGCATGCCTTCATAGTGCACGGAAACCGTTTTCCCTTTTACGGCTTTATCTCCGTTGCCCTTTTCCAGTATTTTGTACCACAGGCCGCTTCCCGTCCGGTCGAAGCCTTCTGTCAATTTTTTCAGGGTATCTTCCGTCTTTTGTTTTTCTTCCGCAAGGCGTTGTTCCTTGGCTGCCTCAAATTTCCGGAATTCCCCGACGGCGTCCCATTTTTCAGCCTCTTCGCCTACCCTTACTATTTCCACGCTTTCTATCAGGTCTCCCTGGCGGACGGCATCTACTACATCCTGTCCGCTTTCGACAAATCCGAATACCGTATGTTTACCATCCAGCCATGCGGTTTCCACATGTGTTATAAAAAACTGGCTGCCATTGGTGCCGGGACCTGCATTTGCCATAGAAAGTACTCCGGGGCCGTAATGTTTTAAATCGGGGTGGAATTCATCGTCAAACTGATAACCCGGGCCACCGGAGCCGGTTCCCTCGGGACATCCTCCCTGTATAACAAAATCGGGGATCACCCGATGAAATGTAAGTCCGTCGTAATACGGTTGCCCCTGAGGCCTTGCCTTGTTTTCGAGCTTTCCTTCCGCCAGACCTACAAAGTTACCTACCGTCCCGGGGGTCTTGTCGTGGGTTAACTTCACGAGAATTTCTCCCCTGGAGGTATTAAATTTTGCATAAATACCGTTTTGCATGCTAATCTGTTTTTTTGGATAAGTCACAAATATAAACATATTTTTGCGAGTCCCCGGCCAGAAACTCGGCGCAGTCCGTACCCTTATTTCCGGGTCCGGCTCCAGGCTTTCGGGGACGGACAAAAGCTGAAATCACACCTGAACCCCCTTCGGGCAGGAAAAAAAGTAACCGGAAGCAGCCTTAATCCGCATCCGGGGAACATTTGTCCCGTTCTCCCCTGCAAAACGTCATGTATCCCCCCGGAAATAAATCCGTTATCTATTATCTTTACTGTAAGAAACTGTTTAAGTTTTATCCTTTGGTTCTTTTACGCGTCTTTTTCCGCCATATTTCAGGTATTTTTCGATCCGTAGCTATGGCTATGCACCTCAAAATACCTTCATCTGACGAAAAAATACACTATAAAATATTCCAAAAACAAAATTTAAACAGTTTCTAAGTCTGACAACATAAACACCACATTATGAAAAATACAAAAACACAGAAAATCGTTCCTGGTCTCTGGTTTGACAATGAAGCAGAAGATGCCGCGGCTTTTTACATTTCGATATTTAAAAATTCGGGAACGGGAAGAACGACAAGATACGGTAAAGAAGGTTTCGAATTTCACGGAAAACCGGCAGGGTCGGTAATGACCGTGGAATTTGAGATAGAGCATTATAAGTTTGTGGCCATTAACGGGGGGCCGCAGTTCAAACCAAACCCGTCGGTATCTTTTTTCGTTACCTGCGAAACGGAAACGGAAGTGGACGAACTGTGGCAAAAATTATCGGAAAACGGCAATATTCTTATGCCGCTGAACACCTATCCCTGGAGTAAAAGATACGGTTTTATTCAGGACCGTTATAGCCTCACCTGGCAGATCAGCCTTGGCAATATAGCGGATGTGGGCCAAAAGATAGCTCCCTGTCTTTTATTTGTCAATAAAAATATGGGGCTGGCCGAAACGGCCATATATCATTATACCGGAATATTCACGCCTTCGGAAATCGATGGTATACTTAAATATGAGGCCGGGGAAGAAGCCCCGGAAGGTGCTGTGAAACACGCCCAGTTTCATTTACTCGGGGAAAAATTTATGATCATGGACGGACCTGGCCAACACGATTTTTCCTTTAACG
Organism: Sinomicrobium pectinilyticum; assembly: GCF_003725735.1. GTDB lineage: Bacteria > Bacteroidota > Bacteroidia > Flavobacteriales > Flavobacteriaceae > Sinomicrobium > Sinomicrobium pectinilyticum. The sequence goes on along the minus strand of NZ_RJTM01000002.1, from coordinate 15,592 downwards.
AAGCAGTCTCTTTTATCGTAAACTGCAAAGATCAGGAGGAAACGGATTATTACTGGGGCTGTCTCACCGAAGGCGGAGACGAAAAAGCACAGGCTTGCGGATGGCTCAAAGACAAATTCGGACTTTCCTGGCAGATTGTTCCGGAAGCTGTTTCGGAAATGCTTCAAAACGCAGATGAAAAGCAATCCGACAGGCTTATGCAGGCCCTCTTACAAATGAAAAAAATAGACCTGCAAAAGCTGGAGGATGCTTATAAGCCTGTTTAAAGGTCTTATCCTTATTAAAAACCAGACCTCTACTGCCCGAAAGCAATGAAATTGCTCTTTAGTTACCCGGTTACTGGGTTCAGGGGCATGGCCTAAATAACCCGGTGCCCCGAACCATACTTTTCCGGAAATCAGGGTGAAATCTTAAGCCCGTAATTCGAACTGTTTTCGGGGCCAGCCGTTTCCGGCATAACCGGAAGGTGTATTACGCATTCTGAAAAATGTATACTTCCGTAGCTCCCAGACCGTACTTTTGGTAATCGGCTTCGTAAAATTTAATATTTTCATATCTGCCAAAGAGGTATTCAAGTTCCATTTTCAGTATACCTTCCCCCACTCCGTGGATAAAGACCACTTTCTGAATACGCTTCCGTATGGCAAATTCCAGTTGCCGCCTGGCTGTGTCCAGTTGCAGGGTAAGCATATCATGATTGGTCATTCCCCGGGTAGAAGGCACCAGCTTATGGATATGAAGATCGACCTCCATTTTAGGGGCATCGCGTTCTTTAGGCCTCGCCCTCATCTTCACCCGTCGTTTATAAGATGCTTTCTCGGCGAGGTATTTATCAGCATCTGCCGAGGTTTCATGTAACAGGGAAGCGTCGTTTATTTTAATGACCTCTTCCGGGAATAACTGCAACTCAAATCCTTCGTCAGTAAGAATATGCAGCACCCGGTCGCGGACAGCCACTACTTTTCCCTTTAAGGAATCGTCTATGGTCTCTACCCTGTCTCCTGTCTTTATACCCTTCATTTGTATCAGTTGTAATCTCTTTAATTGTCGCGGGTATCATCTTCCCGTTCGTCCTGCCCGTTATCTTCCGGCCTGTTATCTTCCCGGGGATTGTCCTTTACCCATCCCGTAGTTGCCTTGTAAAGCCCGAACATGAGCAATACGAAGCCCAGTATCATTACATAGGGTATCTCCTTGTTCTCTTCCGCATCCTGTCCTATAAAGACCAGTAATCCTCCTATAACAATACAGATTACATACAATACGGGGCGATTTTTACTGTTCATCCTTACTTTTTCTCAAAAATAATATTAATTTAGATTCTGATAGACAAATACTTCATCGATTTTGGACGCGGAAAAATATATGTTGCCTTGTATCAACAGGCGGATTCTGGGATTTGACTGTCCCGGATGCGGACTGCAACGTTCCGCAGCCTTATTATTCGAAGGTGATTTTGCAGGGGCATTTAAAATGTACCCGGCCATTTATCCGTTGTTATTGTTATCCGCCTTCCTTCTGGCAGGTATCCTATGGAAGAGAAAAAACTTCTCCGCAATCACCACGGGTCTTGCCATTATAAGTGTGTTATTTATAATGGGCAATTACATCCTGAAATTCTTGTAACTTAACTTTAAAAATATGGAACAACAAAAATTACCTAACGCCGCACTCATCCTCATTTTAAGTATAGGATCACTGCTCTGCTGCTGTATTGGCGGGATAGGGGTTATCCCTGCGATCATTGCTCTTGTACTGGCTAATAAATCCATTAACATATACAAAGCCGAACCCGAACTTTACGACAACTACAACAGTATAAAAACGGGAAGGATTATTGCCATTGTGGGTATTGTTCTCAATATAGCTTATCTTATTTATACCATTGTAGTTATTGCGATATACGGTATAGATGGTATCATGGAGCAATACCAGATGCAGGAGGGTTACCAGTTTTAAAACAGTAAGGTGTTTCGGACCAGTTGCGCATTCCGCTTATCCGTTTGAAGGGATGACGGATCGTATTCGAAAAGTCCGGGGCCAATCCTAATAATACATCAAAGGCCGGGTTAAAGTCCGGCCTTTGACATGTATACGGCTTTTAAAAGCCCTGTTGCCGTATGGTCCTGACAAGGTTTTCCAACCCGTTAATTTTTATCTCCAGCATAGCTTCCAGTTGTTTTCCCAGGGTCCCGCCCGGAAAACCTTTTTGTTTAAACCAGACCAGGTAAGGCTCCGGGAGATCGGTAATATAAGTGTCTTTATATTTCCCGAAAGGCATTTTGGCCCTGGCGAGTTTTACCAGGAATTCCCGGTTATATTGCATTTCCATAGCACATGTTTGTTTGTCTTTTACAAAAGTAAACCATTCGCACAAAAAGGGTATTTATACCTGGGAATTCGTCCCTGTTTCCATACATTTTATCCATGTACATGAAAATTTTCTCACAACCTTAACAATATTTCGGTAGTTTAGTTAAATTTGATATAATTATTTTTTTCATTACCACCCCACATTTCACTTATCTCCGAAAGAGATAAATATTTTTTCATGTACACCGCGGCAGTAAATAACTGTGTCAAAATTGTGTAACACGTTGTTATTGCCGGGCAATAAAACAAATGCCTTTATGTATAACAAGGCTTCTCGGCCTTAAAAACTGATTATTTTATGAAAAAATTTTTAGCAGAATTTATCGGCACCTTCTGGTTGGTACTGGGAGGTTGCGGAAGTGCGGTACTTGCAGCGGCTTTCCCGGAACTGGGAATCGGCCTACTCGGGGTAGCACTGGCTTTTGGCCTTACGGTACTGACCATTGCCTATGGCCTGGGGCACATCTCCGGGGCGCACCTGAACCCTGCCGTATCCATTGGCTTATGGATGGGCGGGCGTTTTGGCGTACGCGACCTGTTTCCCTACATTATCGCCCAAATACTTGGTGGGCTGGTTGCGGCGGGCATTCTTTATGTCATTGCTACAGGAAATGGTAGTGAAATAGGGAATTTTGCAGCCAACGGGTACGGAGAACATTCTCCGGGCGGTTACAGCATGGGAGCTGCCCTGCTTACGGAAGTGGTAATGACTTTTATGTTTCTTATCATTATCCTCGGGGTAACAGATAAAAGAGCACCTTCGGGCTTTGCCGGTATGGCCATCGGGCTGGCGCTTACCCTTATACACCTTATCAGCATTCCGGTCACCAACACTTCGGTAAATCCGGCGCGCAGTATAAGCCAGGCCATATTTGTAGGTGACTGGGCGTTACAGCAACTGTGGTTGTTTATTGCCGCTCCTGTGGCGGGTGCTATACTGGCAGGGATCGTTTACCGTTTTTTCCAGGAGAAGGAAACGACTTCGGCACCTTATCAATAGTAAACTGAACAATATAAAATTTTCCATATACCTGTCATAAATGTGTGACAGGTATATCTTTTTTGCTCCCGGCCCGGGGAGGAAATTCAAAAAAGAATCAACTACCTCGAGGCAATCCCGATAATTATGGGGATGCGAGGTATTCAAACGAGCCAAACCTTAGCTCATTTCGATGCAGAGCCCTTCGATAAACTAAGGACAGGTGTTAGGGAATTAGACCCAATTTAATGAGATTAAAGTAATGCTTTGATAATATCTTCAACAGAGACATTTTCGGCTTCGGCCTTGTAGTTTTTTATGACCCTGTGGCGGAGAACTCCGTTGGCTACGGCCTGTATGTTCTCTATATCGGGAGAGAACTTTCCACGGACCGCCGCATGCGCTTTTGCCGCCAGGACAAGGTTTTGCGAAGCCCGCGGCCCTGCCCCCCAGTCTACATACTCATCTACAATTTTAGCTGACTGTCCGCTGTTGGGCCTTGTTTTACCCACCAAACGCACCGCATATTCCACAACGTTGTCTGCCACAGGTATCCTGCGTACCAGATGCTGAATATCCACAATTTCTTTTGCAGTGAACATGGGAGTTACTTTTACTTCTTTATCTATCGTAGTGGATTTTACAACATTTACCTCTTCTTCAAAAGTAGGGTATCCCAGTTCTATGGCAAACATAAACCTGTCCAGTTGTGCTTCGGGTAAAGGATAGGTGCCTTCCTGTTCAATGGGGTTTTGTGTAGCGAGTACAAAGTACGGAAGGCTCATTTTATAATTGTATCCCGCCACCGTAACCGCTCTTTCCTGCATCGCTTCCAACAGGGCAGCCTGGGTTTTGGGAGGTGTACGGTTTATTTCGTCCGCAAGGATAATATTTGCAAATACAGGTCCTTTTATAAACCTGAATTCCCGGTTGGCATCGAGGATCTCGCTTCCCAGAATGTCACTCGGCATCAGGTCCGGCGTAAACTGGATCCGTTTAAAGTCCAGTCCCAGTGCATCGGCTATAGTGTGGATCATCAATGTCTTTGCCAGCCCGGGCACACCTATCAGCAGGGCATGTCCGCCGGAATATATGGCCAGCAGTATTTCTTCTATGACCGCTTCCTGACCTATGATTACTTTGGCTATTTCCTTTTTGAGCTCAAGATATTTTTCTACCAGGGATTTCAGCGCGGAAACGTCAGACATAAAGTTTCGGATTTGAGGTATTTATTTTCTGATAAGTTCAATATAAAAACCGGCATACCGGGTAGATATGCCGGGAACGGTTTAATTTTTAACCCATTTATTAGAGAAATCGCAGTCCTTATAATCGGAGTTCACCATAATATAGGTATCCTCAATGGTTTTCTCCATCCACTCCCTGATGGCCTTTATCTGTTTTTCTTTCAGTGCCAGTTCCTTGATCTTCAGGTAATCTTTGACGTAATCCGCTTTGTGATCTTCATACTTGTTGGTTACCTTAAGTATTTTAAAGGTGATGCGCCCGGGACTTTTGGGGTCTTCTTCTTTATAAACCTGTGATACTTCCCCGGTTTCCAGATTACGCACCTGGTTATAGAGCGTCGGGTCCAGCTTGGTCAGTTCAAAACGGGTATCCATGTTACTGGGGTTACGCAATTGTCCGCCTTCGAACTTGGTTTCCTTCTCATCGGAATACTCTCTTGCGGCATCTGCAAAAGAAACTTCTCCGTTGATGATCTTTTCCCGCACTTCTTCCAGTTCTTTTTTGGTTTTATCCAATGCATCCTGTGGTATTTCGGGCATGAGGAGGATATGTCTCAGATCGAGTTCCTGCCCCCTTATTTTATCTATTTTTATAATATGCCATCCGAAATTCGTCTCAAAAGGATCGGATATTTCTCCTTCACGGAGGCTATACGCTACGTCCATAAATTCTTTGGCAAAGCCGGTGTGCTTGGTCACATGGTAAAAACCTCCCTTGGTGCTCGACCCGGGGTCTTTGGAGTACAGGATGGCCTTGGTGGCAAAGCTGGCGCCGTTCTCTTCGATATCCCTCTTCATCTCCCGCAGCCTGTTTACCACTTTCTGCTTTTCCTCTTCGGGAACTTCAGGCTCTTTTACTATTTGCGCTATTTCCAGTTCGGCACCGAAAACCGGACGTTCTTCTTCCGGGATATTGTTATACCACTGCCTTACCTCTTCGGGTGTGATCTCTATTTCATCCACCACCTTGCTCTGCATGTTTTCGGCCAGTACCCGTATTTTATTGATCTGGAAAAGTTCTTCCTTGAAACTTTCTTCATCCGATTTCTTATAGTACGCCAACAGGTTTTCCATCGTACCTACCTGGCTTACCAGGTAATTAAGCTGCTGTTCCGTCTGTGCCAAGATCTGTTTATCGGACACCTCCAGGCTGTCCTGTACGGCCTGGTGCGCATACAACTTGTCTTCCATGAGTTTACCAAGCAGCTGGCAACGGCTGATATCTTTTATAGACACCCCCTGATTCTGCAGATCTATATAACTCTTGTCTATATCCGATTCCAGGATAATGTAATCCCCCACTACGGATACCACCCCGTCTACTTTCACTTTTTCGCCGGGGGTCGGTCTACTTTCGGAAATTTCTTTCGGTGCTGCTTCACTTACCTGGCTCACCGCAGTGCTGTCCTGCGGCATCTCTGTGCTTATTGTTTCCACAGTTCCGGTAGTTTCCTTCGTTTCATTCGCATTTTCCTGTGCCCATCCCGGTTGCAGCATACAAATAGCAATTCCTGCAACAATCTTACTTATCCGATTCATAGGTTTGAAATTTCTTTTTTCTGACTGCCTCATCCATTATTTCTTTTTCCAGTTTCCTCAGGAATTCCAGTTTCTTACGATTCAGCAATATCTGTTTAATAGTAGGTTTGATATACGACATCGGGGCATTATCGTGGCGATGCAAAATATCGTTAATATAGACCAAATATACCCCTAATGAGTCTGTTAATTCAATAAAATTCGATTTTTTTATGTTTTTTTCATTTTCCTCGTTACCCAGAAGGGGAATCTTTTGAAAAATCTGGGAGGTCTTCACCCAGATAGAATCCTCCAGGGAATAGGATTTGAACTGTATGGCCATCTCCTCGAGTTCGGCCTTATCGGTTTCTCCGAATCTCCTGAATTTTTCCCGGACCTCGGCAAGCTTTTCAAAATCCGGGCTGACCTCTATGTAGCGAAAACGCCACAATTCTTCATTCAGTTTAAAATTGTCCTCGGTATTATTGTAAAAAGACTCTACTTCCGCATCGGTCACTGCCGTATCCATAGCGCTGTTTACCAGTGCTTCTTTATAGGTTGTGGTATACAGGTCGGTTTTGTATTCTTCGATAAGTTTCTCAAACTCCCTCAGCTGTTCTTCCGGCAGGTTTATCTTTGCCTTTTCCATGAAAAGCTGTCTCATCGCCCAGTTATTCACAAAATTATTCTTCACTACCAGGCTGTCTTCGCGGGACATATTCTCTCCGTAAATTCCCGACAGGTCTTTTTTATACAGGTAACTGTCCCCTACCCTGGCTACCGCATCTACTGTTTCATCGCTACGGAAATACGAACAGGCTCCCAGGTTGAGAACTATTATTAAACCAATTATACTTTTTCTTAACATCAAACCTCTTTTTAGTCCCCCACGGTCCTTCGCCAGGGGGCAACAGGCATATATCGGTTTTTTCCTGGTATTATTCGAGGGCAAACAAAAATAGTAATTCGATAAAATATCGCAAGTCAGGGCCCGGACGTTTAACAAAGATTTATGTAGTTTGTGGTTACAGGTTGCAGGTTAGACCGGTGTACGTCATCAAACTTGCAACCTGCAACCTGGAACCTGCAGCACTATTACCTCCTGCTGTAATTAGGGGCCTCTTTGGTTATAGCCACATCATGAGGATGGCTTTCGTTGATACCCGAGGCGGTAATTTTAACGAACTGCCCGGTTTCTTTAAGGGTCTCTATATCTTTGGCACCGCAATATCCCATACCTGCACGGAGACCGCCTATAAACTGGTGCATACTCTCCACCAGTTCTCCTTTGTAGGGCACCCGGCCAACAATACCTTCCGGCACGAGTTTTTTAATATCATCTTCCACATCCTGGAAATAACGGTCCTTACTTCCCTGCTTCATGGCTTCAACAGATCCCATTCCCCTGTAACTCTTGAATTTTCTGCCTTCGTAAATAATGGTTTCTCCCGGGGACTCTTTGGTCCCGGCAAGCAGTGATCCGAGCATTACACAATCTGCTCCTGCAGCAATGGCTTTCGGGATATCCCCGGTATACCGGACACCTCCGTCGGCTATTACAGGTACACCCGAACCTTTAATACCGGAGGCTACTTCCAGCACTGCCGAAAATTGCGGGAACCCTACCCCGGCCACGACACGGGTTGTACAGATAGATCCCGGGCCAATCCCTACCTTTACGGCATCCGCACCATTCTCCACCAGGTACCTGGCCGCTTCTGCGGTAGCGATATTTCCCACCACAACATCGAGTTCGGGATATGTTCTTTTAACTTCTTTAAGTACACTTACCACTCCCCTGGTATGACCGTGGGCGGTATCTATTATTATGGCATCGACCCCGGCATTTACCAATGCTTCGGCGCGTTCTACGGCATCTCCCGTAACTCCTATTGCGGCAGCCACGCGAAGCCTGCCGTACTTGTCTTTATTGGCTATGGGTTTTTGGGTAAGCTTGGTGATATCCCTGAACGTAATAAGCCCTACGAGCTTGTTTTCCGAATTTACTACAGGTAATTTCTCAATCTTGTTCTCCTGTAGTATCCCTTCGGCATCTGCCAAAGAAGTACCTTCTCCTACAGTTACCAGGTTGCCGGAAGTCATCACCTCCACTATCGGCCTGTTGTTGTTTTTCTCGAACCGCAGGTCCCTGTTGGTCACAATCCCTTTGAGATAACCTTCGTCATCGACAATAGGTATCCCTCCAATACTGTGTTCGGCCATGTTTTTCTTTGCATCGACTACTTTTGCCGTAAGCGGCAGAGTCACCGGGTCGATGATCATTCCGCTTTCCGCCCGCTTTACCTTACGAACTTCGAGAGCCTGCTGCTCGGCTGTCATATTTTTATGCAATACACCTATACCGCCCTCCCGCGCTATGGCAATGGCCATTGCCGATTCCGTAACAGTATCCATCGCAGCGGAAACTATAGGTACATTGATCGTTATGTTTTTAGTGAATTTGGTCTGGATATTGACCTCTCTGGGTAAGACTTCCGAATAAGCCGGAACAAGAAGGACATCATCATACGTCAACCCCTCTCCTACAATTTTTGAACTATGAGCTTTCATGGCGCAACTTATAAATTAGTTGCACGCAAATATACGTCAAATTTGGGGATTAAATAGGGGAAACGTATTAAAAAAACTATAATTGCAATGTTTAATGGTTACAGGTTTCAGGTTACAGGTTTCAGGTTTCAGGTTTCAGGTTCCAGGTTCCAGTCTAACCTGTAATCTGCCCTTCGGCTTTAGTTTCTGCCCATCCGGCGGGTATCCTGAGCTTGCTGAAGGGCTCAGAGACCGGGAGAATTGGTGATTTATAGTGTTTTGTTGTAAACTGATGATGGAAACTAAGTTTGGGAGTTCTGGAATTTTATAGTGAAGGTTTCCGTTTCAACTCCCTGACTAACCAACTCCGAACTTATCAAGAACCGGAAATACCCCTTAAGCTTTTAACCTTAAATGAAATTACTCCATTATAATGCGTTTGCCCTGGGGGATTAAAGGCCATTTTTTATTTTAAACATAAAATATGTTATTCCGTAAACTAGAAAGCAATACCATCCTTTTCATTAAAGTAACGTGAATAATGTTTAAAATGTTTGTCAATAATATCATTATCAATTATTTAAAATAAAAATATCGTCACTGCGACACCGAACGATAGTGAGGGGGTGGCAGTCTCCTGGCAGGTATGCGCATACTATTGGAAGTATGCTGCCTGCCTCATGAGATTGCCGCACCCAGCTTTTGGCAGGGTTCGCTCCCGATATCGGGAGACGCTTTTCAGTTATGGCATTGGGAAATATCTAAATCATCACTAATATAGCATCTGTTTATCAATGCTTTATACTTATCCATTATTCACGCTAAAGTAATTCCGGCAAAAAGAAAAGAGTTTGTACTTCTACTGCTGTCTGCCCGGAGTGGAAGGCGGAAAAAACAAGCAGAATGAGCGGGACAACCGTTCCGCAAAGACACCGATTGCTCCCGGAGCCGCCTCTTCGGTCTCCTGAGGAGGGAAATCCTGACGGCCATATGCAGCGATGAAATCAGAAATAGGCACCAAAGATCCTGGTCGCTTCATTATAGGCACTTTCAAAACTCATCGGAGAAAGCCCCGTGTCTGCTTTTTCAGCAGTAAAATAAGAAAACATTTTTTCTGTGGGCATATTACCGGTAAGTTCGTCCTTGGCCATGGGACAACCGCCGAACCCCTGTATGGCCCCGTCAAACCTGAGGCATCCGGATTTGTATGCCGCATCTGCTTTTTCGTACCAGGAAGCGGGAGTAGTATGCAAATGCGCACCGAATTCTATGTCCGGGTAAGCCGGAATAAGGTTGGAAAACAGATAGCGGATGACGTCGGGGGTAGAACTGCCAACGGTATCGGACAGGGATAATATCTTTACTCCCATTGCGGAAAGTTTTTCCGTCCACTCCGCAACAATTTCCACATTCCAGGGGTCCCCGTAAGGGTTCCCGAAGCCCATGGAAAGATAGGCTACCACTTCTTTACCGGCCTTATGGGCAATATCCAGTATTTCCTGTAAAAAAACAGTAGATTCCGCAATAGTCTTGTGGGTATTACGCATCTGGAAGTTTTCGGAGATAGAGAAAGGATAGCCCAGGTAATGAATTTCCGGATGGAGCACAGCATCCTCTGCCCCACGGACATTAGCCACGATAGCCAACAACTTGCTCTTTGTCCCCGAAAGGTCCAGGGCACCCAGGACTTCCGCCGTATCCGCCATTTGCGGAATGGCCTTAGGGGAAACAAAACTCCCGAAATCTATAGTGTCGAACCCCACACGCAACAGGGACTGTATATACGCCGCTTTTTCAGCTGTAGGTATAAAGGCCCGGATACCCTGCATGGCATCCCGCGGACATTCTATGAGCTTTACTCTATTCATTCACCAGGTAAAACATATCCATTTTCTCAGTGGTAAGTTCACGGAAATCATAAATCAAGAGATTGGCTGCGGAGAGATCCTGGTTCCCCGAATTCATGTTCCTGTATCCTATACATTGCATCCCTGCGGACCGGGCTGCACGGACCCCGTTCTTACTGTCCTCGATCACCACAAATTTATCGGGAGAAATATCATATAACTCGGATATTCTCAGAAAAATGTCCGGGAAAGGTTTTCCGTTGGCTACATGTTCACTACTTACAACATGATCAAAATAACTCCTGAGGTTTACCTTTTCCATAAAAATATCGATGAGCTTAACCGGAGAAGAGGACCCCAGGGAAAGGTTATAGCCTTCCAATTTCAAACGGTCGAGCAATTCGGAAATTCCATTGGTCAACGGAATTTCCCTGTTGTGTATAACCTGGAAAAAATATGCTTTATGTGCCTCCAGAAGATCCCGGGGATCACCGTTAAGGCCGAAATCCTTTTTGAGTTTTTCCCAGATCATTAATGCGCCCATTCCCACAAGGGTAAAATGGTATTCCCTGGTCACTTCCACCCCGATCCCCGCCAGCACTTCTTCCAGTATTTGCATATGAACGGGCTCGCTATCCACAAGTACACCGTCCATATCGAAAATAACATGTTTTTGCATAGGTCTTATTTTATTCAAATGTAAACAATTTGGGTTAGTTTATCACGGCTTACCGTATACAACAATCCTGTTCCGGGGGCAGAAGCCAATTTTACAATTTGCGGAGCAGTCCTTTGTTTATCCGTTTTACCAGTCCGGGGCCTTCGTATATGAAACCCGTGTAGACCTGGACCAGACTGGCCCCTGCTTCCAGTTTTTCCAGGGCATCGCCGGGAGAATGTATACCTCCCACGCCTATGATGGGGAAACTGCCTTTGCTTTCCCTATTCAGAAACCGTATGACCTCCGTAGAACGGTCTTTCAGCGGTTTTCCGCTCAGTCCCCCTACCTCTTCCTTCTCAGGAGACCTTAAGCCTTCCCGGGAAATGGTAGTATTGGTAGCTATTACTCCGGCAATACCGGTCTCTTCCACGATATGGACAATATCTCTGAGTTGTCCCTCGGTAAGATCGGGAGCTATTTTCAGTAATACCGGTTTTTTCCCGGTAGCCTGTAGTTTATGGTCTTGTAAACTGCTCAGTAGTTTTTTCAGGGGCTCCTTATCCTGCAAGGCCCTCAGGTTGGGTGTATTCGGTGAGCTGACGTTCACGACAAAATAGTCGACATAATCGTAAAGGGCTTCAAAACATATACGGTAATCTTCCGCAGCATCTTCGTTGGGTGTTACTTTGTTTTTACCTATATTCCCCCCCACCAGGACGCCCTTGTTTTTCCTGAGACATTTTACGGCCTCTTCCACTCCTCCGTTATTAAATCCCATCCTGTTTACAATGGCGGTGTCGGCACGTAAGCGGAACAATCGCCTGCGCGGGTTTCCGGGCTGGGGTTTCGGGGTCAGGGTCCCGATTTCGATAAATCCGAATCCAAAACCCGAAAGTTCGTTGAACAGCCTGGCATCTTTGTCAAATCCCGCGGCAAGGCCAACGGGGTTTTTAAATTTCAGACCGAATACCTCTCTTTCCAGGCTCGGATCGTTAACCGTATATATGCTTTTAAGCAATGCCCGCATACCGGGTATCTTATTTACCGCTTTTATAAAGGCGAAAGTAAAGTGATGTACCTTTTCGGGATCGAACTGAAAAAGAACGGGACGGATGAGAGATTTGTACATAAAACAGTATTCTTGTGCCGCAAAAATACGTGAAAAGATGAAAATGACACGTCTTTGTCCGGAACAACTCCAGGAAATCCTCAATTAACCCCATAAAAAAACCCTTCGGAAACGAAGGGTTTTGCTTGAGCCGGCAGAGGGATTCGAACCCACGACCCCGAGATTACAAATCACGTGCTCTGGCCAACTGAGCTATGCCGGCCTCAAGTATGCCTTAAAAGCGGTGGCAAATATAAAATGGATTTTATTTTCTGCCAATCTTTTTTTCAAAAAAATTATGACAACTTGTTTACTTTTTCGATCAGCGCATTGGCCTTTGTCTCCAATTCCTCGTTAACTGACTTTAAATGAGCAGTTCTGTTCTCCACACTTTTATCGTTCACTTTTTCGATCAGATCGTCAAAAACGTCGATAGCTTCGTCAATTATTGCATTTCCCTCTTTGGAATTATTATTATCTGTCGCAGTTTCCCATACGTATACCGCTTCTATAATATCTCCCAAAACAGAATTGATCTCTTTCTTCAGATTCTTAACACTTGCCATGATATATTAATTTTTTACAAATTTAGATTTTTTACGGTAATTTACCCGATGTATACTTCCAATAGTTTGGCTTTATCCGAAATGAGGTTAACCATCTCCGTCGTTGCCGGGATCAATACGGTTTCTCCCTTCCGTACCTTTTCGGTTATTTCCCCTATAGCTATTTCGGCTTCCCCGTCCACACACATATAAATACTAAAAGAGTCCCTGCCTGTTATATCGTGTTCGAGATGGCCTTCCACATCCATATAATTCGTAGTGAAATAAGGACATTCCACCATGGTATTGGACACGTTCTTCTCTTTGGTATATGCTACTTTAAAATCGTCTTTCTTTTCATAATCAATAGCATCCAGGGCCTGTTCGGTATGCAGTTCGCGGGTATTTCCGTCCTTGTCCCTGCGGTTAAAATCATAGATGCGATAGGTTACGTCGGAAGTTTGCTGTATTTCGGCCAGTAATACCCCCGCTCCTATGGCGTGTACTTTTCCTGTATTTATAAAAAAAGTGTCACCCTCTTTTACCTTTTCGTAATTCAGGATATCGGTAAGGGTATTTTTTTCCAGATTGGCCGTATATTCTTCTTTGGTCACATTTTTGTTGAACCCAACGATCAGTTCGGCCCCTTCATCGGCCTGCATGATGTACCACATCTCGGTTTTTCCGAAAGAGTTATGTCTTTTTCTTGCCAGCTCATCATTAGGGTGCAGTTGGATGGACAAATCCTGTTTGGCATCGATAAACTTGATAAGGATAGGGAATTCGGTCCCGAACCGGCTTAATACACTTTCTCCCAGCAATGCCGCACCATGTGTATCCATAAGTTCCTGAAGGCTTTTATCTTTGTACGGACCATTGGCCACTACGGAAACATCTCCCGGTACTGCCGACAGTTCCCAGCTTTCCCCGGTAATATCGCTGCTGATCTCTTTTCCGAGCACATCACGTAACTTGGTTCCTCCCCAAAGGCGCTCTTTAAGAATGGGGGTAAATTTTATAGGATACGATTTCATCTGTAATATATGGTTTGTGTTTTTGTTGCTGATCTTGTGTGGTTCCTTCATGTTTTCAGGTCCCGGTATATGTAACGAAATTCCGGGGAGTTTCGTACAGGACGACTTCGAGATCCAGATCGGGTTTTATGAACTTGCGCAGTTTGTTCCAGATCACCACCGCAATGTGTTCGGCAGTAGGATTAAGCTCCTCAAAGTCGGGAATGTCGAGATTGAGGTTCTTGTGATCAAAGACATCTTCTATTTCCACAGCTATCAGGTCCTTCAGATCCTTTATGTCCATAACAAATCCGGTTTCCGGGTCTACCTCCCCGGTAACGCTTACGATGAGTTCGTAATTATGGCCATGATAGTTGGGACTACTGCATTTGCCGTAGACTTCCTCGTTTTTTTCGTTGCTCCATTTCGGATTGTGCAGTTTGTGTGCTGCATTAAAATGGGCTTTCCTGCTTACCTTTACCCTCATAGCGATGCGTTTTGCATTAAGTGCCCGTAAAATTTATCAAAAATAATCTTAAACCATGCCGTATACAATTCCGGGTGAAGTTCCACATCCTTTTTGACCTCCTCCGGATAAACCCACTTCCAGTCCGCCACTTCATCCGGATTAGGGTCCGGAGTTTCATTGTATTTCCCTATCAGCACATGATCAAATTCATGCTCGGTCAATCCGTTGTCAAAAGGCGCCTTGTATATAAAGGAAAAAATTTCCTCGAGGCCGGTGGTAAATCCCATTTCCTCCATCAGCCGTCTTTTACCGGCTTCTACGGAACCTTCTCCTTCTCTCTGGTGACTACAGCAGGTATTGGTCCAGAGGCCCGGTGAATGATATTTTGTCTTTGCTCTTTGCTGTATCATGGTCTGCCCCTTGTCATTCATAACAAAAACGGAAAATGCCCTGTGCAGTAATCCTTTTTCATGGGCTTCCATTTTAGGCATTAATCCCTGCGGTTCGTCTTTTTCATTTACCAGTATGACCTTTTCTTCCTGCATGTGTAGCTTTTTGTTCTGTTTAACAAGGAGTCAAAAATACAAAACCCATACCAGCCGTCATAATGAATTCACGGACACTTTTTAAAGTCTATGGGTCCCGGCAGGTAATGAAACTGGTTTTTGGCTATTAATGAGAGTTAAGGATCGGATTTTTGTTTAGGCTAAAGATCAATCCATTGTGATTTTTCCGTCGGGTTATCAGATTATTGAGTTACTGAGTTATTTAGGCAATACCTATAAACTCAATAACCAGCAACTAACTTGCAAAAAAGTATATCCGCCTGAAGGCTATAAAAGTTTAATTTCAGCCTTTAATCCGCATTATTAAGGAATTGTATTCTAAGGGCTGGTATCCCGGCACAACGCCCTGAATGTCTTGCTTCCGTCCGTCAAGCAGCTTCATGTACAGAGGTAATTATTCCTGCCCTTACTGTGTTAAACGGCTTGTCCTGTAAGGGATGATTTTTAATGAGAAAAACTAAACCACCCCCGGACTGCAAATCAAAAGGTTGGAAAGTGATGGCACCACTATCGGCCTTCCGGTAAAAAACACACCTGCCTTTGCCGCCGGACCGGTGTCCCGTATTTCCCGTCGGATGATCCGGGACCTGTTTTTTACCATTTAAGGGATTACGTTTACACCGAACCGGTTTGAGTCAGCCGCTAAACCATTCCCTTTAGCGGTCAACCGAATTCCTTTAGCCGCTAAACCATTCCCTTTAGCGGTCAACCGAATT
>NZ_RJTM01000001.1 GCF_003725735.1 Sinomicrobium pectinilyticum | reverse complement strand
TTTACTTTAGCGGTCAACCAAATCCCTTTAGCCGCCAAACCATTTACTTTAGCGGTCAACCGAATCCCTTTAGCCGCCAAACCATTTACTTTAGCGGTCAACCGAATCCCTTTAGCTGCTAACCGGACTACTTCCGGTGTCAAAGGGATTGCTTTAATGGCCGTTTTCCGGGCGCTAAACAGGCGCCGGAGCATTTCAAATCTGACCTGGTGCGTAAACATATTGTTTATCGCATGATGTACAACCATCCGGAAACCGGTTTGCTTCCGTCCCCCGGATCCAGTACGTAATAATAGGTACCCACAGGGAGCATTCCGTTGCGGCTTATGGTATTTTTAACGTTGGAAGCGCCTTTCCAGGTGTTGTCATAACCTTTTTGCCTGAAAACGATATGGCCGTACCTGTTGTACACTTCGAGTTTATTTTTGGGGTAGTTTTCTATACAATCTATCCGGAAAGTGTCGTTCATACCGTCTCCATTGGGTGAAAACAGGTTGTACACACGGAGACAGGAAGGAATTACCGTAACTTCGGCACGGTTGTTCAATATATCGGTATCCGAAGGATCGGAAGCGTCGAGAACAGCTACATTGGTATGATCTCCCGTCGGAAGCACCGTGGCATGCACGAGAAGTTGCGCACTTTCGTTTCCGGAAAGCAATGGTATCTCCCATATACCGGATGTTGCGTTGTAGCTCCCTTTATCGGCATTGTGGGAAATATAAGCAAACCCGGATGGTAACCGGTCACGTATCGTTATGTCCTTTACTTCCGGAGAAGTTTCATTATTTATTCTTACTGAAAAAACAACGGGAGTGTCCGCAGGGGCTTCCGGGTTATCTACTTCCTTACTTACCGAAAGATCGGGACACTGATCGAGAAATACGGTCACCGCAAGTCTTTCCTGGCTTTCGGTACCGGGCCCTCCCGGAGCCTGGGAAGCATAATAGGTTCCCCCCTCTTCCAGCGGTTGCGTATCCGGCAATACATTTCCTCCTTCTTCGGCATCGTACCATGTTATATTTATTCCCTGAACCTCTATATCGGCCAGAACGGGATCAAAAAAATGGCAGAAGTATTGTATCCCTTCTCCGGCAGGAGCCGAAGAAGTTCCCGAAAACCGGATCTCTATCTCATTGGAAATACCGGATTCACAGCCTTCGGCATTAAAGGAAATCACGGTATATTTTCCTTCCTGGACAGCGGCATAGATGGCACCGGTAGCGCCATCCAGTACATCGCCATCCCGAAACCACTGGTATCGGGATGCTCCTTCGGAAGCGGCACGGAGGTGTACCGTGCTCCCCGGAAGGACCACCACAATATCACCGGCTTCCTGCGCACCGGCAGCCTGCCAGAAACACAGGAAAATAAGAATGAGTTTCCCGATCTTCATAATATCGAATAAAGGAATTACGCCATAGCCGGGAACAGGCGGCCCGCACCGGGGCTCCTGTTCCGGGTATATGATTCCGGAGTATATCCGGGGAAATATTAGTCTACGATATTATCGATAGTAATGGTCGGTGCTCCGGGGGTCGGGGTTACTACGATCTCCAGGTCCGTTCCTCCGTTCTGTACGTTACCCGTATAGGTTACATAATCTCTGCTTTCTTTGTCTTTTATAGTGTACTCTACTTCGACATAAAAGGTGTAGGTACCAGGATCGGTAAGGGTAACAGCATAGGTGTCGGTTGCAGTCGTAAGGTCTACAGGATTGGCAGTATCCCCGTCCTTTACGGCAAACCACGCATAAGAAACTTCGAAATCGCTGCCGGCCGGGTTCGGATAACCGTTGGTATTTGCAGCATAATCCGCATTAATACCACTTACGGATAACTCTATGGGAGTGGCCGGAGCATCGTTGGAACAGTAAATGAGAGGATTTCCGTTGGCATCAAAGGTTGTATCCACGGTTAACGGTGACAGTACGAAGAGAATAATATCTTCGAAATCGTCGGACTGGCAGATCACCTCCCCGTTGTCCACAAGACCGTAAACGCGGAACTTATGATACCCCGGGGCAAGGGCCGTCAATGTAAGATTCTGTGTTGTTTCACCGGTAAGAATATTTTCTGTTTCCGTGGTCCCGTCTGTGGTCATATTATACCATTCATAGGTAGAAAACGTATTTCCGGCCCCGTCATCGAGACTCGCTGTTAATGTGAGCGACGGTCCGGATGTAGCCGGGTTGTAAAACAGCACCGCACCATCCAGGGCCGTTACCGGAGGCGTGTCGTTGGTGAGGGTCCCTACGTCCAGGTTGGAAGTTTCGTTAATCGGAAGCCCGTTGGGGACAGGGGCATTGATCTGTGCCAGGACCGGCACGGAGCAGATTAAAAACAGGGCTGTAAGTCCTTTTTTTAAAGTTGTTGTAATGGATTTCATGTTACTGATTTTTAGATTGTTATTAACTTCATTCAATTTGTCGTATTTCCTATGACAATATCAGGGTTTCCATAGGCGGGAAATACGATAAGTTCTACAGGGGTGCGTCCGGATTCATTCGTACATCCTTCTCTGGTTTCGGATGCGTAAAAAAAAGCGGAACCCGGGACGGTAGTATCGGGGATGTAGGAAGTTCCCGTAGCAACGGGAGCCCCCCCGGTCGGGGCCGTATACCATGTATAAACGGAACCGGCAAGGGGCTGATCTATGTTCAGGGTGACTTCATCGCCGAAACAGGAATAGACCACCCCCTCTGTCATCTGCGGGGAGGTAATACCGGGGCCTTTTGCTATTCTTTGGATTTCGTAGACATGTAGACTGGCCAAGGCTGTAGCAAGTCCCTCACCAATGGCTACTTCAATACGGTTAAACGGAGTTTGCACCGGGAAGGTTAAAACTTGTATATCACTACTTCCCGAGAGTAAACTTAGCCTGAGAATATCCGAATCTAAATCTAATGCTCCATTATCCTGGTTATCCAGGTATGTTCTCAACACGAAGCTACTTGATAACAGGCCCAGATCAATTAAACCTCCCGGGTTGCGAAACACTAAACGAACAGAATCTCCAGCCACAGATACGGACGGATAAAGCGCGGTTACATATGTTTTCCCCTCAACGCTTACAGTAGCATTTAATTCGGCAAATGTAGATTCGTCCCCGTCAATAGCATTTTGAGGATTATTGACTGCGTTTACTCCACCGGCCAGGCTTGCTTCACTTCCCCAAAGAATATCCTCAGCCATATCACAGGCTATACTATCCCCGGGTTCGTTGAAGTAAGCGCCATATATATTAATACCTCCACCAAGAGCCACTCCATCGTATAGAACTCTTACACTATTATATGGCACATCAGGAGCCGGCAATACGATATCCGCTTGATCAGCACCATTTAGCAGGCCTATCAAACTTCCTAAAGCTACTTCTACTCCAACAGGAGTATTTCCATTATATGCCTGAAATTTAAGACTCGTAGCTAAACTAGCCAAACCGGTAGATGTTCCTATTTTTACATGAACCGGATCATCCGGTCCGGGTTGCTGGGAAGTAAAGTCTAATTTTTGCCATACCTGACCTAATACAGTAATACTTAGTGTAGAATAAGTATCTTTATCTCCATCCACAGCTCGCCCTTCATTTGCAACATCTATAGTTAGACAAAGTGCACAATCATTATTCGTTTGTGCATCCGCATAAACCCGTTCCTGCGGTTGCTGGGACCAAAGCGGAACAAGACCGCCGGTAATAAAGAATACGGCAAGTATAAAGCCTAAGCCATTGATATGAGGAGTAGTCGTGAGGTACATCGGTTGATTGGTTAAAAATGGTATGTGGGAAAAGTAGGGGGTGCCCACACACCATTTTATTTTTTATTCTGAACAGACCAGAAAATATAACTGATCGTTATTACTTCTCAATAATAATAAAATCGGACCTCCGGTTTTCGGCATGTTGTTCTTCCGTGCATCGACTGCAGGTCTCACAAACAATTTTGGGGCGGTCTTCGCCGTAACCGATGGCACTTTCTATACGTGAGGGGTCTATTTTGCCTTCTTCAAGAATATACTTTTGCGTGGATTTCGCCCGACGGTCCGTTAAATTCCTGTTGTAATCGGCATTTCCCCTGCAATCCGCGTGAGATTCTATTTTGATCTTCACATCGGGGAACTGGTTCATTACGTAGATTACCTTATTGAGCTCTTCGGCGGCCTGGGGGGTGATATCCGCTTTATCAAACTCGAAGTATATAGGGTTTACATCTATTTTTTCCTGGTTATCTTCTTTTACGATCAGATCGTCGAAATTGGTCAGTTCAAAGTTTACGTCGGTGATTTCATCACCGTTTTTCTCCGTGGTCACGACTTCTTTTTCTTCGGTAGTATAATTGGGCTTGGTAGCTTTGAAGGTATAAGTAGATTCGCAGGGAATCTCCACTTTATACAAACCGTCTGTCCCGGTAGTAGCTGCCGTTACCTGATCGCCGAATTCGTCATATACCGTTACCGTTGCCCCTTCGAGGGCCATTTGTGTGTTCTTGTTGGTAACCTTACCGGACACAAACTGATCGCATGGCGCTTTTTCCTTGGTGTAATAATAAATATCATCATCCCCTTTACCTTCCGCCCTGTTCGAAGAAAAGTAGCCATAGGAGCCTGTGGAATCTATAACAAAGGAGAAGTCATCCTTATTACTGTTGACCGGGGCTCCCAGGTTTTTGGGAGCACTGAACTCCCAGGTCCCTTCTTTCCTTTCGCTTTCGAATACGTCCAGACGACCGAGTCCGTAATGACCGTCCGAGGAAAAATAGAGTTTCTCATCTTTAAAGTAAGGGAACATGTCCTTTCCCCTGGTATTGATCACCGGGCCCAGGTTTTGCGGCTCGGATGCCACACTACCGTCTTCGGACATTTCCACCACGTAGATATCGGTATCCCCGAAACCACCAGGCATATCCGAAACGAAAAACAGCCATTTTCCGTCCGGGGTCATACAAGGGTGCCCCACGGAATATTCCACACTATTAAAAGGCAGGCTTTGCGTTTTCACGATTTTTCCGTCCTCAATAGTCCCTTTCATAATATGAAAATTATTAGTCCCGGAATCATCTTTCACGAGTTTGTTCCGGTTCTTGACTATATTGGTCGTATAGTATATATATGACAGGTCGGGAGAAAAGGTAATTGTAGCATCGTGGTATCTGGACTGTATATCCGGAAGAAAAAGGTCTACGTTGAACAATTCCCCGTCACTTGCATTTCTCTCTCCCATATACAGGTCGAGGAAAGGCTGCTGGTTCCATACATACAATGTATAACTGGGTTTTCTCGTTGAAGAAAAAACCACTTTGTCCCCGTAAAAGGTGGCACCGAATTCCGACCTCGGCGTATTACTTTCCAGGTTTTTTACGGTGAAAAGGGATTCCGACTGCTCCAGGCTATCCAGATAGGCTTTTTCTCTGGCATATCTTGATATTTCCTTTTCGTCGCCCTTATTTTTAAGGTGATTTTTCATAAGAGAATTAGCCTCCTCATAGTCCTTTACTCCCTTAAGTGCGTGTATGTACCGGTAAAAATGTGCATCGGACATTCCTTGCCGCTGTAACTCATAGAGTTTCTTATAATACTTAACAGCACTGGTATCGTTACTTATAAAGTAATATGAATCTGCTATATTCCCCAGAAAGTCGGGCGAAGGCGAATTCACTCCTTTGAGGTATTCCTCATAAGCCTGGGCAGCTTCTACATAAGCCAGGTCTTTAAACAGGCGGTCCGCTCTTTTCGGTTGCTGTCCGAAAACAGCTGTCACGCAAAACAATAAGCCAAGGGTATAAAATATCTTTCTTCTCATGACGATTCTGTTTAGAAAAATCTCGGGGATTTTATACGACTGGATTTAAACGGCATCTGATATCGCAGAATAATCTCATGTGTTCCGTCATTGTACCGGTTAAAACTCGTCGTGGTATAATCATAGGCATAACCGATAAAGAAGCTCGGAGATACCTGAAAACCTGCCAGGGCACTTACGGAATCATCCCATCGGTAGGAAGCTCCTAAAGTAAATCTCTCCTGTAACAGGAAGTTAGCGGAAACATCTACGGAAACCGGTGCTCCCCGCACTATTTTCACCATAGTCGCAGGTTTGAACAACAACGTTGGCGACAGTTCGAAAACATATCCGCCTGTTATGAAGTAATGCAGTCTGTCCGACAATACTCCTCCCTGTTCCCGGTCATCATAATAGTCATAACGGAGGAAACTGGGAACAGAAAATCCTACATACCATTTATCCGTATAATAAAATGCTCCCGCCCCTGCTAAAAAATGGGTTTTATTTACATTCTGGCCAAAAAGAGGATCGTTCGGGTCTTTAAAATCTCCTTCACTCCAGTCTACATCCAGAATACTGATCCCTGCTTTTACCCCGAAAGCCAGTTTGGAAAAATACCCGGTTTGTATCGTATAGGAGAAGTTCCCGTCGAGGAATACTTCCCGGGACGGCCCCAATTTGTCATGCGCAGCATTAAAACCCAGGCCTACCTTTTCATTGTTTAAAGGGGAATGGACACTTAAGGACTGGGTTTGTGGTGCCCCGTCTATACCTGTCCACTGCGACCGGTGCAATAGATTTGCTTCCAAAGTACCCACAGAACCGGCATAGGCAGGGTTAAAACTCATCATATTATACATGTACTGTGTATATTGAGGGTCTTGCTGTGCTTTCACCGTAATCATAGCAAGCATACATATAAACAAAATGTAATTGCTCTTTTTGACGTTTATAATTTTCATCTGCTTATATTTTATCTGTTTTATATGGGTTTAATGCAATAAAAGAGGGATGGGGTATCCCTCTTTCTATCTTATCTTATCTTGCGATATAGAGCCATCCGCTTTTCCTTATCCCGGTTCCGGTATCCAGTACGTAGAAATACGTTCCTACCGGTAACTTGTCTTTCTTCTTAATAGCTCCGCTCTTATTGGCAACTCCGTCCCAATCATTATTATAATTAGCAGTCTTGAATACCAGGTTTCCGTACCTGTTATAGACCTGTAATGTATTGCTCGGGTAGAGTTGTATACCATCTATCACAAAAGTGTCATTAAACCCGTCTCCGTTCGGAGAAAACTCGTTATACACTACCAGCAAGAGTGGTTCTACGGCGACCTGTGCCGTATTGTTGTCCAGGTTCGCATCCAGCGGAGAAGATCCTTCTATAGTTACTACATTCAGATAATCCGCTCCGGCAACCGCTACTACTTTAGCGGTCAATTTCAGGGTTGCAGTTCCTTCGGCGCCAATATGGCCGATGGTCCATTTTTCGGTAAGATCATTGTAGTCTCCTTCTGCGGATTCAGATCTTACAAATTCATATCCCGAAGGCAGAGGTTCATCTACAATAACATCGGAGAATACCTGATCTCCATCGTTAGTAACCGTTATGGTAAACTCTACTTCACTGTCTATGGACGGTGTCACGTCATTAACTGTAATGGAAATCGTAAGATCGGAGTTTGAAGTCACATCTATAGATACTACCGCTATATTGGATAATCTTCCCTCCGTATCTTCAACAGTATACTCAAAGCTGTCTTGCCCGACAAAACCTGCTTCCGGTATATAATCTACCGTTCCGTCGTCATTAATCGCAATACTACCGTTGGAAGGCCCGCTGACAACATCTACCGTAGCAGGATCAATCGGAGCGCTTCCTTCCGCATCGTTATCCAGTACCGCTATCCTTATAAAGCTGTTCGGATTTACCTGTACCGCATCGTCGTTAGCGATAGGTCCTGTCGGTGCCGGATCAACCGTTACCGTTACCAGGGCAATATTGGATGTATAACCATCGGTATCATTTACGGTATAGGTGAACGTATCCACACCTTCAAATCCGGCATCAGGGGTATAGGTAACTTCTCCGGTCACCGCATCCACTTCTACCGCACCGTCTGCAGGCATATCCACTATCGCTACGGTCGTCTCGTCTATAGGTGCATTTCCACCCGTATCATTGGCGAGTATTTCTATAGTTACAGGCACTTCAATGATTGTACTTGCAGTATCATCTACGGCCATAAGACCTCCGTTGGTTCCGCCTACCGTAACAGTTACCGTAGCAATATTACTTGTGTAGCCATCTACATCTTTCATCGTATACGTGAAGGTATCCACGCCTTCGAAACCGGCATCAGGGGTATAGGTCACTATTCCGGTGACT
>NZ_RJTM01000007.1 GCF_003725735.1 Sinomicrobium pectinilyticum | reverse complement strand
CAGAAGCTGCTGCCGTGATCAAAGAGGCATTGGACGCATGAGGACCGTGTTCTCGTTTTTTTAATTATTTAATTAGCTTCGAAACCCCGCTTCTCCGGCGGGGTTCTGATTTATAACATATCTTCCTGAAATTTGTTTTCAGGCGGCTGTGCTCGGAAAGTCAATATATCCCTTATCATTTCTGGCGGGCCCTGTACGTTACCCAAAAAGGACATGGTTTTCCCTGATCACCTTCGGGGATAGAAAAAAACAAGGAAAACTTCATCCCTACCGACACCGGTCATATACTAATTTTTTGCTGCAGTATGCCGTGGCTTGTTTGCCGGACAATAATTTCAGGGCAAAAGATGCGGATTTATGTCAAGTATATTTTCCTTACGGTACATCTCTATAAAGTCATCTGTAAAATGTGCCGCTCCGGCAACCTTTTCCGCGGTGATAATCTCTTTTACTTTCAGTTTCTTATACGCATCGAGCATGGGCACCGAAACAGGGGCATAGCTATAATGCCAAGGTTCGTATTTAAATCCCTTTCTACCGGGGTTATCCGTATAGACCAGGTAAAACCCATAGGTATTGACATTTTCGTCCAGCCATTCCTTAAGGGGGCGAAAAGGGCCGTCGCCGTGAAATTTCTTTGCATCCAGCACATCATTACCGGAATATCCGGCGGCACCGTCTATAATATCAATGTCCGTCGCCCAGTGATGCCTGGAGGTCCCGGGTATGGTAGAATATTCGATAATTTTACTTATGGCCTGTTGCGGAGCCAGGCCATCATTCGTATACTGTTTATACTTTCTCTCCCAAATACCCTTCTGCCGATAAAAATCGCGGTAACTGGATACTATTTTTATGTCCAGTTTTTCCCTGGAGGCCGCATTTTTCATCTCCAGAAAGGATTCGTAAGCTTCTTTTCTCAGGTTAATACCCTCCCCGAAAAGTTTTGGTTTTCCCTTTCCTATGAGCTCATCATAAGAATAATCACCGGAAGAGGCCAGTAGAGATGACGGCAATATGCCAATAGCCACGGTAGTAAATACGGTAGATTTTACAAAAGTTCTTCTTTTCATACAAATATACATTTAGGGAGCGGTAACCTACACTAAAATACAGGGAGCCGGATTTCTGAAAAACCTATTTCCATTGTCTCCACATCACGTAATGAGGCCCGGCAGTTTCAATAATAAATTCATCTCCGGCGACACAATACCCGAGTTTTTCATAAAACTTCACCGCGACTTTCCGGGCATTCATCCAGATAAAACCTCCCCCCCGGTTCTCCACCTCTTTCTCTGCTTCCCTTACAAGTACCTGCCCGAGGCCTTTCTTTTGGAATTCCTCTAATACCGCCATCCCTCTTAACTGAAACTGGTGCCCTTCCTCAAAAAAAGCATGGTTATTCTCCAGGATGGTCACCACCCCGGCAAGTTTTCCTCCTGCATATAATCCTATGTGGAAAGTCGTAAATGCGTCATCATTGTCAAACCTGCATGAAGAAAGGGGCAGTCCCGTACGCAAAACGGGGTGCCTCACGGGATAGGTTTCTTCTCCGCTGATCTGACGGATCGTATAGGTAACGGTTGTATCCATGAAGACTCTCAATGATAATTTTTACCAAAGATAAAATTAATCTTTTTTAACCCATTGTACATTTCAAGAGATTTTCCCGTTTTTAGTCCCGCTGCTCCCTTCAGAATCGGGGCCTGGGACGAAAGGCGGACCGGGCAAATCCGGAATTCCACCTTCGCCCAAAACAATGGTAAACACCTGAATGCAAAAACAATACTTTTTTAACAGACAGATATATTATCAGGAGGGCTTCATTTTGCTGAAAAAATCTCAATTTTTTCTTGGAAGAATCGAATCCTATTATTTATATTTGCACCGCATTTTGACAGAAATGCACTCATTGAAATAGCCATCGTATCTTTACCGGTGGAAATAA
>NZ_RJTM01000006.1 GCF_003725735.1 Sinomicrobium pectinilyticum | reverse complement strand
GTTGGTAGAGCGTCAGCCTTCCAAGCTGAATGTCGCGAGTTCGAACCTCGTCTCCCGCTCTTTTATTTAAATCTTCAATATTTATTTTCCATAAACATCCGGGAACTCCACGATTCTTTTATTGTTCGCTTTTCAATTTTTAAAAATTTCCATAACGTATTCCTCATTAGGGACCGCATTTATTAATGCCATGCAGTTCTATTGGCAAGTGCATTGAATTACAGCCAAATGTTATCAGCTGACAGATAAATCCGGGAAAAAGCAAATCCCCACACCAATTACCCATTTGGCAAAATAACCCCTCTCAATTGACATTTTTACACCCTTTATATCTTACGGATATAATGCAACTTTGTAAGGACAAACACACACATGTCATTTTTATTCATTTTCAAAACGAACTGTAAACCTTAAAAAGCAAAAATTATGGAACAGATAACCGTAAAAAGTATCGTACAGTCCCCCGTAGCACAGGTATGGGAACTATGGACAAAACCCGAACACATTACCAAGTGGAACTTTGCCTCGGAAGACTGGCACTGCCCGAGCGCGGAAAACGACCTGAAAGTAGGCGGAAAGCTTAAATCAAGGATGGAAGCCAAAGACGGAAGTTTCGGGTTTGATTTCGAAGCGACCTATAACCAAATAGTAGACTACAAGAAAATCGTATACACCATAGCTGATAGCAGAAAAGTAACTACCGATTTCAGGGACCTGGACGGAAGTACGGAAGTCATTACAATTTTCGATGCGGAAACCACTAATCCCATAGAAATGCAGCGCGAAGGATGGCAGGCCATACTGGATAATTTTAAAACTTATACCGAAACCAGGTAATACCCATTATCTTTTCTATAACACCAAAAACCAGAAATAATGAAAACCATACTCCTGTCCGCTGGCACTGTTTTCTTATCCTTTATCCTGGCTGTTGGCCAGACAAAAAATAAACCTTCCGCTTCCGGATATGCCCCGGTAAACGGACAGGAAATATATTACGAAATACACGGTGAAGGCAAACCGGTTATACTGCTTCACGGGGCTTATATGACCATAGGGATGAACTGGGGAGATATCATACCGGTGCTGTCGGGGACAAGAAAAGTCATAGCCGTGGAAATGCAGGGCCACGGGCATACCGCCGATACGGAAAGGGCTTTTAATTACAAAAGCCTGGCTTCGGACGTAGCAGGGGTATTAAAACATTTAAATATTCCGGAAGCAGATATCATAGGATACAGCTTCGGAGGCACCATTGCCCTGAAAACAGGCATAGATTACCCGGAGATGATCCGGAAAATAATTATTATTTCCTCTACCTATAAAATGGAGGGCTGGATACCGCGGGTCCGGGAAGCCATCCACACCATGCAGCCTGACTTTCTGGACCAGACCCCGCTGAAAACGGAATATGAAAAAGTAGCCCCCGATCCGGGCCATTGGCGGCCATTTATTGAAAAATTTATTGCATTCGACCGGGAGGGTTATGACCTGGGGGCAGAGAATATCGGAAAACTCAAATCACCGGTACTATTCGTCATGGGAGATAACGATGGTGTGGACCTGAACCATATTGCGGAAATGTACAGGTTATGTGGCGGAGGTGTATCGGGTGACATGGAGGGCATTCCGGAATCACAACTTGCCATCCTGCCCGGAAAGTCCCATGTGGGACTAATGATGGATACAAAAGGAATCCTGTCTGCCATTATCCCTTTTTTAGAGGACACACCTCCCCCGCCGTCATTTCTGCCTGAGCCTCAACATTAATCCATAGTCATATGGTAAAAACAATATATTTGCTGGCGATATCATCAATTTTTTTATTTCCCTCTATGCAACAGGAAACGATAAAACCGTCGGAATCGGGTTACGCTCCCGTAAACGGACTAAACATGTATTATGAAATATACGGAGAAGGGGATATGCCCCTGGTCCTTATTCACGGCGGGGGATCTACCATTCAGAGCAACTTTGCCAATATCATTCTGTTGTGGGCAGAAAACCGGAAAGTCATAGCTATGGAACTGCAGGCGCACGGTCGTACCGGCGACCGTGAAAACGGTGTTTCTTTTTCACAGGATGCCAAGGATGTTGCCGCCCTGCTAAAATACCTTCACGTGAATAAAGCCGATATACTCGGGTTCAGCAATGGCGGGAACACAGCCATGAAAACAGCTATGGAATACCCGGAAATCATTAACAAACTGGTGGTTGCCTCCTCCTTTTACCGAAGGGACGGATTGCTGCCCGGTTTTTTTGACGGGATGCGGAACGCCACACTGGAAAATATGCCGGAACCCCTGAAAAAAGCCTATCTGGAAGTAAATCCTGATGAAAGAGGGCTACAAAACATGCATGACAAAGACAAGGAAAGAATGCTCCGTTTTACCGATTGGAAAGATGAGGACCTGACAAATATCAAAGCCCCAACGCTCTTCCTGGCTGCCGACCGGGATGTGGTCCTGCCGGAACACAGCCTGAAAATGTCGCAGATGGTTCCCGGGTCCAGGTTATTAATACTTCCCGGAAACCACGGTTCTTATCTCGGCGAAATATGTACGGAACCCACAGAACAGAAAAGTATACGGGCAACAGCGCTCCTGGTACAGGAATTTCTGGACCGGTAACAACATTATTTCCGGCCGGTGTCGGTTTGATACAATTTTTCATAACTTGGGCTATGTATTTTTATCCGGAACTCCGCCTGCCCGAATATCATGGAAACAAACTGTTCATATACCATACCGGAAGTTCTCCGCCCCTACGTGAAATCGGTGTTGTCCTTCCGTAAGTCCGTCCCCGAAAATCTCGGTAATGACATGCAGTTTTTTGCGGACGGCTGCCCGGGGATCATGTACATTGATTCCGGGACGGATATCATGCTGAACGATAAAAAGATCTCCTCTCTTTTCCTCTACGGACAGACCGTAAAACCCATACGCATCTCCACTCACGGTGAGGTCCGTGCATTTATTTTCATCCTGTACCCGCATATTATACGCTCCGTCTTCGGCATCCATGCCAATGAACTTACAGACAGTTGCATTGATTTTGACCTGCTGCCGTTTGCAAATGCAAAATACATCAGGGAACAGCTTTCCGCCTCTGTATCTCCCCGGGAACACCTGGACATCATGACGGTCTTTCTCCTCAACCTGGCCGGACAGCAATCAATCACAACAGACAGCAGGCTTTCTTATGCTACCTCCCGCCTGTTGCGGAGTAACGGAGAAATATCCTTAAAGGAACTGCAAAACGATATGCAGATATCCGAACGGACCTTTGAGCGGAAGTTCAAAGAATACATTGGCATTTCTCCCCGCCTGTATGCCCGTATATGCAGGTTCCGGTCTGCAATGGTACAGTTAGAAGCCAGTGATTATACCAAACTTACCGATATTGTCTATGATAACGGGTATGCGGATCAGTCGCACTTTATCCGTACTTTCCAGGAATTCACCGGGTATACCCCTTCCGGTTTTCTCACTGTTTTTAACAGGAAATAATTTCAGCCTGTCGGGTTTATTCTATTCGCACCTCGCTTCCTTCCTTAGCTTTGAACAAAAAACAAGAAGTATGAGAATCGTTATTTTCGGATCTACGGGCAACATTGGCAAGCCCCTGGTACTGGAGGCTCTTGCACTGGGACACATCGTCACCGCATTCACCCGCAATAAAAAGAACCTGAAGGAAATCAAACACCGTAACCTGAATGTCGTTCAAGGAGATATCCTGGATAAAGAAGCCGTAAAAAAGGCCGTAAAAAATCAGGATGCCGTTATCAGTGTTATCGGATCGGGCAGAAAAGGTACCGTAAGGTCGCGGGGCACAAGCAATATTATCGAAGGAATGCAGAGCCAGGGCGTAAAACGACTGATATGCCAAAGCACATTAGGTGCCGGGGACAGCAGGGACAATCTCAATTTTTTCTGGAAACACATTATGTTTGGCTGGTACCTGCGAGGTGCATACAAAGACCATGAACTACAAGAAAAATATGTTATGGAAAGTGACCTGAACTGGACGCTGGTACGGCCCGGTGCTTTTACGGGCGGACGGGCCACGGGTAACTTCAGGCATGGATTTGCTCCTGATGACAGAACGGTTACCCTCAAAATCTCCAAAGCGGATGTAGCCATGTTTTTGCTCATGCAGCTCAACACGGATCAATACCTGAAAAAAACGCCGGGATTGTCTTACTAAAACGGATACCTTTAACACATTTCCTGGGAAATTATACCTGCAAAACCGTAAATTTGTATGGTAAACTTCCCTCCTATGGAAACACTCGACGCAGCCCGCCTGCAAATGGCCGTTTCAATGATCTTCCACATCGTTTTTGCCTGTATTGGTATGGTCATGCCTTTTTTTATGGTAGTTTCTCATTACAAATGGCTGAAGACAAAAGACAAGGCTTATCTGTCCCTGACCAAAGCATGGCAGAAAGGCGTAGCCATCTTTTTTGTAACGGGTGCGGTATCGGGCACGATCCTGTCTTTCGAACTGGGTTTGCTTTGGCCTAAGTTCATGCTCCATGCAGGCCCGATAATAGGCATGCCGTTTTCGCTGGAAGGCGCGGCTTTTTTTGTAGAAGCCATCGCCCTGGGGTTTTATCTCTACGGATGGAAGAAAATAAAAAATCAGTGGTTTCACTGGTTTACGGGGCTTATTATCGGCATATCGGGCGTGGCTTCGGGTATACTGGTAGTCTCTGCTAACGGCTGGATGAACTCGCCCTCGGGTTTCGAATACATCAACGGGGAATTCCTGAATATTGATCCGGTAAAAGCCCTGTTTAACGAGGCCTGGTTTTCACAGGCACTCCACATGGTCCTTGCCGCTTTTACAGCCACCGGATTTGCCGTCGCGGGTATACATGCCTGGCAAATATATCTCAGGAGGAATATTGCCATACACCGCAAGGCTTTTACCATTGCCTTGTCTTTTGGCGCCGTTGCCGCCCTGTTCCAACCGCTGAGCGGGGATATTTCTGCCAAGGACATTGCAGTAAGGCAACCTGTAAAACTCGCTGCCCTGGAAGCGCATTACGAAACGGGAAAAGGGGTCCCGCTATATATAGGCGGTATTGTTAATGAAGAGAAAAAAGAAGTTACCCATAAGATAGAACTCCCGAAAATGCTTTCTTTCCTGGCCTTTGGCGATTTTGATGCGGAGGTTAAGGGATTGAATGATTTTCCGGAAGAAGATTTGCCCCCGGTAGCCATAACACATTATGCTTTTCAGCTTATGGTAGGGCTGGGCACACTGCTGGCATTACTGGCCATTCTATTTTTTGTGAGCAGAAAAAAGAAGTCCCTGCTTAGGAAAAGAGGGTTCTGGCTGGTATTTGCGCTCGCCGCCCCCCTGGGATTTATAGCCGTAGAAGCCGGATGGATAGTAACTGAGGTGGGCAGGCAACCCTGGATTATTTACAATATCATGCGGACAAAAGATTCGGTAACCCCCATGGAAGGCATCGAATACAGCCTCTTCATATTTACCTTCCTCTATATTTTGCTCGCCCTGGTCGTAAGCTGGCTGATGAGCAGACAGATCACCGTGTTTAACCGTCAAAACAATTCCCGATGACTACAGTAGTATTTTTGTTCCTGTTTGTTTCCATATATTTCTACCTCATTTTCGGCGGAGCGGATTTCGGTGTGGGCATCCTGGAGTTACTGTCTTCCCGGAAGAACAGGAAAGTGACCAAAAAAATAGCATACCAAATCATAGGGCCGGTCTGGGAGGCAAATCACGTATGGCTTATCATTGTCATCGTTATTATGTGGATAGCTTTTCCCAATTATTATTATATCATTACCACGCAACTGCATATTCCGCTCACCCTGCTACTTTTCGGGATTGTAATAAGGGGGACGGCCTTTATTTTCCGTCATTACGATGCGGTAGTAGACAGTTCACAAAGCATTTATAACAAACTTTTTCAGTATTCCAGTATGGTTACACCTTTTGTTCTCGGTGTAAGCGCAGGGGCCCTTATTTCCGGAAAACTTATTCCGGTAAATACAATGGAAGACTATAGTTTTGCGGAAGCTTTTATTTTCCCCTGGTTTAACATCACCTCTCTTTTAATGGGGGTCTTTATCGCTTCTCTGGTCGCTTTTTTATCCGCCGTATTTCTCGTCGGCGAAACATCCGGAGAAGAGCAAAGGATTTTTATCAAACGAGCGAAGAAGGCAAACATGTCGGTAGCCTTCAGTTCCCTCCTTATTTTTGGTTACGGCTTTTATGCGGAGGAGGTCTTTATAGATCACTTCTTTGACAATATACTGAGTATTATACTGGTTATAATTGCAGCTTCCCTGCTGGTACCCATATGGATATATCTCGCCAAGGGTAAAAAAGTGGTGATAAGGGTTATGGTGGCCATACAGGTATTCCTGATGCTGGGTGCCTGGGCACAGTCTAATTTTCCTTCCCTGATCATCACCACGGAAGGGCCTGTAAGTATTTATGAAAATATGGCCGGTGAAGCAGTAATTAACTCCATAGCCTATGCCCTCCTCGCAGGTTCTGTTCTTATCCTGCCAGGATTATTCCACCTTTTCAAGTCTTTCGGATTGTTCAAGGTATTACCGGCCCCGGAGAAAAAGTAAGCCTGTAATGGTTATTATACGATCTCCGCACTTAGTCCGGCATCCAGCAACATAGAGCACCGCGGCCTTAAATCTTCATAAGGCCCTGTTTTTACCGTACATTTCCCTTTGTAATGCACAATAATGGAACATTGTTCAGCCTGTTCGGGGGTGTGGTCACACACATCGATCAGGGTTTCTATCACATGATCGAAAGTGTTGACATCATCGTTGTAGAGGACAATCTCATTTTGCTTCTGCACATCCTCTTCCACCAATACCTCTTCTAAAGTCTCTTCCCGGGTAGAGGCACTGAATACCTCTGTTTTGGTTCCGGGCATACAGGTGTCTTTTCTCAAGTATATTTTTTCTTCCGTATGCATTGCTATAAAGATAAGATGTAAACGACTCTTATACAAAATTACACAAAATTTATTTTAGAAATACATCCTTGCCAACCATATCCCCCTACCAATCCGAGCCCGTGATATTTTCCCGGAACTTTTGAGATTTCCTCCATACAGTGTTTTACGGGATGTTTCCCTTCTTTTACCGGGAAATCTTCAGGAGATCGCATGTAGGTACTTCACTGCAACCCAATGGTTTTTCTCCAGGTTTTCCGTAAAATTTAATGAAAACTTCACACAAAGTTCATCTATAACAGGGATGTCATCTTTATAAAACCCGCTGAGTAAAAGTATACCTCCGGGTTCCAGGCAAGCTGCGTAAGCAGGAATATCGTTGAGCAGGATATTCCGGTTGATATTGGCTATAATCACCTCATAACGCCTTCCTTCCAGCAAGGCAGCGTTTCCTTCGTATACGGAAGTAACCTCGCACCGGTTTCGCTCCACATTTTCCAGCGAATTCAGATAGCACCAGTTATCGATATCTATGGCATCTACCTCGGCAGCCCCCAGTTTTTCTGCCAATATGCCAAGTACTCCTGTCCCGCATCCCATATCCAGGACCTTCTTCCCTTTCAGATCCAGTCGCAAGAGGTGCTGTATCATCATGTGAGTGGTTTCATGGTGGCCCGTCCCGAAACTCATTTTAGGCTCTATGACAATATCGTATGCGGTTGCAGGTTCCGGGTGAAACGGGGCCCTTACCGTACATATTCCGTCTACTTCTATAGGCTGGAAATTTTTTTCCCATTCCTCGTTCCAGTTTACCTGGGCGATCTCTTCCACCTCATAAGTTATCTCAAATTCTCCGCTGTTGAGAATATAGATATTTTCCAGGTAGGAGGGTTCCCATTCGCTTTTCTGAATATAGGCTATGACCCCTTCTTCATTTTCCACAAAACTCTCAAACCCGGCTTCGCCGAGCTCGGCAATAAGGATTTCCGTGCCCGGCTGTACGGGCTTAACCTTAAAGTCACAGGCAATATATAATGTGTCCATTTTCTCGTTAGTTGTAAGTCACAGGTTGCAGGTCATCCCGCAACCCGCAACTCTAATCACCGGTAACCTTAAATCGCATCAACGATGGCGATAAAATCTTTGGCTTTCAGGGAGGCTCCGCCTATAAGGCCACCATCTACATCGGGCTGTGAGAAGATCTCCCTGGCATTGTCGGGCTTAACGCTGCCTCCGTAAAGGATAGAGACACCATCGGCCACTTTTTCGCTATAATTGGAAGCAATGGTCTCGCGGATAAATTTATGCATTTCCTGAGCCTGTTCCGGTGAAGCCGTTTCCCCGGTACCGATAGCCCATACAGGCTCATAAGCCAGTATAATATTCTTCCAGGCGGAGGTTTTAAGGTGGAAAAGGGCTTTTCTGAGCTGGCTTTCCACTACGTCGAAATGCTTTCCTCCCTTACGGTCTTCCAGTTCTTCGCCGAAGCAGAATACGATAGTCATATCGTGTTTCAGCGCGGTGTCCACTTTTTTTGCGAGTGTTTCATCGGTCTCATTAAAATAGGCACGTCTTTCGGAATGGCCGAGTATTACGGTACGTATCCCCACACTTTTCAGCATTTCTGCCGATACTTCACCGGTATATGCTCCGTTCTCGGCAAAGTGCATATTTTGTGCAATAACCTCAACAGCACTCTGGCTCAACGTGTCAAAAGCAACCCTGAGGTTCGTAAAAGCGGGAGCCACCATGATCTCTGCTTCGGTATCGGGCATTTTTTTGAGAAGCTTGGACAACAATTCTTCTGTTTGTCCCAAATCGTTATTCATTTTCCAGTTTCCGGCAACAATCTTTTTTCTCATTGTATGGTTTGGTTTAAGGTATTTATTAATTGAGTATCATCAGTTTCTATAGCTTTAAACAGTTCTATTTTGCCTTCGGGGTTTACAACCAGATATCTGGGTATCCAGTCCAGTTTAATAGATTGGCAAAAAGGGCTTTTCTTCCAGCCGGCTTTAATAAAGTAAT
The DNA here is from genome assembly GCF_003725735.1 of Sinomicrobium pectinilyticum. Classification (GTDB taxonomy): domain Bacteria; phylum Bacteroidota; class Bacteroidia; order Flavobacteriales; family Flavobacteriaceae; genus Sinomicrobium; species Sinomicrobium pectinilyticum. The sequence goes on along the minus strand of NZ_RJTM01000006.1, from coordinate 11,337 downwards.
GCTGTCCGTAATCGAGGTGGTATTTCTCTCTTCCTTTTTCCCAGCCTTCCACACTCCGGTCCAGGGACAGGAAAATAAAAGTGACGTCGTCGTATTTCTCATTAATTCCCTTTAACGCAGGGATACTTTCAATACAATCCTTACACCAGGAGGCCCAGACATCGATAAATAATGTTTTTCCCTTATTGGCCTCCAGGATTTCGGAAAAGGTAATATCCTTTCCTTCCGTCGTGAGAAATACATCTTTCAATGCTTTTGTTGAAAACTCCTTCGATTGGGCGGAGAGCACCAGAGTAAAGGCCGTAAAGAATACGACCATAAAGTTCTTTTTCATAGCTGCTTTATTTATTGACCAGGGCCCTAACCTTCCATTGGCCCGAGAAAGTGGTTGCTGTTCTTTGCCCGAAAACAAAAGTCTCCTTCTTCCGAAGGTTACAACCTTACAAATTTAATATAATATTTGAGAGCCTGACTATATTTTACTTTGTTTCCAGTGCATCCGCATCGTTAAAATGCAGTTTTTGCACTATGGTACCTTTATGCAGTTTCAATATACCCGGATTGGAACGGACCATAGTCTTTAAAGTCGTGGCATCGGTAAAATAAAATTCGAAATCAAGACCGTATTCTTCAAGTACAGGCCGGGTCAGTTTATCATCGGATGCAGACATTCCTATAACCTTGTATCCGTCTGCAATGGCCCTGTCCGTTACTGTCTTCATTTTCTCCAGGCCTTCGGGACTGGCTTTGCGAAGATCATAAGTGACAACCATAATCAGTTTATCCTCGGCAAGCATCTCCTCCGCGTAATCTTCTCCATCCTGTTCTATGGTAAAATCATGTATCGGGGGTTCATATCCTTTTTGTATTTCCTCCGTCTCCACATCTATGAATTCCCCGTCTACCGAAGGGTAATCGCCATTGGTCTTTATGACCTTCTCTTTCCCGTCCACCATGAACTTCCAGGAATATTCATACACAGGTTTGGGAGCCCCTTCCGGGACTGTCATACCTTCTTCTATATTGGCTCCTATCTTATAAGGTCTGAAATCCACCACAGGCAGGTGATTAAGCACATGATTGGCATACAGAACACAGATCACCAAAGCTACAACCGTTCCTATGGCCCCGGTTTTCACAGATATAAGAGGAATAATATATTTTTGGCCGAAGAACAATATCAGAATGAGTAGTAATAACACAATATCTTTACCGAAAGACTCCCAGGGCGTCAGCTTTATGGCATCCCCGAAACAGCCGCAATCGGTGACCACATTAAAATAAGCGGAATAGAAAGTAAGGAATGTAAAGAAAACGATCATGAGCAACAGGGTCCATACGGTAAATTTCGGCCTGTACCCGAAAAGCAACATGACCCCGAGCAATACTTCCAGCACCACAAGAAAAAGGGCAATACCTAGAGCATATGGCGTGAGGAACGGAAGATTAAGGACATCCGCGCCGAAGTATTCTTCCAGTTTGAAAGAAAACCCCACCGGATCGTTCAGCTTAATAGCTCCGCTGATGATAAATAAAATACCGACAATTATTCTGGAGAAGTTTACAATATATTTCATGTGTTCATTTTTATTGCTTTTTCAACGGTCACATGTAACCTCTGATGACTATCAGATCATTATACCGTGTACCTGAAGATCATCTTAGTCATATCGGTTTCATTACAATGTGCAAATTTGCAGACCGGATTTCTGCCCCCCTGTACTTATTCCCGTAACAAGATCAATGCGAAAACGGCATAATTGATCATGTCCTGGTAATTGGCTTCGATACCTTCGCTCACCAGGGTTTTGCCTTCGTTATCTTCAATTTGTTTGACCCGCAGTAATTTTTGCAGAATAAGATCGGTAAGGGAACTCACCCTCAGATCGCGCCATGCTTCGCCGTAATCATGATTTTTGGCTTCCATCAGGGTCTTGGTCTCCCCTATTTTTTCATCATACAATGCAGCAGCCTCCTCTACATTGAGGTCCGGCTGATCGGCAACACCTTTACCGGTCTGGATAAGCGCCATCACCGAATAATTGATAATCCCCATAAATTCCGAAGCCTCCCCCTCATCTACCTTCCGCATTTTCTTCTCCTGTAAACTGCGTATCCTCTGTGCCTTGATAAATATCTGATCGGTAAGGGAAGGGAGCCGTAATATCCGCCACGCACTCCCGTAATCTTTCATTTTATTAACGAACAACTCCCGACAAGTGGCAATCACTTCGTCGTATTGTTTTGAAGTATCCTGCATGCTGTTGATTGTATTTTGCGTAAATTTCGCTTAATTTTTTGAATTGCTCAACTCCTGAAAGGAAATTTCATTCGGCAGGGAAAAAGAGCTTTGATATTTTTTTGATATTTGTTCTTTATTTTGCCACGGATGCACGGATATTTTTTATTGTTTTCCATCTGACGACAGATTAAACACCGGGGGAAAATCCACAGATTTGCAGCAGACGGAAAGCGAGTTTTGCCATGGATACACAAATCATTTTTAAAAAATATTTAATGTATTCGCGGCAAAAGTTTATAGAAACTAAAGTAGCTGCAATAAATTTCGATATCCATCGGGAGCAGGATTTTAACCTTTGACTGTACAATAAAGCATCCCTCCGCCCTTCAGGAAAGGGAAGAGAAAATCATCCGTGTATCCATGGCAAAAGTCCATAGCAAAAAATTCAAACCGGAAAACAATGACCATAAACTGCAAAGGAACGTTAACCGATCTGTCTGCTCCCGCAATCATGGGAATACTGAACATTACTCCCGACTCTTTCTATGATGGCGGAAAGTACAAGGACGAAAGCGATATTCTTCCCCGCACGGAAAAAATGCTCAGTGAAGGGGCCACTTTTATTGATGTGGGGGCCTACAGTTCACGCCCCGGGGCCAAACATGTTGATGAGACGGAAGAACTTCACCGTATTGTCCCGGTCGTCTCCCTCCTGATAAAGAAATTCCCGGATATACGGATCTCCGTAGATACTTTCCGTGCTTCCGTAGCCAGGGCATGTGTGGAACAAGGGGCAGCGATTATCAATGATATTGCCTCCGGTAACCTCGACAGGGAAATGATCCCTACCGTAGCCAGTCTACAGGTGCCTTATATCATGATGCACATGAAAGGGACTCCCCAGAATATGCAACAAAACCCGCAATACGAAGACATCGTCAAAGAAGTCCTGTATTATTTCTCCGAAAAGGTGGCCGAGGCCAGAAAGGCAGGCATCAGCGACATTATAATTGATCCCGGTTTCGGTTTTGCCAAAACGATTGCCCATAACTACGAACTGATGGATAAACTGGAACTACTGCACAACCTCGGGTTGCCCGTACTCGCAGGTATAAGCCGGAAGTCCATGATATACAAACTACTGGAAAACAGCCCTGAGGAAGCCCTGAACGGTACTACGGCACTTAACACTATTGCATTGCTCAAAGGGGCACATATACTACGGGTCCATGATGTAAAGGAGGCTATGGAATGTGTAAAAATAGCAGAACAATTGCAAATAAGCAGGTAAGTTCCCAAACATGCAGAAAGGCTAATATTTCTGTACCAGTTCCCCTAAAACCTTATTCCCCCTGCCGCGTATCTGCATAGTTACCTGTTTTCGGTCAAAGTCGAACCGCAGCAATCCGAAACTGATCTCCGAAACCACTTCCCCTATACGGTAAGGGTTATATTCAGAGGTAAACTGTGTATAAGCATGCGTTAACCCGCTACTGGTAAAATCTATCAGCGGGTAAGAAAGGCCCGGGATTTCCGCCATGGAAAACTCTGATATATGACGATCCCCCGAGAGTATGATCACTCCCTTGGCCCCTGAGCCGGATACCTGTTGCTTTAACCTAGCTACTTCATGCGGGAAATTGGCCCAGGCCTCAAAACCATGTTCCCCCGACAAAAACTGAATACTGCTTACGATAAGGTTAAAATCCGCATCCGATGAAGACAACTCTTCTTCCAGCCATTGCCATTGCCGCTCTCCAAGCATTGTTCCTTTCCCGTATGGACCGGGCATGTACCGCTTTCCTCTTTCCTTCGCTTCCGTCAGCCCGGAACGGAAATACCGGGTATCGAGTACGATTACCTTTATTGTTCCTTTCGGTGTTTTCAACAGTTCCGAATGATATACTCCTTCCCTGTTTCTCCGGGGGTCGTTTTCAGCCACTCTCATAAAATCCAGAAAGAGCTGCTGGCTTTCCTGTTTAGCAGGAAATTCTTCTCCCCCGTCATTCACACCGTAATCGTGATCGTCCCAGGTGCCCAGTATGGTTGTCCTGTTTCTCACTTCCCTGTAGTCTTCCTGTGTCAACTGGTTCTTATAGTGCTGTTGCATGACCTCCATATCGTCCGTATCCGAATAGATATTATCCCCGCCCCAAATCCATACCTGCGGATCATTTTTCAATATTTCCTTCCAGAGCACATTTTCCAGCCTCTGGTTATTACATGACCCGAAAGCGATAACATAGTCCGGTCCGGAAACTGTCGAAGCCGCCTCTTTTGCTGATCGGCACGTAACAAAGAAAAGGGGGAACAGGAGTAAAAATAATCGTCTCATTTATTCGTTATTTTCAGGAAAAAAACAAATGTACAATATAGCATATTAACCGAATGTTATGCTTTTTATGGCAAACGATCTGCTGCTACGGATAACTTCGGGTTATTTATGACAAAAAATCGGGATAAATCGTATCTTAGCCCCTTATGAATACAAACATACAAGAACTCGGGGAAGTACTTGCCTCGCCAAAGAACATTGTTATTGTTCCGCATAAAAACCCGGACGGAGACGCCATAGGCGCCTCGCTGGCCGTGTATCATTACCTGAATCTCCTGGGGCACAATACTGTTGTCATATCTCCCAACGAATACCCGGATTTCCTGAAATGGATGCCGGGGAGCGAGAATGTTTTGAAATTTGATACCAAAAGAAAAGCAGCAAAGATCCTTATAGAAAATGCCGATCTTATTTTTACACTGGACTTTAATGCACTGGACCGTGTTGAAGACATGAAACCGTCCCTGGAAAGCAGCAAAGCGACCTTTGTAATGATAGATCATCACGAACAGCCGGACGATTATGCTGCCTATATCTATTCCGATCCGAAAATGGGCTCTACCTGTGAAATGATCTATCACTTTATGGACACCCTGGGCCACCGTGACAAAATAAACAAGGATATAGCCACCTGTCTTTATACCGGAATCATGACGGATTCCGGATCGTTCCGTTTTCCTTCCACTACAAGCATCACTCACCGGGTGATAGCGGATCTTATGGACAGGGGAGCTGAAAATTCGGATATCCATAGTGCCGTTTACGATACCAACGGGCTCAGCAGGCTTCACCTGCTGGGATGTGCATTAAAAAATCTCGTGCTCCTTGAAAAATACAATACGGTATATATTACCCTGAGCAGAAAGGAACTGGAGCAATTCGGCTTTAAAAAGGGGGATACGGAAGGTTTTGTTAATTACGGGCTATCACTCAAAAATGTTCGGTTTTCGGTAATATTCCTTGAGGATACACAGGAAGATTTTATTAAAATCTCCCTGCGTTCCGTCGGGGATTTCTCTGTTAATGAGGTGGCCAGAAAACATTTTAACGGCGGCGGACATATCAATGCCGCAGGAGGGAGAAGCGATCTTTCCATGGAAGAAACGATCGAGAAATTCAGAAAACTGCTGGACGGATATAAAAAGGAACTGACCACATGAAGTATGGCCGGAAAAACATACTGAATTCCAGGATACCGGATGCATTAACCCGGTATTCCCTTACCAAGCATTCCTGTCTGCTACTGTTATCCCTGGTCATGTTCACTGGGTGTAAAGAACCCGAAGCCCGGAGACCCGTAGCCGTTAAAACAGGGGAATTCTTCCGGAAATCCGTGGAGCGAAATAAGGAACTGCTCGAAAAAGAACAGGCACTTATCGGGGAACTTATACAGAAAGACAGTATACATACTTATATCGCCTCACCGAACGGCTATTGGTATTACTATCAGAAGAAGGACAGTACAGGTACCTATACGCCACAACCGGATGACCTTATACTCATTAACTACGACATCCGTTACCTGAACGACAGTGTCATCTACAGTAAAGAAGAGATCGGGCAGGTTCGTTTTAAGGTGGATAAAGAAGACCTGTTCCCGGGGCTCCGGACTGCTGTAAAACTATTGAAAAAAGGGGAAACCGCTACGTTTATGTTCCCTTCTTCTCTTGCTTTCGGCTATCACGGAGATGAAAACAGAATTGGCGTCAATATTCCCGTAAAAAGTACCATCACCCTGCTGGATATCCTGGAAACTGCCCGGGATAGTATATCGACAGGAAATGTTCCCCGGGATGTACAATAAATTTATCTAATCATTAAAAGTTCAAATCAGTTCGTAAAATTCACAAACATTAATATCCATGAAAAAAATCAATGTAGCTTTTCTGCTTCTTGTTCTGGTTGCGCTGGGGTGCAAAAGCACCAGGCACGCTGATCTCGGAGACGGTATTTTTGCCGATATAGAGACCAATAAGGGAGAAATGATCCTCCGGTTATACTACAAACAAACCCCTGTAACCGCGGCCAATTTTATTTCCCTGGCCGAAGGGACCAATCCTTTTGTATCAGACAGCCTTAAAAACAAAAAATATTACGATGGCGTTACCTTTCACAGGGTCATAAAAGATTTTATGATCCAGGGCGGAGACCCTTCCGGTACCGGTAAATCTGGCCCCGGATATAAATTTGAGGATGAAATCGTAGACACGCTCAGGCATGATAGCAAAGGAATACTGTCTATGGCCAATGCCGGACCGGGTACGAACGGCAGCCAGTTTTTTATTACTCATGTTCCAACACCTCACCTGGACGGAAGGCATACCGTATTCGGCAAAGTAGTGGAAGGTCTGGACGTTGTGGATACCATTGCCAATGTAAAGACCTCCCCCGATGACAACAAGCCCGTGGAAGATGTGGTGATGAACAAGGTAACTATCATCCGGAACGGTAAAGAAGCCAAACAATTCGATGCCGTTAAGGTTATGACGGAATACTTCGACAGGATCAACAAAAAGGAAGAAGAAGCCAAAAAAGCGGCCGAGGCCCTGGTTCGGGAATTCGAAAGCCAGAAAAGTGATGCCGAAGAACTCCCCAGCGGATTAAGAATATTCTACCTGAACAGGGCGGAAGACGGCAAAAAACCACAGGAAGGCACCTATGTAAAAGTCAATTACGCCGGTTATCTGGATACCGGTAAACTGTTCGACTCCAATGAACTCAGTGTTGTGGAGAAATTCGGTACGGTAAATAAAGTTCGCAAAGAAAGAGGGGGATACGCCCCCATACCCATGCTTTACGGTCCGGATTCTCCCCTTATTCCAGGGTTCAGAGAAGGACTCTTACAAATGAACGCAGGAGACAAAGTAAGACTTTTTATCCCTTCTCACCTCGCCTATGGCGAAGCGGGAGCCGGAGGAGTCATTCCCCCGGATGCCGACCTTGTTTTTGATGTAGAGATCACGGAACTTGCGGAATAACCCGTATATCCTATATAGAATCCTAATGGTTGCCTCTGAATTATCAGGCAACCTTTTTTATTATCCCGCATCCGTACTACAACCAAAAACTTTAAACAATCAAAAAATGCATAATGGTATTTTTTTTCGGAAAAATCATCTATTATTGACATTCTGTTGTCAGACGGTGCCCTTATTTTTGAACCAACTAATAAACGAACAAAACCTTTATACCTGATTATGAAAACTGCCATCTCTTTACTTACAAAGAACTATGTCAACTACAATCTCTGGGCTAATACCAAGCTCGTGGAGTGGTTGAGAACAAAAGACGAAGACCTTATGGAACAACATGTTCCTTCCAGCTTTCCCGGGATCGGGCCAACTTTGGAACACATCAGGCAAACCGAAAGATACTGGCTCTCTGTTTTAAAAAAGGAACCTTCAAAAACTTTTAAAGAAGTTAAGGGGACGCTGGAAGATACCTTTACGGGAGTCCTCAAACAATCTTCAGAACTTGCCAACTATATCCATGTATTGGCGGAAGAAAACACAGAAGAAAAAATCCTAATTGAAAGCCCGTGGTTCCGTTCTGATTTTCCGGCCTTCGAATATGTAATGCATTGTGTTAACCACAGCACTTATCACCGGGGACAGGTTATTACCATAGGCCGTAACCTGGGTTTTACGGACGCGCCTATGACAGATTACAACTTTTACAATGTTGAAAAACAATAACAGACCGTAACCAAAAAGAGGCCTTAAAAAGCCTCTTTTATTTTTATATCATATCAGCTGGACAACAATCTGTAATGCATATCTTCCGGGGTCCGTATTTCTATGTAAACCTTACCATTATTTTGGAGTCTGCCCACCGTAAAGTAATACCCTGAAAAATCACCAGAGGGTGATTTCCACCGATATCCTTCCCAAGGGCTTCCGAAGATATTATCAGATGAACGAACATCCACTTTTTTCCTTCTCATCATCACCTTACGACCGTTCGAAATAAATTCACCCGTAGCACAATTTACAGCAAAGGAACCCGAATCACGCTCCGGAGTAAATGTTATGATATTATCTTTAAACACTGCTTTGTATTTATCTCCGCCGGTATTTATAACCATACCTGTTGTTTCCTCCACATCTTTACCGTTGAATATCTTTTCGGCCTGTTCCGCAGATAGTGTGACTCTGGTTTTGCCTCTATGTCCTCCATAACCATAAGGCGTGCTTTGTAGGATTCCGGCAGTATTCGGCTGCGCCTTTTTACGGAAGTGAATAACAGCGAAAGCATATTCTCCTTCGGGGAGGATCTTTTGAATGTCCTCTGTGATCTTCTGCCCGTAACCGGACAAAAAGACCGCCATACTCAACGGGATCAATAATTTATTCACCATCGGGTCGATTGTTTTTTTGTTCAGGTTATAAATATAGCCTTTGTAAAGCAACAACCTCCGGCACAGAGTGTTAAAAATCAGTTAACAGGCTCTTTTCTAACTACTTCTCCTCCGCTGATCTCCAGGACGTGATCTACACAATCCGGTATTTCATCACTGTAGTGGGACACGAATATCAACGTAGTCCCCAGAGTGTCACATATCTGATTGAGCAGGGCCTTGAAATAACCGGTCTGCTGTTCGTCCAGTCCCTGCAGGGGTTCGTCCAGGATAAGCAGGGAAGGGAATTTTACCAGCGCCCGTGCCAGCAGTATACAACGCTGTTCTCCCAATGACGCATGAGCAAAAAGACTTTTTTCCAATCGTTCAAGTTCCAGTATCCGAAGCCATTGCATGGCAATGTGCAACTGGTATTCCGAGGGCTCTGTTACCATCCCAACCTCATCATTAAATCCAGATACAATAACATCAAGGCAACTCAGGGTACTGTATACCTCCCTTCCGCCATCATCCATTCCCGGGATGGTATTGAAAATGCCCCTGCCCCGCAAAAAATAAAGGTGAAGTTCGGCAGACACAAAGCCTATTTCCTTTTTAATGTCCCATATGCTTTCTCCTGTTCCCCTCCTGCGGTCGAACAACGTGAGTTTATTGTTATATCCCTGCGGGTTATCGGCAGTGATCAGGCTGAGAAGCGTTGTTTTCCCGGCACCGTTATGCCCTACCAGCGCCCATTGCTCCCCACGTTTTACCTGCCAGTTGATATCTTTGAGTATATGCTTCCCTCCGAGCCTCACATTCACGTCTTCCATATCCACAATAACATCAAAGGTTTTCTTTTCTCCCGGCACCTGCAACGCGTGGAACACGGAATCATTGATAGTGGATACCGTTTTTACGGGGGGAACCGTATATGCCTTCCTTTCCGTGAATTTCTTTATTTTTCCCTTTTCCAGTTCCAGCACCTTGTCTGTAAAAGCAGGAACCTGGTTTGCCCCGCATATCAATACCAGCGTGGCTGTTTTGCACATATCGAGCAAAAGATCGTCCAGGCGCTTTCTGGAATGTATGTCCAGTCCCACATAAGGCTGATCGAGTATCAGCATCTGTGGTTTCCGGAGCAGGGCGGTCGCCAATTGGGTACGTTTTCGTTCCCCGTTACTCAGTTGTAAAAGCTTCCTGTCCGCAATATGGGTTATCTCCGTGCGTTCCATGGCCCGGTTTACTTCTTTTCCGGTAACCCCGGCCTCTTTCCGGACACGGTGTAAATATTCCCGGACGTCGGGTATACCGGATATGTCCTGTGTTTCGTAGCGCTGACTGTAATGAGTATTTCCCCGCCCGGAAAGTGAGAGGAACTGGTCCTGCTGTTCCACCATTTCCACGACAGATGCCTTTACCTCATATGTCCCGGCAGAGGGCCTTATTTTCCCCGAAAGCAATCTGCCCAACGTAGTCTTACCGGCCCCGGAAACTCCCGTGACAGCCAGGTTCTCTCCTTTTTTCAATTGAAAACTGATTGTATCCAACACAGAAAATCCCCTTCGTATCAAAGAGATTTCCTTACAATCCACTATCGTTTCGTATTGATTTCCGGTCATACTACCTGTCTTGTTTTTTCAGATTAACCATTTTCAGGCCCAATGTATTACTTTTCGGGAACAGGACCTTGTTTTGTTTATGGGTTTAACGACATTTAACGAAGAGTACGGGCACATAATAATCTCAATCACAAAAATATAACCCCGTTCGCACTACAATAACAATAATATTAAAAAAAATTATTTTCCTGTTGACATAGGGCTGTCACTACCTGTCATTTACTTTGTAGTATAGAAATTTAAAAGCCTAAAGTCATGGAAAACAACAATGCTCACAACACTACACTTACTGCTCCTGTAATTCACTCGGAAAACTTTCTCGAACACTGGCAGGGGCACCGAAGATTAACCCGAAAGGTCATAGAAGCATTTCCCGAAAAAGAATTGTATTCTTTCTCCATAGGGGGTATGAGGCCTTTTTCCGAACTCGCCATGGAACTGATAAAAATAGCCCGACCGGGTATAGAAGGTGTGGTTTCCGGGAAATGGGAAAACCTGGATGACATGCCTACACCAAAGACCAAAAAGGAAATTCTGGAACTCTGGGACCAGGTCACTGAACAGATAGACACTTTATGGCCGCAAATAGCCCCTGCCCGTTTCCAGGAAAAAGACCTCGCCTTCGGCATGTACGAAAACAATATTTACGGCACCCTGCTTTACTTTACGGACAATGAAATCCATCATCGCGGACAAGGTTATGTATATCTTCGTGCACTGGGAATCACTCCTCCTCCTTTCTGGGAAAGGGAGTAAACACCTGCAAAACCGGAAATACAAGATCTGTAAAATATCTTACCTT
>NZ_RJTM01000112.1 GCF_003725735.1 Sinomicrobium pectinilyticum | reverse complement strand
GGGAGAGTATGTCGCCGCCTTCTTTGAAACCCTTCACTAAACAGTGAGGGGTTTTTTTATATCCCAAGCCGAAAACAGATTGGATGCTAAAGCAAAAGCTGCATAGACTCTTAAAAGATTTGAAACTTTAGAGTGACCTTTTATCGGAATGCAAAAGAGGAGCTTCGGCACTATCCCAAAAGGTCGTAAATTGTAAATGCCAGGGGCAAAATTTTTTCAGGTTTTTCTTTTTTCTTTTTGATGATTTAAATTGGCCATTAATTTTTCTGTGTAGGCCCGTATAGTATTTGTTTTATCCGTTTTCAGATCGGTGAGCAGGCTTTTAGGATGAGTATAAGTATCCGGGTAATATTTATTTCCCCAAAGGATGAGCTCTGCGATAACAGGAATTAATGCAATGGCTTTTTGGGTGGGGTGATAAAAGTGTCTTGCCCTTTTGCCGGGAGCTTTTTCTTTGACTATTAATTCTTGTGCTTCAAGAACGCCTAACCGATCGGCTAAAATATTGGTGGCTATTTTTTCAGCAGATTGCATAAACTCTCCATACGATGATTTACCTTCAAAAATAATATCCCGGATGACCAGTAGTGTCCATTTGTCTCCAAATATATCCAATGCCGTGCTAATAGGGCATAAAGACCTGTTTGTAAACTTTTTCATAAAATGACATTATTACTTGCAAAATGCAAGTTTATTATGTTGTTTTGTACTTGTTTTTTGCAAGTATAAAAGTATGAAAAAAGAACTAAAAACCCGCAACAACTTATCTTCAACCCATATCGTATTATTGGCAACGGCCTGTGGCCTTGCTGTCGCAAATGTCTATTATGCCCAGCCTTTGCTGGATTTGATGGGTGAAACGTTTCATATCGATCATGCCGAAGTAGGAATTATAGTTACAATTTCACAAATAGGCTATGGTATAGGGTTGTTATTACTCGTGCCGCTCGGTGATCTGATAAACGGACGAAAGCTTATCATTTTTCAATTCCTTTTGTTAGGATTGTTTTTATTAATTACCGGGTTGGCCACATCTGCTTTCATGTTGCTTGCCGGAATGTTCCTGGTAGGGTTGATGGCCGTAGTAACCCAATCCTTAGTAGCCTATGCGGCAAATATGACTGACAACCTTACAAGAGGACGTGTGGTAGGTATTGTTACCGGGGGAGTGGTTACCGGGTTGTTATTGGCCCGGACCGTGGCAGGGGTCCTTACGGAATTAGCAGGATGGCGGAGTGTCTATCTCATATCAGCGATGATAGTGATGGTAATGAGTATTATATTATTCCGTACACTTCCGGACCCCGGAAAACCGAAGAGTTCGCTAAACTATCCTCAACTGCTCGGCTCTGTATTTGTCCTTTTTTGCAAACATCCTTTGTTTCTGATACGCTCACTTATGGCTATGCTGATATTTGCTGCAGGACAGGTTTTATGGACGCCCATGGTGCTGCCCCTTAGCCAGCCCCCTTTTTCCTTTTCACATACTGCTATTGGGATGTTTGGACTTGCCGGAGTCACGGGAGCACTCGGTGCTGCAAAGGCAGGTAGCTTATCTGACCGGGGTTATGCCCGGTGGGCTTGTGGTATGGCATTGGTATTAATGTTTATATCCTGGTTACCCACTGTTTTGATGTTTCACTCGCTATGGTTACTAATCTTGGGGATTATTATTTTTGATATGGGACTTCAGGCAGTGCATGTAATCAATCAAAGTCTTATTCTTAAAATTGATCCCGAAGCCCGTAGCCGGATCACCGGAGGGTATATGATATTCTATTCCATTGGAAGTGCAACCGGTTCTATTGCTTCTACAATGACTTTTGCCCGTTGGGGATGGAATGGTGTATGTGTTTTGGGAGCTGCTATAGGGATGTCAGTATTCCTCTTGTGGTGGAGATCGGAGCAATCCGGTCTTATAAAGAAATAAGTAGCTGGTAGAAATTATATTTGCCAAAGCATATCATTTTCTTATAAGGGCTAATTAATATTTTTGCCTGATCCGGGAGAATCCTCCTAATGTTGTCCCGGATAGAAATAAAAAAGCCCCGAAGCCTCGGAGGCCTTCTGTTTACCGGTGTGGGGCCTACTGGATTCGAACCAGTGCCCCTGCTTGTAAGGTAGGGAAAAATACCTTTCTTATAATTTCATTTGTTTTCTTGTATACTATGAACTCGTTTAAACTTTTTTCTTTTTGATAGGTTTGAACTTTTTCAAGGCTAATACAATAAAAGCAATATAGTTTAAACCCTATCAAGTTTGCCACGGTGGTGTCAAACCCGTTTAGTAACGACCGGAAACTGCCTATCCGGGCATTGATACGCTCGATGACATAGCGCTGGTCATAAAGTTCTTTGTCAAAATAGTCGTCTCTGTCCTTATCTGCGTTACGTTTGTTGAAGCAGATATTGGCATTGATTTGTTTCTGGGTACAAGCCCGTCGGAACCTCTTGGCTTCAAAACCGACATCCGCATTAAGGAATAGCCCCTCCACGCTCAGCTCAGCATCTTTCAGGGTACCAGTGACTACTTCAAGCTGCACCTAGATGTTATACAGGTTGTTATGGTTGCCTGCTATAGGTTCAGACATTGCTAAAGGCAGGGACTGACTTTCGCTAAGATATGGGGCACTGGTGGTTTTACGCTTCTTACGGCCTTGGTATTCCACTTGTTCCCCGCCCCTGATGGTCGAGGTGTGACTGCTATCCGGAAAGGTCAAGTTTTGATTTATGGTGGTTGAGGAAGCTCACCCAAGAGTCCTTCCAAAACCGACACAGGCATTACTTACGATAATGATAGTAAACCGACTGCCAACTGAGCACTTCACTGTCTAAAAGAGCTTTTACAGGCAGTTGATGCCATTGGACATCGGTCTTGAACTTGTAGAGGAAGGCGTTAACAATCTCAACCAATGGAACAATAGGGGCAAATCCGCGATGAGTCTTAGGTAGGTATGGTACTATTTCCAATGCCATTGTATCTTTGTCAAGTACAGAGTACATAAAGGATTGGTTTTGATAATTGTATGTTTCGCAACACAAATATCTTCAACCCTTCTTTTATTTTTTAAAAAGTTTAAATCACTGCATTAATAAAATAATGATAAGTGATAAAAATAGCAAAAAAGATGCTCTGCATACTGTATAAAATAAAGGTTAAGCCTTATAAAAATATTATAACATTAAGGTTTTTTATCCTGCTAAAACCATTATTACCAAAGAAGGGATGACACTGTTACCTTCGGAAAATGTAGAGAACCCGGTAGCCGTCCGTTATGCATGTCAGGACTATGCCATGGGCGATCTCTTTAATACTGAAGGCCTCCCCGCATTATCATTTCGAACAGATGACTGGGATATGAATAACTGATCAAATTATTTGTTTACAGAGCCTTTTCTTTTGGCCGGACTTGCGTTTTGGAATTGAATGTTTCTTTGTAGGCAAGCCGCCAGTCATTGGAATGGTACCTTTTGAGTCTTACCGGGGAATCATAGTTTTATGTGCAGTAATCTTATTTTAGTCGGTTTGTAAGGTTTTTTCGTAACTGGTTATAGGCTTTAGTGAGATGCCCCTCGACAGTTTTAACGGATACATTCATATATTCTGCAATTTCGATATTGGTCAACCCCTCCTTTACCCGGAGTAAGAGTGTTTTTTTGCATTTATTAGGCAATAGATTAATTTCATCAAATATAATGGCGATCTTCTGTTTTAATAATTCTGGTTCATTCTCTTCAATAATTTCGTTCATTGTTTCCACATAGGTATGTTCTAATTGAGAGTTTGCTTTCGTTTTGTGATAGTGGTTGGTGAACTCATTATAGGTAGTTTTATATAAAAAATTTTTTATAGAATATACCGGGTTAAGCCGATTTCTGGATTCCCAGGTCTTTAAAAAAACATTTTGAACTATATCCTCTGCACTGCCATGATCGTGAGTCAGACTTAAGGCATAGATAAATAGCTTCTTGTAATATGTAGTTACAAGATGGGCATACGCATTTTCATTTCCTTTTTTCAGTTGTAGTATAAACTCCTGATAATCTTTATATGGGTTATACATAGTCAAAATCTACAAATGCTAAATAAAAAGGATGTAAATATCCTAAAATATTAATTATGCTCAAAAAAAATACAAAAAAAGCAAGGGTTTTAAAATTTTGTCTTGTAATAAGGAATAGAATCCTTTGTCATGATGTCAACAAATATTGAAGAATTAATAATAAAATATATAAACAGGTCGGCAACGACCAGGGATTTGGACATACTCTCCGAATGGATCAGGAATCCTGAAAACGAACAGGTATTTAAAGATTTTGTTCGTACGCATTATTTGGTTTTATACAGCGCAAATGATATTGATGTAGAGAAAGAGTTACAACGTTTTCTGAACACATTACACAGTGAAAAATCATGGAGTTACAGATTGAGAAAACAGCCAGTGATCAAATATGCTGCAGTAGCAGTGGTTGTCGTGGGGATGATAATTGGTAGTTATTTTTTAGGAAATTTTGAGGAAAACCATGCGGGGAAAAACTTGCCTGTGGCACTGGATAATAATATCCGGATCGGTGAAAATAAAGCCATACTTACCTTAGAGGACGGTTCACAAATTCTGCTAGAGAAAGGAAAGTCCACGGAAGTGAAAAATGCAAAAAGTGATGGGGAACAACTGTTTTACGATAAAAGCAATCCGAAAGAATCCAAAATAGAATATAATTATTTAACTGTTCCTCGCGGAGGTCAGTTTTTTATCAAATTGGCTGATGATACCCAAGTATGGCTGAACTCTGAATCTCAATTGAAATACCCGGTGAATTTTGCCCAGGGAAGGACAAGGGAAGTTGAATTGATATATGGAGAGGCTTTTTTCGATGTATCTCCGAGTACCAGGCACGGAGGAGCAGATTTCAAAGTCTATAGCAACAGACAGGAGGTTCATGTATTGGGTACCGAATTTAATGTTAAAGCCTATAGGGATGAAGCTAATATTTACACCACATTGGTAGAAGGTAAAGTAACAATTACCTATGGAGACAAAACACGAAAAATAATTCCTGGTGAACAGTTGAGTATAGATCTGGACAGAAACTCGTTAAACATAACCTCTGTTGATATATATAATGAAATATCCTGGAAGGAAGGAGTGTTTAGTTTTGATGAAAAATCATTAAAAGAAATAATGAATGTTTTAGCTCGCTGGTATAATATTGACGTAATTATAAAAGATAAATCTATCGAAGACCGAAAATTTGTAGGTGTATTAAGAAAAAATCAACAGATAGAGGATATACTTGCGGCTATTCGAAATTTTGGGTGCTTTCAGAGTTTTACTATTAAAGGTAAGACTGTAGTATTAGAATAAAAAAGGGAACGAAGTGTAAGCATTTGGTCGTGTCACAAACTTCGTCCCTCATCATGTATTAATTAACCAATGTTTAACTAACACCAAACAAATTTATGGAAATTAAATTTATTGAGGTTTGTTTTCCTACGAGAAAACGAATACTAATGATGGTTATGAAAGTCTTCTTCTTTTTAGTGTGCACCACGGTTTTTTGCTTTAATACAGAAAAATCGTTTTCCCAGGGAAAGGTAATAATTGAAGAGGATCAATACGTTACCGCAGATAAAGTATTCAGAATTATTGGAGAACAAACCAACTATAATTTCATCTACCCTAAGGAGTTCTTTAAGGATTTACCAAAATTTCAATTGAAAAAGGGAGAATTTACGGTTTCTGAATTACTGGACCAAATATTGCGAAGGAATAACCTGGACTTTTCGCTGGGAAACAATACCATTCTTATTACAGAAAGTACTCTTGTTAAGGAATTAAGGCAACAATATCAGGTAACGGGTAGTGTTAAAGATAAACAAGGAATACCGTTGGCGGGTGCTAATATTATAGAGAAGGGGACTTCCAACGGTGTTGTGGCAGATTTTGATGGAAATTTCACCATGGAGGTCTCCAGGCCGGATGCTGTGCTCTCCTTTAGCTTTATAGGTTATGAAACCAAGGATGTCCCGGTTGGACAGAATACCGAAATTAAGGTTCAACTGGCTGAAGATGCCCAAGGGTTGGAGGAAATTGTGGTGATTGGCTACGGGACTGTCAGGAAAAGTGACCTGACCGGATCCGTATCCCAGGTGAAATCTAAAGATATCAATGCTTTTCCGGCTTCTAACGTATTGCAGGCGGTCTCCGGCAGAGCGGCAGGGGTTCAGGTAATCCAGAATAATGGATCTCCGGGATCGCCCATCAGTGTAAGGATCAGGGGAACCAATTCGGTTCAGGGTGGGAATGATCCGTTATATGTAGTGGATGGTTTTCCCTTCTCCGGAAATCCCACCCAGCTCAATAATAGTGATATTGAAAGTATAGAAGTGTTGAAAGATGCTTCCGCTACAGCGATTTATGGATCGCGGGGAGCCAATGGTGTGGTGCTGATTACCACCAAGCAGGGAAAGGAAGGGAAAACCCGGATAGATATTGAAACAAGTACCTCCATGCAGTCCCTGCGGAAAAAGCTCAGTTTGATGAACGCCAGAGAATATGCACGGTTCCAGAATCTCCAGGCAGCCAACGACAATATTCCGTTGTATTTTACCGATCAACAGATCAATTCCTATTCCGAAGGATATGATTGGCAGGACCTGATCTTTCAGGATGCACCTATAATTTCCACCTCCCTGAATGTAAGCGGCGGAAACAGCAAGACACGCTTTTCATTGGCCGGAGGTTTCTTTGGTCAGGAAGGGATTATAAAGGGCAGTGATTATAACCGGTACTCCCTGAGGTTGAACCTGGATCATAATATAAGCGAAAAAATAAGCGTCAACTTCAACACCACACTTACCCACCTGAAGACAGAACGAAAAGATAGCGGGGGAGGGCATCGGGGAAATTCAATGATCGGTGCAGCCCTTTCCGCAGCTCCGATTTCCCAACCTTATGATGAAAACGGGAACTATACGGTATTGGGAAATGAATTTCCTTTTGTAGCCCCCGATATCATCAACCCCTTGAATTTTATCAACGAATTGAGCAATGTCACAAAGGCAAATGTGGTCCTGAGTCGACTGGCATTTACCTATCAACCCATCGAGGAACTAACACTGAAAGTAGCTGGAGGTATCGAAAACAGGGATGACCGGTCTGATGGTTACAGATCCCGGAATTTCTATAATTCAGAAGGAATTGCAGGGGTAAGCACCGGTCAGTTTAGAAGCCTGCTCAGTGAAACCACCCTCGCTTACAATAAGGTATTTGGGGAAAAACACCGTTTTTCAGCATTGGCAGGATTTACCTATCAGGATTTTGTGAAGACAACCCTAAGTGCCAGTGGAGTTGGCTTTTTGAGTGATGAGTTTGAAACCCATAATTTAGGAGCTGCCCAAAATCACAACGTCCCGGGCAGTAGTTACAGTAAATCCGTCCTGCTTTCTTATTTGGGAAGGATTAATTATACCTATTCGGACAGGTACCTTTTTACCTTTAGTTTCAGGACAGATGGATCCTCCAGGTACAGTCCGGGCAATAAGTGGGGGTATTTCCCTTCCGGGGCTGTAGCATGGAAACTGTCTGAAGAAGAATTTTTAAAGGATAATTCCCTGATCTCAGATCTTAAGATACGCGGAAGTTGGGGGTTGACTGGTAGTCAGGCGATCAGTCCTTATACTACGCTCAATCAGCTGAGTCCCGGAAATACCGTATTTGATGATCAGTTGGTCAACACCTTTGCTCCGGGTTCTTCATTGCCGGGAGACCTGAAATGGGAAACTACCGAACAATTCGACCTAGGATTGGACTTGGGCCTATGGGAAGGCCGGATGGTGTTCAATGCAGATTTCTATGTGAAGAATACCAGAGACCTGCTCAATGTGGTCAGGCTTCCAAGTTCACTGGGATTTACCTCTACGGTGCAAAATGTCGGAAAGGTTCAAAATAAAGGAATCGAGTTAGGCCTGGATACCAGAATCCTCTCCGGTAGCATGTTTGAATGGGACCTGTTTGGAAATATTTCATTCAACAGGAACAAGGTGGTCAGCTTATACAATGGCGAGGATATTTTAGGGGCTTCTATAAACGTGCTGGTCGTTGGAGACAATGCAACCATTCTAAAGGAAGGGAGGCCCATAGGACAGTTCTGGGGATTTAAAGAAGACGGATACGATGAGGGAGGAAGGATCAAATTCCAGGACCTGGATGGCGATGGGAAGATCACGGCAAATGATAAAACCTATATCGGTGACCCCAACCCGAAATTCATCTACGGGTTGAATTCCAGTATGCGTTACAAGAACTTCGAATTGACCCTATTTATCCAGGGATCGCAGGGCAACGATATCTTAAATGTGAGTTCTATTCCCAGCACCCTGGATTACGGTCAGGGTATGAATATGCCCAAAGAGGTTCTCTATGACCATTGGACACCGGAAAACCAAAATGCCAAATATCCCTTGATCAGCCGGAATGTCTCGGCGCGAATGTCCGACCGTTTCGTGGAAGATGGTTCCTATCTGAGATTCAAGAATATTCAACTGGCCTACAACCTCCCGGCCGGGATATCTGAAAAGGCCGGGTTTAGAAATATACAGATGTATGTGAGTGCACAGAATTATATCACTTTTACCAGATACTCCTGGTGGGACCCTGAAGTGAACTCCCGAGGAGCCGGCACACAGTTGGGTATAGACCATTACTCATATCCTATTCCGAAATCGTTAACCGTGGGATTGCGATTGGGATTATAGTTCCTAAAAAGGATTTAAAACCGATAAAATTCTGAAAAGATGAAACATACTATTCTAAACCATATACTACTTGGATTTTGCGTTTTGGCAATGGTCTCCTGTGAGGGCCTACTGGAAGAAAATCCGAAGAGCGTTGCCGTGGAAAATTTCTATAATACTCCTGAAGATGTGGAATCTGCGGTGAATGCCATTTACACACCTCTGCGATCGATACGTGCTGAACAGATCGTTATCCTGGATGCCCATTCAGATTGGGGTTATGGTCGGGGGAGCAGGGCACAATATAATGACTTCGCCGGTCTCAATACCTCGAATGCAAATGCGGCAGGAGCGCGGTGGGATTCTTTTTACAAGGCCATCCGCAATGCCAATCTGGTTATTGCAAATGCCCCCAATGGGGATGCTATCAGCCAGGAAGAGGTGGATTTCTATGTTGCAGAGGCCAGGTTCCTTAGGGCCTTAACCTATTTTGACCTGGTCCGAAACTGGGGAGGTGTTCCCCTTCGGACAGAAGAAAATATGCAACAGGGCGACCTGCCCCGGAGCACTGTAGATGAGGTTTATGCACTGATCGTAGAAGACCTCCGGTTTGCCGAGCAGTATCTGGATGAATCTCCCAGGCAGGTGGGGCGCCCTACGGTATATGCTGCTAAGACACTACTGGCAGATGTTTATCTCAATCTGGGTGATTATGAGATGGCCCTGCA
The DNA here is from genome assembly GCF_003725735.1 of Sinomicrobium pectinilyticum. GTDB lineage: Bacteria > Bacteroidota > Bacteroidia > Flavobacteriales > Flavobacteriaceae > Sinomicrobium > Sinomicrobium pectinilyticum. The sequence goes on along the minus strand of NZ_RJTM01000112.1, from coordinate 10,291 downwards.
AAAGAGCGGGGAAGTCATCCGGTCCGGAAATTTTTCACTGGTACCTGTGACTTCTGTTAAAGATATTCAAACGAACATATTTGGGGCAGATCTGTTGACAAGTACAGAGGAGATCTTCTATTTTAAATATTCGCGGGACACCGACCAGGGGAATTTTATCTTATGGATACTCAATCACCCGGACACAGGACACTTCAATTTTGGGGGTGCATATGCCCACTATGGCGACGCAGCCAATCCCTTTTATACCGAATGGGATGATGCAGACCTGAGAAAAGGCCTTTGGGACCAGGTCGATTTTGGTTTAGGGACCACGACCTTAGTAAGCAGTAAATATGTCGAACCCGCTGCGGTCTCCCGGAATGACGGAGGCAACGACCTGCCTGTTTACAGGTATGCTGAAGTATTGTTGATTTTTGCCGAGGCCGAAGCCCGGGTATCCGGAGGACCTACAAGTGCGGCAATTGATGCGCTAAACCAGGTCCATCGCAGGGCTTACGGGCTTGACTCCGGTATGGAGTCAGAAGTGGATCTGAAATTCAGTAGCGGAGAATCGGCCCGGTTCCTGGAGGCAGTTCTGCAGGAAAGAGGTTATGAATTTCAGTTCGAAGGCAAAAGATGGCTCGATCTAAAGCGTACCGGGAAAGCCCAGGAAATGATCATGAAAAACAAAGGTTTGGCCATTGCCGAGGCACACTATCTATGGCCTATTCCAATTTCGGAGATCAATTTCAACGGAGCTATCAATCCGGAAACCGACCAGAACCCTGGCTACTAACCATTATTAAACAAATCAGAAGGAGGTTCCGGAAAGTGTAAAAACAAGCACTTTCAGGGGCTTCTATGCCAAATTCGCAAAGAAATTATGAAAAGAAGAGATATGCTGACCAGGATCGGAGTCCTGTCGTTAGGTATGGCGATGCCTGGTCTTTCACAAGGAGAAATATTAAAAAAGCCCTATAAAATCCGGTTCAGGACCATGGAGACGGATATCCTCGTGGTAGGGGGTGGAACGGCAGGAGCAATAGCTGCCATACAAGCCGGCCGTGCCGGTCAGAAAGTTACCCTTTTGGAATGTCAAAGCCAGCTGGGAGGGACCACAACTACTGCCGGAGTGGCTTTTCCGGGGATCTTTCACGCCTGGGGAAAGCAGGTTATCAGTGGTATAGGTTGGGAAATTGTCCAGGAAGCGGTAGCACTGAATGGAGATACCCTTCCTGATTTTTCAATGCCTCATGGCCGGCAACACTGGAGACATCAAATCCGGCTCAATGGGCAACTATACTCAATGCTGCTGGAACAAAAGTGCATCGATGCCGGAGTGGAGATCAGGTATTATGAAACGCCTACCCAAATTACCTTTCGGAACGATCATTGGCTGGTGGAAACTGTGGGGAAAGGAATACATGTGCAGATCCGATGCAGGCAGATCATCGATTGTTCGGGTAATGCGATCGCAGCATCCATAGCCGGATTTGACCTTATAAGAGAAAAAGAAACCCAACCCGGGACGCTGATGTTTACCCTTGAAGGCTATGATATGGAAAAGCTGGACCTGAATCTGATAAGATCAGCTTATAACGATGCCGTATCCAGAGGGGAGCTGGTTCGATCCGAATTCAGGGGAGACATCGTTGCCCTGCTAAAGACAAAGGGAGACAATATCCAACACATTAAAGGTGCGGATTCCACTACTTCCGAATCCCATACCCAGGCCAACATCATGGGAAGGACTTCCCTGTATAAACATCTGAAGTTCCTTAAAAAGCTGCCGGGATGTGAAAATATCAGGATCGCGGATATGCGAACTGAAGTAGGGGTAAGAGAAACCTACCGGATCGATGGTCTTTACCGTGTGACCAGGGAAGACTATGTGACCGGACGTGTCTTCAAGGACGCCGTCTCCTACTCATATTATCCGATCGACCTGCATACTGAACATGGAGTGACCCCCAGGCATTTGGCCGAAGGGGTAGTAGCTACCGTGCCTCTTCGCTCCCTTATCCCTAAAAACAGTAAAAATTTCATTGTTGCCGGACGTTGTCTGAGCAGTGATCGGCTTGCCAACTCTGCCCTACGGGTACAGGCTTCCTGCATGGGGATGGGGCAGGCAGCAGCAGCGGCCACTATTTTGGCCAATCAACAAAATATTTCTCCAGGCGAAGTGGATATGGATGATCTTAGAAAGCTATTGGAACAGCACGGAGGAATTGTGCCAAAATCTTGAATTTAGATATCATAATATGGAACTTTCAATGACTAAATCCCTCGTCTTTTTTCTGGTGGCGGTCTTATATTGGAGTATGGGCCAAAAAACACCTCAAGATCCGATCAGGTATTTCCGGAAGCAGACCATTAACCGTCCCATAGCCGGGGTGAAAGCCAGGACTGTTTCTCTGGAAGAGGAGATGCCCAATGATAGCTTGTTTCAACACTTGTCCGCAGATGGGGTGCCGGTTTATTATACACGGGAAGTCAAAACTGCAGTTTGCTTTGACAACAAATGCAGGCAACTGGTTATAACGCTTTTTTGGAATCCCACAGGGCGATATTTGGGTTTTGAACTCCCGGAAAATGAATTTCTAAGTAAAAAGGACCATGACCCTTTTACCGATAAGGAATATCAGCGGTTGAATGAATTGTTGGCAGATCCTGACCTTCCGCTGGGGAAAATTACCTTCAATGAATTGGTATTGACTTCTACACCCCTCAAGGGAGAATTGGACGGAGTAAGCGGGGCTACTTCTGAAAATCTACTGCAATATGTGATAGAAGGTGCTGCTTATACTACCTATAAATTATATACAATCCTTTATGGTCCCACACAACAACTGGTTAGGGACTGGACCATGCAGTGTTGGGGGAAAGAGTTTATGCTGGAGGTTATCCGAAGTAATAACCTCTACGATGTTTTCTGGGGATTGGAGAATGTCAAAGGAAAGTTGAAAGAATATCCCCGTCTGCAGGAACAAGTGCTGGATATGATCCGTAGTGAAAATTACTCTCTCTCGGAAAAGGCCATACATGCTTTGGAACCAAAAGATCTGGAGAACATTACGGTACAACTGAAGCTCTTGGAGAGCCTAAACGGGTTGGATTTTGGTCGGAAAAAAAGAATCTTGGAATTGTTCGGGGAAACCTCTCAATTATTTCCTGAAACAGTAGAGCAATTCAATTCCCGCATTTCTGATATGGAAATCCCATTAAAAGTCTTGATTCTTGAAATATTTAAAGAACACGAGGTGGTTGACGGGACGACCCTTCACACGGTAAATGGCTTGGCTCACTCAGGTAATCCCTATATTTCCCGGAAAGCCAAAGAGTATCTTGCCTGGTCAGGAAACAAGAAAGAATAATTTATTTTATGAAATGCCCATTAACAATTCTTGCAAACCAACCGATATGTTATTGGGGCATTCCATGCCTGTGCTGAGCACTTGGGTAAACCCAGTGTATCACTTGTCGAAGTATGACCTATGAAAATTTACAGTAAGCCTGTCGAACTAACAAAAAAGTACAGATGAAAAAAGCAATTGCATTAGGAGGTTTGTACCTAGTAATATTCAATATGTTATCCTGCGGGTCCCCGAAAACAGGTTCTGATATTTCCAATTCTGAAAAGGAGATACCATACGGTTTAATGATTGAATATCTGAGGGATAATGACGTAGCGGTAAACACAGGTTTCCCAGTTTTTAGCTGGGTGTTGCCAAAGGGAATGAAACAACAATCTGCCTACAGGATTTTAGTGTCATCATCTAAAGAGAAAATAGAGAATAATATCGGGGATTTATGGGACAGCAAAAAGGTTTTGTCGAATGAATCATCCACAGTTCCTTACAAAGGGAGACCATTGGTAGAAAATAACAGGTATTACTGGAAAGTCAAATTATGGGGAGAAGGGTATGAGGAATCCGGCTATTCGGAAATTAAAACCTTTATGGTATCTAAGAATGGCAATAAATATATAACCACTCTAAATAAATTCCAGGTAGAAGAGGTTTCTCCGGGGGTAATTGAAAAATTACCAGGAGGGACATATTTTATCGATTTTGGGAAAGATGCATTTGGCACGTTGAATTTTGATTACCGGGCGAAGACTGAAGATACATTGATCGTTAGTGTCGGCGAACAACTTAAGCACGGACGGATCAATAGAAACCCTCAGGGATCTATCCGATATAGGGAAGTTAAGATCCCTGTCAGTCCATCGAAAGAAAAATATGAATTAAATCTTTCTCCTGATGAAAGGAATACCGGTACTGATGCAGTGCATTTACCCGATTCTTTTCCTGTTTTAATTCCATTTCGCTATGCTGAGGTTGAAAATTATCATGGAAAATTATCAAAACAGGAGATAACACAGAAAGTCTTTTATAGCTATTTTGAAGATAATTCAAGTGAGTTTTCCAGTTCAGACACTACACTTAACCAGGTTTGGGATTTATGTAAATATTCTGTTAAAGCAACTTCTTTTGCAGGGATTTATATTGATGGGGACCGGGAAAGAATATCCTATGAAGCAGATGCCTATATCAATCAGCTGAGCCATTATTCGGTGGATAGAGAATATTCAAATGCCCGGAGAACGATCGAACATTTGATGGAAAACCCTACCTGGCCGACAGAATGGCAACTACATATGGCTCTCATGTTTTATCAGGACTATATGTATACCGGCAATCCCAATTTGATTAAAAAGTATTACGATAAGTTAAAAAACAAGACCCTTATGGAATTGGCACGGGAAGATGGACTGATTACAACTCATTCCGAAAAGGTCACTGATGATTTTATGAAGGGCTTGGGTTTTAGAGATACCAAAGCCCGTTTAAATGATATTGTGGACTGGCCCCCGGCACAAAAGGATACCGGTTGGAAATTGTATACCGAAAAAGGAGAAAGAGATGGATATGTGTTAATGCCCATCAATACTGTTGTGAATTGTTTTTATTATGAAAACCTTAGAATCATGTCTTTTTTTGCCGGACTTCTGGGCAAAAAAGACGAGGCAATAGCATTTAAAAATAAGCAGGAAAAAGTATATGAGGCCATCAACAAGGTGTTGTTTGATGAAGAAAAAAAAGTATATATAGATGGAGAAGGGACTACTCATTCTTCTTTACATGCTAATATGCTGGCATTGGCATTTAATATTGTTCCCGGGCAATTCAAAAATAATGTGGTTGATTTTATTAAATCCAGAGGTATGGCCTGTAGTGTCTATGGCGCCCAATACCTTTTGGAAGGATTGTATAATGCCAATGAAGCTGATTACGCTTTAGATCTTTTGACCTCAGATTCTGACAGGAGTTGGTATAATATGATCAAAGCAGGGTCTACGATAACCTTAGAAGCATGGGATATGAAATATAAGCCAAATGCCGATTGGAATCATGCCTGGGGTGCCGCCCCGGCAAATATTATCCCTAGAGGATTATGGGGGATAATCCCAACAGCTGCAGGATTCAGTGAATTTAGCATAAAACCCCGGATGTCCCGGATAGAGTCTACTCAAATTAAAGTCCCTACAATTAAAGGAGCTATTATAGCTTCTTATAAAAAGACAGGGCAATATGGGGTATATAATATTGAAATTCCCGGAAATACATTGGCTTATTTTAATGTGGAACATGTGCCTTTATTAGAAATAAATATGGAGAGTACTATGATAAGGAATAGAAAGGTTATCCGGTTGAAACCCGGGAAACACAAAATAAAAATAAAATTGAAAGAGGAGATGTAATTTTTGTTTTGCCAAAGCCAGTAAAGCTGAAATACTGCTCTTTAACCCTAAAAAATGGAGGTAATCCGATAAATGATTATGATAACCTTATGTATTTCAATAATTATACTAATTCTCGGCTACCGGTTCTACGGTAAAGTTATAGAAAGGATCTTCGGAGCAGAGCCGGAGCGGCCAACACCCGCTATATCCAAAACAGATGGGGTAGATTTTGTGAAGCTACCATTATGGAAAATCTTCCTGATCCAGTTTTTGAATATTGCAGGCCTTGGCCCTATTTTCGGAGCAGTTGCAGGGGCATTATGGGGGCCAGTGGCTTTTGTATGGATTGTGCTGGGCAGCCTTTTTGCCGGTGGAGTGCATGACTATTTCTGCGGAATGCTGTCCGTGCGTCATGAAGGAGAGAGTGTTTCGGAAGTATCGGGGTATTACCTTGGGAGCTGGATTAAGCAGTTTATGCGAGGATTTACCGTACTATTAATGATCATTGTAGGTGCAGTTTTTTTGCTGGGCCCTGCAAAGATCCTGGCAGGAATGACAGAAGGGACCATTAGCCTTTTTGGGTGGACCATGATCATATTGGTTTATTACATGCTGTCCACCATTTTGCCAATTGACAAGATTATAGGGAGGTTATATCCGGTGTTTGGTTTTGCCCTGTTGTTTATGTCTTTAGGTCTTTTTGCTGCCATGATTTTCCAGGGCATGAATGTTCCGGAGTTGGGGTTGTCTGGTTTTACAAACTTTCATTATGAATCAGAGGATTTCCCGGTATTTCCCATGCTTTTTGTAACCATTGCTTGTGGAGCTATTTCAGGATTTCATGCTACGCAATCACCTTTAATGGCGAGGTGTATCAGTAATGAGAAGCAAGGCAAAAAGGTGTTTTATGGAGCGATGGTAACGGAAGGAATGGTGGCTTTGATATGGGCAGCCATTAGTATGGGCTTTTTCGGAGGTATAAAGGAACTCAATATGGAAATGCTCAATAATGGTGACAACACCGCCCTGATGGTCAACAAGATTTCCAATGGCGCATTGGGTACTCTGGGGGGCTTACTGGCAATTTTAGGGGTTGTCGCGGCTCCGATCACTTCAGGAGATACTTCTTTCAGGAGTGCAAGGATCATTATTGCTGACTTTATGAAAGCAGATCAGAAATCGATCAAAAACAGGTTGATGATCAGCATCCCACTTTTTCTGGTGGGGTATTTACTCACCCTTGTCAACTTTGGGGTAATATGGAGGTATTTTGCCTGGACCAACCAGATGCTGGCTACAATAGTACTATGGACGGTGAGCGTGTATCTCATTCGTCAGGACAAGAACTACTGGATTGCACTGATCCCGTCGGTTTTTATGACGGCTGTAGTGGTTGCCTATATCCTGCTGGCTCCGGAGGGTTTCTCATTTCCGATAGTTTTTTCGGTCACTGTGGGAGTGATAATTGCGCTCGCATTAATGGGTATTGTGCTATTCAGGGTTCCTGGTATTAAAAAAACAAAAACAGGATTAGTATGAATAAAACATTAAGTTATAGCCCGGTTACCAGGGGTGTTTCACAGGATATACACTGTGAGTAACCACCAACACCTTAATTCATGGTCGCCAAATTATCCATCACCAATAAATCAGCCATCACTAAAAACTTTTAATAATGAAAAAAATATTACCCACCTTAGTTTTCTCCATTTTAACGAACTGCGGATTTTCCCAGGAGATCGATATACTTAGAGTGCCCTGGGGTGTGGCAGCACACCCCCACAGGGCTGAAGAATTAGCCAATATTGACAAATCATTCGGATTGGTAGAGGATGCAGATATCAGGTGGATGCGAGAGGATTTTTCGTTTGCCTATATCTGTAAAGATCCCGCAACAATGAATTTTGAACGTTATGACGATCTTATAGCCAAAACAGAAGAATATGGTATAATGTTTTTACCGGTATTACAGGGATTTGATAACGAGATTCAGGGATCAAGGCCGGACGTTACCCCTTTATACGAACACCTGGACGCCTGGCGGGACTATGTACGGGCTACGGTAACCAGGTACAAGGACAAACTAAAATACTGGGAGATATGGAACGAAGAAGATGGAGGATTCTGGAGGCCACATCCCGATGCTAACCAATATGTACCCCTGTTACAGGCGGCTTATGAAGAGATCAAGGCCATTGATCCGGAACTCCAGGTAGTAGTGGGCGGTTTGACTGGCTGGAATACAGAATACCTGAAAGCTATGTATGAGGCAGGAGCAAAAGACTACTTTGATATTATTGCGGTCCATCCCTACAATGAAGGGCCTGATCGCAGCTTGCGGGCCAAACGGGTGATGGGAGAATTCAAACAAGTTATGGCCAATTATGGAGATGGCGACATTCCCATTTGGATCACCGAATTCGGGACCACGTCATTTCAAAGTCCGTTGATGAACCAGCAGCCGGACTTTATGCTGAAGGCCATTGGTTATGGGCTGAAAAAACTGGGCAAGACCCCGCCTGCGAATTTGAAAGACCTGAAAGTAGGGATTGCAGTTTCCCCCCGGATAACCGATCTGGATGAAGTGGAACGCTCCCGTAACTGGCTGCCCGGTATCAGTGAAGATAGTATAGTGGCCATTCCATTTACCGAATTACAGGCGTTAGACCCGGATGAATATCCGGTACTCATAGGGGCAGAAGGGACTACTATAGACGAACCGCTCCTGGAACCGCTTTTGGGATATGTGAAGAAAGGAGGACTGTTGCTTGCCGTAAATAAACTGCCATTTTACTATGTCCGATACCTGGACGAAAATGGTATCTGGCAGACCAAGGAGCGTCATAACATTACCTATCCTATGTTTAGAATGAAGTTTGAGGCATTCTGGACCGGGGATTACCCGTATAATTCTTCCAGTGTAAAGACTTCTGAAGATGCGTTAAACGAAGGGCTGCCGGCAGTGGATAATGTTTACCTGACCCGTTACTTGTCAGGAGAAGGCATGGAAGAAGGGGATACCTATTATCCGATCATTACAGCCCTGCGGAGTGATGGAAACCGGGTTGCAGAAGGAATGTCGCTTTATACCTATGGTGACTGGCAGGGAGGCGTACTTATGAGTACCGCTGCGGTGGATGCGGGCTACACATGGGAAGAACAGGCTAATCTGTTGCAAAGGGTTTACCTGACCTATTTATCACTCGGAGTGGAAAAAATGTTTTGGTACGACCTGCATAATGATGGCTATTCTCCCTATGAACGTGAACATAATTTCGGACTGTTGGGCTGGAACTGGAATCCCAAGCCAGCGTATCACGCCTACAAGGAATTGACCGAAGCCCTGGGACAAAACCCGACATTTGAAGAACGCCGGAACATGGGCGATCCGGATATCTGGGCACTGGTATTCGATAGAGCTGAAGACAACAAAAAAGTGTTGGCAATATGGGCTGTGGATGTAACTGCAACTGTCACGTTCTGCGGACAGGAAATCCCCCTTACTGACAATAAGGTCCATTTTGTTTACCTGAATAAAAATGGAAGGCCCCTTATCAATACCCTGGAGTCCCCGGTTTATATAGATTTTGGTAAAATAAATATGCAGTCTCCCTTTCCCTGGAATAATATGAATGAAAACAGCCGTTTGACAGGCAGTAAAATTCCTAATTTAATAGATTCCATAGGAGGGGAAACACGGATTTCACTGGAAGTTGTCGAAGGTTTTACAGGGATATCCTCGGGGGGATTAACTGAAACCGAAACCGGATTTGAACAAGCGGCTACCGCAGATTTTTTTTATTCTGGTACGGATATGGAATCTGCCTGCCTGTTGCTAAAAGGGCTTGATACGGAACAGGATCTTGATTTTTCCTTTTATGGCGGTAGTACCCTTACTATCGGAGATAGGTATACTCGTTATAAGGTAACAGGCTCTAATGAAGGTGAAGGAATACTGAATGCCGCACTTAACACTTCGGAGGTCGTGGAAATCTACAAAATCCGTCCCGACTCACTGGGAACTATCCGGATAGAAATATCAAAACCGGCAGGAAATACGGATTCTGGCTATTACATACTCAATCTCATGACAATTGCCCCTTCTTGTACAGGTGCAGATTCCGGTTCAAACACTGATATTATGACAACAACAGATGCTAAATCCGGAAAGACACTTATTCTTTTTCCAAACCCGGTACACGATACACTTTATATAAACAGTACTGAAAGTCTTGAGGAAATAGTTATTGTAGATTACTTTGGCAGGACGGTAACCAGGTATTCCGGAAAACAGGCCAAAAGAAAATTTATTTCCCTGGTTTCGTTACGTAAGGGGTATTATCTGGTAAAGTTCACTGACAAAAACGGGAATGTCCATACAAAAAAAGTGATTAAGGAATAAACAATATATAGAGCTTGTCTCGGCTTTTCGCTAAAATGTAAAAAGTCGAGGTAAGTTCTTAAGCAAGCAGAAAAAATTATAGGTTTTCCGGAAATCCTTTATTGTCCCCAGGTAGAAATAAAAAAAGCCCCCGAAATCTCGGAGGCCTTATTTTTACTGTC